>CAZOPF010000005.1:0-103607 GCA_964581605.1 uncultured Ardenticatenaceae bacterium
TCTTTTTTGTTAATGTCCAAAGAAGTTCAGTCCCAACTGAACTCTAAACTCAAGTTTACAGAAAAAGATTTGCATTACCGTGTTAACCATGTTAAACGGCCGTTAACCAAACTTTATCACGCTCTTAACCCCCAATTGACAGGGGCTTAACAGGCGTGAAGGATGATGTTACCTGGTATGAATAGAAGGAGAATCAAATGCACATATTGGTAACAAATGATGATGGCGTAACTGCCCCTGGGCTGCTGGCTTTGGCTCAGGGTATGCGCCGTTTTGGCAAAGTGAGTGTCCTTGCGCCTGACCATGATTGGTCGGGTGGGGGGCATGTCAAAACGTTAAACCGGCCGCTGCGTGTGCGCCGTGTGAAGTTGGCTGATGAAAGTGTGGCTTTTACCAGCGATGGCGCACCATCGGATTGTGTGGCGTTAGCACTGATGGGGTTGCTGAATGACAGGGTAGACCTGGTGGTTTCTGGTGTCAATACATCAGCTAATTTGGGGCATGATGTTACCTACTCTGGCACGGTAACGGCCGTTATGGAAGGAATTATCTGGGGGGTGCCTGGTGTAGCTGTGTCGTTGGATGGACGAGGCATTAGCTCCTGGGAGTTGGATTACACAACGGCCGTTGAGGTTGCCTCCCTGGTTGTGCAAACAGTAATAGAAAAAGAACTGCCTGAACGAACATTCCTCAATGTAAATGTGCCAAACATTCCATTATCCCAATTAAATGGCATCCAACTCACGCGCCAGGGTTTGCGTGTCTACCGTGACCGGCTGGACAAGCGGCAAGACCCACGTGGAAATGATTATTACTGGATTGGTGGTGATCGCCCGACTGGTGTACCCAAAGAGGGAACAGATGTGGGCGCATTGGCTCAGAATTATGCTTCGGTAACACCTTTACAGCTCGATTTGACGGCGTATCACGCTCTCACCCAATTGGCCGGGTGGGAGTGGCTGGTGCCGGTGATTGCCGGTTCGCCAGCTGGCGAACCGGCTGGCGAATCAGATGCACGTAACGGCCGTGTGCCATACGAGCCGGTGGCATTAGAAGTGGTGGCGGCGTAGAGCGAGCAGGGAGCGACCATGGTAAATATCGTACAAGAAGAGAACCAACGATTGAAGGCAGAACTCTCTGCTTTGCGACGGGTGATTATGCAGGTAGAGCCGGTGGTGATGCTGGACGGCCGTTTTGAAGAGATGATAACCTCTCCCATCGCTGTTATCGAAATAGCCTGCCAGATCATCGCCCAAATTCCCCACACACAGCGACCACCCAATAGTCACAGGTCTTCCCAGATTTTCTCCCAGATATAAAAAACTCCGGAGCGCCCGGAGTTTTTTGTGACCCATCGCTGGTGGTTTATACCTTTCGGCGCCGCCATTGTACGGATAGACCGGTGACGAACAGGGCAAGACCGCATACGGCCGTCAACAGCAATATCCCTTGCCATATGATCATTTGCTGCCCCGCAGTCTGTCGTTCAGCACGGCTGGCTCCAGATTCTGGTAGCAACACGGTGCCACCAGGCAGCCGGATAATGGCGTTTGTGCCTTTCGTCAGGCAGAAATTGACATTCGCATGATTGAGGCTTTCCGGGTAAACAGGCACATACACCGTACTTTCTGTGGTTGGAGTCCAACCTGCACCCGGCATGATGGTTACTTCCCAATAACTATGTCCGGCCGCATACAAACCGAAGTCTCCTTTATCACCGGAGTAATGGGTAAATACCGTCTCGCCATCGCTGCTCACAAAGCGCACATCAATCCCCTGGATCGGATTTTCCCCGGCAACACCCGTATTAACACAACGGCCGTCGCCGTCTACATCCTCATACACAAACCCGGCAATGGAACCACGCTGATCAGCAGAATCTTCATTGCCGCCGCCGCCGGGCGGGGCCACATTGGTGGGAGTGGGGCGTGGTTCCTGTGCCCACGCCCCTCCAGCCCACATCAACCAGACCACTGCCACCAATAGGCCTGTTACACTCTTTCGCCACATCATCATGACCTCCCAGATTACCAACTGCGGTCTGTTCTCCTGAAGGCAGTCGGTCTCAATAAAATAACATAATGCCCAGCATGCTGATTATACAACTGTTTTTTGTTTATGTTAAGACCGGCTACCTGTCTGATGGGAGAAGCTCTATTTAACCCACCTTTGTGTCAAGGCTAGAAAATTTGCCTGTCTCATTAAGTTTCATATAATTGAGACAAAATATCAACGATATAAAATATCAATAAGGCGCGAAAGAGTATGAAAGTCATGCGGAAAATCTGGCGGATGCAGGTAACAGGCTTATTCCTGGTGGCAATCTGCCTTTCACGAGTTGGTTGTGCTAATAATGCACGGCAAGAAGCAACGGCCGTGCCCATCACTTCGGCCACCCCTGCTGAAGTAGCCGGGCATATGGATGAAATGATGCTTACATTGCCCTCAATAACGGCGGTCGATCGGAAAGATGCACCGCTCCAAGTGGTGGCGACGACCAGCATTATTGGCGATGTGGTGGCGCAGGTAGGTGGTGATGCGATTGCTCTTACAACCCTGATAGAACCAGGGCAAGATCCACATAGTTTTGTACCGGGGGCAAGAGAGTTAACGGCCGTCACCGAAGCCCACGTCATCTTCATTAATGGCTGGAACTTGGAAGAAAATCTGGTGCATGATCTGCAAAGCATCGGCGAAAAGGGCACACTTGTCCCCATCTCGGCGAACATCGAACCCATCGCCTTTGGCGAAACTGGCGAACACGAAGAGGAGCATGAGCATACACACAGGGGGGCAGACCCTCATGTCTGGCAATCTATTCAGAATGTCAGGCAGTGGGTAGCAAACATACAACAGGTGTTAAGTGCAAGTGATCCAGCTAATAGGGCCGTTTATGAAGCAAATGCGGCCGCTTATCTGGCGGAACTGGCCGAGCTGGAAGAATATGCTCAGGCCACACTGGCGACCATCCCACCGGAAAATCGCATTCTCATCACCAACCATGATGCACTGGCTTACTTTGCGCGGGATTATGACTTTGATATATCAGGCACCGTGATCCCTGGGGCCAGTACACTGGCTGAAACCTCGGCCACCGATCTGGCTGCACTGGTGGAAACCATGACAGAACAGGGCATCTGCACCATCTTTGCCGAAAATACCAATAATACGGAGTTGGCAGCGGCAGTAGCGGCCGAATTACCAGGCTGTGATTCGGTACGCATCTTAACGCTCTATACGGATGCGCTGGGGGGCACGGGTAGCAGGGCAGACAGTTATATTGGCATGTTTCGTGCCAATGTGGAAACTATTGTTGAAGGATTGCGTTAGGTTCTTTGAAAATGATCCTCAGAATTACACAGATTTCGCAGATGCAAATAATCTGCGTTCGCTGTCTAATCTGGGGATGTTCATTTAGTGAGCGTCTAAAAATTGCTTGCTGATTTGGAGTGCGGACAACTTGTCTGCTGCGGGCAGGCTGCCCGCGCTCCAACAGGGAACTTATTTCTGGACGCTCACTAAGGTCTGGCAAAACTTGCCACAATAGGCTGATGATCCGAACTGCCGCTGTTATCAATCACGTAGACGCCATTCGCTCTTAAATTTCCCCGGTAGAGAATGTAATCAATGTGCTGCAAATTCTGGTCTGGTGATGCGCCGGGCAGTATCAGATTGGGGCGGCTGTGGGCGGCATTGGCCAGTGTTTCCGCCAGCATTCGGTAAGAACTGGAACTCTCCTTGCTGTTACAGTCACAGCCAACGATAACGGTTCCCTCTTGTTTAGCCAGCGCCGCCAACAAAAGTTCTGCCTGCCGGTTTTGTAGCCGGGTGCGTTCGCCAATGGCCTGCGGAATTTGGTGCGGCGGCACCCAACGTAAGCCATAAGCCCGCAGATGCACGGCCGTAAACACCACTCGCTCCCCTTCAATTTCCACCACCACCATCGTCGCCGGGCGATCATCCCCCAGGTCAATGATTTGTTGGTGAAGGAAGGGATAGCGGCTGAACACGGCCGTCGTGCCATACTCATTGTGGGCGCCGATCAGCGAATACGGATAGTTTACTGCCAGCCGCTCTCGCAACTCAGCCATCATGCGCGGCCGTACCTCTTGCAAAGCCACCAGGTCGGGTGCATACGTTTGAATAACAGCAGCCACACCATCCGCGTTCTGGTTACTGAACAGGATGTTATAGCTCATCACCCGCAGCACGGCCGTGCCCGGCTCGCTCCTTTGTGGCAGTAAATACGGCCGATACAACCAGACAAATAGCAACAGCGGCAATCCAGCTATTGCCGCCAACCGCCAATGGCGTTTAGCAGCCAAAGTAATCATCAAGACCGCTGCGGGTATAAACAGATAAGGCACAACCCGGTTCACCATCACCAGCGGCCAAAACCGGTCGGCCGTCAACCACCACAACCCAAACCAGAGCGCCAGCAAAACCAGGTAAACGGCCGTCACCATCCCCCATCTTCTCTCATTCATTCGTTTCCACTCCACACTTACGCTAAAATCCTGAAAAATTGACAATGGTCAATTGATAATTTTCAATTGACAATTTCCCATTCTCCATGATTCCACTTAAACTCGAACTAACCAACTTCCTCTCCTACCGCGACACGGCCGTACTCACCTTCGACCACATCCACCTGGCCTGCATCGCCGGGGCCAACGGCGCGGGCAAATCCAGCCTGCTTGATGGCATCACCTGGGCCTTGTTCGGCCGCAGCCGCAGCAAACTGGACGACGATATGGTCAACAAATGGGCAATCGCCAACAAACAGGCGGCCGAAGTCCGTTTCACCTTCGCCCTGGAAAACAGCGTCTACCGCGTCACCCGCCGCAAACCACATGGCAAAACCACCACGCTCGACCTGGATGTGCGCGGCGGCGAATCCAGTTGGAAAACGCTGACGGAAAGCAAAGTGCGCGAAACACAGGCAGCCATTGAAAAACTGCTGCGCATGAATTATGACACCTTCATCAACGCCAGCTTTTTGTTGCAAGGCAAAGCGGACGAATTCACCACCAAGACCCCCAACAAACGCAAAGAAATCCTGGCCGAACTGCTGGGCCTGGGTGAATGGGATGTGTACAAAGAAGCGGCCAGCGAACGGCGCAAACAGGCCGAAGGGCAACGGGCACTGCTGGACGCTACACTTGGTGAAATTGAAAATGAACTGGGCGAAGAGGAGACAAGGCAGGCAGCGTTAACGGCCGCACAAGAAACACATGCCGCTATCACCGCCCGGCTGGCCGACAAACAGGCGTTGTATGATGAATTGCGCCGCACCGAAGCGGCCATCGCCCAACAAAAAAAGAATATCGAAAATCTGAAAACGAACCTGTCCCGCGCCGAACGCACCCTGGCTGACCTGCATAAAGCGCAGCAGCGGCAGCAGGCGGAACGGGAAAGTTACACGGCCGTACTCGCCGAAACCGAAACCATCACCGCCGCCTTCGCCGCCTGGCAGGCCGCTGACCAGCAGGTGCAGGCTTGGCAAAACAAAGCCGACGAGTACAACCGGCTGTTGCAGGCCAGACGGCCGTATGAACTGACCATTGCCCAGGAAAAAAGCCGCCTGGAACAACGGCAGCGTGAACTGGAAAACCAACAGACGGCCGTGACCAAAGCCGCCGCTGAAAAGGTAGAAGTGGCCGCCCAACTGGCGGCAGCGCAGGTGGAATTAACGGCGGTGCAAGACAACCTCACGGCCGTTACCGCCCAGGAAGAACAGTGGCAAACACACCGCGCCCAATTAAGCCAGCTTGAAGCGCAGCGCCAATCCCAACAGCGCGAACTGGCACAGTTGCAAACCCGCGCTGCCCAGATGGACAAGATGCGCGGCGAGCAAACCACCGTCGCTCAAAATCTGGCAGCGGCGGAGAAGGAACTAACGGCCGTCACCGCTGAAATCGCCGCCCTGTCCGAAACGCATCAAAAGTATTCCCTTTGCCTGGCTGAGAAAAACAATCTGGAAGCCGACCAACCCCGCCTGCGTGACCTGTTCAAACAAAAACGCGAACGTATTGGCCAGTTGGAAGCGCAAACCGGCGGCGATTGCCCGCTTTGCGGCCAACCGCTGTCTGCCGATCACCGCCAGACGGTGTTGGCCGAACTCAACGGCGAATTGCAGACGATGGAAGCGCAAGGCAAAGCCAATAAGGAGCGCATTGAGGCATTGGCGGCAGAAGTAGCCGCGTTGGATGCCCGCATCAAACAGTCGCCCAAACTGGAACAACAGCAGCAAACCCAACAAGACCGCAAAGCCCGCGCCCAGGCAAAACTAGATGAAATTGCTGCCACCCTGGCCGAATGGGAAGCCGACGGTTTAGGGCAACTGGCCGCACTGCAAACGGCCGTCACCGATACCACCGCTCTGGATACGCTCAAAAAAGAAGCGGCCGCCCTGGAAACGGCCGTGCGCCAAAAGGCCCCGCTGGACAAAAAACGGCAGGACACCGAACGCCTCATCGCCAACCAGCAGGCGCGGCTGGCCGAAATTGACCGCCTGACTGATCAATGGCAGCAAGCCGGACAGGCCGAACTGGCCCAAGTAGCCCGGCGTTTGGCCGCCGCCGATTTTGACGCTGCCGCGCAACAGGCATTGGCGGAACTGGATGGGCAGGTCACGGCCGTTGGCTATGACCCCGCCGCCCACGCCGCCACCCGCGCCGCCCGCGACGAATTGGCCGGCGCCCCGGAAAAGCAGCAACAGTTGGCGAAAGCACAGGCCGCCGTCGCCCCCCTGGAAACCGCGCTGACCGAGTTGGCCGCCCAAATTGCCAATCAGCAGCAGACGGTGGCCGATTTTCAACAGCAGGTGGAGACGGCCGTGACCGAACTAGAAACCCTCACCGCCGACGGGGCTGACCTCCGCCGTGTGGAGGATGAACTGTTCCGGCTGCGTGAAGAAGAGAACGCCGCCAGCCGCCAGGTGGGGGTCGCTCAAAACCGGCTGGCGGTGCTGTCCGACCAGCGCGACCGCCAGACCCGCCTGACTGCCGAACGAGTCACGCAGACGGTACACATTCAACGTTGGAAAACGCTGGAAAAGGCGTTTGGCCGCGAGGGAGTGCAGGCGCTGTTGATCGAGCAGGCCATCCCGGCTATTGAAGAACATGCCAACGACCTGCTGGAGCGGCTGACCGGCGGCGAAATGCGCGTCAGCTTCCCCACGCAGCGCCAAAACAAGAGCAACGAGGTGATGCGGGAGACGCTGGATATTCGGATTCAGGACAATGCGGGCGAACGGCCGTATGACAATTTCAGCGGCGGTGAACAGTTCCGGGTCAACTTTGCCATCCGGTTGGCGCTTTCCCAACTGCTGGCCAAACGGGCCGGGGCGCGGCTGCAAACGTTGGTCATTGACGAAGGTTTTGGCAGCCAGGACCCCCAGGGTCGCCAACGGCTGATCGAGGCGATCAACACCATTCAAAACGACTTCCAGGTTATCCTGGTCATCACCCACATAGACGAGCTGCGCGACGCTTTCCCGACGCGCATCCAGGTGGAGAAACGGCCGTCTGGTTCGGTGATTGAGGTGATCAGGTGCTGAGGTGATCAGGTGCTGAGGTGATCAGGTGCTGAGGTGAGGAGGTGAGGAGGTGAGGAGGTGAGGAGGTGAGGAGGTGAGGGGGGCTTGTTAGTGGTAATGGCCCGTAATGCGTAATCCAATCACGGATTCCCCACAGCCGCGGCACGGGTGCGGATTTGCAGCAGCAGTTCAAACAGGATGAGAACGCCGGCCACCAACAGTGCGGCCGCAATACCAAAAGCTCGATTCATTTGCAGCCAGATGCAAAAGGCAACCCAAAAACCCGCCCCCATCGATTGCCGCAGCACTACCAGAAATGGCGCCGAAGTAGATGCGCCGAAACGTTCATCGGCATAACGGCCGAACCGTTTATTCAAAAAATAGGCAATCGGCAGCGCCAGCCCCGTCGCCATTAACATGATGGTTGCCAGAAATACGAGGATGAGTTCATTATTGGCCGCTTCCAACAAACTGGCTGCGTCCACCCGATCCAGAGCGGTGGCCCGCACCAGGTCGAGCCGGTTGGTATCAATGGGCCAGAAATTATTGACCACATACTCTAACGCCACAAAACCAATGAAGAACAGGCCAACCCCCAATAATAAATAGGGAATCACGCCCATGCGCTGCAAAATTTTCATGTGGAAATTATAACCTTTTCATTTGGCCGAAACGATCATGAACGCCACTTGCGATACTCTTTTGATCTCAAGAATTTCTCCACTTCTTCGTAACGTTTGTCTTGATTAGCAAACTCCACGTAGTTTTGTGCGCGGTCTAGCCATTCCAGAGTCGTGGGGCGTAGGGTTGTGAGGGCTGATTGTAAGTGGTTCATAGCCAGTGGTGGCTCTGTTTCAGTCAGCAGGGCTTCATCAATGACCTGGTCAATGGCAGCATCTACCAGCGCCCGTAAATCAGCGCCACTGAAGAGTGGGGTATTGACTGCCAGTTGTTTCAAATCCAATCGGTTGATGGGGATGTCCTGCACCATAATTTCCAGGATACGCTGGCGGGCGGGCTGGTCTGGCGGCGGCACAAAGATGCGGCGGTCAAAACGGCCGGGGCGCATCAGGGCATCGTCAATATCCCAGGGTGCATTGGTAGCCGCTAGAATCAGGACGTTGTCATTCTCAGCGCCAATAGCGTCCAGTTCTTGTAATATCTGGTCAACCAGGGCGCGCCCGGTGCTGCCGGTGTATTTGCGGCGGGCAAAGGCGAGCGCGTCTAGTTCGTCAATGAAGAGGACACAGGGGGCGTTGGCACGGCCGTACTCAAAAGCGGCGTGCAGGTTACGTTCGCTGACGCCCAGGTAAGGGTCGAGGATGTCTTCAATGCGTATGTTGACGAAGGGTAACTGGCACTCGCCGGCCGTTGCCCGCGCCAACATCGTTTTGCCACAACCGGGCGGCCCATACATGAGGACGCCGCCGCCGGAACGACGGCCGTACTTTTGATAAACCTCTGGCCGCAATAAAGGCAAGATGATCAGCTTGTGAATGACCTTTTTGACATCCTCCAGGCCACCGACATCGGCAAAGTGAATCACGGCCGTGTCCATCAAGGTATCCAGGTTGTTCATAGTGGGGGCAGCGTCGCCAACCGGCTGCGCAATACGGAAAAACCCTTGGGCGGCGCGCCGGGCCTCTATCTCCGTGCGCAAAGAGGCAACGCCTTCAATCTGGCCCAGGCGCACGGCCGTTTGCAAACACCGTTCGGCCACATCCAGGTTGTCTACTTGCAGCGCCAACAGCCCCACCGATACCAGTTTGCCTTTGTCCAGGCTGTTGGCCTGCAATAACGTGTCATATTCCATGACAGCCGCCAATAGTTGCCCATCTGCCTGCAACAACTCCGCCAGCATCAGCCGCAAGGCGTGGTTATCCGCCGCCAGAGCCAGAGCCTGGCGTAAGGCGGCAATCCGTGTTTCATTTTCGCTACTCACTTTTTTGAATCTCCCTTCTGTCTGGATCGGTAAAGACGAATAATCCAGTTGGCGAAAGCGGTATAGTACAGCAAAGCCAACCAACCCATACAAACATATAGCGACCCATTATATTGCCCCATTGCCCAAAGAATAATAAAGAGAATAATGGCAAGGAACATGAATCTATCCATGCCAATAAGCACACGGTGGAATGGCCATACAGGCGTCAATAGCCAATGCCCGGCAGAGGTATATTGTCGGGCCGAAGTGGTAAAGACATGGTTCAAAGGATTGATTTGGGCGGCACGGCGCAAATAGTCAACTGCATGGCCGGGTTTGCCCCGTTCGACATACGCATGCCCCAAAATGTAAAGGATGTAAGGATCTTCAGGGAACAGGGTCAGGCCTTCCTGACATTGCGCAATCACTTGAGGAATACTTTCTGTCAGATAAGCCAGGGAAATCTGGAGGTGTCTGACAGAACGTTGGTTGGGGTCAATTTTGGCGGCTACTGTCGCCAATTGTTGTGCTTTGTCTAGCTGATTGGTCTGAGCAACCAGCGTGGCATAGCGGCAAATAAAGTGTGGGTTTTCTGGTTGTAAGCGAATGGCTGCCAGGATTGCTGTTTCTGCGGCCGCCAGATACCCGGCTTTATCTTCACAGTTGCACAACAGAAAGAGTAACCGGGGATCGTCAGGAGCCAGCGCCAGCCCTTTTTGGGAAGAGGCTTTGGCGGCTTCAATCTGGTTGAGGTTGAACAGCGCCTGGCTGTGCAATAACCAGTAGGCGGGTGTATTGAGAAGATCATTTTCTGCCCGCGATAGCAGTTCCAGTGCCCGTGTTGGCTGTTCTATGTTCAGATAATGTTCGGCCAGGGCCAATGTGGATTGTGTTGTCAACGCTCCCTCACCCTATGCGGTTCAAAATGTGGGAAATAATCACACCTTGCACAAACAACATCAAAATAATAACCGCCACACCTCTGATCCAAAATCGGGAGAAGCCTTTATCACCGTGATAAAAATAATAGACACGCATACCCGTGTTTTGAATCATGGCAAAAATAAAGCAGCAGATAACGGCCGTAACCAGATTGCTTACCCACCACTGATTCAGGGGCACGCGCCAGAACAGGTTTAAATTGTCTTGCGTACTCAAAACGAGGGGTATCCCCCAGGCAATCGCCGTGCCAATCAGCCCGATGATCTTGATGTGCCGCAGTTGTGAAGGGTGCAAAAGCAGTCGTTTGCCATTCAGCCAGGCGATGAGGGTAACGACTAATGGCCCGGCGAAGAGGGCGACGAGGAATTGGGGCGCTATGCGCCACGGCCGTTTTTTGGGGTCTGGATACGGCCGTTGCCATTCCTGCAACGAAGGCGTAAACAACACTTGTTCTCTCAACATGCTAACGGCCCCCGCCGTGCTGCCTCTTCAACCACCACCTCAAAAGGGGTGGCATGACCCAGCTGTAAACCACCAAAACCAGATAGGCCAGCGCAAAATAACCACTGGCACGATCAAACCCCAATGCCTGCAAGCCCAAAATAATGACAATGGCCGCCAGCCACACCTTTACAGTGCCAAACCGGTAAAGCGGTTGCAAAGGCCATAAGAGCCAATGTGTCCAATAACGGCTGGTGCGGGCTGTCGAGCGGAATGTCTGCTCCATCGGCTCCAGGCGGGCTGCTTGTTGAAAATGACGAGCCGCCGGATTTACTTGTCCCTGGGCCGCCTGTGCCTGCCCTTTCATAAAGTGGGCGTAACTGTCTTCGGGGTTTTGCAGCAATGCCGTCTCGCTGGCCGCAATGGCCTGGTTGTCATTCCCGCGCAGGAAAGCCAGCAGAACACGTAGATGTTGCACGGCCGTGTGTTCTGGGTCAATTTGCTCTGCCTTTTGCAGTAAACGTTCGGACTTGTCTAACTGCCCACCTTCGGCCACCAGCCGGGCATAACGGCAAATAAGCTGTGGATTTTCTGGCGCTTGCTGCAAGGCTGCCAAAATGGCCCGCTCTGCTTCGGCCAGGTTTTTCAGGCGGCTCTGGCAGTTGCATAAGAGGAGGAGGATCTGCACATCTTGGGGCGCTAGTGCCAGCCCCTTTTGGGCCGCTTGCCGGGCGCTTTCAAATTTTTCCAGGCGGTAAAACGCCTGGCCGCGCAGATACCAAAAATAGGGATGATTAATGACGTCACTATCAGGGTGATCGAGGATTTCCAGGGTGCGTTCTGGCTGGTCAATATCCAGGTAGTGACTGGCCAGGGTGAGACTGGTTCTGTTTTCAGGCATCCTTCCCCTTTACAAAAACTGGTTGATCGCGGCCATGAGAATGAGATTTTGTGCGGTACCCACAACAAAAACCAATATCAGGCCGGGAACCCACAGCGAATCATACTCCCCGTTTGTGCGGAACTGATACTGGCGTACATACGGCCGTTGCAACTGAGCAAAGTACCAATAACAAAGCATGGCGGTAATCCGATTGATCCAACGCAGCCGCTGTGCCGTTTCTTGCCAATAGGAATCGGCGGCCAATTCCCATGTGCCAGAAAGAGAGGTCAGTAAAAAGACCACTATGATGCCGACCACACCCACCGCCACGATTTGCCACAACTGGTTCTGTTTAATGTGTAGGCGACGGCCGTTCAAATAAGCGATGATGGTCACAGCGGCCACACCACCAAAGAGGGCAATCCAGACTTGAGAATTAACCTGCCATGGCCTGTTCTCATACTGAGGTGTAGCTTTGGCCCCCTCTTGTAGTGAGGGAGAGAATAAATTATGATCAGAGTCTGTTTGATGTCCCATGTTTACCTGATTACTGGTGATGTTAGCAGCAATTCGACATATGAAATCAATGAACTGTAGGGGCGGGACGGCGGGGGGTGAACTGGCTCTGATAGCGGCCCTTTTGCCCGCGCCGTCTCGCCCCATGTGGCCGCAAAACGGGGTGAGACAGGCGGGAACTACTTCCTTTGTGCAAAACCAAAACGTGGCCCGCCTGTCCCACCCCTACGGTTTAGACCATATTTCGAATGGCTAGTGATGTTAGCGTCGCATTTTATCAACTGTCTCTTGGTTGGTAAAGTATATGCAGCAGGGCCAGGGCGTAGGCTTCAATGGCTGAATTGGCCGCAAAATGCAACGGCCGTCCCCCCCACACAATTTCGCATTGATAGCCATAGCCAGCTACCAGCCGGGTCAAAGTGAAATCCGGTTCATCATCCGGCAACAACTTTACCAATTCCTCCCGCAGTTGTTCCTCCGTTGGCAGCCAGATGGCTTCATGGGTGAGCAGGTGGTCGGCGGCCCATTCGGCCGTACCGTGAAAGGTCAGCGCGGGCCAGCCTTGCACCAGTTCCATCGTCACCATCACGTCCGAAATGACAAACACCTTGTCATCCATGCCCCGGTCAGGAATGGCGAAGAAGTCATTCACGGCCGTCTCCCACACCAGCCCGGCCTCTTTCAATTGTTTTGCCACAGTCAATGAAATCATAACTGTCATGCGTGATGCGTGATTTCTCACGCATCACGCTATCCCCACGGATTCGCCATCGTCTGAATCAACACCGGCAGCCCGATTTTCAGATTGGGGTGGCGGCTGAGCAGCCACATCACCAGGTCGGCAATATCTTCGGGTGAGAGGCATTTGTCAGGAATCAATCCTGGGAAATCTTGGGACATCGGCGTCAGCACCATGCCGGGGCAGATGGTGTTCACGCGGATGTTGAGGTCTTGATTTTCTACCTGGATAAACTGGCCCAAGGCGTTCAGGGCATGTTTGGAGACGCCATACGCCCCATTTCCGGCGTAATGTTCCACACCCGATTCGGAACTGATGTTGATGATGTGCCCGCTTTGCTGCTGGCGCATCAGAGGCAGCACCGCCCGCGCAAACAAAAATGGGCCACGCAGGTTAATGGCCATGATCCGATCCCATTCTTCAATGCTGTGCCGGTGAATGGGCGCACCGCCGTCAACGGCCGCATTGTTGATGAGGATGTCCACCGTGCCAAAACGGTCAACGGCCGTGGCCACCACCCGCTCTACATCAGCCACTTCAGATACGTCGGCGGTGATGGGTACGGCCGTGCCCCCCTGTGTGCGAATCTGCGCCACCACCTCCGCCAGCGGTTCCGCCCGGCGGCCGCACACCACCACCCGCGCCCTCGCCGCCGCCAATGCTACCGCCACTGCCGCCCCAATCCCCGTGCCGCCCCCGGTGATAATTGCTACCTTGTTTTCCATGAAATAGTCCTTTTGTGTTTATGTGGTTTAGTGATTTTGTGTTTGTGTGATTTTGTGATTTTGTGTTTGCGTGTTTGTGGGCTTGCGTGTTATTTTCCACACCAAGACACTAAAACACCAAGACACCAAAGCACTAAAAAACTATCCCACCATGAATCCATTCACCCATTTGCACGTTCACTCCCATTATACCTTGCTTGGCGGCACGGCGTCCGTTTTTGATCTGGCGAATCGGGCGGCGGCGGAGGGGATGGGGGCGCTGGCGCTGACGGACACGGCCGTGCTGATTGGCGCCGTTCAATTTCAGCAGGCATGTGCCAAAGTCGGCATCCAGCCCATCATCGGCATGACGCTGCCGGTGGCGGCCCCTGATGGCGAAATGAACCTGACGCCGGATGTGGCCGGGCGGCTGGTGCTGCTGGCGACCGGGCCAGGCGGCTACCAATCCCTGTGCCGCCTGTCGTCGGCCGTGCAATCCAGCCCGGCGCGGGAACATCTGCTGCGGCAAGGTATTCCCTGGGGCTGGCTGAAGGAAAATAGCGATGGCCTGATTGCCTTGGACGGCGGACGCATGGGTTGGACGGAGCGGTATCTGCGGGCGGGTAACCGGCAGGCGGCGGTACGTTTTGCTTCCCGGTTGGGTGGCTTGTTTGGCGAGGTGGGGTATTTGAGTCTGGAATTACATGGGGTGGAGGATATGCCCGTTGCCCGCGAGATGGTGACGATAGGGGAGCGGTTCGGGTTGACGGCCGTTGCCGTCCACCCCATTTACTGCCTGGAAGTGGCGGACGCGCCCCGGTTGCGGCTGCTGGCGGCCATTGACCACAACTGCCCGCTGGCGGATGTGCCCGATGAAGCATTGCCCGCGTTTGGGGAGACGGCCGTGACCCTCCACTGGCAATCCCCCGATCAGATCACCGCTCAATATGCCGCCTTTCCCGAAGCAGTGGCCCGCACGGCGGACATTGCCCGCCAATGCGCCACGCCCTGCCTGCCGGACGGCCGTCCCATCTGGCCCAAACTGGAATTACCCGAAGGGCAAACGGCCGAGGACGCATTAACCCAACAGGCGCAAGCTGGCCTGCAAAAACGCCTGCCGATTACCGATAACCGATTACCGATAACCGATTACCAATCACGTCTCCACCACGAACTCACCGCCATCATCGCCAAAGGGTTCGCGCCGCTGTTTTTGCTGGTGGCGGACATTACCCGCTTTGCGCGGGAGACGGGGGTGCCGGTGAATACGCGGGGCAGCGTGGCGAATTCGCTGGTGGCGTATTGTTTGGGCATTACGCAGGTAGACCCGGTGGAGCATGACCTGTTGTTTGAGCGCTTTTTGAACCCGGCGCGGGCCAATTTGCCGGACATTGACCTGGATTTTTGCAGCCGCCGCCGTGATGAGGTGCTGCATTACATTCGGGAGACGTATGGGGCGGAGCGGGTGGCGCTGGTGGCCACGGTGTCTACATTGCAGCCGAAGTCGGCAGCGCGGGAGACGGCGAAGGCGTATGGATATGCGGAGGTGGATATTAAACGGCTGACGGCCGTGCTGCCTGACCATTGGCACCCTGACCCACGCCGCCGGGATGTGTCTAATGTGGAGGAGATTGTCGCCAAAGTGGCGAGCGCCCAATTGGCGGACGGCCGTGACCGGGACATTTTGCGGGCGGCGTATGCGCTCATCGGGCAGCCGCATCACCTGAGTGTGCATCCGGGGGGGGTGGTGATTACGCCTGGCCCGCTGACCGATTTTGTGCCGGTGCAGATGGCCCCCAAGGGGTTTTTGACAACGCAGTTTGATTTCCGCGATGCGGAGACGATGGGGCTGCCCAAGATGGATTTGTTGGGCATTCGGGCGCTGACGGTGCTGGCAGATGCGGCGGAACTGATTCGCCAGCACTACGACCCGACGTTTGATCTGGCAACGATTGACCTGGCAGATGCGGACACGGCCGTGACGCTGACGGCCGCCCAAACGATTGGTGTGTTCCAGTGTGAATCTACCGGGGCACAGCGTACCTTGCGCCAGTTGCAGGCGAAGAGTGTGCGTGATCTGGCCGTTGCCAATGCGTTTTTCAAGCCCGGCCCGGCGTTGGGCGGCATGGCGCAGGCGTTTGTGCGCCGCTATCGTGGGCAGGAGGCGGTCTCCTATTTACACCCGGCGTTGGAGCCGATTTTGCGGGTTTCGCAGGGGGTGTTGCTGTTTCAGGAGCAGATTTTGCGGATTGCCACGGAGGTGGCGGGGCTGACCTGGGCGGAGGCGGATCGGCTGCGCAAGGGGATGAGCAAGTTTCAGGCGCAGGAGATGGAGGCGATTCGGGCGCGGTTTGTGGGGGGCTGCCAGGAGCGGTCGGGGCTGACGGCCGGGCAAGCCGAAACGTTGTGGGGGCAGATTGAGCCATTTGCGGGCTATGGCTTTAACCAGGGGCACGCCACGGCGTATGCGGATGTCAGTTACCGTTCGGCGTATTTGAAGACGCATTTTCCGGCGGCCTTTTTGTGTGCCCGGCTGGCGGATCATGGCGGTTTTCACCATCCGGCCATCTACATTGCCGAGGCGCAGCGGTTGGGTATCCCGGTGCATCCGCCGCATGTGAATGTGTGTGGGCGGGGGTTTACGCTGGCGGGCGGAGACCTGACAGGTTTTCTGAAACCTGTCAGGTCTGATGCTTTCCATCTCTGGATGGGCCTGGGGCAGGTGCGGGATTTGCGGCAGAGTGCGATTGAGGGGATTGTGGCGGCACGGCCGTATCGCAACTTGCGTGATCTGCTGCGTAAAGTTCCGCTGCAAAACAAGGAGATCACCCATTTGATTCAGTGTGGGGCGCTGGATGGGTTGGCGGAAAGCCGGGCTGCTTTGTTGGCGGAGGCGGCAGAGATTGAGCGGGCGGGCAGTGCGGGGCAGTTGGCGTTTGGTTTTGGGGTGAGTACGGCCGTGACGCCTGAATCGTTGGCGCAGCGGTTGGAGTGGGAGACGTGGCTGTTAGGCTGGCCCGTCAGCGCCAACCCGATAGCGTTGGTGAAGGAGATGACGGCCGATGATGTGCCGCTGCGTTTTGTCCATCGGCTGCGTGGGCAGCGGACAACGATTGCCGGGGTGCGTCTGCCGGGTTGGACGGGCGGGCGGGGTTTTTATGTGGGGGATGGGGATGATTTTGTGGTGGTACGGCCGTTGCGGGGGGTGAATCAGAAGGTGGAACGGTGGCGGCCGTTGCGCTTCAGCGGGGTGTGGCGGGAGGATGAATGGGGGGACGGCTGGTTTGAGGCGGAGCAAATTGTCCCGGTAGTGCCAGGCACAGGGCAAGATCATATGGGTTGATTACCGCCGGATGGAATCCGGCGTCTGACACAAAAAACGCCCTGTAAGGGTGTTAAAGGTGGAATGATTTTTACGTGTTTTTGTTGGGTGGTGGGGGAGAGGGGAGAGGGAATGGAGGGGGAGTACGGCCGTGACTGCCATCAATAATAAACCTGATGTCTGCTTCACCTCAAGGAAGTTTCACCAAAGGGTGATAATCGTTAGTGTTATGAGTTTTTCACCATGACTATAGCGGATTAAAGAAATAAACGGATTCCTCTCTGGAAATTTATCCGCTTATTTCTCCATCTGTTGTAGTCTTAAGGGGTGGCGAAAACTTTGAAACACTAACGGTGATAATCAATCCAGCTAATTATTCTGTTCAACTTGAAACAATATGCCACAAGACTTTCTTTTGGTTCAAGCAGCATGGACACGGCCGTACTGCGCTTCCACAGCCAGCAATTCGTCTTCACCGGGTGGGATGTTGACCATGCGGATGGTAAACTCGTCGGCCGCTTCGGCGACCAATTCGATGCGCCAGCCCCAGTCTGCGCCTGGTGGGGCAGGGTAGGTGGTCAGGGCGGAGACACGGCCGTTGCCGACTCGCGCACCGGCTCCCCCGGCATCAACCACACCCGATTCGTCCCGCCCCACTCACTCACCAGGTTGCTCAGATGTGTAAATCGAAAACGCCTGCGGCCAATGAGTTGATGCAGGTTGATCAGGTTTTGGTAATGGGTGAAACCCATCTCGCCACAAATGTGATGTGCTTCCCGGCTCAAATCAATTATTTCAGGTATGGGGTTTTCAGGTGGGCGCCCAGATGCTTTCGCCGCTGAGGATGCGTTGGATAAATTCGCCAAAGAGGGGGCCGTTGATTGGCTTGCCTAAAAAGCTGTGGAAGCCGGCCTCGCGGGCGTGCTGCACATCTTCGCGCATCACATTGGCAGTAACGGCAACAACCGGGATGTGGGCGAGCGTATTATCCTGGTGCAATTCTTCCAGAATGGCGTATCCATCTTTGCCGGGAAGCTGTAAATCCATCAAGATCAGGTCTACCGTTTGGGGGTGTAGGGATTTGAGAAATGGCACCGGATCTTCGGCCAACATGTAGATGTTTTGGCTGGCAGCACCTTCCACCAGCAGCAGCTTGCGCGTTACCATGCGGTTATTTTCATCATCTTCCACAATGAGGATGCGGGCATTCGCCAGGGATGGATTGCTCATAGCGCCCAAGTATAGCGGCACGGCCGTAAAAGTGTTAATGGCGCAGGTGTGCCTGAAAATAGCTACAGACCCGCTCTTCCAGATAGAGGCGGTCGGCCGGGCGGCGCGGCATATGGCGTTCATCGGGGAAGATGAGCAGGTCATACGGCCGTTGCGCCCGGTTCAGGGCATTGATCAGCCGTGCCGTGTGCCGAAAATGCACATTTTCATCAATCAGCCCATGAATGAGCAGCAGTTTCCCCTGCAATTTATCCACGTGAGCCATTACATTACTGACGGCATAACCATCCGCATTGTTTTGGGGCGTGCCCATATACCGCTCTGTGTAGCCCGTATCGTAGCCATCCCAATGAGTGACGGGGGCGCCGGCTACACCAACCTGGAAAGTGTCGGCGGCGCGGCAGAGGCACATCGCCGTCATATAACCGCCATAGCTCCAGCCATACATACCCACCCGTGCTGGGTCGGCCAGCCCTTGTGCCACAAGCCAGCGCACACCGTCTACCTGGTCTTGTACTTCCACATCCCCCATGTTGTGTTTGATGGCGCTTTCAAAGGCCAGCCCACGCCGCGCACTGCCCTGATTGTCCACCTTAAAGACCAGAAAACCTTGCTGTGCCAGGTATTGGGCACGCATGTCCACCGTCATTAGCCAGCGATTGGCAACGGTTTGGGCATGGGGGCCACCGTAGACAGCGACAATGGTGGGAAATGGGCCATCGCCCAAATGAGCGGGCGGGCGATAAATCGCGCCGTACAGGGTAATGCCGTTTCTGTTAGGCAGGGTGACAATTTCTGGTGGCGGCAGCAGTAAATTTTCCAGGCGCGGGTCATGTGGCTGGTGAATGGTTTGCAAGAGCGTGCCGTCGGTGAGTGAACGTAAAGTCAGGGTGGGTGATTGGGTGAGGCTGGAGTGGGTATTCAGGAATCGGCCGTGTTTCACATCCACCTCTACCCCATGTGTACCCGGTTCAGGGGTCAACGGCCGACTGTCGCCCCCGTCCAGTGAGACGACCAGCAGTTGGGTATCCAGCGGTGTGGGATAAGCGGCCGTGAAATAAACCAGACCTGCCTTTTCATCTACCCCGGCAATACTTTCCACAAGCCAATCGCCCCCCGTTAGCTGGCGGATAAGGGTGCCATCGCTGGCGTACAGGTAGAGGTGCTGGAAGCCGGAACGCTCTGAGCCCCACAGGAAACGGCCGTCCTTCAACGGATAAAACAACTTGTGCAAATTGATCCATACCGCGCTTGTTTCACGGAGCAGGCGGGTGGCTGCCCCGGTTTGAGGGTCGAAGAGCAGCAGGTCAAGTTGATCTTGGGCGCGGTTGAGGCGTTGGGCGGTTAACCGATTGTCCGGCAGCCATTTCACCCGCGCCAGATAAAAGTCATCATCACTGCCTGAATCCACCCAAACTGGCTCACCGCCACTGCGGGCCACTATGCCCAGCCGTACCCTGGCGTTAGGCATCCCGGCAAACGGGTAACGATGATCTTCCTGTGCCCCATCGCCTACGGCATCTTTGCCCTGATGGACAATGCGGTAGATGGGGATGTGTGTCTCGTCCACTTCAGTAAAGGCCAACCAATGGCTGTCTGGTGACCACCAATATCCCTGGCTGCGCCCCAGTTCTTCCTGGGCGATATATTCGGCCAGCCCGTTTGTTTTACCGGTGCCTCGTGCGCCGACGGTGATCTGCTGTGGTGTTCCCCCGTTAGCGGCTACCACGTATAGTTCCGCATCCTGGACGAAGGCTACCCATTCGCCATCCGGCGAGAAGCGTGCATCCAGGCAAGGGGCATTATCGCCTTTAACCAGCAGGCGCAAGTTGCCATTCACACCATCTTGCAGGTAAATGCTGCCGCGCAAGGGGATGAGCAGCCGCTCCTGTTTAGCCGACCAGGTATACTGGGTGACGCCAAATTCGCGTTGGCGCATTCGTTCCCGCCGCAGGCTTTCTTCTAGCGAGATGTTGTCATCGGTGGTTCCCCCATCGGGTGGCTGAACGAGGGGGCGCGTATGGCCGGTTTGCAGGTCATGGCCGTATAGCTGGCGGGTGAGATCGGCCGATTCACTCAACAGGTAGGTGAGCCAACGGCCGTCCGGGCTGAATTGCGCAGAGCCGGGTATGTTCAGGCCGGGTAACGGAAAGAGGACGGTATCTTGCAGAGAGAGGGGGTGGGGGTAGGGGCTGGAGGAGGGCATGGGGGTATTAAGATTGGAGATTGGGAGAGCAGGCAAGTGACAAACTGCTTGCTCTCCCAATCTGGCAATTACGGCCGCAAAATGAGAGGCAGATATAGCATGTATGCAGGTTCAGGGGGGGCAGCCAGGGCAACGGCCGTCAAGACAACTTGTTGCGATACGGAATGATCCGCCTGCGAGGTGGCCGTGACAATGATGGATTCGCTGCTGTTGGCGGTGGCGGTGAGGGGGATGGTGACGGTGATGACGGCCGTCGCATCTGCTCCAGAGGCCAGGGTGATGGTGATGGGTGAGGATTGCGCCGACCATTCACTAAATGTTTGCACATCAAAGGTGTCGGTGGTGTTTCCCGTATTAGTGATCTGCAAGGTATAAGTGAGGGTGCTGCCGGGCAGCCCGCTTTGTTCGGTAATGGCGGCGGTGGCAGCGATGCCATAGGTGACGCCGACAGTGGTGGTCAGGTTGGCTGAGGCTGTGATGGCATTATCGCCCTGCGAGACGGCCGTTACTGTGACAATATCATTGTCTCCCACAGTGGCCTCGGGTGGTATTGTGACCTGCACAGTGGCCGATTCGCTTTGTCCGGCATCCAGGGTGATACTGTTTGTAGATAGGGTGGTTGCCCAGGTTTGTCCATTGATACTGAGATCGTAGGTATCGCTGAGATTGCCCAGATTGGTCAGGTCAAGGGTATAGGTGACGGTCTGGCCTGGCAATCCGGCCAGGCCAGATGTTACGGGGGTCATTGCCAGGCCATAATAGGTGGCATTGGTTTGCAGGGTAAGAGCGTCATGGAAGTTGTTGTCGGTTTGGGAAACGGCCGTAATAATGACGTTATCCGTATCCTCTGTTACGACAGGGGGAATGTCTACGGCAACTGTGAATGTGGTGCTTTCTCTGGCCGCCAGAGAGACGGTGTTGGTGGAGACGGCCGTATTCCATACATTCCCCGTTGCCGTCAGCGCGTAGGTGTCTGTGTGCGTACCTTGATTGTGAATCTCCACCGTATACGTCACAGTTTCACCCGTTGCAGCTATCTGGCTGGTTACATCGGCCGACAAAGAGACCATATACCACGGCTGCACAATAAACAGGCCGCTGTTAATATCGCTGATAATCACCACACCACTACCAAAATAAGGGAAAGTACTCCAGGCCCCACTAAAAGAAGCAGTATTGCTGGCCGGATATGTATCAAAATAGCCCGCCTGGCTCAAGTTAGCACTCGATACATTCGTGATGTTGACCATACGCAGCCCACTGCGGTAATTCGCCTCATACGCATAGCTACCTTTCGTATAAAGATTGTGGTCAATAGCCTGCACCGGCCCATCATAAAACCCAACCAAAACAGGCGCATTCAAATCAGTGACATTAACAACACGGGTGCGTGTATTATGCCCAAAGCTCTGCTCGTCAAGTTCATCATCAAAAAGAAAATATCGTTGATCTTCTGTTAACCATCCCTGGTGGGTATACCCTGTTCCAGAATAGGTAAATCGAAAAATCTGTACAGGTGTTGCCTTGTTGGTGACATCTACAATGGTTACGGAATCTTCATTCGAGCTAAAACAGATTTCATGCCCCTGATAGGATGTGTCTGGCCCGGTGTAGATGACACATTGGGTGTCATGGGTGTACCCATCCGCACTAAAACAACCGGCATTGGTAGGATTGGTGGGGTTTTGGATGTTTACCATATGCAAACCACCCGAACAGGTGCTGGTGCCAACGGCATAAGCAAACCCACTATCTTCGTTAATGGCAATGTTGTGGGCATTCCCAAACTGGTTGTAATGGTCGTCTTCAGTGAACGTGACGGGTGGATTGGTCACATTGCGCAGCCGGGTCAGATCAAACACCTGCATCCCATGGCCGCTCGCCTCGCTGACGATAAAAGCATGATCGGCATATACTTTAATGTCTCGCCAGGTTGAGCTAACTGTGTGGGTAGGCAATTTTCCCAAATAAACAGGGTTTTCCGGGTCGGTGATGTCTACGAAAGCGGTACCATTGTTCAACCCCATTAGAGCATATTCTTTGCCGTCTAACGGGTCTGTCCATCCCCAGCTGTCATTACCGGCCGTAGCCGCCATATCACTCAGGGCGATTTGAGCCAGCAAGTCTATATTTTGGCAGGGATAAATACCGGCCATGCCACCAACGCAGGCAGTTGCGGATGTTGAGGTGACGTTCTCTAGGGGCGGTCCCTGATTTTCTAAAAACCGGCGCATAGCGTCAGTCATCGGGCCATCTAGCGGTGTGTCAGGGTCCGTTCCTTGGGCGTCTAATTTTGAATTTGGGTAGTGCCCCAAAAATGCCAAAATAGCAACCAGTATGACGACAATAAACAATACTAAACGTTTCAGGGGAAAATTTTGCATGATGTACTTCCTTAAATAGGGTTGAATTCGGCTCACCGGTAGAGTCAGGTGGTTTTGCCTGGCCAGTCCGGTCCCGTTCTCAAATGAGCAGTTGTTAACCAGTTAAAGCATTGTATCCCATGCGGCTGAAATCGGGTACTGATGAAAAAAACCGAAAAAATTTAAGAGGCAGGAGTAGCCGGGCAGCTGATGGGGACATCGCGGTAGAGAAGGAACCAGTTGGCAAAGCTGGCATAACGGTCGCGGGGGGAATACAAATAGCCAATGTCGGCAGCGTTGACATTTTGGCTGAGGGCGTAGGTATTGGTGTGTTGGTAGAGGGTGAGGGCGGGCAGGCTGCTATCAAAAAGGCGGAGGAAGGTGTCGTAATACGGCCGTCGCTCTGCTTCACTCCACAATTGCCGGGCGCTTTCCAGGGACTCGCTGGCGCGGCGGTTATTCCATTGGGCATAGTTCTGGCCGCGCACCAATGCTTCCTGGCTCCAAAAGTCATACAGGTCGGGGTCGGCTGTGGGCGCAATGTCGAACAGGGCCACATCGAACTGCCCGGAGGCCAATGACTCGCGCAGGTTGGTGGTGGCAGAAATGGTGGTGCTCACATTCACGGCCGTCCACTGTTCTTGAATCGCCTGTGCCAATGACAGATACGGTTCGCTGTCCAGTGTCAGCAGCCGGATATGGAGCGGGGTCTCCCCATTTTGCCGGACAGTTTGCCCTTCGGACAATGTCCAGCCGGCCGCATCCAACCGGGCCGTAGCGGTAACAGGATCGGTCTGGTAGGCAGTGAGTTGGGCGGGGTTATAGGCCCAGGAGGAGGGCAAGTAAGGCCCTTCAAATACGATGCCCTGCCCGGCCAAAAGCGTGTCCACCAATGCCTGCCGATCCAGCGCATAAGCCAACGCCTGGCGCACTTCCAGCGTGCTGACGATAGAGTCTTCGGTCAGATTAAAGAGGAGTTCGGTGTAACGGGGAGCGGCGGCCGTGAACAAACGTATATCCGGTTGGGCGGCCGCATCTGGCAGCATGGCGGGTGTAATGTGGCTCACGGCCGTGATGTCCCCATTTTTCAGTGCCGTGATCAGGCTGGCCTCATCCGGGTAGAAGCGAAATTCTATGGTGGGAATGGCTGTGCCTTCGCGCCAGACCAGCAAATTCGGCGTTAAGCGCAGGCTGCCTGTCTCTGTCCAGTTTTGGTCGGCAGCTACCTGCCAGGGGCCGGTGCCAACGGGCGACTGGTTAAAGGGGTGGGTAAGCAACTCGGCGGCCGTTACGTCAGCCAGGATATGCTCCGGTAACAGACCGCGTGTCGTCGCTTCTAAAAATGGTGCGTAGGGTTCAGCCAGCACAAATTCGACGGTACGATCATCCATTGCCTTGATGCTGACGGATTGCCATAAGACTTTGAGCGCGGGCGAGCCTGGGAAATCCTCTTGCTGCATCAGGCCATACGTAAAGAGGGCATCGGCGGCCGTCACCGGCTCGCCATCATGCCAGACGGCATCCTCACGGAGGGTGAATTGTAGGGTACGGCCGTCTTCGCTCACCGTCCAACTTTCGGCCAGGGCGGGCTGGATACGGCCGTCGGCCCCCACCTGCGTCAGCCCATCAAACAGCAGACTGACCAGCTCCCGGCCTACCGGGTTGGCATCACTGAGCAGAGGATTCAGGTATTGGGGCGCACCCACCACCCCCTCCGTAAATACGCCCCCCTCGGCCGGCACACGGGTGGTGCAGAGGTCGGCGGAGAATGAGAGGACGGCCGTGTGCCCCTGAAAGGAGAGGATAGAAAGCGCCAGCAGCAGACCCAATACCGCCAGGAGAATCTGCCAGCGCAGATGCAACTTCATATGGCCGTTGACGGATTACCGATTACCGCTCACCCCTACCCCCAGGCCAGAAATGCCAGGATGGTATTGATGAAAAACAGAACGGCACAAATAATCGTTACCCGGTGCATCGTCGCTTCAATACCCCGGCGGGTGCGAAAGCTGCCGCCACCCTCACCGCTGCCACCTAAAAAACCACCCAGGTCAGAACCTTTGGTTTGCAGCAAAACCAGAACCGTCAGGGTAATAGCCAATACAATTTCAATAATCCCCAAATAAGGCGCAAATCCAGATAGAGACATCAGTTAAAACCTCGCAATTTGTTTCGTCAAAATCCTTGCCAATCACAGGCTATCTGTTCACCGATTACCGTTCACTGATTACCGATTCCCGGAAGCCATCGGCTGCCAAACAAGCCAACATTATAACAGCCGCTTTTTGCCTCGTCGAATGAGAATCCTATGACCCATTTGGAATTCCGACTGAGCCGGGCTATAATTCCACTCTGGCTTGTATGTCCGACGTTTTTCGGCACGACGACAAACAGGCTAAAATTGCAAAACAAACTGGAGGAAACTATGTCATTAGAACCTACTGAAAAAGCCGAACTATTCCAAACATTTGCCCAACATGAGGGCGACACAGGTTCACCAGAGGTGCAAATAGCGTTATTTAGTGCCCGGATTGAACAGTTACAAACTCATTTGCGCGAACATCGGCATGATGAAAGCTCCCGTCGGGGCCTGCTGCGTTTAGTGGGCAAGCGGCGGCGAATGTTGGCCTATCTGCGCAAAAATCACCCCGAACGTTACCGTGTGGTCATTGACCGATTGGGGTTACGCCGATAAAAATTGGCCTTTTCAAGGGGCGAGATTGGTCTCGCCCCTTGCTTTTATAAATTTACTGTTGGCATGGGGGAACGGTTTAGGAATTGGGTATTGCCCCATACACCGGGTGTATGAGCCAATCCCCAGTCCCTAAAACCCCAACAGCCAACATCATAATTGTCGAACAGCAATGTTCCTGCTGCCTGATGGTGAAACTCAGGCATGTTAGCGTTTTCCCTGGCAGCATGGTCAGGCTCGTGTGACAAACAAGATTCAAGAGGATTTGCATTAAGAATGAAAACAGAATCTATTTTTACGGCTCGGATTGGGAATGAGGAGCTAACGGTGGCTACCGGGTTGTTGGCGGAACAGGCAGGCGCGGCCGTCACGCTGCGTGCTGGTGATTCCATGCTGTTGGCTACAGCTACCATGTCCAAAATGGTGCGGGAAGGGCTGGATTTCTTCCCGTTGAGTGTGGATTTTGAGGAGAAGATGTATGCGGCCGGCCGTATTCCTGGCAGCTTTTACCGCCGAGAAGGCAAGCCGACAACGGAAGCGGTGCTTATCTCACGGTTGACGGATCGGCCGTTACGGCCGTTGTTCCCTGACGGGATGCGCAATGAAGTGCAGGTCATCACCACGACTCTCTCCTCCGACAACGTGCATTATCTGGACATCATGTCCATCAATGCCGCCAGCGTGGCCCTGCATATTTCTGACGTGCCCTGGGACGGGCCGATTGGCGGTGTGCGGGTTGGTTATATCAACGGGGAGCTGGTAGCCAACCCCACCATTCAAGAGATGGCGGGCAGTATCCTTGATTTGCGTATGGCTGCTTCCCGCGACGCGATTATTATGGTGGAAGCAGGCGCAAATGAAGTGACCGAAGCGTTATTGCTGGAAGCGTTGGCCTTCGGGCATCAAGCGGTGCAGCCGTTTATTCAGATGCAAGAAGAGATGCGCGCGGCCGTTGGCAAAGAAAAATCGCCCATCGTCATTTATGAAGTAGCGGCCGATCTCCAGGAAGCGGTCAAAAGCAAGGTGGGTAATCGTGTGGCCGACATCATAGCGGACAATACCGACCGCCATGAGCGCAACGATGAAATGGGCGACCTGCGTGATGAGGTGGTCAATGATTTTATGGAAGCAGACCCGGAAGTGAACCCGGTGCAGGTGCGTGAGGTCATTACAGAAATTCAAAAGAAGGTGGTGCGGGATCGGATTTTGTATGAAGGGATTCGACCCGACGGCCGTGACCTGACCACCATCCGCCCCCTCTTCTCCAAAGTCAGCCTCAGCCCCCGCGCCCATGGCTCTGGCCTGTTTCAACGTGGCGAAACCCAGGTATTAAGCCTGGCCGCGTTAGGGACGCCCCGCGACGCCCAAAAACTGGACGGCCTCACCCCCGAAGAATCCCGCCGCTACATGCACCATTACAACTTCCCCCCCTTCTCCACCGGCGAAACCTGGCCCCTGCGTGGCCCCAAACGGCGCGAAATCGGGCATGGCGCATTGGCCGAAGCGGCCCTGCGCCCTATGATCCCCCCGGAAGATGAATTCCCCTACACCATTCGTGTGGTGTCTGAAGTGTTGTCTTCCAATGGCAGCACCAGCCAGGCCAGCGTCTGCGCTTCCAGTCTGGCGCTGATGGATTGTGGTGTGCCCATCAAACGGCCGGTCGCCGGCGTGGCTATGGGTCTCATCAGCGATGGCGAAAAATTTGCTGTCCTGACAGACATTCAGGGGATTGAAGACCACCTGGGCGATATGGATTTCAAAGTCGCCGGTACCAGCGAAGGCATCACCGCGCTGCAAATGGACATCAAAATTTCTGGCCTGACGATGGATATTATGGCGCAGGCGTTGGAGCAGGCGCGGGTGGGCCGGCTGCAAATTCTGGAACACATGCGGCAAACCATCCCGGCCTCGCGTGCGGAACTCAGCCCCTATGCGCCCCGTATGCTCACCATCAAAATTGACCCGGACAAAATTGGCGCGGTCATCGGCAAGGGCGGGGCCAACATTCGTGGGTTGGAAGAAGATTTCTCTGTCTCCATTGATATTCAGGAAGATGGCACCATCTTTGTGGCCGGGGTGGATGGTTCTTTGGCCGAGCAGGCGGTGAAACGTATTGCCGCTATGACCCATGAGCCAGAACTGGGCGAAATTGTTAGCGGTAAGGTGGTGCGCATTACCGACTTTGGCGCGTTTGTGGAATTTTTGCCCGGCACGGATGGCATGGTACACATCTCGCAGCTTTCCTCGGAGCATTTGCGCAAGGTGGAAGATGCGGTGCAAATGGGTGATGAGGTGATGGTGATGATTATAGACCGCAGCCCGGAAGGGAAATACCGCCTGTCACGCAAGGCGGTGCTGGAAGGATGGTCGCTGGATCAGGCGCGGGCCGAAGACCGGCCTAAACCGTCTGGTGACCGCCGTGGTGGCGACCGGGGCGGCGACCGTCGTGGGGGTGATCGCGGTGGTGATCGGGGCCGTGGCGGGGATCGTGGTGGCCCACGCCGCCGGTAATTGAGCTGTTACCAGACATCCGTTTTTCAAGAAATCGGATGACTTTTTCAGGTGAACCAAATAGAAAAAGCCCGGCTGTTGATAGCGCCGGGCTTTTTAATTTGCTTTGTTGTGGATAACGACCTGTCCATTTTCATGGATGTGAAGGTAATCGCCCGTCTGTACGGCCGTATAACCCTGCTTCCCTAACACCAAAACTGGCGGTGCGTGATCATACAGTTCACGGGCAACGGCCGCCCCTAAAGCCAGAATACCATCCACTTCGGCCGTGATAATAGCCGCCGGGGCCGTCCCCAACCGCACCGCTTCCAATAATATGCTGCTGGCGCTGCTGGAGCCGCGCCCGGCCGGTAACAGCAGCACTTTGCCCGTCACCACCTGCCCTGTGATGGGATGCCGCCGGTCAATTATCTCACCTGTCTCCGGGTTCAGCCCGCCCCATAAACTGAGCGGCTCCGGCAATACCAGCGCCTCGCCCTGGGCATGGCCCGGCACTAAAACTGTTCCTATCAACACAATCATGCTCAATGCCAATGAGAGATATCCGACTTTTTAGAAAAACCGGATGACTGTTCTCATCAATTATCCAACGCCTTACCTTGCCAGATGCGCAATCCTCCCCAGCTGTTCAGGCCCGGGCAAAATAATTACAAATAACAGTCGTTTCGGCTGTATGCACCTGATTTGTCATCTGTCATCTCCTTGCTGCGAATTTTATAATCACCATAAATCAGCATCTCGCCACACTAAACCTTGGGCGGCCGAGCGAACACACTCTTCCAGGCTGCCAAAGATTACCTCAAACCCTATGTTGCCCGGCGCATAATGGGCAAACTTGCCGGAATTAGTCATCAACACCCCCCCTTTATGGCGCACAATAGGAGCTACCACCACGCACGTATCCACCACCAGTCGCACCCCCATTGCTTGCAGCCGCTCTTGCCAACCACGCTGCTGTAAAGCCGCCAGAACCAGCCGGTTCGTACAGACAATAAATTCTACATCTGGGTGAATTGGAAATTGTTCCAGTAGGGGTATCAGAGTGGCAATTTCGGCCAGTGAGAAATGGGGGCTGCCTAAAGCAATAACATCAATACGGCCGTCTGCAGCTGTTCCCAACTGGCCCATCGTCTGCCGTAAATCAGCCATCGTCACCGGTATGGTTTGTTCTGACGGCCGTCCTTGAAAAGCGACCTCCAACGTGGGTGCTTCTGGCGTCACGCCCACCGCATGAAACAACGCTACAGCCCCGGACGAAGCGGCCGCCGCCCCCAACGCCTTCAACTGGTCTTCCGTCGTCTCCGGTAGCAGACCCGCGATTACCGGAATTTTGGACTGGGCCTTCTGGCCTAGAAAGTAACCTAATACCGGAAAAAACACATCTTCGCGCAATAATTTTTCCGGGATATCTTGTAATGCGAATAGCAGTTGACCGCGTCGGTTCTCTGGCAGATGCAGGCCAAAAGCCGGGGCACGGCCGGTAATTGCCATACAAATATCAATGAAATCCCCGTAGCGGTTGGTGCGTGCGCCCAACACAGAGTTCGCAAAAACAATGGCGTTGCTCTCGGCCCAGGCGATGTTTGTGCCGAAGGCGGGACGGTGCATGGCCTGATAGGGTGCGCATGTCCAGATGGGCTGGCAGCCCATTTGCTCGTATGCCTGCATCAGCCGGGCAGCACGGGCGGCCAGTTGTGGGCTGCCCTGAAAATGCTCCGGGTGCAGCAAATCCACCGCACCGACGTTCAAAGTGGTGGGAATACACACCCGCGCTCCGCCTGCTACCAGCCGTTCGGCAAACTCCAGTCCCGACTCGCCATGATACAGGCAGCCATCAATATGAGCCGAAACGACATCCAATAATCTGGATGCGCCGTATACCCCGGCCATTGTTACCAGAATTCGCATTGCCATTTGCACGGCCGTGCCCCATTCCCCGGCCAACATCGCTTCATCTTCTGCGGTTAGTTGAATCGTCACCCTTAGATTGTAAGTGTTCACGTGGCATGTGTCACGTTTCTTGTATTGCTTTCAATAAACAGTGTGTGGAAATTTACTCAGCGCGTCTTGCAGCGGTCGGCCGTGTGGGGGAATCATCTCTGGCAATTTCTCTGGCGGGAAGAAGCGGACATCGAGCGATTCAACCACGTCAGCTTTTAGAACGCCACCTGTGATGCGGCAGGCAAAAAAGGTACGGGCGATTTTCACCTGGTCGCCGTTTGGATAGGTAATCCAATCCACCGGGTCAGAATAAACGCCAATGACGCGGGTTGGCTGCACCTGCAAGCCCGTTTCTTCCCACACTTCTTGCATCATCGCCTGGTCTACCCGCTCGCCCAACTCTACACCGCCGCCAGGAAAGCACCACAGACCATTATCGCGCCGCTGCTGCAATAGAATGTGTCCGGCCGCGTTCTGGATGAACGCGGCCGTGCCTGCCATTATGTACGGCGACTGCTCAATGTATTGACGTATAAATTTGTAATAAGGGAGATTAGGGCGGCTGTGGCCCGGCGCGCCCCGGTCAAAAGTGGCAAATGGCGTATTGGTGTTGTAGTCGGCCAGCATGGCCTGATACCAGGGGAATGTGGGCGGGCAGTGGCTGGCAGAGAACCATTGGAGGGTATACCCTTCATGCCCATCCGCCTGCAATGTACCGCCCGCCACCCGGCAGGCAAAACAGAATGTCACTTGCTGTACCTGGTCGCCGTTGGGGTAGGTCACGTCAAATTCGGGCGAGGAGTAAACGCCGACTACCCGTGTGGGGGTGACGTGCAGTCCGGTTTCTTCTAACACCTCGCGCACGGCGCAGGCGGGCAAAGTTTCATCTAATTCCAACACTCCACCGGGCAGCCCCCAGGTATCAAAGTCGGTGCGGTGCTGCCAGAGGACACGGCCGTGTCCATCTTCCACCACCACACTCGTATACACCAACAACACCTTGCGCGTCCCCACCCGCTGCCGTAACCATTCCAGATAGGCCATAACATTCCTTTTTATTTCAACGCAAAGATGCAAAGGATGTAAGGGGCAAAGGGAAGAGGAAAGAAGTTATGGTGGCGGGAGTTGGGATGTGCCGGGTACATCGCCGTTTTCGATGTGGGGGATGCCGCTGTCGGTGAGGGTGTGGCCGAAGCTGTCGGTGACGCGGAAGGTGTATGGCCCTGGCCCCATACCCGCTTCTTCCACAAAGTAGTTCCATTCTTCTCGTTGCACTTCGATCCATTGGCTGCCGTTCCAATACTCCAAGCGGGTGATAGGATTGCGGTGGTTGCGTATTTGCACGGCCGTCCACCATTGATTACTGCCATCCTTGAAATGATAGACAATGGGGCCGTCTACGGGATAGCTGATCAATTGCCAGGTGATGGGCACACGCCCTTGTGGCAGGTCGGCGATTTCCGCAAACGCCTGCGGACTCATGTCCACGTCGCCCTGCGGACATTCCGGGCAGCGGTCTACAATACGGACGATGATACTGCCTTGTGGCCCGGTCACTTGCACGTAGGCCCCACACAGGGCGGCGTTGTTGTAGTCGGTGTGGTTCATGGCGGCGACCATCAGGTTGCCGGGCGAGGCGGGGAAGCCGCAATTGCCCGTGCCGTCGGCGTCGTAATACGTGCCTTCGCCGCTGTGGATGGGGCCGAAGGGGATGGGCACGTTGGCGGGGCTGAGGATGAGAGGCAGATAGGCGCGGGGTGGCAAACCAGCCTGTCGGGCCGCCATGAGAGGCAAGGCGATAAGAAGAAGAGATAAAAGTATCAAGCACCCGATAAACAACAACTTTCTTTTCATGGTGGCGAGTATAGAGGACGGCCGGTGAGGGTGCTATGGGATTTTGGGTTATGGTTGACTTTCTTGTATTTGAATTCTTGTCTGATGTGCGCGCGTGTGATTGGTTTTTCGCCATGACTACGGCCGATAAAGAAATGAACGGATTCCCCCTCTGGAAAATTATCCATCTATTTCTCCATCCGTTGTGGTCTTAAGGAAGTGGCGAAAACTTCGTGACACTAACGACGCACCAGTTTGATAGCCACGATCAGCCCGCTTGTGAGCGCCTGAAAAAAGGCAGGGACAATAGTGGCAATATCCTGTCGCAGAAGGGCATAAGTTAACCAGCTTAGCCCTTTGATGAATATCCACGTGACCCGGATCGGGATGAGAAGAGAGAGGAGGAGGAGAGGGAGGGGGTACGGCCGTTTACGAGCCGCGTAAAATCTTTTCCATCTTCCGGCCCTTCGCCAACTCATCCACTAACTTATCCAAATACCTGGCCTTTTGCGTCAAAGGATTCTCGATTTCCTCTACCCGGTAGCCACAGATGACGCCGGTGATGAGATGGGCATTGGGATTGAGCGTCGCCCGTTGGAAGAATGTTTCAAAAGTTACATTTTCATCCATCAATTCCTGAAGCTGCTCATCATCAAAGCCCGTCAACCAGGTGATGACCTGATGCAACTCTTCTTTGGTGCGGCCCTTCTTCTCCACCTTTTCCACATACATTGGATAGACGGAAGCGAAGGACATTTTAGCGATACGTTGATTATGTTTGTCGGAGTTGTTCATCGTTACCTTGTGTTTTCTTGAAATTGTGCCGCGTCTTCCACAATTACAAAACTCTCCACGCTGTTAATTTTTCAGCTTCATAATAGTAGCCAAAATCCCTTCTGCGGGCTGAAGTATAGCTCATTTGTTCGCACCTGGTCAATCAAGGTGGCGAGCCGGTCAACAATCGAACACAAACCAACAGATTTCATTGCGCAGCTTCTGGTCGTCAAGCACCAGCCCCCGGATTTCGTCCGGCAGTTGTGCTCGCTGCCAGGCACACTCAAGGCGACCAGCTTCTTCGGCCCGGCCGTCAGGCACCGCCGCCCGCGCCGCTTTAATAGCGTAAGCCGCCGCTCCCAATTCATGCGCAGCCACATGAGCTACCGCCACCGCCTGGCCAGCCGCATACGCCGCGTATCTGGCCGCGCCGGTCAAATCTCTGGCGGCCGCGTTCGCCGCGCCCGCCGCCGCCCGCGCCTGCGTCATCTTGATCTCACCGCGCACCCAGGCTCGCGTTTGCTCGATTGCCTGTCGCGGCCGACTATCTGTCGGCGAGGCATCCTCGAAGAAAGGCAGCACGTGTTCTGCACACACGGCCGCCCATAATGCCAGCAAATGATGATCAGAGTCCAGCAGAGTGCCGCCGCGACGCACTGTGATAAACCTGGGGTCTCGCACCTTTGGTAATATCATGCGTATTCCTTAAACTCAGGCCGCGCCATCCTGGTTATTCAAAACGGTCGCCAGCAAATCCATCTGTCCGATATGATGTGTGGCGTGGAGTAGATTGCGCAGGATGGCTTTGACCACGCTGTGTGCCTCGCCACGAATGTAAACGGTTTTGGCAAAGTCTTCATCTGTCAGTGAGTCAAGAGTGGCAAAGAGAAGTTGCCAACTTTTCTCCCACCGTTCCATCATCTGCGGGCGGTTGTCGTTTGCCTCATGCACAAACTCGCGCGGCCGCTCACGGTTTGCTTTTTCACCATCGCTGGTCAAAAAATCAGTCCAGCGCGAGAGAAAGTTGCCGCTGATGTGCTTGACCAAAATGGCGATACTGTTGGTATGATCGTCACCATCTTCTTGCAGATGCGCAAAGAAGGCCGCATCATCCACGTGGCCTAAGGCTGTGTCGGCCATTTGCTTTTGCTCCTGGTATTGGGCGATCACCTCTGCCTTAAATTCCATCCACGAACTGTTCATTATTCGATCTCCTGTTTTGTAAATGAGCCGAAGTATAGGCTATTCGTTCGTGCCCAGCCAATCACATACCAGGGCTTTCAGTTGCCTGATTTGTCTTTTGCAGGAGGGCAACACGCTCTTGTGCAGCCCGTTTGCACGGGGGTATGTGAACTCTTCCGGCTCAGGTTGGGCAGGTAATTGTGTCAATGGTTACGGCCGTGACCCAACCCCATTGGCAGATTTGGCGGCGCGGGGGACAATTCCCGGTATGAACCATGATGTTGAGGTGGAGGCGGTGGTCACGGCCGTAAAACAATCGGCCAAATATGGTGACACCAGCGAGGCCACCATCCGCGAACTGGCGGCCGAAGCGGTGCGCCAGCACAAAAAAAGCAAACCGGCCATCAAAGCGGTACGCGCCCGACTGCACAGCATCATGGCCCCGTACCTGGGCGACCCTGATTATGCCGCCGAAGCCGCCCGCCTGGAGGCCGCCTTTGCTGCCCACAATGACGCCGCCATCGCCGCCATCTGCCAGGACTGTCTGCACGCCCACCTCTCCACCCGCGAACGGCTGCCCATCATGGCCGAATTTTACGAGCGCATCTTTGCCATCACCGGCCAACCACAATCCGTTCTGGATATTGCCTGTGGCCTGAACCCGCTGGCCTTGCGCTGGATGGGTTTGGGATCAGTCAGCAGTCAGCAGTTAGCGGTGAGCAGTGGGCGGCCAGTGCCAGGCTTGAGGTTTTATGCGTATGATATTCATGAGCCGAGGATTGCTTTTATTAACCATTATTTGCAATTGGAAGGGTTGGAATCGTTGGCGCGGGTGCAGGATGTGGCCATGAATTTTCCGCAAGAGGAGGCGGATGTGGCCTTGTTTTTGAAGGAGATGCCGCGATTTGAGCGGAATTATGGTGGGCGCGGACGGCCGTTGCTGGAATCCCTGCACGCCAGATTTTTAGTCATCAGCTACCCCACCATCAGCACCCATGGCGGCCGTAACCTCACCAACCGCTACCGGGAATTCATGTTCCAACTTATCCAGGGTCACGATTGGCCGGTGACGGAGTTATTGTTTGCGGGGGAGTTGGTTTTTGTTGTGGAAAAGGGATTGGAGATTGGTTAGTGTCATTCGCTTTTCGCCATGACTGCAACGGATAAAGAAATGGACGGATTCCTCTCTGGAAATTTATCCGCTTATTTCACCATCCGTTGTAGTCTTAAGGAAGTGGCGAAAACTTCGTGACACTAATGAATCTCATCTTTGTTATGCACCACTTCTTCATCCCCCCGCAAAACCTCACCGACCGGCAGGCCATTCTGACCGGCGAGCAGGCGCGGCAGATCGCCCAAGTGCTGCGGCTGCACGTGGGGGAGCGGGTGGTGGTGTTGGACAATACAGGGTGGGAGTATGAGGTGCGGCTGACGGCCGTGACCCCGCCACAGGTCATCGGCGATATAGTGGAAAAGCGCACGGCCGTAGGCGAACCATCCCTCCACATCACCCTCTACATGGCTTTGCTCAAACGGGAAAAGTTTGAATGGGTGCTGCAAAAGGGCACAGAGGTAGGCGTCAGTCGCTTTGTGCCGGTGATCACGCAGCGCACCCTGGCGCAGGATACAGAAATCAAGCCGGGCAAACAGGAACGCTGGCAGAAAATCCTCACCGAAGCGGCCGAACAATGCCGCCGCAGCCGTATCCCAGCGCTGGCCGCGCCGATGAAACTGGCCGATGCGCTGGCGCAGCACGGGGCAGAAATGGCGTTGATACCTTGGGAGAGTGCGACGGCCGTTGGCCTGAAAAGCGCCCTCTCCGGTACAATCCCCACCTCTGCGGCCCTCTTCATCGGCCCGGAAGGTGGTTTTGCGCCAGAAGAAATTGAACGGGCCAGGCAGCATCACGTCCAGCCGGTGACATTGGGCAAACGCATCTTGCGCGCGGAAACGGCCGCAATTGTGGCTACTTCGCTTCTGATTCATGAGGCAGGAGACCAGGCATAATACAAAGCGGCTGGATTGTGGTAACATACTGCGCTAGAGGTGATTTATGATCGCAATTAGCCTGGATGAAATCGAAACAAAACTCCATATTTACTTGCAGAGAGTGGAGGCCGGGGAGACGGTCGTTATCCTTCGGGCAGGGAAACCAATAGCTCATCTGGAACCAGTAGATAAAGAACCAGTTGGGTTACGGCCGTACGGATTATGCGCTGGTGAATTTGTAGTTCCCGATGACTTTAATGATCCATTACCAGAAGACATCTTACGAGACTTTGAGGGATGATGGAACTGTTGCTAGACACTCACATCTTTCTTTGGTTTCTTAACGCTGACAAACAATTGCCTCAGGTTGTTAAAGATCAAATCCGTGACCCTCAAAATAACGTGTACTTGAGTGTCGCTTCACTCTGGGAGATCATCATTAAAAATCGGCTTGGCAAATTGCCTTTACCTCATCCCCCAGGCATTTATATTCCACAATAGAAATGGGATTTACTTTGGTCACGATGGATCACGCGATTCTCCAGTACGGTGTCGTAACGCTAAAATTCTAACACCCATGCTCTATCTGGTAGCAACCCCCATTGGCAACCTGGCAGATGTGACGCTGCGGGCGTTGGAGACGCTGCGGGCGGTGGATGTCATTGCTGCTGAGGATACACGCAAGACAGGCATTTTGCTCAAACATTATGACATCAGCAAACCACAACTGGCCTTCCATGAACACAATGAGGAACAGGCCGGCCGCAAAATTATGGAACTGCTGCTGGCCGGGCAGTCAGTGGCGGTAGTGTCGGAGGCGGGCACGCCGGGTATTTCTGACCCCGGCTTTTCCATCGTGCGCCGGGCGGTGGAAGCTGGCATAAAGGTGACGGTTATTCCGGGGGCAACGGCCGTAACCACCGCCCTTGTCCTCTCCGGTTTACCCGCGCACTCCTTTACGTTTCGTGGTTTTCCGCCCCGCAAACAGGGCAAACGCCAAAATTTCCTGGCGATAGATGTTAACTCGCCACACACGCTGGTCTTTTACGAAAGCCCGCACCGGCTGCGTGCCTTTTTGCAAGATGCTCTGGCGGTCTATGGCGATCGGGAAACGGCCGTGTGTAATGAACTCACCAAACTGTTTGAAACCATTCAGCGCGGCCGCCTCTCGGACCACATTGCCCACTTTTCCCAGGAAGAGCCAAGAGGAGAATATGTGGTCGTGATCGCCGGCTGTGAAGAAAAGAAGGACAGGTAACATATGAAAAAATGGCAAGATTGGTTATGGCTGGTACTCATTGTGGGGTTGACGGCCGTTGCCCTGTGGGTATTCCAAAACCCAGACTACCCCATCCGCCAGGGACTGGATTTACAAGGCGGTTTACAGGTGTTGTTAGAAGCAGATGTGCCGGAAACGGAAAGTATTGACCCGGAACAAATGGATACCGCCCGCCAAATTATTGACCAGCGTGTCAATGCTCTGGGGGTAGCCGAGCCACTGGTGCAGCTAGAAGGTGAACGCCGAATCCTGGTAGAACTGCCAGGCATTGACAACCCGGAAGAGGCTTTCACGCTGATTGAGGAAACAGCCCTGCTGGAGTTTATAGATACTGGCTTACAATCGCTCCCGGAGGGGATGTGTGTACGCACTTCACACAACGACGGCCCATCCCGCTGCGAGTTGGATGGTGGGGTAGCCGACCCGGCGCCTACTTTTGAAACTATTTTGACCGGCGCCGATCTGGAAGAAGCGCATACCGAACTAAGCGGTTTTAACCAGTATTATGTGGCTTTCGCCCTTAAAAACGACGCGGAGGAGCTATTTGCCAGCTACACCCGTGAACATATCGGCCAATTTTTAACAATAGTCCTGGATAAACAGGTGATTTCCAGCCCACAAATTGAGAGTGCGATTACCGGCGGCAAAGGCTCCATTACCGGCCAGTTCACGCCCGAAGAAGCAACACGGCTGGCGTTGCAACTACGGTTTGGCAGTCTGCCTGTGCCCCTACGCATTGAAAGTACACGCCAGGTGGGGGCAACGTTGGGGCAGCAATCCATAGATGCCAGTATCCGCGCCGGGCTGGTGGGCGTGGCCATGGTGCTGATTTTTATGCTGGCTTATTATCGGCTGCCCGGTTTTTTGGCAGATATTGCCCTCATTGTTTATATGCTGTTGAACTTTTTGGTGTTTCAAACCTTGCCAGTCACCCTAACATTGCCGGCGATTACGGGTTTTTTGCTCTCCACGGGAATGGCGGTGGATGCCAATGTGCTGATTTTTGAGCGGATGAAGGAAGAACTGCGCAGCGGCAGCCGGCTGGATGACGCCATTCATACCGGGTTTAGCAAAGCGTGGGTTTCTATTCGGGACTCAAATGTGGCGACGCTGGTGATTTGTCTGGTTTTGTGGGTGTTCGGGCGCAGTTTTGGGGCCAGCGCCGTGCAGGGTTTTGCCATCACGTTGGCGATAGGGGTGTGCATCAGCATGTTTACGGCCGTGATCATCACCCGCACCCTGGTTAACCTGATTATCGGCTGGAATGCCCGCCGTTTTCAAAACAAAAAGTGGCTGATGGGAACGTAACAGAAAATGAAAATCAATTTTGATCAATTCGTACAAAGACGGCGCTGGTATTACACCTTTTCCGGGATTCTTTTTGGACTGGGATTACTGGCGTTAATAGTTGCTTATATTTCTACAGGCTCCTTTTTGCGGTTGAGCGTGGATTTTTTGGGTGGCACCCGTTTTGAAGTGCAGTTTGAAGACCCGGTAACAGAAGAGCAAATCCGCGAAGTATTTGCGGCATTTGGCCAGAGCAATCCATTGGTGACAGCCATTCGCGGGCAGGGGTTACAAAACGCCTGGCAGGTGAGAACCGCTTTCCTTTCCGCCGAACAGTCGCAGGCTATAGGTGATGCGCTCAATGAGTTATCCCCTCTGATTCCAGGCACAACCCTGGTGACAACCGTCAGCCCGTCGGTGGGGCGGGAGGTGACGCGGGCCGCTTTTATTGCCGTGCTGGTTTCCGGGCTGATCATTTTAGGGTATATCATGTTTGTGTTTCGGCAGGTGCCCAATTCTTTCCGTTATGGGGCGTGCGCCGTGGTGGCGATGTTCCATGATGTGGTGGTGGTGGTGGCGTTTGCCGCACTCACCGGGGCATTGTTCGGGTGGGAGATTGATGCGTTGTTTTTGACGGCATTGTTGACGGTGGTTGGTTTTTCTTTACAAGATACGATTGTGGTTTTTGACCGCATTCGGGAAAATCTAACCCTGCGACAAAACAGGGGTAAGGAACTGGAGGAGATTGTTAATCTCGCGGTGAGTGAGACGTTTAAGCGCTCGGTGATTACGCAGTTGAATGCGATGTTTATTATGGTAGCGATTTTGCTTTTTGGGGGGGATTCGGTGAAGCCTTTTATTGGGGCACTGTTTATTGGACTGCTGACAGGTACTTATAGCTCCATTTTTATTGCCTCGCCGTTATTGGTTTCCTGGCAGAAAGGGGAGATTCCATTGCTGCGGCGGGCAGCGTGAGAAGGTGATGGGATGCCTGGGTGATAAGGAGGTGGAGTGAGCAATTAGCCAATTACCCCATTACGAATGAAGCTAATGGAAACACTTTTTACTGTTATGCCCAGCCCTTGGGGGGGAATTGTTAATGGCCTGCCGGCAGGCGGGATTGTTGTTTAGTGAGCGTCTAAAAAAATTACGGCATGGTTCAAAACCATGAAAAAGCATCTTTACAATTGAATGAGCAAAAAGGGTAATCTTAAACAGGCTAAAGCCTTGGGCGAAACAGCCGAATTCGTCACCAAACAGATTATCGGGCGAATGGCTGGTCGTCATGAACAGAATGTCGGACAGCTCTCAAGGCGGCAGCCTGGGCGCCAGGCCACAGCCACAGTCACCGCTGTTAAGGTTCGTTGGTCATAAAATGAGCCATGCCTAATTGAGTAATTTGGTAATTAGCCGCTTCAATTACTTAATTACCCAATTACCCAATCGCTAACTTATTTGCAAACGATCATTTAATATCCTTTGTCGCGCACGGCCGTCACCCCAAACGCCATCAATACCAACCCCACCCCCAGCGCCAGCAGGATGCCAGCCTGAAAATAAACGCGCCCCAGCCAGCGGTCGGCCACGGTCGTCACCAGATTCAGCCCTAATTGGCGGATGGGCAAGGTGAGGGGGCCAACGGTTTCGGCGGGCACGGCCGTGCGCATGGTAAACGTCAGCAGCGCGGGCATGAGAATGGCAAAAAAGAGGGTGACGACGGCCGCCATGACCAGCGGCCAGCCCCACCAGTGCCCCCACGTGGGCAGCGATCGCACCACCAGCAGGGCGATCAGCAGCAAGCAGGCCAACGGCAGCAGCCACAACGCCCAGCCCCAGCTACGCGCCAGCATAAAATTGCGTTGCACCCGTTCCAGTTCCGCACGACGCTCCGCCGAAATACCCGTTGCTCCCTCCTCACCAAAAAGCGGCAGGCGCACCGCACCGGTGTTGGCAAGGAGTTCTGGGTTACTCTCAATGGCCTGCACAACGGCCGTATGCACCGCCGCACTCACCTCCTGCACATTTGTTCCCGGCGCCAAACAGTCGGGCACTTCCACATTGCCTACCGTGCTGAAATTGGGCACATCGGTACAGGGGGGCAAATTAGTGATCACGGCCGTGACCATCTGCTGACCCGCCGGCCCCAACAACGAATCAAGCAACGGCCGTGTATCCAATGTCACCTCTGCTGCTGCCGGATCACCCGTTTCCAGATAATCATATAGCCCATCTACGGCCGCCGCCGCCTGCGCATCCATCCAGCCAGGGGGAATAACGGTGGCTACGGCCGTTTCAATCTGTGCCTCATCAAGGGGCAAATCGGTAATCCCCCGTGCCAACGCCTCCTGCCGCGCCGCTTCCATAATCAGCGCCGGCGCACTCTGGCGCACCACCTCATCCAGCCCCGCAAACAGCTCCTTCACCGCCTCCCGGTCCGTCGCCACCACAATCAAATTGTAGCCAATGAGCGCGGTCACGGCCGTGAGCACAAAAATCGCCGCCACAAAGCCCGCTATTGCCTGCAAACATCCACGCATAATTGCCTCCGTAATCAGTAATCAACTATCGGTCATCGGCGGAAGAATAACAGCACACGAAAATGATTGCCCTACCGTTTACCGCTCACTGTTCACTGATTACTGCTCACTGCTCACTGCTCACTGCTCACTCTTTTCGGCCAATTGCCCCAAGAACCACTTATCCTCTTCGGAGAGCACGGCCGTCAGCAGCAAATCCGGGCGGCGTTCCCAGGTGCGGCGCAGCGCCTCCTGCCGCCGCCACCGCGCAATCTGCCCCCCATGCCCCGAACGCAGCACGTTGGGAACATCCCACCCCCGAAAAGTGGCCGGTTTGGTGTAATGTGGCCCTTCCAGCAAACCCGTCGCGTGGCTGTCCGTCTCGGCTGCTCCTGCCGCCCCCAACGCCCCCGGCAGCAGCCGCACCACCGCATCCACCACCACCATCGCCGCCAGCTCTCCCCCCGTCAACACATAATCCCCAATCGAAATCTCATCCGTCACCAACTGCTGCCGCACCCGCTCATCCACCCCCTCATACCGCCCACAAATCAGCAGCAGCCGCTCCTGCCCGGCCAACTCCTGCGCAATGGTCTGGGTGAACGGCCGTCCCTGCGGCGTCATCAGTATTATCGGCGAGGCAGAGGAGCGGAAGGGCGGAGGAGCGGAGGAGATTGTCTCCCCTGCCCCTCTGCTCCTCTGCCCCACTGTTCCCTTGCTTCCCTGCTCCTCTGCCAAAATTCCCTCAACGGCCGTAAAAATTGGCTCCGGCTTCAACACCATGCCCCCCCCACCACCAAACGGCGGCTCATCTGTAACACGATGTTTACCAGACGCATAATCTCGTAAGTAATGCAGCCGAATATCCACCAGCCCGGCCGCCTGCGCCCGCTGCAAAATGCTGTAATTCAGATAGGTAAATGTTTCGGGTAACAGAGTCAGAATATCAATACGCATGACTAAACTTTCAGCTCAACCGATTAACGAACAAAACCATTCAAACGGGACAAGGAGGGTTTTGCACCTAATAATGGCGGCCACGAAATTCGTAACACCGACCACGTTTAGTGTAACACAGGTGACGAATAACGTGGTAGGCTTAAGACTCCGACCACCTTTTTCATCTCCATTTCGGTTGGAAACATGACCGCAACCACGTTTTTCGTGGTCAGCTTTTTTGCCCCGCCACGTTTTGTCCATCATGGGAATGTTCCCCCGGTATACTGGTTTTGCTACGGATATAACAACCCGATGACGTACACATGATACACCTCATTTCGGTAGGGAATCAGCGGGTTGGGCGGATTCCACGCTATTTTCTTGTACATACCAACGATAATGGCTGCCATGTTCCAGCCGCCAGGTGAGGAAACGGCCGTGCCTTACCCCCTCTTGCATTTCACCGGCCGCCAGCTGAAAGTGGGCGGCGGCGTGGGGTACGGCCGTCACCCCCTCACCTGCTCACCCCATCCAGCACGGGGCCCAGTTTAGCAGTTACGGATTATCTATTACGGCCTACGAGCGGGCACGGTGAGCAAAGGCGAGGGCCTGTTCGCGGGTGTGCAGTTCACCGGCCGCCTGATTTTCCTGAATGAGGCGGAGCAAACGGCCGACTTCGGGGCCGGGAGTGAGATTGAGTTCGGTGATGAGGTCACGGCCGTTCACCAGCACAGGCGGTGCTACCGTTTCCTCATACCTGGTGAAATAATGCTCCAGTAGCTGCGCCACCACGTTCAAGAGTTTGTCCCATTCGGCCGTTTCGCCAGGGCCGTTGTGGGTCGCCAGATGGTCGGCTAAAGAGAGGATGGCTATATCCAGTCCCGCCGAACCGGTGGCACGGAAGTAGCGATACACGGCACGGCGGGATAATGTATGACCGCTTTGGCTAAGGAGCAGCGGCCGCATATGCCCGGCCACAATACGCTGAATATGGCTGACAGCTTCATTGCTCAATGTCAGCCGGTGAAGCTGGCGGGAGGTAATGGCCGCGCCTTGTTGGTCGTGATCAAAAAAACGCACACGGCCGTCGCCCTCCACCGTTTTGGTTTCTGGCTTGCCCACATCATGGTAAAGTGCGCCCAAACGGAGCAGGGTACGGCCGTTTATTCCCCCATCCACTTCCCGCTGCCAATGCGCCTGCAAACCGGAGGTGTAAACAGACAGCCGGTTATGAATCTGACCCAGAGCGACAGGAATCTCATCACTATTCAGAAGTACACGTTCGACCAACACCAGCCAGCGCAGCACAGAAATGGTGTGCATCAGCACATCCTCATAGTGCGGCAGGGATTGGATGACGCCTGCTTCAGCGGCAATTTCCGGCAAGACAACCGGCAGCAGTGCCAATTTGTACATCTGCCAGATGGCCTCGTCTGGTTGGCTGGTTTGCAGCAGTTTGAGCAATTCGTCGCGGATGCGTTCGGTGGAAACGGCCGTTAATTGTGGCGCCGCATGGGTGATGGCTACGGCCGTTTCCGGGGCCAGAGTAAACCCCAATTGCAGCGCCAGCCGCAGACCGCGCAAGGCCCGCACCGGGTCATCCAGCAAGGAGCGGTCATGGATATGGCGAATGAGCCTGGCTTGCAGGTCGGCACGGCCGTTGGTGGGGTCTATCAGGCTGGCATCTGTTTGGGCGGCGGCGGGCAGGGCAATGGCGTTGATGGTGAAGTCACGGCCGTACAGGTCGGCCTCCAAATCCGCGCCACGAAAACAGGCAAAATCGAGATAGGTACGGCCGTCTGGCAAAATGACCCGCCCCGTATCTCGCTCTTTGTCCAAGACATACGCCGGTACACCGAGCGCATCGGCCACCCGAAAGCTAAGTTTGACGGCTCCGGCGGGCAGCACAAAATCAAGATCACCGCTCATCTGCCCCAACAAGGCATCCCGCACGGCCCCCCCTACCAGATAAATCGGTTGGCTTTCCTGGGCAAACAACGGCCGTAACTGCTCCATCAGGTCAGGCAGGGGCAACAGCCGTCCGCCGGGCGGCTCCACAAATTGCAGCGTAAACCGGTCACGGGGGCGGCTGCGGCGGGCAGCATGGGTGGCGGCAACGGCCGTGTAACCAATTCCGGCCACCTCCTCCCCCACCAGGGCCACCCAACGGCCAGCATAAGGTGATAAATCAATTGCCATTGAGATTTTGAAGAGACTGAGAGACTAAGAGACTAAGAGATTGAGAGATTTCAATACTGCAAATCTCTCAATCTCCTATTCTCTTAATCGCCTCTACGATAAGTGGGCAAATATCTCTGGTTTCAGAACGGCGACAAAGGGCAAATTGCGGTACAGCTCGCCAAAATCCAGGCCATAGCCGACGACAAACTCGTCAGGAATATCAAAACCGATGTAATCTATGGGCACTTCAATTTCACGGCGAGAAGGTTTATTGAGCAAGGTACAGATTTTAAGTGAAGCGGGCTGGCGGGCCAGCAAATTATGGCGCAGGTAGCTGAGGGTACGGCCGCTATCAATAATGTCTTCAATGATGAGCACATGACGGCCGTCAATCGGCTGCTTCAAATCCATGATAATCTGCACCGCGCCACTGCTGCTGATGCCACTGCCATAACTGGACACGCCCATGAAATCTATGGTGTGCGGCCGTTTGAGCGCCCGGCTCAAATCTCCTAAAAAGATATATCCCCCCTTCAAGACACAAATAAGCAACAAATCATCCAGGCGGGCATAATCCGCCTCAATCTGCTGCGCCATTTCCACAATTCGCGTCTGAAGCTGCGCCTCGTTAATAAAAACTCGTTCGATATGGTCGTATAGGTTGGGGATCATGGTATTGGGTAATCGAGTCAATGGGTAATTACCAAATTACTCAATTACCATTCTTGGCTGGGGCCACTTGGTGACAGTGGCGGCAGCGGGCTTCATACACTTCGGCCGCACCCACCAGGACGACGGGATCATCATAAGCGGCGGGACGGCCGTCAATCAATCGTTGTGTACGACTGGCTTCCTCGCCACAGACCACGCAAATGGCGTGCAGCTTGTCCACTGTTTCCGCGCGCACAATCAGGCCCGGCATAGGGCCAAACGGCTCGCCGCGAAAATCGGTATCCAGCCCGGCGCAGATGACCCGTTTGCCCTGGTTGGCTAAGGTTTCACAAAGAGAGATCACGGCCGTGTCAAAAAACTGCACCTCATCAATGGCGACGACGGTGGTGTCCGGCTCCAGTCGGGCCAAAATTTCCTGCGCATCTTGCACCGGCTGCGCCTCAAAGGCCAGCCCATTATGCGAGGTCACTCTTTCCACATGGTAGCGGTCATCAATGGCCGGTTTGAACACCTGCACCTTCTGCCGGGCAATGCCCGCTCGCCGCAGCCGCCGGATGAGTTCCTCCGTTTTGCCGCTAAACATGCTGCCGCAAATGACTTCCAGACGGCCGTGAGTGTGTGTGGTCATAACTTTCTCCAATGGAAGTGTCATTGTGTTTTAGTGTTTTAGTATTTTAGTGTGGGGATATGAAACACTCAAAAACGTTAACACACAAACACCTAAACACAAAAAAAGGCAGATACGCGGCCGCATCTGCCTTTCTTATTACAAATCTTCGCGTCCTTCGCGTCCTTCGTGGATCATTCAGAAGGTTTACTCGATCAGCCCTTCGGCGCGCAGGAAACGTTTGATGTCAATGAGCGCCTTCTGGCCGATGCCGGGCAGCGCCAGCAGCGTATCTTCACCTTGCTGCAACAAATTGAGGACATCACCAACAGTAGTAACGCCCGCATCTTGTAATGCTTTTTCGGCGCGTGTACCTAATGACATCGCATCTACGCTCAGGTTCACTGGCTTGGCTTTTTCTTCGCGCACTTCGATCTGTTTGACCATCGAATCCCGCTTTTGTAAACGGCGCATAAAGCGGTCTACCTGCCCCTCGGTGTCTACCAGGCGTTGCTGCCCGGTGTAAAACGGGTGCGTACCTGACCAGATTTCCAACCGGATTTCGGGCACGGTGGAGCCCACGGTCATCACCACTTCACCATCTACCAGCACTTTGGCATCCGGGTACCATTTAGGATGAATATCACTTTTCATGGCAGCGCTCCTTTAACCTTCCACCGGATGAACGCTGACGTATTTACGGCCGTGCCGCTCTTCAAACGTCACCTGCCCATCAACCAGCGCATAAATGGTAAAATCTTTGCCCATGCCCACATTTTCGCCAGGCTTAAATTGGGTGCCTCGCTGCCGCAGGATGATATTACCAGGGATGACCATCTCCCCACCAAAGCGCTTCACCCCCAGCCGTTTTGATTGACTGTCACGGCCGTTCTTGCTTGAACCGGCCCCTTTCTTATGAGCCATAATACACTCTCCTATCCCGTCACAATCTCATCTACCCGCACGCGGGTATATTGTTGCCGGTGCCCCTGGCGGCGACGATACCGCTTCTTGGGTTTATATTTCCAGACAAAAATCTTTTCACCGCGAAACTGCTCTACAACGGTTGCTTTCACAGTTACGCCCTCAAGGGTGGGCTGGCCTATCTTAACCTCATCGCCGTTTGTCAGGAGCAGCACATTATTTAATTCAATCTGCTCACCGACTTCGTAGGGTAACTTTTCCGTTACAAAGCTGTTACCCGCTTCGGCGCGGTATTGCCGGCCACCACTTTCTACAATTGCGTACATGGGTTGCCTCCAAAAAATAACCAGCATCCCGGATGCTGGTTGTCGTTTTAATTTTGTGTGGGAAGTGGTGTTAACCCACACAGCGAAGCGGGATTATAACTTCCAGAAGGGGGGCTGTCAAAAAATCACGATGGTTCTTCACTGTCTCAGCAACTTTCTCACCGTTGCTTACCCCGCAAAATCCTTCTCTCCGGCACGGATAGGTACGACAAGCCAGTTTTCACGAGGCGGCAGCGGGCAGGAGTAGTACGGGCTGTAGGCGCAATAAGGATTGTAGGCGTAGTTCAGGTCTACATGAATTTTGTGTGCGCCGCGCAGATCCAGGCCAGGGCGGTGATTATCCAGGTAACGGCCGGCGCCATAAGTTTCTGTTCCGTTGGTTGCATCCTTAAAGGGCAAAAACAGGCCGTGCCCATCAAAGTAAATGGTCAGACTGGCTGGCTGGCCTTCTACGGTAAACAAGAAGCGACCCCAACGGCGGAACGGCCGTGCCTCGCCCGTACTCGTTTCCATTTCCAGCAATGGTTCATCATCGGCAAACCGTTCCACTTCTGTTTCAAAAATCAGGTCATCATTGGCGGCAAAATAAGCCAGCCCGGTAAATCTATCGCGCTGTTCCTCATCCAGAGGAGATTGCGGATGGTGGGCCATAAACTCATCCACCTGCCGCCGAAATTGTGCCAATTCATTCATAACATTTTTCTTGTTTGTTGTAAGCCGTGCCCGTGACTCTAAATACCGTTCACCGTTTACGATTCATGTATTACGAACCTGGCTGCTCAGTAATTTGGAATTCCTGATTAAGCACACGGAAAACGGCCGTGCCCCCCGGCGGGCGCTGGTAGGTAACAAAAAATTGAACTGTCTGGCCTGGCGCCACTGTCCAGGGCAGTGGGGGATTGGTGGAGAGCAGCAGGTAAACGGCACCATCCGGCGAGGTGAGTTGAATGTCTGATTCAGTGATAATCAACGGCTGGCTGCCCAGGTTGGTAATTTGCCCGCCCAGATTGAGGCTGGTAAGGTCGTTTGATACCTCAGCCCGAAAGACGGAGATGCTGGCCCCTTGCACGGCCGTTTCCCCGCCCGTAAAGGGCAAGGTGATAAACACCTGCGCGCCGGTGTCCTGATTGGTGACAATCCAGCTAACCGTTTCGCTGTCTAACCCCAACGGCACCTGATAGCCGGCCGTCGCCTGGGCGGTCTGGTTGGCATTGAGGAAACCGTTCAAAATGGGGTAATTGCCAGATTGGGAAGCGGCCGGGTTCAGGGCATAGCGGTTGCCCAATTCATCTACCAGGGTCATTTGCAGGGTACTGCTGTCCAGGGCGGTCAGCCCCACGTTTTGGATGGTGTAATCCACCTGAAAAAAGGCGAAACCGGCCGGTATCTCCGGGCGGTCAGCAATGTAAATGGCGGAATCAGCCGTGATCTGCACATTATCCAGTTGGGCTGTTTCGCCAATGTTAACCACATTTTCCGGCGCGTTTTCAGCTTCAGCGGTGAGGGCACGGCCGCGCACCACCAATCGGTCGCTGCCATCAGACTTGAGCAAAATGAGGGTGATGCCCGGTGACTGTTGGGTGTATACGGAGCGGTCGTCCGGGGGGGCAAGCGTGCGTTCAAAGAAGGTGAAGGTGAAACTGGTACGGCCGTTAGTGATCAACTGAATTTGATCACCCGGCGTTAACTGTGTCAACACTCCTTCATTGGTTTCTGTGTCTGGCAAACCGAGGACGTAATTGACGACTGTGTCTTTAACCCAGGAGGCTTCGCCTGCGTTGGTGGCACTGGGTGTCCAAACGCCGTCGGCACCAATGGTGTCGGTTTTTACATCAAACTCTTGCCCACCCACTTGTAGGAGAATGGGCGTGCCCAGTGTGACGGAAATGGCCCCGGCGCTGCTAACAACTTGCACCTGAGGTTGGCTGGTAGGCAGGCTGGTCAGGGCGGTGGGGGTGGGCGGGGGTGTAGGCGTGGCCGTATCTCCATCACGCCATCTGTCTACGGCAAACAAAAGAGCGGCCGCCACAACGACACACATGGCACACACCAGGGCGAGGCCGCCGATGATGGCAATGAGCAGCAACGGGGTGTTCTGGCGTAGGCTGGAAAACCGGGATTGTGCGGTAGATGATTCTTCCGCAGAGGATGACGCTTCGGCGGCGGCTTCTTCTGTTGGCTCGATGGACATAAAATAAGTGATGGGAGTGGAGGCTTCAGCCGGCATAGCTCCAGCTAAAGCCTCCACTCCGAACCGCTATGGAATCCCAATGGGCAATATACCAGGCGCAACGCGGATCAGCACCTGATCGGTAGATTGGGTGATAACCTGGCTGTAACTGAGAAAGGGCACCACGATGCGTACAGCGCCGGATGCCTGAACTTCAAAATGAATCATACCCGCTTCATTGGTCTGGCCGTAGGAGAGCAATTCCCCGGTGGCATTATCAAACAGGGCGACATCTACACCCATAATGCCTTCGGTCTGTTCGGGCAGGTAATTATTATTGCTATCAAAGAAGATGGTGACGTCAATGCTCACCAGTTGGCCGCTGGACACGGCCGTAGCCGTCGGCAGCGGCTGCACATTGACCAGCGGCGGTGGCACTGGCGTGGGGATAAAATCAGCCGGGTTAATGGGCGTAGGGGTCGGGAACGGGGTAGGGAAGGCAATGGTGGGCATGGGTGTAGGTGTGAAGAACGTGCCCCCCCCGCCGCCACTGCCCGGCGGTGTGGGTGTGGCCGTATGGGTAGGAGTGGGGGTAGGTGTGGCCACAAGCTGCGTACACGTTAATGTATAGGTGTGTTGCGACGCCTCTTCCAGCGGGGGCACGTTTACCGGCCCCACCTGGATGAACAGCCAGCCAGTATAGGTAGACAGGTAAGAGACCAGGCTGCCCAGGTTGCCTATTTCTTTGTCGTCATTGCCAATCCAGGGGTTAAACGGATTGGTGTTGGCATCGTACAAAATGATGTTGGTGTCGGCGGCCGAGCCGGCGGGAATGGTGGTTTCGCAGGTGTAGAAAATGCCCGGCTTCACCCAGAGCCGAAACGTGTCGGTATCCTGGTGGCTGCCCAGAGTGGGGATAAAGTTCAACGATACAGTCTCGTTGACCACAATCAGGCAGGCCTGGTCAAAGGTGCTGTTGAATTCGCAGGCGTCTGCGCCGGAGGGGAAAGCAGGCGGTGGTGTGAGGGTTGGTTCCAGAAAACGGCTGACTTCAAAGCAGTAAGTCTTGTCTACCGGGTCGCCGGGAATGGTGTTGATGACGCGGGCAAAGTAAAAGCCGTTGGTGTTGGCGGTGAAGGTAACGCTGGAGCTACGGCCGCCCGGCGTTTCATCATCATTTTCGGCGATGAGATTCTGGTTGGTGTTGAAGACTTGCAGTTGGGTGTCTAGCCCGGCCGCCAGATCGCGGGTGAAAACGCGGTAGGAAATACCCGCCTGCCCCCACCAGCGGAAGAAATCTTGGTCGCCAGGGGGGTAAAACGTCAGGCTGCATCGGGCCGCGCCGCCTGCGTCTACGTTGCTGGCCTCATTGAAGGTATTGTTAGGTTCTAACGCATCCGCAAAGATGGGCGCGCCGCCGGTAGCGGTGGGGGTGGCTGTGAAGTTGGTATTGATAATGCGGATGGAAGATGTGAATTGAGCGGAGTTCAGGGTAGCGTTGATAGGGCTGTACAGGACAAAATTGAAATAGCGATCAACCAGTGATGTGTTGTTGGCGATAGTTTGAATGGTTATATCTTGAAAAATAGGGGAGCTGTTGGTAAAGGTGATAATGCCACTGATGGCCACATAATCCTGCCCGGCTACGGCCGTTACGGGAAAAGTGGTATATCGCACACTGGCCGGTGTGCCTGCGGGTGGTTGCACATTTAATTGAATTCTTACCGTAACCGGGCTGCCTTCGTTTGTGGAGTAACTGGTGGCCCCCATAGAAATAATGGGAGTCTGGTAGTAAGCCGCGACTGGTGCCGCCGCGGCTGGTGCTGCCGCGGCCGTTTTTTGGGTGTGGAGTTGGAAAGCAACGAGAGTGCCAAATGCCAGCAGACAAAGGATCAGTAAGAGAAAGCGGTGAGGCAATCTGGATTGAACTAAAACATGTTTCATAGAGTTTGAAACCATTTGATAGGGATACCCTGATTCCAGTTTGGATTATATAGTAGGGGGGAAGGGTGTAGCAAATGGGGGTGAAAGTGGCTGGTGTTTTGAGTTGTGAGATCAACGGTCGTACAATCCCCCGCCTATGAATGAGATGACGCGCTGGCCGGTGGGCACGGCCGTACCCCTTTTACCGCCAGATGAACTGCATGTGTGGTGTGTGCGGCTGGCACGGCCCCCGGCGGCCGTCTCCGCTCTTTTCACCATCCTCTCATCAGACGAGCAGGCGCGGGCGGCAAAATTCCATTTTGCTGAAGACCGGGCGCATTATGTGGTGGGGCGGGCCACCCTGCGGCTGCTTCTTGGCAGGTATGAAGGTGTAGAGCCAACGGCCGTTACCTTCCACTATAGTCTGCACGGCAAACCGGCCATGATGGGCAGCGACTTGCGCTTCAATGTCTCTCATGCCGCGGGCGTGGCGCTGCTGGCCTTTGCACGTGGGCACGAGGTGGGGGTGGATGTGGAGGCGGTGCGGCCGTTGCCAGATGCCCACCGGGTAGCAAAGCGTTTTTTTGCGGCCGCCGAGTATGAGGCGTATACGGCCGTGCCCGATGCGCAAAAACCGCACGCCTTTTTTAACTGTTGGACGCGCAAAGAAGCATTTATCAAGGCGATAGGCGAGGGGCTGTCTTGCCCATTGAAATCATTTGAAGTAACGCTGCGGCCAGATGAACCAGCGCAGCTGCTTTATGTGCGCGGCCGCCAGACGGAGGCGGCCGGTTGGCAACTGCACGCACTAGAGCCGCTGCCCGGTTTTGTGGGCGCGGTGCTCGCCGAACGGGGGGCCTGGCAGTTGCATTGCTGGCAGTGGCCGGATGCGTGAAAATTAAATCCGCAGATAACGGCCGTAACCAGCCGCTACCTGCAATTCGCCATCGGCCACTACCACCTGACCGCGAATGAGAGTAGATTGCACACGGCCGTGTAATGTCAACCCCTCATATGGCGTCCAATCGGCCATCTCATGCAGCGATTGGGTTGTTACCATCCAGGTGGCATCAGGGTCAAATATAACCACATCGGCATCAAACTGAGGCGCAATATGCCCCTTTCTGGCCAGGCCCATGAGCCGTGCCGGGGTGGTGCAGCACAGTTCCACCCACTGCATGGGGGTGATCAACCCCTGGCGCACCCCCTGTGAATAAAGGGCCGCCAGCCGCATTTCAATGGAAGGCACACCACCCGGAATCTGGCTGTAATTAGCCAGCCCCGTCTCTTTTTCGGCGCGGGTAAAGGGGCAGTGATCGGTGGTAATCACCTGCAAATCACCCCGACTCAGGGCAGCCCACAGTGCCGCCTGCTCCTGCTCATCCCGGATTGGTGGTGAGCAAACAGGCAGCGCTCCTTCAATGCCAGGCTGGTCATATACCTCTTGCGTCAGGAAAAGATATTGCGGACACGTCTCGGCCGTCACCGGCAACCCACGCGCTCGCGCCGCCGCAATCCGCGCCACGGCCGCCCCACAGGAAACATGAAAAATATGCACCGGTACGCCCACAAAGGTGGCAATATCAATCACGCGCCCGGTTGCCTCCGCTTCAAACAAGGCCGGACGGCTGCGCGGGTGCCAGTGCGGGCTGGTACGGCCGTTTGCCACATTATCGGCGACCAACGCCAGGATCACATCCCAATTCTCGGCATGAACAACGGGCAGGCCGCCGATTTGGTGTACGGCCGTGAGTGCGCGGAGCAGTTGCCCATCATCCAGGCGATGCCCGTAAGCCATATACAATTTGAAACTGGTGCAGCCCGCGGCATAGGCAGCCGGAACCTGATCTAACCTGGCAATATCGGCAGGAGTGATGGTCATGTGCAGGCCATAATCCACCACCACACGTGGGTCGGCCAGGGCACGGCGGGCAGCAATGGCCGCCGGCATCGTTTCGTCGGGCGCTGTTTCCACAAAATCAATGATGCTGGTGGTGCCCCCACAAGCGGCCGCTACCGTGCCGGTGTAAAAGTCATCGGTGGAAACAAAACGGCCGATGGGCATTTGCAAATGGACGTGCATATCTACCCCACCGGGAATGATCAGTTTGCCCGCCGCATCAATCTCGCGCTGCCCGTGCAGCCCTGACCCCACCGCCACAATCGTTTCACCGTTAATGGCAACATCGGCTGGAGCGTGGGTTACGGCCGTGACAACCGTCCCATTTTTGATAACCAGATCAAACGCCATATCTACCTATCTCACCAGATAAATAAGTGCCACCGCCACGCCGATAATCACGACCACACGGCGCAGGCTGGCCGGTTTGATGCGGCTGGCTAACCGGCCGCCCATCACACCACCTGCTAACGCCCCAACCGCCATCACCAGGGCCGCCGCCCACACCACCTGCCCGGAAAAGAGAAAAAAGATGGCGGCCGTTACGTTGATGCTAAAAGCAATGGCCTGTTTGAGGGCATTTAAGCGGGTGAGGTTGTCATCCAGAAAAAGCCCTAACACGGCCAACACCATCACGCTTACCCCGGCTCCAAAGTAACCACCATAGACGGCCGCCAGCCCCACCGGCAGAATAACCCAGGCTTCATTGGCGGCCATTGTCCCTTTTTGCTCCCGACGACGCACCAGCCAGGCACGCAGCCGTTCCTGCACGGCCAACAGACCGGAAGCCATTAAGATGAGATATGGCACCAACTCCTGGAATACCCGCTCTTCTGTTTGCAAAAGCAAAACTGCCCCCACAATGCCGCCCACCACACCGGCGGGCAGCGTCAGCCACAACCGCCGCCGCTGCCCGTGCAGCTCTTGGGCCTGCCCCATTGTCGCCCCCAGATAACCTGGCGAGAGGGCAACTGTATTGGTGATATTGGCGCTGATGGGGGGGATGCCGGCTGCCACCAGAATGGGAAAAGTGATTAAGGTGCCGCCGCCTGCCAGAGCATTCACCGCTCCGGCAGCTACGGCCGCTAATGCTATCAGAATAAATTCCATGCCTGTGATCATTGGTGTGCTGCACTCCTTTGCCGGAGATATGCAATTGTAGCCTGGGTGAGGAGGGAGGGGGAGGGGGCGAGGAAGAGAAAGTGGAGATTGGAGATGGCGCCATCTCCAATCTCTCATTAGCAAAAAATCAGGACACGGCCGCAGCCGACAACACCTCGTGCAAACTGTTCATCAGCTCTTCAAAGGAAGCCGGTTTGCACAGATATTTGTTAGCACCGGCGGCCAGCCCTTCGGCCACCGCCTCCCGCTGAGTCTTGCCACTGAGCATGATCACAGGCAGCACGGCCGTTGCCGGATTGGCACGCAGCTTCTTGCACACCGTAATCCCATCCATATCTGGCATCATCACATCCAGAATCACGGCATCTGGCGGTGTTTCGTCAATCATATCCAACGCTTCTTCGCCATCTCTGGCTTCCTGAACGGCATACCCCCCTATTTCTAGCATTTGCCCTATCAGGTCACGCAGGGCCGGTTCATCGTCTACCACAAGAATTGAGAATGTCACTTTTTGTTCCTCGGTTGGCGAAAAGCACATGAAACTACAGGCTTTCCCAATTGATATGATTTAATGGTGCGTATTATGGCATAAAGAAGGCGTGAATGACAGTAGGAAATTTTTCACGCTTTGGTCATGGTGAGACTGCCAGATCAGCCAGGAAAGTGGCAGGAATCCGGCAGGGCTGGCCAGTGGCCAGATCAACACAAACGGCCGTAATAACTGCCCGTGCCACCACAGCCTGATCTTGAATGCGGGTGATGGTGGCGTGGCGCACGGCCGTTGCTCGCCTGATTTCTGACACAAAAGTAGAAACCGCCAATTCGTCGCCGAACAGCGCTGGCTGCCTGTATTCCAGGCGATAACGCCGGGCCACAATGCCAAAACCGGCCGCCACCATACGCGGCATCGGCCAGCCGCTGGCGGACAATGCGGCTAACCCACAATCCTCGATATAACCCAGGTAGGTGGCATTGTTCACATGCCCGGCCGCATCCAAATCTCGCCATTTGACCGTTACCTTGTTGGTAAATGTGCCCAAGTTGGGTGGCTGTGCTGTCGGAAATGGTTCGCGGCGGGGCGCTTGCGCCGGCAGGCCTTCTGGCATGAAGGCCAGGATCATCTCTGGGGGAATGGAGACAGGCTGTAACGTCTGGCTGTCCAGAAATACCCAGTCGGTATGGGCCTGTGCTATCAATTCACCGCTTAGAGCGTGGCGGATTTCATAAGCACGGCGTGAGCGTACCCGGCGGAAATCTTGAACCCAGGTTTTAACAACGGCCGTATCACCATAATGAAGCGGCCGCAAAAATGTAATATCGGTTTCTCGAATGAGCCATTGTCGTTGGAGTTGTTGGTAACGGGCAATGTCATAACCGGCCGCGGCCGAAGCATCCAGCGCTGTCTCTTGCATATAACGCAAATAGTTGGCATGGTTCACATGCCCATAAGCGTCACATTCATAGTGGCGGATGCGAAATGAGCGTTCGTAAGTGAGAGCCATTGCTTAATTGGCGTGCCCTAGGGTTATTCCTGGCTGGCCGACGGCCGTTCCCAGGCCACATCACCCATAAACAGCGACCCACTCTCCGTCTGGTCAAACAGCAGGGCGATTTCGACGATCTGGCTCAGGTCAACGCCGGCAAAGTCGCTCAGTTGCCAGCGGATGGTGGTCATGGGGGCGCGCCCCGTAAACAAATCACCCGCCGAGAAAGAATCTTCCTCTACTTCGCCTGGTGGGAAAACCAGCGCCGGTTCGTTGGCACGGGTGGACACAACGGCCGTCCCGCCCGCCCGGTCCGTCAATTGCACGCTAAACGCCTGAGGCGCGCCCGTTTCGTTCAATGGGGAGAGGGGGTCAACGGCCGTGCGCAGGCTGAGGGTGGTGTAATCGCTCAAATCGCCGGCTTCTTCCGGCAGCGCGAAGCGCAGCGCCCCGCCCGGCTGCTCCCAGGAAACCACCACCAGCGACGGATTGCCTGGTATGGTCAGGTTCACCCGGCGGCACGGTTCGCTGCCCGGTATCATGGCTGGCGTGTGAAAGCCAGCTTCACAGAAAAAAGTGGTTACACCTTCAGCAGTGACTGCACCACCAACGCGATTGGTGGTTAACTCGTCGGCGCTGGCCGGGATAAACAGCGTCTGCCGGTCAGCGGCCGGGGACAGGAAGGAGACACGCCCCGGTAAGCCAAACAGCGTATCCGGCGCCGGTGTTTGCACATCCAGCCCCATCTGAGCCATGGCTGCGTCTACCGCCTGGGCATCATCGCTGAAAACGGCCGTCAGGAAATCGGTGGCATAGTCGGTCAGAAAACCGCGCTGAGTCTCTTTGTCCAGCCGCGTGACGCAGTCTGGGCGGCCCGGAAATGTCCAATCAGCGGCCAGAATGGAATTGAAATAGTTGTGATTGGCCTGCTCCAGCCAGACGGACGTGGCCCAGGCGCTCTGGGTTGGATTCTGCCGCGCTCCTTCGTAAAAGTATTGCCCATCCTGCGTGATAACATCCCCATCACAGGCGGGCAATAGGATGGCCATGGGCGCGTTGGCCCCGTTGGGTAATGTGAATGCGGGGGTAGGGGCAATCAGCAACAGCCCCTTTACCGGGCCATAGCCATGCCGGGCGGCCGCGTCTGGTTCTGTCAGCCCATCCCGATGCGCCAGCCAGACCACGCCATCGCCGCCGCGTGAATGGCCGAAGAAGGCAAGGTTGGTCAGGTCGGCACGGCCGTCTAACTCCACACCAAACTGGTTTTCCCCACCATTAACCGCTTCCACCAGCGCATCCAGATGCAGGCCAACAAGCTGACTCAACCGCTCACCCGGCGTCCCTTCGCCAAAACCAAAGGTATTCTCCGCGTTGGCATTGATAGAGAGCGCCACATACCCCTGCGCCGCCAGGTGGCTGATCAGGTAATCAAAACCCCGGTAGTTGGGCTGCTCAACTTCCGGCGCGCACGGCCAGACGTCTACGCTCATCTCATTCACCGGGCAGCCAGGGTGGGTGCCGTGAATGATCAGCACCACCGGGTATGGCCCGTCCCCTTCCGGCGGCGCGGCGATAATCCCGTTCAGCTGCACCGGCATGTGGCGGAAGCGGCTGTCTTCAGGAAATCGTTCTTGCACAATGGTGACTTCGCCCAGATTGTATTCAACGGCCTGGGGCACGGCCGTGTCTGTGTCTGGCACGGCCGTAGGCGCTGATGTGGGCGTTGTGGCCGGTGTATCCGGCGGCACGCTGGTTGGCGGCGGCGAGGCACAAGCCATTAGAGCGAATAACAGACCAGCCAAAATAGAGATACGCAAATGAGCTACCATAACGATTCCCTTTTGTCGTAAAAAGTAAAACGTGATGGGTGACACGTGATGCATGAAACCTTTCTGGTCACGCATCACCTATCACCCATCACGCCATAAATTCACCTGAATTCCCAGGTGTTACATCCCCAAAATCTGCTTTTTCTTCGCCTCAAACTCCTCGTTGGTAAGAATGCCTTGATCCCGCAACGCGCCCAGCCGTTCCAGTTGGGTGATGTAGTCAGCCGGGGGTGCGGCCGCAGCTGGCGGCGGTGGGGAGGCCGGAGCGTCTGGTTCCGCATCGGCCGCTTCAATGGCCGCCACTTCCGCATCGGTCAACTCATCCGTGTCAATTTCCAGGTCGTTTAGCGCCTGTTCCAACTGCGCTTCGGTCAAGTCTTCAGGCTTCATGCCGGTATGCTGTTCAATGCGCTGCGCGTCTTGCTGGCTCATTTTGATGGCCGAAGAAGTGCCAGCCACGGCAATGGCCACCATCCCCCCGACCAACACCATGCGTCTGCGCCGCATCCGAATCCGCCGCCGTCGGGCGCGGCGCACCGTGCGTCGCATCGCTCTACCGCCGATAGGACCTCGTCGTCTCATTTTGTCGTCTCCTTATGTGGTTTGTCGTCGTAGCCGCAATTAGCTGGTACGGTAAACCATAAGATACCAGAGGAGTGGGGCACGCCCTCGTGCCCCGCGTGGGACGTGGGCGTCCCACGCTCCTCGATTAAAAGGGATGAACAGTTGCCCACTGCGTACAGGATCACTTTACGGCCGTAGCCGCCCTCTTCTTGCCCCGCTTTTCTTTTTCGGCCGATGCACCGCTGGGTATCTCACCGGGTGTGTATTTGGGCAAACCCATCGCCGGGACAAGCGCCAGCAAGGCAATGCCCGCCAAAATCAGGAAAGAATCTCTTAAGGCTTGCAGGCGGGCGGACTCGTTGATGCGCACCGCCTCGGCCACCTGCTCCGGTGTGGCGCTGGTTTCGCTTAAGGCCGTCTCCAACTGATCGTTGGTAACGAAGTTGATGTTATCCAGATTTATCTCCACCTTGAGGGAGTCAGGGATATTGGACTGGGCCAGGCTGCTCAAAACAATGGCGCTGAGCAGGCTTACCGCCACCACCCCGGCAAAGGCGGTGCCCAGCGCGGTGGATAAATTGTTGGCTACGCCGCGCAGCGCGCCGACATCACCGGCTAACTCTTTAGGCGAGGCTGACACCATCACATTAAACAACAGGGTTATCAGGGACCCTTCGCCCAACCCGATGACAATCAGGCTAAAAATAACCACGGGGGTTGTCCATTCATTGTTAATGGTCACAGCCAACAGCGCCAGCCCGGCAGCTACGGCCGTAAAACCAAGCACCGCAATCTGGCGAGGCGACAGCCGATCAAAAAAACGGACGATGAGAATGGCGGCGGTGGCAATGGACAGGGTGTAGGGGATGACGGTCACGGCCGTGAACAGCGAACTCTGATTCTGCACAATTTGAATATAAAGCGGGATCAGGAAGTTCACGGCCGGCCCCAACGCCCCAATCACCAGCAGCGCTGCAATGTTCGCCCGCTCCTCCCGCGAATCCAGCACCTCCAACGCCAGCAGCGGCGTCTTCTTTTTCTCCACCCGTCGGTGCGCCCAGGCAAAAAAGGCCTGCACCAACACCAACCCCAGAATGATCATAAATGGCGCTGGCGACAGGCCCAACAGATCAAACGGAGCCGCCGGTTTAGCCACCCAAATTCCCCAGGCATTCAGATTGTTAAAACCCAACGAGATGAGCATAACAGCCAGCGCCGCCAGCACCACACCCACAACATCAATCTTCACCCCTGATTGGCGAGGAATCGGCTGCAAACGGAAGCTCAGAACAAAAACGATGAGCGAAAGGACACTCAAAATACCAAACGAGAGACGCCAGCTCAAAAGCGTCCCAAACAGACCGGCAATAAAAAAAGCCAGCGCCCCCGAAATGGCCGGTGTACCCGCCATGATGCCCAACGCCTGCGCCTGTTGTTTGCCCCGGTAATTGGCGGCAATCAATACCACCAGCGTGGGCACCAGGGCGGCGGCGGCCAGCCCGGCCAGCGCCTGCGCCAGATTCATACCCGCAGCGGTGTTGCTCACCGCCATCACCGCCATCGCCGCCCCATGTGCCAACGCCGTCACCTGAAAAACCAGACGGTCGCCAAACACCTTGCCCAGCTTCGCGCCTAACAAGACAAAAGCGGCCACAAAAAGCGAATAAAAGACGAGAGCCGTCCCCACGCTGGTAGCCGGTATCTCTAATTCTTCCACAATGGGGCCAATGGAAACGGGAATGGCGTTGACATTAAACGCCATTTGAATTTGGGCCAGCAAGATAACCACCAACGGCAGCCAGGAGGCTGCGAGAGGCACATTGGTGCCAGAAGTATCACTTTTATCAGCCATAAATATCCAAATCTTTGAGACTGAGAGATTAGGAGATTGAGTCTCTCAATCTCCTAATCTCTTAATCTCCCACAATGTTTTTATACACCCACCGGATAACCCGGCCCTAGCGGGATTCCCAATGCAAACCAGAGGATGAAAAGCAGCAGCCAGGCCACCAGGATTACAATCACATAAGGCAGCATGAGCGCCACGATGGTGCCAATACCCGCATCTTTCTGGTAACGCTGGGCAACGGTAACGATGAAGGGCAGGTAGACCATCAACGGCGTGATCGAATTCACCGGCGCATCGCCAATCCGGTAGGCGGCCAGCACCGACTGCGGCGCAACATCTAACCGGATAAAGAGGGGAACAAAGATCGGGGCAAAAATAGCCCATTTAGGCACAGAACCGGGCATGATGAAATCGAGCAAGACAATGACCAGGGTCATCAAAATCAACAGCGGCAGTGCGCCGATGTCGGCGCGTTCCAATAATTCGGCCAGATTAACGGCAATGACCGTCGGCAGATTGCTGTAGTTGAAAAAGGCGATGAACTGGCTGATCATCAGCAGCATGAAGACCATGCCCGCCAGCCCGGAAAAGGTTTTCACGACGCCCTTGATGACATCGGCGCTGTTTTTGATGGTGCCGGCGCCCTTGCCAAAGGCGATACCTGAGATCAAAAAGAACAGCATGATGACAAACAACAGGCTGTCCATCAGTGGGGAGTTGCCGCCAATTTGCTCAGGTGGGCGGCGCAGTGGTGCGCCCGGCGGCAGCGTCAGTACCAGGATGACGGCGAGTACACCCAGAAAACCAAACAGGGCAAAACGTAAACCACGCGCTTCGGCCTCTGGCGTGATCTCTTGCTTCACACTCTCGCCTTCCGTTGCCCCTGCTATTGTGCCGGTGTATTCACCGAGGCGGGGGGCGATGATGCGCTCGGTGACAACGGCCGCCACGAGAGCCAGGATGAAGGATGAGCCGATATTAAAGAAGATATTGGCGGCGATGGTGATGGATTCTCCGCCAGCCAGGGCGATGGATTCGTTGGTGATCTCGGTCAGCATGGCGTCTATGGGGGTGGGGATGAGATTGACCGTAAAGATGGAGGCCACACCGGCAAAAGCGGCCGCCAGACCAACCAGCGGATGTCGCTTCACGCTGTAGAAGGCAGCGGCCGCCAGCGGAATGAGAATCAGGTAGCCCGCATCAGAGGCGACTGAGGACAACACGCCGACAAAGATGATGATAAAGCTAAGTCCCCCGGCCGGGGCGACGGCGACCAATTTGCGGATGAGGGCGTTCATCATCCCGGCTTCTTCGGCTACGCCGGCGCCGAGCAGGGCGATGAAGGTGATGCCAACGACGGCAAAACCGGCGAAGTTGGGCACGAAGGAGGTGAAGATGAAACGGATGCCTTCCACCGATAACAGGCTGCGAATGGGGATCGTCCGTGTTTCAATTTCAAATTCTGCCTGATAGGGGTCTACCGGTATGACGTAGCCGGGGTTGGACGTGTCCTCGTAAAAATCTGGTACGGCCGGCGCTGGAACAGGCACCGCTATCTCCTCGGTGACGCTGACGCCCATCCAGGCCAGGATAGCCGAGAGGACGATGACGCCAATGATGAGATACAAAAACATCATTACCGGGTGGGGGACTTTGTTGCCGATTTTTTCGACCGCGCCTAAAAACCCGGACGATGCCTGGGGCGCGGGTTCCTTCTCCTTCTTTTTTGCCATGTTTGCCTCCTAATGAAAATAATCTACAGATTACACAGATTGCACAGATAAGCCGTTTTATATGGCATCCGTCCAGTCAACGGCCGTGCCTGTTTCAGCCGGTGATTCGGGAGCATGGTGCGGTTTTGGCGCGCCCCGCCCGGCCGCAGCCCATAGCTGCACCAGCTTGATGCACACTTCAGTCGCGGCCGCCATGTCTTGCAGGCTAACCCATTCCAACGGCCCGTGAATCTCCTGCATCCCGGTGAATATATTGGGTGTGGGCACTCCCAGTTCGGTCAGCCGCGAGCCGTCGGTGCCGCCGCGCACGGGTACGGAGAACGGCTCAACGCCAACCTGGCGGCAGGCTTCACGCGCCAGTTCAACCGGGCGCATGTCATCTTCCAGCCAATAGCGCATGTTGCGGTACTGGGGGGTGATGGTGCAGGTGATTTCGGCGCGTGGCTCGCCAGCCTGCACGGCCGTACACACCTTTTGCAGAAGCTCGCCCTGCGCCGCCAGCAGGTCGCGCTCGAAGTCCCGCAGGATAATGTCTATGCTCATCTCGGCCGCAGACCCGCTCATGCCCACCACATGCCAAAAGCCCTGCCGACCGGAGGTTGTCTCCGGCGTCAGCGTGGCCTGGGGCAAGGTATCCACGATCTTGGCGGCGAGATGCACCGCATTGACCAGCTTGTCTTTGGCCCAGCCAGGGTGAATGGGTACCCCCTTGACGGTGACTTTGGCCGCGTCGGCCGAAAAGGTCTCGTAAACAATCTCCCCCCGGTGCGCGCCATCGAGCGTGTAGGCAAACTCGGCCTTGAGGTCGCCCGGCAGGTTGGCGTGGACGCCACGGCCGATCTCCTCGTCCGGCGTGAAACCGATGCGGATTGGGCCGTGCGGCAGGTCTGGGTTTTGCAACAGGTGGCGGGCCACAGCCATGATAATAGCGACGCCCGCTTTGTCATCTGCGCCCAGCAGGGTTGTGCCGGAGGCAGTCACGATGTCATCGCCTATTTTTTCGGTGAGGTAAGGCATCTCTTGGGGCGACAACACCTGGCTGGGATTGTCTGGCAAGACGATGTCCGCGCCGCTGTAATGGCGGTGGACGATGGGCTTGACGTTGGTGCCAGAGAACTGGGGGGCCGTGTCCACATGGGCCAACAGGGCGATAGTGGGCACATCTGCTGGCACTGTGGCCGGGATGGTCGCCAAAAGAGCGCCATAGTCGGTCAGACTCACATCTTGCACACCGATCTGTTTTAGTTCATCTGCCAGTAGATGGAGCAGATCGAACTGGATAGCCGTACTGGGCGATGTGGTTGAGGTGGGGTCGGCCGTGGTGTCAATCTTCACGTAGCGCAGGAAGCGTTCTTCCAATTCGTGTATGAATGGGCTACTCATGGCTGGGTTCCCTCTCTCTGTAGCTGGGCTAATTCCTCTAGATAGACAATGGCCGTCTCGATTCCCCGTTGGAACATTTCGATGCTAAACCGTTCATTCGGCGAATGGAGACCATCATCATCCAACCCGTACCCCATCAGCACCACCGGAATGTTCATCATATCGGCAATCTCGGCCACGACGGGGATGCTGCCGCCGCCGCGGGTGAAGAGCGGTGTGGCACCCCATGCTTTTTCATAGGCGCGGGCGGCCGCCTGCATTTCTGGGCTGTCAAAGGGGAAAAGGGCGGCCTTGCCGGTGGTGATCAGCCGCACCTCTACGCGCACGGTAGGTGGGGTGATGGATTCGATGTAGCTTTTGATTTGCTGGTAGATTTTGTGGGGGTCCTGGTTGCCTACTAGCCGAGAACTGATCTTAACACCTGCTTTGGCAGGCACGATGGTCTTGGGGCCGGGGCCGCTCCAACCGCTCCACAGGCCGTTAATGTCCAGCGTGGGCCGGGCGGAGATGCGCTCGCGGATGGTGTAGTTGGCGTCGCCCCAAACGGCCGTTACCCCCGTAGACTGTTTGTATTGTTCTTCTGACAGGTCGGTTTTGGCGATCATCTCGCGTTCGACGGCCGTTAATGGCGCCACATCATCATAAAATCCGGGCACGGCAATGGTGTTGTCGGCGTTGTACAGTTTGCCCAGGATCTCCACCAGCGCCAGCGCCGGATTGTGGGCCGCCCCGCCCCACAAGCCGCTGTGCAAATCATCGGTCGGACCAAAAACCTCCACTTCCAGATAGGTCATCCCCCGGAGACTGTGCAGAATGGCCGGTTCTTCTATGCTACGCATGGAGGTATCGCTGATGATGCACACATCGGCCATGAGCAGGTCGAGATGCTCTTTGATGAACGGTACCAGGTTGGGGGAGGAGACTTCTTCTTCGCCTTCAATGAGGAATTTGACGTTGACGGGGGCGTGTCCGGCCGTTTGCAGATAAGACTCCAGTGCCTTGACGTGGATGAACAATTGCCCCTTATCATCCGTTGCGCCGCGGGCATAAATTTTGCCGTCTTTTTCCACCGGCTCAAAGGGGGGCGTGTGCCAGCCATCGGCCATTTCCGCCGGTACGACGTCGTAATGGCCGTAGACGAGTACGGTCGGTTTGTCTGGCCCCGCCCCCAACCATTCGCCATAGACAACGGGATGCCCGGCCGTTTCCATGATCTGCACATTTTCCAGGCCCAATTCGTGCATATGCTTTTCCAGCCATTCCGCCATGCGCCTTACATCGCCAGCATAGGCCGGATCACCGCTCAGGCTGGGGATTCGCAGCATCTCGAATAGTTCTTGTTTAAACCTTTCACTGTTAGCACGTGAATAACGACGGGCCATTTCGCTTAACTGTGCCATCTGGATGTCTCCTATATAAATGGAGCGCGAGCATCTTGCTTGCCTGTTGCCGGCTGAAAGCCTGCGCTCCATTTTCATTCATCGTGGTGCGCTGCGGCCCATGTAAACTCCTTCTGATTTATGAAACAGCGACATTTACTTGAGCATAGGAATTTTTACACAAGGAATCGTATTTGACCATAAGTCTAGCAACAAAGGCGACTCCGGCAACAGATTGAAAGACGAGCTAGATGGGTTCAATCTTCAAGATTTGACCAAGCTGGATTTAAGGCGGCGGGTCACGTAGGACAGGATGGGTTTGCCAGTTGTAGCGGATGCTCAACATGCGAATAACAAAGTAGAGGAGGACAATGCTCCAGGCCGCTACCGATATGGGGACGCCTAACAGTTGCTCCAGAATAAGAAACAGGATGCAGACGAGAAGTAACGCCGACATCAGATATTGGCCGGGTTTGAGGACGATAGGGGTGTCGCCGACAAGCAGATCACGCAACATGCCGCCACCCACACCATTGATCACACCCACCAGCACCACACCGGGCAGGGGAACACCCGCCTCCAGGGAAAGCTGCATCCCAATCACAGCAAATGCCGGTATACCGATGGCGTCAATGACGCTGATCAGCCGATCCACAATCACCATGTTCGTGATGCGCTGGCGAAAAAAGCTGACTACGACGGTGGCCATGATGATTAAGGGGATGTAGACGGGGTTGGTGAGGACGGGCGGGGTGGCTTGCAGAAAGAGGCCATCGCGCAGCAGGCTGCCGCCGGTAGATGAGACCAGGGCGATGACCAAAACACCCATGATGTCATACCGTTTGTGCATACCGACGATGGCCCCACTGAGCGCCCACAGAAAGGTGGCCAGGTAGTCAAAGGGGATGGGGATACGGAATTCAGTCAGTGGAGGCATATAGTTGACAGGGTGACATAATGTCAGGTTATGCACGTTGCCAGGATAGATGGATGGGAGCATAACCCGGTTGGTTCCTTTGGGCAATATGGCAGATGTTAAACCAGCAATTCGAAATATGGTCATCCCACCTGGGGATGTAAGTACCAGTGGTCAACCAGCCCGTCTTTTGGTAAAGTCAATTTCCCCTCCCCAAAGAGACGGGCAGCATGTTCGCCATGCGGCTCGTCTTTCACACGGGGTGTAATCGTGCCTATGCAAATAGTTTAAGGTCAAAGTATCCACCTTATTTTCGCTGATTTGTGGTCTTGACAATGGGGTTCACTTTACCTGATGGCTTACTGGCTATCTAATTTTTACAGAAAGTAATTTACACTATCCAGTATGCAATCCTGTACTTAGAAATTCTTCTTGTAATCTGATGAGTAGAGAACGCACATTCCGCAGTGAGGCCATTGTATTAAAACGCTCTGATTTTGGCGAAGCCGACCGGCTGCTGACGCTTTTCAGCCGGGAGCGGGGCAAGATGAAAGCCATTGCCAAAGGGGCGCGTAAACCACAAAGCCGCAAAACGGGCCATGTGGAACTGTTCATGCGCTCCAACTTTCTTTTTGCCCAGGGACATGACCTGGACATTATTACCCAGGCGGAAATGGTGGAAGCCTACCCTACGCTGCGTGATGACCTGGTGCGGACGACATATGCTTCATATGCTGTTGAACTGCTGGATCGCTTTACAGTAGAGCATGATAAGCAGGTGGCTTTGTACCAGCTTTTGGCAGATGCCCTTGGCTGGTTTGCGGCCGATGAAGATATGCTGCTGTTGGCCCGTTTTTACGAGCTGCATTTGCTTTCACTTGCTGGTTTCCAGCCACAATTGTTTAGCTGTGTTGCTTGTGGCGAGACGATTACAGAACAGGATCAATTATTCAGCGTGGAGTTGGGCGGGGTGTTATGCCCGAACTGTCATCAGGCTGACCGGCGGGCGTTGGCGATCACGGCCGTTGCCCTCAAAGTGCTGCGTTTTTTGCAGACACGGCCGTATACTGCCATCAACCAACTCCATTTACGTCGCTCCGTTCACACCGAACTGGAACACATCATGTATAGTTACCTCACCCACATTCTGGAACGCAACCTGAAATCAGTTGACTTCCTCCACAGGCTGCGCCAGGAAGCTGCCCTCTTTGCCCCAGATAACACCACCTGACCATAGGCCATATAGGTGATAGTTTTGCCTGACGGCCGTGCTAAGATAAAGTCATTGTTAACTCAACAGGGCAACTCACAGAAATCAGTCAAACAGGCATATGAACTCAGCACAAATAGTGGTAGTAGCAGCCTTATGGGGCACGGCCGTTGTCGCATTGGGTATTGCTGCCTTTTCCTGGCGGCGGCGCAATATGGGAGAGTGGGCCGTCTCATTCGCCATCCTGGCCTTTGCCATCGCCTTCTGGTCATTCGCCTACAGCATAGAAGTCGCAGCGGCAACCCAGACAGCTAAACTATTTTGGGCCAAAGTTGAATATCTGGGCATTGTCACTGTGCCGGTGGCCTGGTTTGTTTTTGCCTCGCAATATACTAACCGCGCCAATTGGCTGACGCGCCGCTGGTTGCTGGTTTTGTGCCTCAGCCCCGCCCTCACGCTCTTGTTGGTCTTTACTAACGAAGCGCACGGTTTGATCTGGACGGAAGTGGGCCTGGATAGTTCTGGGCCAATACCCGTGCTGACCACCACGCATGGCCCTTGGTTCTGGGTTCATTCCCTTTATTCTTACGTCCTGATCATCACGGGCGCCATTTTGCTGTTGCAAGCATTTGCCCGCTACCCGCGCACCTACCGGCGGCAAAACGCTACTCTGGTGGCCGGTGCGCTCCTACCGTTGGTAGCCAATATCATATTTCTGTCTGGTATTTTGCCGCTTCCTCATCTGGACTATACCACCTTTAGCTTTGCGGTGTGCTGTTTGTTGATGGCGAACGCCATCTTTCGTTACCGCCTGTTTGAACTGGTGCCTGTAGCGCGGCGCACGGCCGTAGACAATATGCGCGATGGTTTAATCGTATTAGACCTACAGAATCGCGTGTTAGACATCAATCCGGCCGCCCTGGCCTTGTTTCGGCGGCAGGCCACCGAGATGGTGGGTTATCCTCTGCGCCAGTTTCTGCAAGCACAAGCCCACATTTTAGATAGCTTTCAGGATGTGACGGATATAGAAACGGAAATCGCGGTCAATTCACCAGGCCGGCCGCTCACCTTTGCCGTACAAATTTCGCCTTTACATGACGGCCGCAACCATTTAAGCGGCCGTATGATCACCTTTCACGATGTGACCATCCGTAAAGAAGCCGAACTGGCATTGGCACGGGCCCGCGATGAAGCCTTGGAGGCCAGCCGTTTTAAGTCTGAACTTCTGGCGCGAGTCAGCCATGAACTGCGTACCCCCCTCAATGTAATTTTGGGGTACACGGAAATGCTGCAAGAAGGGATTTTTGGCCCCCTCACCCCGGCTCAATGGGAGCCAACACAAAAGATCATCAACAGCACAGGCTTTTTGACCCGGCAGGTGAATGAACTGCTTGACCTGGCTCGCCTGGAAGTGGGGCAACTGCAAGTAACCGTGCAAGAAATGTCGGTGGCGGAAGTGGTGCAGGATGTCCACGAAAAAATGGTGGTGTTAGCCGAAGCAAAAGGGGTACAATTGGTCAGCCAGGTACAAGATAATGTGCCTACCCGCCTGATGGGTGATCCGGATCGAATAGCCCAAATTCTGCTAAATCTGATTGGCAATGCCATTAAATTTAGCAACAGCGGGGTGGTGCGGCAAGAGGTGTGGATGGCAGACGGCCGTCTCCTGTTGCAGGTCTCAGACCAGGGCATAGGCATACCACCAGAGATGCAAGAAGCAATTTTTGAGCCATTTAAACAGGTAGATGGCTCATTAACACGACAACGTTCCGGTATCGGTTTAGGATTGGCTATTGTGAAGCAGTTGACCGGGTTAATGGCAGGCAACATTACTCTGGAAAGCAAAGAGGGACAGGGCAGCACCTTTACTGTCTGCCTGCCATTGATGCCGGTTGATGGGGAGGAAACGAAGTGATGCAAGACAAAACCAATAACGAAAAGCCTCTGGCGCTGATCATCGAAGATGATCCTCAATTAGTGACCATTTTTGCCACTGCCATGGAAGTGGCGGGGTATGAGGCGGTTACGGCCGTAGACGGCCGTGTGGCTCTTGACAAATTAGCTACCCTTCAACCGGATGTCATCTTGCTAGATGTTCACCTGCCCCATATTTCCGGGAATGATCTGCTGCGCCAGATCCGTGCCGACGCCCGCTTGAAAGACACCAAAGTCATCCTGTCTACGGCCGATTCGCGTATTGCCGCCCAGCTGCGTGAGCAGGCCAGCCTCGTCCTACTCAAACCCGCCAGCTTCAAAGAACTCGTCGAGCTCGCCACCGGCCTCAAATAATAATTTGAGCGTTCCTGCGCGCTCTTTGCGGATCAAAAAAACCACCCTGAAAACGGGTGGTTTTGCTGACTGCGGGACCAGGATTCGAACCTGGACTAGACGGTTCAGAGCCGCCGGTTCTGCCGTTAAACTATCCCGCAACAGGTGGCTCTCCTCAACGAGCAAGCATTTTACCAGACTGCCCCCCCTCCGGCAAACCACCCCAATGCCCATTTACCAACAGCAATCCTCTTATAGAAACGAAATTTCCACTTGTTCGGGTCAGGCATCCGATTTCTCCAAGAAATCGGATGTCTGGGAACAGCCCCATTCATCGGCCAGATATAAAGAGCTGCTGTGCAGCTTTATTTTCGGTTAAACCAGATGAAAAGTGGTGCATCAGGCGTAAAGCGGTTGGGAATTGCTGATTTTGCCAGCTAGAGGTGGCAAGTTGCCGCCTATTTCCATTGTGTAAGGATTGTTTCGCGCTGGAAAGATTTAATGGTGATGAAGCCCAAGATCACATCCAGCACCAGTACAATGACACCGATGAGGTAGATCATCTCCTGGCTGATCACAACCCAACCCACAGACTGCCCCACCAGGAGCAGGATGATGGGCAGCACCACCAGGCCGGATAACTGTTCGGCCACACGGGGGTCAGTGACGCGAGCGGAGACCATGATGGCAATGCTCACGGCCGTGAACGCCATCAGCGGCCCCACCACAAAAATCGCCAACACCCAGATCGGCGCAAAAACATAGGCCAATGCCAGTTCCGTGCCCAACATGATGACTGCGCCGATGGCATACACCATATAGGCCAGCCAGGTGGCGATGATGGCCGGAATGATGGCAGACAGCGCTTTGCCGGTGAGCAGCTCCAGGTCAGTAATGGGTGTGGCTAACAGGGGTTCCAGGCTGCGAGTCGCTTTTTCGCCGACAATGCTGTAAGCGGCAATGGTGACGGGAATCATCACTGGCAGGATCATGAAGAGTAGTGTGTAGAGGCTGAGGGTATAAACCATGATGCAGTCATTTTCCGAAAGGCCTGTGCAGAGGTCGCCAAAAAATTCCAGGTCTTCGGCAGACATGCTGCTGTTTGTACTGGCAGGATAACGGCTCATGCCCCAGATGGTTGCCAGGGGCAACGCGGTGAGGATGAGTGGCAGGAAAATGACCGAGAAGAGGACAAGCCGGTTTTTGAACACTTCGGCCCATTCTTTGCTGATAATCGTGCGAATCTTTTTCATCGTTTTTGAAGAGGCATTGGAGATTAGAGACTGAATCTCCAATCTCTAATCATCATTTACCAATCGCAAATAAATATCTTCCAACGAATGGCGCAGTTCGCCAACAAACTGGATGTTGGCCCCGGCGTTGACGAGCAGGCGGATAAGTTCGGGGTTATGGGTTTCAGGGTCGTCCAGGGCGACGACCAGTTTGTTTTCTACTGCTTCCAGCCGATTGAGGTAGGGCAGGTTTTGCAGGGTAGGCTGGTAGCTGGCGGCGGGTTCGGCCAGGTGGAAGACGACCTGACGGCCGTATAACTGCTGCCGTAACCCCTGGGGCGTATCAATCACCCGCAGTCGTTGGTTAAACACGGCAATACGGTCACACAGGCGGTCGGCTTCGTCCAGATTGTGCGTGGTTAGAAAGATGGTGCGCCCCTGTTCTTTCACTTCCAGGATGAAGTCGCGTATCAGCTTGGCCGCTTCCGGGTCTAATCCGGCCGTCGGTTCGTCCAGAAAGAGGACTTTAGGTTCGTGCAGCAGGGTACGGGCGATGGCTAACTTTTGTTTCATGCCCTTGCTGAACGTGCCCACCGCATCCCCCCGCCGTTCCCACAAACCGAGCAGCCGCAGATATTTTTCCACCTGGCCGGGCACATCGGTTACTTCGTATAGTTCCGCGTAGATGATCAGGTTTTTGTGGGCGGAGAGGCGATCATACATGCCGGGCGTTTCGGTAAGCAGCCCCACGTGGCGGCGGATGGATTGGCTCTCTTTGCCCACCTCGTAGCCCATGATGGTGGCCCGCCCCTGCGTAGGCGCAATCAGGCAGGTGAGCATGCGCACCGTTGTGGTCTTGCCCGCGCCGTTTGGGCCCAAAAAACCAAAAACTTCGCCTTCGCCAATGTGCAAAGTCAGCCGGTCTACGGCCGTATGCCCGTCAAAACTCTTGGTGAGATTTTCGGTGTCTATCATTTCGTGTAATCCGTAATCTGTTGGCCGTAATCCGATAAGGGTTTACGGACTACGGTTCACGAGATTCTACTTTCCTCACGGCCGTCCTGCCAGCCAGCCGGGAAGTTGGCTGATGTGCGCCAATTCGGTGTAGCGGCTGCGGTCGGCATGGGGCACAATTTCATGCGCCCAGGTGGAGGTGTGGGGGATGTGTACGGCCGTGCCGCCAATTTCTACCACAGGCAAAATATCAGAGCGCACGGAATTACCCACCATCAAGAAGCGGCTGGGGGCGATGCCATATTTGTGCAGCAGCGCATCATACGTCTCCGCCATTTTTTCGCTGACTACTTCAATGTATTGAAAGCGGTCGGCAATGCCAGAGCGGGCAATTTTGGACTCCTGCTCAAACAGATCGCCCTTGGTGATGATCATCAGCTGGTAATGGGGTTGCAGGGTGTCCAGTACGGCCGTGACCCCCTCAAACACCTGCACCGGATGGTCGCGCATCTCTTTGCTGAATTGCAGGATCACCTGAATGGTCTCGCCGGAGAGACGGCCGTTGGTCAGATGCACGGCCGTTTCCACCATCGAAAGGGCGAACGATTTGATGCCGTAGCCGTAATAATGCAGGTTGGCAATTTCTGTCTGGTCGAGGGTCTGGCCGATGTAGTCGAGGTCGGCATACGGCCGTAACATCTCAATGAACTGGTCGCGCTTCAAAATGTAAAGATGCTCATTAGGCCACAAGGTGTCATCAGCGTCAAAAGCGATTACGTCAAACATAACAATAGCCCGTTCATCCATTTATAAAGGGTATTGTAGCGATTACGGCCGTGTCTGGCATATTGCCTCAGCCCCAGGCGTTTGCCGAGCCCTTCAGGTCTTTTGCCTCCCACGGAAATACCTTGAGAGGTCGGCCGTTATCAGGCCTAAATTCTCTTGTGAACACCTCAGAGAGGGAAATCTTACATCCACCAGCTTGCGTGAGTGGCCAGTGGGGGGCCGGAACTCTGTCTGAAAGCAGAGAAAACCCAAAGCCTGAAAAATGCTTATAAAACGCGGCGACTCCCCACCTGTCCACTGCACGCTGTGTTGGGCGGCACTGAAATTGTAGAATCAGGAATCTCTATCATTCATTAATTCCGAAACTTCCATTCCACTGGATAATAATTCGGCAAACCTGCGTGTGAAGCGTGCTGCTGGCGCGCCATCAACAATATCATGGTCAAAAGATATAGTCAGACAAAGAAATTCATGTTCCTGTACACTCTGGTGTATAAGGACAGGCTTTTTTGAAATCGAGCCAATGGCTACAGTGACGGTTGCATTCGTAAGGGGTACAAGCCACAGAGAACCAGTGCCAAACATGCCAACGGCTGTCACTCCGACGACGCCATAACGCATTTGCATACCAACACTTTTTGACGCTAATCGAATAAAGATTTTTAGCAATGACACTGGTATAAAGCGTACCCATGCGGCATTGGTTGCGGCTCCTAAATGTTCAACCTTCATGTTCTGAGCTAATCTCAATTCGTCATTAATTTGGCGATAATTCTTTTTAGTGGCGTTTTGGATACCAACAGGTTCTGGGACACTTTCTCCATCAATTTCTCGTTCAAAAAGAACACTGATTGTGAGATCATCCAGAATTATTAGTCTGTTTCCTTTTCGAAAAGAATTGAATTGCGGGAACTCATTAATTGTGCGTGCAAGACAGGATACAACGTAACCCGTTAGTGAAAGTTTCTCATTGGTTAGTTCGAGGTGCTCACTGATTAATTGTCTGGGTCGAGTGATGTCCACTTCTGTTATCAGATGGATTGTATCCTTTTCCTTGCTAACGGCTGCGGATGCCGTAACCATTTGACGGTTAAAACCAAAGGGTACGATGCGAAAACCTTTCTTTTCGTTCACCACTTCCTCCAGATATCTTTTCCCTTTGACGAGACTTCTATCTACTGTACGCCGCCCAACTATTTATTACTCTGCACCGATTGTAGGGTATTCTCTGACAGGCATGATACCCTGCGACCGCCAGAGCGCAACCCTTTGTATTTGAGTGATTGCCCCGCCAGAACATGCACGGTAAACAACCACATAGTGGGAATTGCCCTGTAACCTACAGAGGAAAACCCTGCAAGGGAACAGCCTCTTGTCAAATCCTTTTGCCAATTTCTGACTTAAGCGTGCCGCGCTCTGCCAGGTTTATCAAAGATAGGTGGAGGTTATCGAATTCTACCAAATATATCAAGATCACTCTCTGATCCTTGTTCTGCACGAGTGTGAGAACCAAACAACCATAAATCGCGCGCCCCCTATTAGCAGCGCAGTTCAGGCGAGGCCCCTTAGATGAGGAAGGTCAATTCATCTACTGTTTTCATGTGGAAAGCATCCATTGAAATAATGGTGGGAGAATGATGTTTGGGCATGGGAGAAGAGAAGGCGAGACGATTTCACGGCCGTTTGAACTAACACCCCCTCACAGGTTACAATCTCTGCCATGATCATCTTACGCACCCCTGACCACCGTTTTGAAAACCTGCCTGGTTTCCCTTTTTTACCCCATTACGTGACAGTCAAGGACATCCGCTTGCATTATGTGGATGAAGGTGAGGGGGAAACAATCCTCTGCCTGCACGGCCAGCCAAGCTGGAGCTACCTTTACCGCAAAATGATTCCACCGCTGGCCCAGCATCACCGTGTCATTGCCCCGGACTTTCCCGGCTTCGGCCGTTCCGATAAATACGCCGACCAGTCCGCCTACACCTTTCATATGTTTCTGGAAACCCTGGTGAGTTTTATGGAAAGGCTGGGTTTGCAAAACATCACGCTGGTTTGCCAGGATTGGGGCGGGTTGTTGGGGTTGACGGCCGTCTCGCAACACCCCGATCGTTTTGCCCGCCTGGTCATTATGAACACCGGCCTGCCCGGCGGCGAACCGATGCCCGAAGCCTTCCTGCGCTGGCGGGCCTTCGCCGAAAAATTTGGCGTCCGCATCCCAGTAGGGCGCGTCATTCAAGGGGGCACAGTCAGCGAACTACCCGATGATGTGCTGGCTGCCTACGAAGCTCCCTTTCCCGATGAATCATTCAAAGCGGGCGTGGCGGCCTGGCCGCTGCTGGTGCCCACATACCCCGATGCCCCCGGTGCCGCCGAGATGCGTGCCGCCCGCCATGTGCTGGCTGAATGGCAAAAACCGGCCCTCATCCTCTTTTCCGATAGCGACCCCATCACGGCCGGTGGTGACCTCTGGTTCCGGCGGCTGCTGCACATTCGCCAGGCCGACCAGCCGCGCACCATTATCACCCAGGCGGGTCACTTTTTGCAGGAAGACAAAGGCGAAGAAATCGCTCAATATGTTTTAGATTTTATGAGGTAAGCCATGAACAAGAAACAGTGGATGCGGTTGAGTACTTTATTTTTTGTATTCCTGGTTGTTTTGTCATTGACCCCATCGGCCAATGCCTGTGGTGGGCTTTTTTGCCGGAACAACCCGGTGGACCAGAATGCCGAGCGTATCATTTTTACGGATAATGGGGATGGCACGGTGACGGCGATAGTGCAAATTCAGTACACAGGTTTTGACGAGGATTTTAGCTGGATTTTGCCCTTGCCGGAGGCGATTGGAAATGAAGATATTGCCGTGCCAGAAACGGCCGTCACCGCTTTCACCGAGCTAGAACTGGCAACAAATCCTGTTTTTATTCCCCCACCCACGCCACCCTGTGCCCAGGTGATGATGTCGGTAGATTCGGCCGAAGGGGCAGCACCCGCCGGTGTGGAAGTGTATGCTGAAGGAGAAGTTGGCCCTTATGGCTTTGTGGTGGTTGGTTCAGAAAACCCGGACGAGTTAAGCAACTGGCTGATTGATAATGGTTATCGGGTCACACCAGAGATGATGCCGTTGATTGATGTATATGTACAGGAAGGATTCGTCTTTTTAGCCATGCGGCTGGCCCCGGAGTATGGTGTGCAAGACATTCAGCCCATTGCCGTTACATACCCTTCGGCCGCCCCCATGATCCCACTGCGGCTGACGGCCGTTGCTGCCAACCCGGATATGGCTGTCATCACCTGGTTTTTTGCCGACCGGCAGGCCGTGCCGGAGAACTACGGCCACTTTGAAATTGATGATCGGGACATCACCTTTTTCACCTTTGGCGGCAATAATTACCGGCAGTTGATGGGTGAAAAGGCCAACGAAATGAATGGTCAGGCGTTCATCACCGAATATGCGGCCCCCACCAGTGAAACAGCCTTTGTAGACCCGCTGCTGCAAGAGCTAAACGGCCGTCACAAATATCTCACCCGCCTCAATACCGTTATCTCCCCGGAAGAGATGACCGTAGACCCCGTTTTCAAATACGAAGACCGCGCCAATGTGTATAACATTCACGACCTTTCCACCAGCCAGGGCCAGTATGACTGTGAGCGGGATGGCAGTGGTGGCATTGTTTCCACATTATTAGGCAATGACCAGCCCGCCAGCGCGGGCGGTGATGCCAGCTTTGGGGGCCGCAGTTTCTTGGGCGGGATGTTGGTCGGGTTTTGCTGCCTGGCGCTGATGGGTTTGGTGATAGGCGGTGCGTTTTGGCTGGGCCGCCGCTCACGCTAATCACACTTAAACTTACTCCTCTGGCGGAAAGACGTTTAACACGGTGAAATCTACCCAATACAGACCGGCCAGATTGGGCACGGCCGACACCAATTGTTCCCCGATAGCCTGGGGCGGGTTCTCTAGCTGTTGCCACCATGCCTGATCCGATTGATAGCCATATTGGAAACCAACGGGCGAAGGTGCAAACGTCTCGCCCCAGTTTGTAAACTCGTCCACCATCGCCTCCAACGACGCAAACCCCTGGCTGTCATCAATGAAAAATAGCCCATCCCGATACGTCGGCGGCATGTATTCAGGCAGCCAATGTTTGAGGAAGATGCGGTATTGCGGCCCATGTGAACGGGCGGCCGCCACCCATCGCTGCGCCACTTCATCCGTAACCGGCGTTCCGAGGGGATCATCTATCGAGTTGTACCATTCCACATCTATACCCACGCCAACCACACTGGGATGACGGCCGTACCGTTCCAGCAAAAGATGAATCAACGCCTCCACATCCGCATGACCCGGCTCCACCTGCAACCATACCTGCCCGCCCATCTGGTCAAACAGCGTTAGAACCTCTTCATTTTTGTCCTGTGCAGTGAAGTAAATATATGATTCGTCCGTCTCACCAGGGAAGTTGAGGGCCGTTCCCTGGCCGCCTACCGTGCCCACAATCCATACCGCCTGGGGCACAGCGCCGGGAAAGTTGGCCGCCATCTGTTGTGCCACACGCGCCCAATAAGCAGGGCCAGGATCATACCAGGGGCCATAGCTGGAATAACGCATTCCCGCGCCCAAGGGTGGCTGTGGTGTAGCCGTTGGCGGGGCAAGGGTGGCCGTTGGTTGGGGGATAGGAGTGGCGGCCGGTTGCTGGCAACCGACGGCCGTACACACGATGCCCAAAAGGAGTAAGGTGAGCCTGCGCATCGGTTTGCACAGCGCACGGCCGCTCAAGGTCTTGTCACCAATGGCAAATAAGAAGATAAACCCTGGTAGGTGACATCCAGCCCCAGCACAAACATCTTGCCAGCACAGGTGTCATTGGCATCGTCGGCGCGGCGAGCCAGCAACACGGAAATGGCGTCGCCCGGCTGGTAGATGTCATTTCCGCCAAAATCCTGGCCGGCCAGGGTAACGGTCGTGGCGCGTACCTGTTCGGTCACATCAGGAGCCAGCAGGGTAATTTCATCCGAATCATTGGGAAAGGTGGCGGCGGAACTGGCGTAATAGGGAGGCCCGTCGGGGCGGAAGCGGGAGACGCCGTTGATCCACATGCGATAGCCGCAGGTGATGGCGTTGAAGCGGCTGTTACCCCACATCATGCGCAATTCAATGTTTGTACCGGGGGCGTAATCGGGCGGCAGCGAGAAGCCGATAGCAAAACGGGGGATGACCTGATCGCCCGGCAGCACCAGGCCACTCAGATCACCGCCGCCGTTTAGCTCGTAAGTTGCACCGTTGAGCAGGGTGGCTGATTCGGGTGACAGGCTGATGAAGCGGGGCAACAGGCCGCCACCCATCGGTTGTTGGGCGGCGGTGTGGGCCGGACGGCCGTAGCCACTGCCCACCACAAAACCAATCACCATGAGCAACACAATGATAATCGGCTGCAAAAAGGGGTTCACTCGTTTATTTTTCATATCATCCTTTCTTTATGGGGCGATTTGGCCAAATCGCCCTACGGTTTCAGGCAATCGCCCCGCCGCGTCGGTTGTCGCCGGCCGCTTCCAAACGGCCGTCCGCCGCCCGCGCTACAGAGTGTGCCCCGCCAAAGTAGATGCTGCGGTGGGGCCAACGGTTGACCGGATAATGCAGAGCATTGGCCAGTATGGACACCGCCCTCTCGTCATACCCCGCCTCGCATTGTAACACCCCATTCTCCACATGCACCCGCGCCCGGTTGACCGCTTCGGCCAGGGGCAGGTTGTAATCCAGCACGTTGCTCAACGTTTGCAGGATGGCACTGCGGATGCGGATGCTGCCGCCGCTGCCGCAGACGAGCCGGGTCATGCCGTCTTGCAGCACGATGGTTGGGGCCATCATGGTGGGCAGGCGCACACCGGATGGGCGGCTGTGGAAGCCGTGCGGGTGCAAATCTTCTTCGCCCATCATGTTGTTGGGGATGAAGCCGGTGCCGGGCACAACGTACCCGGCCGATTCGCCGGCTGTCGTTGTCAGGCCCACGGCTAATCCGTCGCCATCTATGACGCTGAGATGGCTGGTGTGGTTGGGGCCGTTTGGTTCCGGCTTGCGGCTTTGGCTGGGTTCACCGCTTCGTAACGCCATCTCAATTCGTTGTACGTCTTCCCATAGAACGGCCTCGTTCAAAAAGAGGTCAATTTTCTCCTTTTCTTCTACCTGCCATTTATCTGACTCTTCCCATCGCTCGCGGGCGTGGTTGGTCATCATCATGACCTCGTACAGCAGTTGCAGGTGGAGGGGAGAGCCGTGCGGGAAGCGGCTCATGTCGAAGTGGCTGAGTAATTTGAGAGAGTAAGCAATGAGCACGCCGCCGGTGGAACTGGGTGGGGGGAGCAGGATTTCGTAGTCGCGGTAGGGGATACGGATGGCGTCTACCTTATGCACTTCGTAGTAGCGCAGGTCGGTGGCGGTGAGCAGTCCCCCATTTTGCTGCTGGTCGTGGACGAGGGTTTGGGCGAGACGGCCGTTCCGCATCAACCCCTCCCCTTCTTCGGCCAGCGCGGTGAGGGTTTCTGCCAGGTGGGGGATGAAGAGGCGTTCGCCGGGTTGGATGACACGGCCGTGTGGCGCAAAAATGGCGCGCATGTCAGCGGTATGGGTATAAAGCGGCGAGAGCAGGTCGCAGGTGTTGGCCTGGAACGGCTCCATAATGACGCCATCGCGGGCCAGTTGGAGGGCGGGTTGCAGCAGGGTGGGCAGGGACAGACGGCCGTAGTCGGCCGCCAGTTGGCACAGCCCAAAGATATTGCCGGGCACGGCCACGGCCGCCCGCCCCAGGTAGAAGTCCTGTGTTGTCGCCCCAAAGTCCACCACCACTTTGGCAAAGTCCAGGTGGCGTAGCGCTGTGCCCGCCAGGCCGGGGGTGTTGCTGAAGAAGTCGTAGACAAGGGAGCGCTGCCGGTGGGGGTCGTACAGGTGGGCGATGCCGCTGCCGCCCCAATGCACCACGCCGCTTTCGGCGATAAAGGAGACAAACGCGGCAGCAACGGCCGCATCCACCGCATTGCCGCCCATTTGCATCATTGCTGCTCCCGCGGCGGCCGTTGCTGGCCCCCCTGCTGCAATGACACCTGCCATAAAAACAAACCCTCCTAAAAGCAAACGGGGTATAACAAAATCAGAGATAACTGATCATACAGTCTGTCTCGACTTTGCCAAAAGTCTCCACCAGAGCATGGTAGTGATGGGCGCCAACCGGGTTTGGCAAAAGTAGGGGATGGATCTCGTCGAACAATGCTTGTCTGGTCAAAACAAACCATTAAAAGCCCTAAAACGTGACGGCGCGGGCATTCGGTGTGAGACGCAGGGAAAGAATTCTATATAAAAAAGAGACCGCCCTTGAAATGGAAAATGTGGGCAGCCTTCTTTTTCCTCAAACGTTACCAGTGGGCGGTACAAGACTTGAACTTGTGACCTCTACGATGTCAACGTAGCGCTCTAACCAACTGAGCTAACCGCCCTTTTTGAAGCGGGCAACATTATATCCCCCTTTCCGACCCCGTCAAAAAAATGACATAATGTTGGTTGCCGCTGCAAATAGGGCTATGGTATAGTTCTTGAAACAGGCTGGTGGTATGTTGCTGGTGGCTAGTTGTTGGTGGCTAATTGCCTGCACCAGCTACTCAGGAGACCTTTTGAGCAAAAAGAAAAAGAGCAAACGACAACGACCAGAATTGGGCCTATTGGGGTTTGTCCTGGCCGCTTTTGCACTGGCGGTAGTAGCCAGTTTTTTGAGAGATAGCCAGGGAAATCCATTTGGTGTGGCTTTGTCATTTATCTGGTTGTATGTCACGGCCGTAACCTTCACCTTTGGTATCCTATATTTCGCGCAGTTTGCTGTGCCTGTGCGGGGGAATGTGGGGTGGTGGGATGGGGTGCGCCTTATCATGCGTTATTACTCAGGTATCACCAATCAGCTTTTTCAACAACCACGAACAGATGATAAAAAACGGCAGCCTTCTGCCAGCGTCGTTCCTCGTACTGATATTCCCCGTAGCTTGTTTACCTTACGCGCCGGTATTGTGCGTAGCTATCAGGTGCTTGCCCTGACAAAAGGGAAGAGTTTTATGCGGCCGGCCGGGCCCGGTTTTGTCAACCTCTTTAATAAGGAGGAGATTCGCCAGGTTATAGATTTGCGGGTGCAACTACGTACACAGCCTGTTTTTGCCAGCACACGCGATGGAATTCCGTTGGAAACAACGATCACGGTGATATTTCAGGTGAAACAAGACCCTGAGGATCGCTCTCAGGCACAGTTACTGTTTCCTTTTGACAAAGAAGCTGTTTTTCAAATCAGCTATTTGCACACCATTAATGAGCAAGGTGTGTTTTATGGTTGGACGGAGCAGATAACGCCGCGTGCGGCCGCGCTACTGGTGCGAGAGATAGCGCAGTATAATCTGGACGCACTCATTCATTATCCTTCTACGGCCGTTTCCCCTTTCCAGACGATTAGCCGTCATATCCAACAAACATTGCAAGGCCAACATGACCTGCGGGGCATTCAAATTATGGTCGTTAAGGTTGGTTCCCTCAAGCTGCCAGAGGATATTCAAAAGCAAAACATCGCCAACTGGCAGGCGGAATGGCAGCGCAAAATTCAAATCGAAAAAGCATCGGGTGATGCCGAGGTTATTCGCCGTATGAAGCAGGCGCGCGCACGTGCCCAAATTGAAATCATTGAGACAATTGTCCACAATCTGGAAGCGATGCGGCAAGAAGGTGAGGCTGAACTGAACCAGGTGATTATTCTACGGCTCATTGATGCGTTGGAAGAGGCTGTTGCTTCGGATGCGCCACCTGCGTTTGTGCCCCATCGTATCATGGCGGGGCTGTTGGCTGATACATCGGCACAGGTGCAGGCACGGCTGGATGATCCCTTGCTGCCACCAGGGAATGGCGGAGGAGAGTCACGGCCGTGACCAATCAACCCCTGACTCCTAAACAATCATCTCACGCCCACGGGTGGTTTACCCTGGTGCTGTTTTGCTTGCTCTTTTTGTATTTGTTTATTGTCTGGTTATTAGAAGGCATCAATTTTAGGGAGTGGTTGGTGCAGCAGATGCCCATAACGTCAGCCATTTTCCTGGATTTGTTGGCGTTGGGCTGGCGAATTTTCCGCCACTTCATTCCCATTATCGTTGCCTGGTGGTTTGCCTACAATGCCACCGTGGGTATGATGCAGCGCCTGTATGACCTACCGGATAAAGAGGCGGCGGCCGTGTTTCTTGGCCGGCTGCGCTCTCCCGGCCATGAAGGTGGCCAAGGGTTGCCTGTTGCCCCACAAACATTGGAAATTGAACGCCCCAATCAAGTGTTGCTGCGTGTGGGCGGCCCTGGCAAAATGAAGGTGGAGCCATTTATGGTGGCTATTACGGAAGATAACGGCCGTTTTGCCCGCATTCTCCCCCCCGGCAGCCATCAACTTTTTCCCTTTGAATATGTGCATACGGTGCTTGACCTGCGGCCGCAAGAACGGGTGGTGAGGGGGGTAACCGTGCGTACCAGGGATAACATTGACCTGACCGCCTCCTTTAGCATTGTGTACCGTATTCGCCAGGGAGACGAACAGTCTACCAAAAGCAAGCCGTTCCCGTTTGATGAAGCGGCCGTGCGCACCGCCGCTTATGCCCAAACTGTATTAGATAACCAGACCGCCTCCACCTGGGATAGCAAACCGGCTAATACGACCCGTTCCAGGCTGGCGGCCGCTGTGGAACGGTATCGGCTGGATGAAATGATGAATCCACCAGGTCGTAACGATGAGCCATACCGTGCTTTGCAGCAAGAGGTGTGGCGCTCGGCCCGCGCCGAACTGGCAAATTACGGCATTGACCTCGTTTCGGTACATATTGATCGTTTGCAACCCCCGCCCGATGTGGAAGCCCAATACATTGCCTATTGGCGCACCCATTGGGAGGAAAAAGCGCGGTTGAGTAAGGTGGATGGGGAGGCTACGGCCGTAGAAGAAGTAGAAATCGCCCGCGCCGAAGCCGAAGTGGCCATGATTCAGGCCATTTTAGAAGGTATCCACCGTGCCCGGCGCAGTGGCGCGGCCAGCCGTACCAGCGAAATCATCGCCCTCCGCCTGATAGACAGCCTGGAACGTATGGCTGAACAGTCACGGGATAAACCGCATGTGCTTTCTTTACTGGCAGAGTTAGACGCATTACGCAGCGATCTGGTAGACAGACCTTCAGAACTGCGTCCCTCTCTCTGAACAAAATCAGGTAGCCAATGATGAGCAGTGCCGGATCCCCTTTGTCCTATAACAACAATGTTGATACACGTAAGGCGATCCATTACTTACAAGATCTGCTTGACATCTTGCACCCAGACCCCACTCCAGATGTCCTGACCCTGAATTCACTGGAATACCGGTACAAACTTCACGATGGCCTCAATCAGGCAGCGATTCGGGATATTGAACAGTCGCAGCATATCAACCGCGCCATTGGTGATTACTGGCAAAGTGGTTTGAATGAATTCCACATTGGCCTTATTTACCTTTTTTGGGGTGAATGTCATGCGGCCGAAAAAGAGTTTGATCTGGCCTGGCGACATTGGTCAATTGGGCATGAGCAGCTGGCCGACCTGGCGCTGGCGCTGTTCGGGCGTGGCTATGCTCAGGAAATTTCCCATCATCACGAAGCAGCGATGATCAGCTATGCCAAAACGCGGCGTTATCTGGAAAGGATGCCCCTGAATACAGATACACAGGCCACTTTTCATGGGTTGATGGAGAGCTACTTGCGTGAAGCACAGCAAACATTGCGCGACAAAATGCGTCATCTTTCTGTTTCAGAAGTTGAACAGGGGCCGCCAGAAGATGAGGCTAATGAAGGGGTTGTCCCTGTAGCAGAAGCAGTGGATGATAGACACGGCGAATATGGCGAAGATACCGGCCAGCCGCCTATTCCTCAGCCGCCGCGCACCAATTTGTCGGATGATCCGTTGCCGCTGGATGGACATGAGAAGGTAGACGGCCGTTACCGTTGGTATCTGGTTGAGCAGCGGCAGCTGGATGGTTTCATCCCCCAAATTCAATCCCAGGATTGGCTGTTGGTCTTTACCCAACCAGACCAAAGCGATCTGGCTTATCGTGGCGAACAGCCCATTGTCATTGTTTGTCAGTCGGAAAGCAGCAGTACTATCATGCTGCGCCCCCATCCTTCCGAACAAATGGCACACGGCCGTCGCATTTATTTGCGGGAATGGCCTGGTGAAAGCTGGTCATTTGTGCGTCATCCAGATAGTGGCGAGATTTTTCTTACTCCCGCAGATGGTCAGGATGTGGTAGATTTGGAAAAACTGATTGGGATTGTCATTGGTTTGTGGCGGCCGTCGGCCCAGGTAGTGCGGGAGAATTAAGCGAGGCGAAAATGGCAGATCATGTGCTTGTAGTGGGGGCTACTCTGTTGGACACCAAGGGCAAGCCAGAAGCCGGTCTGGAGCCCAATACGTCCAACCCGGCCATGATCCGGGTGACGCGGGGCGGTACGGCCCGCAATGTGGCCGAGAATTTGGGCCGCCTGGGGGCCGATGTGGTGCTGCTCTCCGCTGTTGGGGATGACTTGATCGGCCATCAATTGGTGGAGCAAACGGCCGAATCAAATGTGGATGTGCAAAATGTGCAAATGGTTGCCGGTGAGCGTACCGGCGCTTACCTGGCGGTGCTGGAAGAGGATGGCTCGCTGGCGGTAGCCCTGGATGATGTGCGGGTGATGCAGCATCTCACGGCCGTATACCTGTATCATCACCGCCGCCTGTTCAAAGAAGCCTCCCTGGTGATGGTGGATGGCAGTCTGACGCCGGATGCCCTGAAAACGGCCGTGAACCTGTGTGAAAAATACAATGTTCCCCTGTGTGCCGACCCTTCATCGGCGCGGTTGGCGTTTAAGTTACGGCCGTATCTGCCCAACCTCCAGCTTGCCGTGCCCAATGAAGTGGAAGCGGCCGAATTGTGCCAGGTGGATTATGAAGGCTTTGACCCCGACGCCAGCCTGGATTTAGCCCGCCGCCTGGTGCGCATGGGCGTGAAAAACAGCGTTGTTACACTCTCCGATTTTGGCCTGGTTTACGCCACCCCGGATGAGACCGGCTACCTGCCCCCCTCCTACTCGGAAATGGTAGACAGCACCGGCACCGGTGACGCCGTGACCGCCGCCATCATCTTTGGCCTCCTCAACGACCTGCCGCCCCGCGAAGCCATTCGCCTGGGCGCGGCCGCCGCCAGCCTGACCCTGCAAACCAACGAAACCGTCGTCCCCGACCTCAGCCTGGACATGCTGTATGAACATCTCATCGTCTAGTCGTACCTTTGTGTTTTTGTGTTTGCGTGCTTTTGTGATTGTGTGTTCCCGTGCCCGCCAATCAACCAAAACACCAAAACACCAAAACACTATAACACTAAAACACTAATGAACAACCTCCTCGGCTTCATCATCTGTCTCACCTACGTCTTCGCCATTATCGGTCTGGCCGAGGGGCTGCGACGCTGGCGGGGGTATGGCAGCGGCTTTACGCGCAAGGTCATTCACATTGGCGTGGGCATGATGAGCTGGTTTTTACATTTCCTGTTTGATAATCCCTGGCCGTTTGTGGCGGCCTGTGTGGCCTTCATGGTCATCAACTTGTTGGACTGGCGCTACGGCTTTTTTGCGGCGATGGCCAGCAGCGACCGTTCCAATTTGGGCACCGTCTACTTTCCGCTGGCGGCCGGAGTGGTGGCGCTGGTGTTCTGGGATCAGCCGCCGCTGATGGTGGCGGCGCTCATGCCCTTGACGTGGGGGGATGGCATGGCGCCGGTGGTGGGCAAGGCTTACGGCCGTAACGCCTACACCGTCGCCTCCCACACCCGCACCTACGAAGGGTCGTTGGGCTTTTTTATCGCCTGTTTCATCTTCACCTGGCTGGCCTTATGGCTCATTCCTGGCCCCCCCGAAATCACTCCCATGCAAGCTCTGGCCCCGGCTCTCATCGTTACCATTGTCACCACCCTCATCGAAGCCGTCTCCATCTGGGGCCTGGACAACCTCACCATCACCGCCGCCGCCATTCTCATTTTGTCGTTGTGGCCTTTTTAGGCGGTAATTGAGAGATTGGGAGATTGAGGGACTCCCTCATCACCTCATCACCCCATCACCTGCTCACCCCATCACCTGCTCACCCCTTCCCCCACCCCTCTTCCCCCACCAGGGGCACAAACTTCACCGGGCCGAGGTTGCGGTGTTGATATTCATCTTCGCTGAGGCGTAGCAGCCGTACCAGGGTTTGGCTGCCTCGTTTACCCACCGGCATCACCAGACGGCCGTGAACCTTCATTTGCTGCTTGAGTGTGGGGGGCACAATGGGGCCGCCCGCCGCCACCACAATGGCATCATATGGCGCGGCCGGCAGCCAGCCGAGTGAGCCATCGCCATGATGCACCCATACATTGTCATAGCCCAGCGCCGCCAGCCGTTCGCGGGCATACCATACCAACTGTTTGTGCCGTTCCACTGTATGCACCTCGGCCACGATCTGGCTGAGCAGCGCCGCCACATACCCCGACCCCGCGCCAATTTCCAGCACCCGATCTCTGGGCTGCAAATCCAGCGCTTCCAACATATAAGCCACCACATACGGCTGGGAGATGGTCTGGTGGGCGGGGATGGGCAGCGGGCCGTCTTCGTAGGCGTAGTCGCGGTACTCGTCCAGCACAAATTGCTCACGGGGCACAGTGCGCATGGCGCGCAGCACGGCCGTGTCCTCAATCCCCCGCCCCATAATCTGTTCCTGTACCATCCGCTCTCGTTCGGCGGCAAAGTCATTCACCTGGAAACCCTCCATTACATCTGCCGAAATTCTAGCACAAAGGGGGCACGGCCGTATGCCACGAAATTGCCCCTGACACCAAACAGATGTACACTACATACATCTATTGGCAAATTGGAGGTTGAAATGGCCGAAAATATGGTGCGTACCCAGGTCTATCTACCGCGAGACATCTATGAACAGATCAAAGCCCGTGCCGAGCGCGAAGGCATCACCATGGCCGACCAAATTCGGGAAGCCCTGGTGGACTACGTGGTCGCCAGTAATGAAACAAAATCACAGGCACCCATCCTGACAGATGATGACCCCATATGGGAGATGATTGGGATGATAAAAAGTGGTGTCAGTGACGGTTCGGTCAATCACGACAAATATATCTATATTCGAGATTGGGATCCGGCTGAAAATGACAGATGAAATTGAGTTGTTCGTGGATAGCAGCGGTTGGATCGCCCTTTATGATGGGCAGGATCAATTCCATACGGTGGCGAAGGCCGCATTAAGGTCACTGCGTAGTTATCATCTGCGCCTGGTTACGACGGATTATGTTTTTGACGAGGCTATTACCTTTATACTCAATCGCACCTACCATGCAGCGGCCGTTCAATTTGGCCGGTGGTTGCTGAATGCAAACAATATTGAGCTTATTCGCGTGGATGAAACGGTGTGGCAGACCGCCTGGAAAATGTTCCAGCGATACCATGACAAAGAATGGGCCTTTACCGATTGCACCAGCTTTGTCTTGATGCGCCAATTGGGACTGTATCAGGCATTTACCTTCGACCATCATTTTGCCCAGGCCGGTTTTCAACTCTGGCCGGCGCAATAAAAAAACAGGAGATGGAGAGATTAGGAGATTGAGAGATTAAATCTCCTAATCTCCAATCTCCTAATCTCCACTAATTTGAGTTTTGACCCATGAGCTATCTCCCCCCCGAAAACATCCAGGAAATCCTGAAAAAATTGCCTGCCAAACCAGGTGTTTATTTACATAAAGACAAATACGGCGCGATTATTTACGTGGGCAAAGCGATCAACCTGCGCAACCGTGTGCGTTCTTACTTCCACGAAAATGTAGACTCCATCAAAACCTCCCGCCTGCGCCGCGAAATCGCCGACCTGGAAATCATCACCACCGAAACGGAACTGGAAGCGCTGCTGCTGGAAAACACGCTCATCAAGAAACACAAACCGAAATACAACATCCGCCTCAAAGATGACAAACGCTACCCCTACATCAAAGTTCATTGGCAGGATGACTTCCCCAAAGTGACCGTTACCCGGCGCATGGAGCGGGATGGGGCGCGTTATTTTGGCCCCTATACCTCCGTCTGGGCGGTGCATCAAACACTGGACATGCTGCGCAAAATCTTCCCCTACCTGACCTGTGACCGCATCATCAACGGCCGTGACGAACGCGCCTGCCTCTACTTTGACATCAAACTGTGCAACGGCCCCTGCATCGGCGCAGTGAACCGGGAGCAGTACCGGGCCATGATTCAAGACCTGATGGATTTTCTCAACGGCAAGTCGGAACACATTGCTAAAGAGATTGAGCAGAAGATGGCGCGGGCGTCCGAAAACTTGCAATTTGAGAAGGCGGCGGAGTATCGGGATCAGCTCACGGCCGTGACCAAAGTCATCGCCAAACAAAAAGTCATCTCCGCCGCCAACGCCGACCAGGACGTCATCGCCTTCGCCCGCGACCAGGGCGACGCCTGCGTTCAGGTCTTTTTCATTCGTTATGGCAAATTGATCGGCCGGGAATACTTCATGCTCGACAACGCCGAAGGCGAAAGCGACGAAACCATCCTCAGCGACTTCCTCACCCGCTTCTACGACGAAGCCGCCCACATCCCCAAAGAAGTCCTCCTGCCCAGCGAAGTCTCCGAAGCCATGGTCATCGAAGAGTGGCTACGCCACAAACGCAGCACCAAAGTCACCATCACCGTACCCCAAAAGGGCAAGAAAAAAGAGCTGGTGCAAATGGCCGCCAGCAATGCTCAGGACACCCTCAACACCATTCGCCAGCAATGGGAAGCCGACCGCTCCAAACATGTGCAGGCCATGGCCGAACTGCAAGAGGCGCTCAATTTACCTACCCCACCCGCCCGCATCGAATGTTACGACATCAGCCATACCCAGGGCACAAACACCGTCGCCTCTATGGTCGTTTTTGTGCAGGGCGCGCCCAAAAAGAGCGACTACCGCCGCTTCAACATTCACACCGTCACCAACGACGACTTTGGGGCGATGAAGGAAACGCTCACCCGCCGTTTCCAGCGTTACCAGGAATCACTGTCAGGCGAATTGCACGACGCCAGCCAGATCGGCAAACAAAAAGATACCGCCTGGGCCATTCTGCCCGACCTGCTCATTGTAGACGGCGGCAAAGGGCAACTGAGTATGGCCGTAGACGTGCTGCGGGAATTTGGGCTGGAAGGGGAAGTGCCGCTGGCTGGATTAGCCAAACAAGAGGAAGAGCTATTTGTGCCCGGCAACCCGCGCTCCATTTTTCTGGATCGCCGCTCACAGGGCTTATTTCTGGTGCAGCGAGTGCGGGACGAAGCACACCGTTTTGCCAATGAAGGCCACCGCAAGCAGCGGTCAAAGGTAGGCACGGCGTCTATTCTGGACAGCATCCCCGGTGTTGGCCCCAAGCGGCGCAAACTGCTGCTGGATCGCTTTGGCTCCCTGGACGGAATACGCCAGGCTACGGTGGAAGAAATTGCCACCGTGCCCGGCATCCCCATTGAAGTGGCCGAAGCGGTGAAAGCGCATCTGGATTGAGGGTGGTAATAGGGGGATGGTATTGGGTAATGGGGTAATTGATCACCCTGTCACCCCTTCACCCCTTCACCCCCCTCATCCCTGTTTCCGCTCCTGTGCCCGTTTTTGGCCGCCATGTAATCCTCTGGCCTGGGAAACCGGCAGCACAAACAAAACGCCACTGTCAGCACTTTCCAGATTGCCGAGGGTTTGTTCCGTCGCGGCAATCAATTTGTCTACTAATTCATCACTGTCCACGACGGTAAAAATTGTGCGGTGGCGGTGTTCTGGGCGGCGGAAGAAGTCGGAGAGGGTGGGCATTGGGGGCAGGTCGCCGCGCATCCCGGATTTACGCGCCCGTCCCAGACCGCTGCTTTCTACGATGGTGATACCGCCAACCCCAAGCGCTTCCCAGGCATCCATTACCGGGTCGCAGTCGTCCAGATCATTCAGTATCACGAGAACCATGTGAAACATTTAAGAAACTCCTTGGGCAGGCTGTTTTTGGGCCTGCCCCTTAAAAGCGGCACGCAGCATAGGCGGCGTCACCAAAGTAGCGATGATGACCATAAAGACGATGATGGAGAAGGTGTCTTGGGCCAGCACCCCCTGGTTGATGGCAAACGCGGCCACAATCAGACCTACTTCCCCGCGTGATACCATGCCAATGCCTAATTGCAAAGATTCTTTGTTGGTGAAGCCACTGAGACGGCCGCCAAATCCGCAACCGATGATCTTGCTGATGATAGCCACAATGGTCAGCACAATAGCGAATGCCCAGGCGGAACCGGTGATGCTGAACAGATCAACCGTTAGCCCGATATTAACGAAAAAAATGGGCACAAACAGACCGTAGGCGATAGCAGAAATGCCGTTAGCCAGTTCGGAGCGAAAGGGGGTCAGCCCCAACATCAGCCCTACCAGAAAAGCGCCCGTGATACCGGCCACGCCACCTAACGCCTCAGAAGCCCAGGCATATAAGAAACACAGCACCAGGGCGAATGCGATCAAACCCTGGAAAATTTCCAGTTTGTTCAGCCAGCGCATCAGGCGAGGGATGAGCCAGTAACCGAGTATGCCCGCACCAACCAGGAAGGCAACCATGCGGAAGATGACCACGCCGACGGAACTGCCGCCGCTGACTGTGCCGATGGCCAAAGCGGAAGCGACAGAGAGCAGGAGGATGCCGAGGATGTCGTCAAACACGGCCGCGCCCAACAAAGCGACCCCCACACGGCTGCGCAAAACGCCCAATTCCATCAGCGTTTGGGCGGAGATGCTGACGCTGGTGGCGGAGAGGGCGATACCCACAAACAGGGCTTCGGTGGAACTCAGGCCAAAGAGCACGGCCGTGCCATACCCCAAAATTACCGGCACCACCACCCCCGACGTGCCCGCAATCACTGATACTTTGCCCGACTTGAGCAGCTCCGAGAGGTGTAACTCCAACCCGGCCAGCATCATAAGCATCAAGACGCCTAACTCAGCAAACTCGGCTACGGTTTCGCTCAATTGTTCCGTGTTATTGAAGAGGGGGAGTGTATGGAACATATTAAGTAACGTCGGGCCAAGAATAATGCCGGCCATCAGTTCTCCCAGAACGGAAGGTTGTCCTAGCCGGATGCTGATATAGCCACATATTTTGGCGGCGACGATGATGATGGCTAAGGCCATCAGTAAATCCAATAATTCATGCGACATTGTTTGATTCCTTGTGACAAATAGATTTTACTCTTTGCGGCGCGTCTGGACGCGAATGGTGACTTGCTCCCCCTGGCGGCTCAGTTCCACCGTGTCGCCGTCGTTGATGTGGGCGATGAGGTCGGCGTCGAAACCATAGGCATACGGAATGCCTTCCAGCGAACAGGCGGGTGCGCTTTGCTGGTCAATTTCAGTGTTGACGATGGCCAGCGGTGCATTGCCCCGGTAAAACAGTTCCAGCAGTACGTAGGGGGCCACGGTGGAGCCGCTGCCTTTGGGGAAGATGGCGATCTTGTGCGCCAGGCTACGGCCGTCCGCCGGATGCCCCTCCTCTTCAATCACCCCCGTCTCCCGGTTCACAAAGCCCAACAACGTAATCGGCGTGTCCGTCACAAACGCTTCACCGGTGACGGTGAAGGTGGGCTGTGATGGAAGACCTTGCCCGGCGGCCTGGAATTTGCCCGGGGGGGCGGAGAGGCGGAGGAGCGGAGGGGCGGAGGAGAATTTTTCATTCTCTCCTCTGCTCCCCTGCTCCTTTTCTCCTTTTCTCCTTTTCTCTTTTTCTCCTCTGCTCCTCTGCTCCCCTGCGTCAAAAACCAGTTCCCCAAAAGCAACAGCTATACAGTCAGACAGGCGCATCACGGCCGTTGGGATGCCATTTAGCCCGGACTTGATGTAATGCTCGGCTTTCATGGAGTTGGTGAGGACGGATGTCACCCAGGCGGGGTCGTAGGGCACGACTTCCGGGCAGGTGTTTTCCAGCAGCAGCGCGCCGGCGTTGGTGATGATGTCAGCGATGCCCACTTTTTCAGCAATTGCCTTATTCGCGGACGAGGTGAAGACCCACAATGGCGGTGCGTTCGACGGCAACTGTTGCCCGTGGAGCAGTTCGGCGACGGCGCGTAATTCACCAACCGACGCCTGTGGGCAGCCAATGGCGATGAGAGAAGGGAGGGTGGACGGCCGTAGCTTTTCATACCGTTCCGCCAATTCCGCCTCTCCAAAAACCAGTTGCGCCTGGAAATTGCCGTCTGGGACACGGCCGTGCCCTTCCAGATAGACCAACGGGCTGCCATAGTTGGCGGCAGCGGCCGTCAGTGCCTTCTTTTGCTCGTGGTTCAGTTCAGCGGGCAACCCTTTGATGAACGGGATGGGGCCGTAGGGGGTTTTCCAGGCAGATGTACGCTGTTTGCCAATCCAGTCGCCCAAAATGGAAAAGTCGGTAGGGTCGCTCAAGGGCGTGGTGACAATCACCTCCAGGTTGGGGCGGCGGGCGGCCTCGTCCAGCAGGCCGTAGCGCGGCGTGTAGCCCGTCAGGGCGCAGGCCAGCGCCGACAGCCCCGATTCCCGGTTGGTGAGCAGCCCGGTGTAGGAATTGCCAAAACAGATGGCGTTCGATTCGGCCCAGGCGGCCGGGCCACTGACGACGACCCCTTCCCATTCATACGGGATGCAGGATTGGGTGGGCTGCACACCGAGCCGGGTGTAAGCGGCCACAATTTCATGGTTGTGTTCGCGGAATTCGGGGGCGGCAATGCGCATCGCTTCAAACTGGTTTTCGTCACAGCCAGCGGCGTTGAGGGTGGTGGGCACGGCCACCTTCGCCTGCGGGTCTTGGGCCAGTTTGGCCAGAAATTGGCGCAGCCCCAGCCCACCGGTGAGCGGGGAGACGCCAGAGAGATGGGCACTTTGAATGGGGATCAGTTCGCGGGCATTGGCGGTGGCGGCCATATCCAGCAGCAGGCGCATGGCCATTTGCCGGGCCAGGCCCTGTGCGCCATCGAGCATCGCTTGTTGGTCAGAGGTTAGTTGTATCTTGTTCATGTTTACAGAGTGCCACGTATATTCACCTGCTCCGAATGTGCCTGACGAATTACCGATTATGGATTACCGGCAACGGCCGACCCAATTTTACGCACATTAACTGTAATGAAAAAAAACTCTCACGTTTCCACCAGCAGTTCTTAATCTGTAACTATTGCCGCCATCTGAAGCATATCTTGATACTGCTCTCCGGTTCCTGTGTTAAAATGGGCGCATGGTTGCAAAAGGAGCAAGCTGATGAGCGAATGGACCCCCGTGATGGAAAAACGTCGCTGGACAACGGCCGACCTGGAGTTGATGCCCGACAGCGACACCCGGTATGAAATCATTGAGGGAGAACTATTCATGTCAAAACAACCCCACTGGCACCATCAAACTACTTGTGGCAACATTTATGCACGGCTTCATCAATGGTCTATGACCAGCAAATTGGGGCAGGCAAGCGTCAGCCCTGGTGTGATATTTGGGGAGTATGATGCCGTTGTGCCGGATGTGGTTTGGATGAGTTATGAGCGGTTGGACGCTTTGCTAGATGAGGCTGGACATGTGATGGGCGCGCCGGAACTGGCAGTGGAAGTGCTATCAGTGGGCAGCGAAAATGAACGGCGCGACCGGGAATTGAAGCTGAAGTTGTATGAACGACAAGGGGTGCAAGAATACTGGATTGTGGATTGGCGGCTGCGGCAGGTGACGGTGTATCGGCGGATGCACGGCCCACCCGGAGCGGTTCCGGGCCGTTTGCATCTTGAGTTCACCCTTTTCCCTGATGACACCATGACTTCGCCCCTCTTGCCAGGGTTTTCTTGCCAGATCGCCGATTTTTTCAGCCAATAATGGACACCCTTAACCCGAACATCCCCACCCCCGAACTGGCGCGGCTGCTGACAACGGCCGTGTCCCGCATGAAAGAGTACAAACTGCAATATCTCACCCCCCAATTGCTGCTGCGCGTGTTTCTGGATGACCCCCAGTGTGGCGCATACCAGATTCTCAGCCGGCTGCAAAAGGAGCGTGGGTTTGACCTGGATGACCTGACGCGGCGGGTGGAGCAAATGACGCGCACCACACCAGGACGGGACGCCAAATTCAACTTTACCGACGATTTTGGCAAGGATGCCCGGCTGGCGGATGAACTGCTGGTGGTGCTGGACGAGGGGTTGTCCATTGCTCAGGCGCGGGATGAACTGAAGGTGGGCAGCGGCCACGCCCTGGCGGCTATGGCCCAGCCAAACGTGACCACGTATGGGGTGTTGCAGCGGATTGGGGTGACGGGCACGGCCGTGATTGCCCTGTTAGAATCGGTGGCGCAGGATGGCACGGCCGTGATCAACGACTACATTGAAGAGGCCAAAAATGGGAGCGCCCCCCCCCTGTACGAACGGCAGGAGCTATTACGCGACCTGAACGGCTTATTGGCGCTGGCACAGCGGCGGCACGTCATTCTGGTGGGGCCGGAAGGGGCAGGCAAACGCAGCCTGATTTACAGTCTGGCGCAGCAGTTGGCTGAGGGCAACGGCGCAGGCGCCTTCCGCTCGGTGGTGCAAATTAACGAGTCCGCGCTGCTGGAAAATCCCCTGGCGGCCGTGCGCGCCGGGCTGCGGCGGGCCAGCGGTGGCATTTTGCTGGTGCCGGGCATCGAACGCTTTTTTGCCGACCGGCTGCGGCAGCAATTTCCCGAAGGGGTCAGCCGTGAACTGCACAAGGCGTTGTTGAGCAACGAGCAAATCCTCATCGGCACGACTACGCCGGGCGAATATGACCGGCTGCGTGGGCATGACCTGATTCGCCAGCACAGCAACCGGCTGGATGTGCCCCCGGCTACAACCAAAGAAACGATTGCCATGCTGAACTTTCACAAGCAGCGGTTGGAGCAGGAGTATGAGGTGGAGGTGAGTCTGGCGGCATTGGAAACGGCCGTGCAGCTGGCCAATCAATACATCCAGACCATTGCCCTGCCGGCGTCGGCGGTGCGGCTGGCTGACCGCGCCTGTGCGTTGGTGCGTATGGCCATGTCCAGCCCGCAGGCGGCGTATCCGGGGGTGCAGCCGAACGGCCGTCTGGACGCCGAAGACGTGATGACGGCAGCGGCGCAAATGACCAACATCCCCATCACCAAGTTGACGGAGGACGAAAAGGGCAAATACGCCAGCATGGTGGAGCATTTGCACCAGCGCATCATTGGCCAGGAGGAGGCCGTGTTGGCCGTCAGCCGGGCGGTGAAAACGGCGCGGGTGGGGCTGCGGGACAAAAAACGGCCCATTGGCTCGTTCCTTTTTCTGGGGCCGAGCGGTGTGGGCAAGACGGAACTGGCCAAGGCGCTGGCCGAATTTATGTTTGGCACGGAACAGGCGATGCTGGTGCTAGACATGAGCGAGTACCAGGAAGAGGCCAGTGTGAACAAGCTGATTGGCGCGCCGCCGGGGTATGTGGGTTTTGAAGGGGGCGGGCGGCTGACGAATTTTGTGCGCGAACGGCCGTATACGGTTGTCCTCTTTGACGAAGTGGAAAAAGCGCATCAGCGCGTCTTTGATGTGCTGCTGCAAGTGCTGGAAGAGGGGCGGCTGACGGACAGCCAGGGCAATACGGCCCTGTTTAGCGAGACGGTGGTGATCATGACCAGCAATCTGGGGTCGCCACACATGATGGCGCCCCTCATTGGCGAACGGGAGCGCGACCTGGTGATGGCTGAAGTTCACCGCTTTTTCCGCCCGGAATTTTTGAACCGCATTGATGAGGTGGTGATGTTCCACCAGCTAACGGGCGATCACCTGGCGAAAATTTTAGACCTGATGTTGGGCACGGAAATTAAACTGGCAAAGGAGCAGGGCATTGAATTGGCGCTGACACCAGGGGCGAAAACGTGGTTGCTGGCGCAAAACGATGAACCACAATTTGGGGCACGGCCGTTGCGCCGCCTCATTGCCCGCCACCTGCGTGAACCGCTGGCCGATTATTTGTTGGCACAGGAGCGGAAGGAGGGAGGGGGTACGGCCGTGATTATCGTAGATGCAGGTGATAAGAGTCTCAAGTTCCAAATGGCTTAAACAGTAGCCAGTTTTTCCTGCACCCACAAGTTAACCAATGTTTCGACTGGCACACCATTTTCTGTTGCTCGCTTGTGCAGATTTTCGGCAACCTGGCAGCAATAATGATGATTGTGGGAGATGTGTCTGGCTCAAAGTCAAGTTCAACGACTGTTGAAGGGTAGTCAGCAACATGATGCGTACCCCAGAACGCGAAGGCTTCGGCTATTCGTCATTTCTTCAGGAATCAGATCGATTTTTCGACCATATTGCTTACCTTCTTTCTTGTCCATCTCGTGGGCGCTGATAATCAATGCCCGGTGACCAGCCTTAAAGATAAAAACAACGGTCACATAACGTCTCCATTGACCACTGTCACCCGCCGTATCACATCATATACTCAGCGAGGTCGTCAAGTTACATTTTATTGGGTGGCAAGTTGCATGTGGCACGTGGCAAGTTACTCTGGCAAAAGTTACCTGCAACCTGCAACTGGCAACCAAAGGACAAAATGCCAGTTGATGCCCTTTGACAGTATGGTTATCAGTAGTTCCCAATAAGTATGAGCCGAGGGCTGTTTTCCTGAAAGGGGGTACGGCCGTAACTGCCGAGCAAGGTGTAGTGAGAAAAACCAGTTTCCTGGAGCAGCAATTCCATCTGGTGGGGGTAGCGATAGTGGTAAGTGGCCTGGGCAATTGTGCGATGGATGGCCCCACCAACTGCGGGAGAGCGGTCGTATATCCAGGTGATGTGCAGCTTTTGGTCGGCCGTATCCAGCCGATTCGCAGCCATATGCAGGATCGTATCGCCAGTTGCCGGGTCGGTGAGAACATTTTCCAGACTGAGTAGATGATCTTCGGGGGTATTGGCGATGGTGAAGGGATTGTCCTGGTCAATGACTAACTGGCCGTCTGGTTGCAGGTGGCGCCTGGCTTGCCTTAAAGTGGCTAATGCCTGAGGCGTATCCAGGTGCATGAAGGTGTTGTAGGGTATGAGGATAAGGGGGAATAGATGGCCCAGGTTAAAACTGGTCATATCACCTTCAAGTAAAGTGATGCGGTTTATGACGGCCGTTGGCTCTGATGTGAATCTTTCCCGCGCCCGTGCCAACATCGTGGGAGAATTGTCTAATCCAGTTACCGTTACACCCGCCCGTGCCACAGGCAGCAGCAATCGCCCGCTACCACAACCCAACTCCAACACCGCCCCCTGTGCCTGCTGTGCCAACGCCAGCACAAAAGGAATATCTTCGGTCAAGTTATCGTGCGTTAAATCATAATAACAGGCAATCCGGTCATACATATTAAGTGATCGTTTGCAAATAAGTTAGCGATTGGGTAATTGGGTAATGAAGTAATTGAAGCGGCTAATTGCCAAATTACTCAATGGCATAATTACTGCACGGTTACTTAAAACAAACAGACCTCTAAGTTGAGGTCTGTGAGGAGGAGATTGAGCGATTGGCAGACTGGAGATCGCAGATTTAAATCTGTTAATCTTCCAATCTCCTAGGGGATACACAAGACCTGGCCGGCAAAAATGCGGTTCAGGTTGAAAATCTGGTTGGCTTCAGCAATAGCGAAGGGACTGACGCCATGAATGTTACCAATCTGGATGAGATTTTGCCCCCATAATACGGTATGGTGTGTACGGCAGCCGGGTTGTGCCGGTGGCGGGACTGGCGGGGCAATGGGTTGGATAACGCCGGGCGCACCTGTGGGAATGAAGATAACTGTACCCGCATAAATGAGGTTCGGGTTGACGATCCAGGGGTTTGCCAGCATGATGGCCTGCATGGTGGTGCCGTAACGCACGGCAATTTGTGACAGACTGTCCCCCCATTGGATAGTATAGTAGAAGCCGGTAGCTTGTTGGGTGGTGGATTCTTGTGGGGGAGCAGCATGAACGGCCGTAACACTCCAAAACAGCACCATCACGGCCAAAATAAAAGCTAATTTGCCTGTGTGTAACCAGAGCTTCTTCATCTTTCCTCCTTTTTTGCGGTTACTTTTTTGTGGATGCACCTCCCGCAAGTTTGTGGGGATATAGAAACTTGCGGGAGGTGGCCCCTCTGCCAAAAGTTTGACATAATGTGATGGTAGCAACTATAACATACTCCCCCTTTTGGTGGCAAGAGGCAAGTTTATCAATTGGCCAGGCAGTGCCAGACACTACTATAAAAACAAAGACACGGCCGTTGTGACGGCCGTGTCTTTTCATACCAAATGTAATTGAGTAATTCAGTAATTGGGCAATTTGAGACCATTTACTCAGTAACTCAATTACTTGCTAAGCCCGCGTAATATATTCGCCCGTCTCGGTGTTCACTTTAATGCGGTCGCCGGTATTCACGAACAGCGGGGTTTTCACCTTCAGCCCCGTTTGGGTGCGCACTTCTTTGGTAGAGCCGGTGGCTGTATCCCCTGCCACCGCATTCTCTGACTCCACCACATCAAACTCCATCGTTTTGGGCAGAATATAATCCAGCACTTCCCCTTCATAAGACAATAATTCCAGTTCCATATTGTCTATCAGGTAATAGTGGTCCCCTTCCATAACCGAATGAGGCAGTTGTTTTTGTTCATACGTGCCCGTGTTCATAAACACATAAAACTCGCCATCATCATACAAAAACTGGTAGGTCTCTTTGTCCAGGCGAATATCCTCCACGCGATCACCAGACGAAAAGGTGATCTGCAAATTAGAGCCGGACCGCAAATCTTTTACGCTGACACGGATAGTGGCTTTGCCCCGTCCCGGTTTGTTGTGGCTGTATTCCGTCACTTTATATAAGTTGCCTTCGTGGGTAAAGCTGACGCCACGGCGTAACTGGTTCACATCAATCATTTTGTAATACGCTCCTATGAGAAATTATGAATTATGAATTATGAATTATGAATTATGAATTATGAATTATGAAGGATGAAGGATGAAGGATGAAGGATGAATGGTGAAGATGGCGCAGGCGCATAAAAAAACTTAGCGCTTGCACACTTTCGTGAGCCTTCGCGTCCTTTGCAGATTTCTTCATATCTTTGGTTTTCAATTAGACGAATGGGTCTTTTTGGGCACGCCGGTTCCACCAGATCACGGCCGTGGACAATACCGTCAGCAGCAACAATCCCACTACAAACCATAATACATCTGCCAATGGCGTGGCGCTGTGGATGGTAAAGTCACCCAATTCAATGACCAGGGGCCATAAGGGAAGGTAAATGCCCATAATAGCAAGAGTTTATCACAACTGAACGGGCACAGGCAATTTCGTGTTCAAGTGTTCAGGTGTTCAGTTGTTTAGGTGTTTAGGTACTCAGGTGTTCAGGCCTCTGGTCACTCAAACACTCAACCACTCGATCACTCAAACACCCAAACACCCAAACACTTGATCACTCAAACACCCCAATACACCCTTGCAACTTTTCCCTTTCTGTCTTGTAATAGAGGGCGTAGGGATTAGGAACATGACATGGCAGTGGATGATGATCCGGCCGGGCAGACTGAGGAAGCGGTGTTGCTGCGTCGGGCACAGCAAGGTGATGAAATGGCTTTTGCCGAATTAGTGCGGCGGCATCAGATGGCCGTGTTTAATGTGGCCTATCGCCTCTTTGGCCGTCGTCAGGATGCTGAAGACGCAGCCCAAGAAGCATTTTTGCGGGCATACCAATCATTAGCGCGGTTTGATTTGTCTCGGCCGTTTGCACCCTGGATCAAACGTATTACCGTCAATCTCTGCCTGAACTGGCTGGAAACAGAGCGGGTACGGCCGCAGATCACGGCCGCCGATATGACCCATGAGTTAACCAGTCTGGATAGCTGGGCGGCCGTTGTGCCCACGCCAGAGCAGGCCATGTTGCGCCAGGAACAATCTGCCCGTTTGCGCCACGCCATTTTGCAGCTTCCGCCCACCTATCGGACTGTGATCGAATATCGCCATTTTCAGGAGATGAGTTATGATGAAATAGCCGAAGCAATGGCGCGCCCCGTCAGTAGTGTCAAGAGTGATCTTTTCCGGGCACGCCATCTGCTGGCGGAGTGGATGAGGGATGATAAGCGTTAAGATGATGAGGTGGTAGGGTGTGTGATGAATTGAGTGATGAGCGATTAAATGAATATCTGGATGGGGAATTGGATGAGGTGGAGCGGCAGGCGGTGGCGGCGGCAATTGCCCGGTCACCAGAGGCACAGGCACGTCTGGCCGAATTAGACTCTCTTTTTGTGGCTCTGGCTGCCTTGCCGGATGTGCCCCTGGAAAGAACGTTGGCACCAGATGTTCTGACGGCCATCACCATACCCACAGCCACACCACGGTGGCTGCGGCTGCTGCCAGTGGCCCAGATTTTGGCTGCGGCCTTCCTGGTTGCCTGGTTTTGGGGAACTTTGCAGATGTGGTGGCAGAATGGTCGCGCCCTGCTCCCTACCAGCCTGCCTCCATTTGTTTTGCCAGATTTGCACGGGGTGATAGATGGATGGCTAACGGCCGTAACCAGCTTGCCCGTTCCAACTTTTCAGATCGATCTGGCGCTGTATCAATGGATTATCTTGCTCACCCTGGCTCTGGTCATCTGGTTGTTCGGGGCGCGTTTGCTTTTTGCCAACCCATCTCGCGCTCCCGGCCATCACTAAAGAGAGGTATTATGCGTGAATTTGCCGGTTTAATGCTCGCCTTGATTGCCAGCAGTATCAGCCTGGTAGCCTTGCTGGCACTGCTCCCTTTTTTGCTGCCCCGTCGTGTCAACCGTGCCCGGCAGTTCATCCAAACCACACCTGGCCGGACATTCATCATTGGCCTGGCCAATGCGCTGTTTTTTCTGGTCGTTGCCGCCATCTTGTCTCAGGGGGGTGATGGTGGTGGGTTGTTGGCAGTGGTGATATTGTTGGGGCTGCTGGCATTGGCTGCCGTTGGCCTGGCCGGGCTGGTCACCTTGCTGCGTGACCGCATCTACCCGCAGGCCGCCGATACGCCCGGGTTGAGTCTGACGGTGAAAACGGCCGTCCTGCTTACCCTGGCTGCTCTTCTTCCTTTCCTCGGTTGGTTTGTCGTCACCCCGCTCCTCCTGGTGCTCGCCCTCGGCGCTGCCCTGGCTGCCTTTGTAAAGCGAGGGGAACGATTAAAAATGGACAATTGACAAGTGGGTTGTATGGTCACTCAAGAGTAACGGCCGTATCCTCCTCCTCCTTGTGCCGCTGCAAAATCGCCCCCAAAACAAACAGGATCATGCCCAGATGAATCATCATATCCCCCACATTAAAAATGCCCACCCGCCAGGGCGTCTGAATAAAATCCAGCACCTCGCCCAACCAGATGCGGTCAACCAGATTGCCCAATGCGCCACCCACCAAAATGGCCAAGCCGGCTCGTGCCAACCATTGCTCGTGCGGCAGGCGGTGAATGTACATCACCAACCCGGCCAACGCCGCCAGTGTCAGCCAGCCCACCAGTGGGCCAATCCCCTGAAACAGGCCAAAAGCAATGCCCCGGTTGTACGTTTCTACTAATGTAAACAGGGTGTTGAATTGGGTTGGCCCATGTTCGGCCAGATACGCGGCCGCCCACCATTTGCCCAGCCGGTCGGCCAGAAATGCCAATGGGATGAGCAGGTAAATCATACGGCCGTCCCGGTTTGATCTCTTTCTGGTGGTTGGGATTTGGCGGCCAATTCGGCCTGCTCGGCCGCTTCATATTCTGCCTGTGTCAGAAACTTGCCGCCGGTCAATTCATAGCTGGTCACGTTGTAATTGCCATCCAGGTACACGGCCGTTTCCATACGCCGGAAACATTTGTTGTCCACCACCGTTTTATGCCAGACAAAACCGCCGCCATCGCTGAGTAAATCATGCTGTTTATCGGCCCGCACCCGCACCCGTTTGCCGCAGTTATCACACTGGAAATAGAAGTAAATGCCGGTCTTGTCTACATATTCCCCGGCGGCCTTCTTCTCACTGCCACCCAACAACTTCTTAAAAAATCCCATCACATTCTCCTGCTTGAGCATTTGCCCCAGTTTGCGTAAACTCGCACTTGTATTGTGGCGAGAATGTACCAAAAGGGCAGATCATATGCCAACCATTTTGCAAGAGGGCTCTTATAGTTCTTGAGTTTAGAGCCGCAGTGCGTCAACAGAGCCACTGACAGCCGATAAACAGGTAGCATAAGCTGTGCGAACCTGACAGTTAGCACCTTAACAAACGATACAGTAACCCCCAATGAGCGTCTAATTACCCTTTTGGGCTCGTTTTGCCTTCTTTTTCGGCCGTTTGGGGCTTTTGTAGACAACCGGAAACCACCCGCAAGAGCATGCCTATCAATTGGGGCAACTTGCGCAAATGGAGGTTATGCCAGGCTGACAAGCGCACCTTTTGTCCCGCCAGAGTCGTCGTAACCACACGGTCAGCCGGACGTGAGGGCGCGGTGAGTTTGAAAACTGGGCCATGAGCTGGTGGCCGCCCCTTGAACCTCTCCCCCACCTGCGCCACTTGTTCTGTCTGGCTCTTGAGATGAATCCGTTCCGGCAGGGTCTCCGCTTCAGGGCGAGGGTTGGAAGTACAGTCAACGGCATATACCTCATAACCGGCTATCGTCTCGCACGTGGCTGGTTGGCTTTGCTGGAAAATCTCCTGTAACGCTTCTTCTGGCAGGTCGCCTTCTTCCAGCACATCGTACACCGAGGCAAAGCCCCGTCGAAACAACGGGCTTTCGCTCAAGGCTACCGGTGAGGAGACAGAGGTGGCGGTTGTCAGGGCATCCAATAAATCCATCGTGGCATCTGCCCGTTTGGGCAAAGCCTGGTACACTGTATCACGAAATTGTTGGAGAGGTTTGGTGTTCACACCCCTAATCTTCTCTCAACAATTTCTTTTTTGTTAATGTCCAAAGAATTTCAGTCCCAACTGAACTCTAAACTCAAGGAGTAGAAATTGATGAAATTCAAGGGATTGTTAATACGGCAGGTCGTCCCTTAGAAGTAGTGGGGTCTGCTGCTACAGGCACCCGCCGTGGGCTTGGCACGAATTTGCTGATTGGAAAGGGGCCAGGAACACGTAGCGATATTGATTATATGATTCCGCATAGCTCTGCTGCGTATTTTCAAGGCTTTGAGGGGTTACTCCCATCTATTGATCCTACCATGGGGCCAATATATGGTGTACATAATCCTCATATTGGACCAGCTATCCGGTTTGAGCCAAATACTAGGCCCTACTATGTTCCTGAAGCCCAATAAACCAGGAGAGAAAATGAAATTAAGGAGATATTGGTTTCAGTTCGATATTCCCAATAGTGGAATCTATCCTCTTGGCCTATTAGCAGGGTGTGGTGTCACTGCTTACAACTACGACGACGCATTGGAACTGCTCCAAAAAAAGTTTTTGGGAAAGAGGCTATCCCCTCTATTCAAAAAGTAGTTGAGGATATTGATGTGTCCACACTTGATGAAGGACATGTATTGCCCAATATGGGAATTCCTATTCTGAGGGGAATTTGGTTTCCAAAAGGATATGACTAACCCCTGCTAAGGCGTGGTCTTCAGGGTTTGGGGTGGCCGGTGTTCCACACCGTGCCACCTGTGTTTGCCAGTGGCCAGCCTGTTTGCCGGTGGTTTGCTGGTCTTGCTCGTTAACATTCTGGCAGCTTTTGCACAGCCGGGCAGGCGATTGCCACCCGCGTCACCGGCGACCCGGTGAGCGGCAACAATGGGCTGTCTTACTTTTACAGTGACCATTTGGGCAGCGCCAACGCCCTGCAAAAACCTGATGCAACAATGGCCTACACCTGGTACCTGCCCTTTGGCGGCTACCGGCCGGGCAGCGCCCCCACCCAAACCATCACCGGCCGTGACTTCACCGGCCAGCGCGAAAACATGGAGTTGGGATTGCTCTACTACAATGCCCGTTTTTACGCCCCCACTTTGGGCAAGTTCATCAGCGCGGATACCATCATCCCCAACCCCGCCAACCCCCAAAGCTATAACAGGTATGCGTATGTCCTCAACCGCGCCCTCAACTTCACCGACCCTACCGGCCACCGCGAATGTGACATAGCAACAGGAGATTGCAGCGGAGGCCCCGGTTCTTTTACCCCTCCAGAACCTACCTATTTTAGAGATCACAAAGGTATTGACGAGACAGTTATTTTGGGCCGCGAACTGACAGAGGATGAATTGCTTTTGCTCACTTTAGTAGTCTTTGTGGAAAATCGAAATGCCACCTACCGACCTGAAAACATGACTTTATCAGCATGGGTATATATCAATCAAATTTCGACGAAGCCTCACGTAAGTGTTTTTAAGGCCATTGACAGTGTGTCTCAGACATGGAGAACTGATCCCAGCTTTGTAGAATCGCATAGAGCCAAGTACGGCAATGTGCCTGATGATCCGGCAGGGCAAGCGGAATGGGTGCAAAACGTCGCCAGAGGGTACATGAATAGCACTGGTCGTTTTGCTGAGAATTTCCAGACACTACGCAACGGTATTGTCGAAGATGTCTACAATGAGTGGCGTGAATATGGGACAAACTCTTCTGCTGATCCAACTCATGGCTCAGTTTTTGCAGTCAATCGCCGCTCAAGTCGCTCATCGGAACTGGCAGTAACGTTTGCTCATCATGCTCAAATGAACCCTGAATTCAGCTACGTTATCTCACATTCAAATTGGGACGGCTCAATCGTGGTGGTAGGAAATGATCATTGTGCATACTCCCAATCCAATTGCCAATAAGAGAACTTGTCCTATTGAGGGAATTACCATGAAATCTTACAGACTACTACAGTTTTTGACATTCACAGGTGTTTGTTTCTCTGCGCTTACAAATTGTCAACCTGCAAACGAACCAACACCAATCACAAGTACGGAAAATTCAACTGCTATATTCCCGATGGAACCGATTAAAGCAACCAGGACTCCATCCTCACAGGCGACCTTACAGTCAACAGCATCTCCCACTCCTAACCAAACTGAAACTTCCCCGACAAATGCAGCTTTACTAACCAGGCAACCAATAGAGCCTGGTATTTCACTGACACCTGCTCGAGAGGATATGGGTAGAATATTCTTTCACCGTTACCAGGATTATGGGTGGTTTGACGTATTAGCCACTAATACTTCTCAGGGCTTGGTTTTTGATGATGGCGATGAAGATGCCACATTCGCCTCTCCTGAGGGTCCTGGACAAAGTGAGTACATTGCATTTTCTCATTATTCTGACCGAGTTGCTTATTGGATAGAAGGTGCTCTAGGAGAGTTGTGGATTTCTGATGTTGCCTATCAGAACCCGCAAAGGATATTGGTT
>CAZOPF010000006.1:0-6212 GCA_964581605.1 uncultured Ardenticatenaceae bacterium
TTGCATAATTCGTAATTGGGTGACAGGGTAATTAAGTAATTGGGTAATTGAGTAATTACCCAATTACCTAATTACTCAATTACTCCTAAAACCCTACCTTTCCCGGATTCATAATCCCGTTCGGATCAAGGCTCTTTTTAATGCGTTCCATCATCGGCCAGGCGGGGCCGTATTGGCGGCGCATGAAGCGGGAGAGTTTGAGGCCCACGCCATGATGTTCGTTGATGATGCCGCCGTTGGCGAGCACGGCCGTGATCGCCGTATCCCAGATGCGGTTATGCAGCCGGATCGCCTCCTCCGCCTCCTGTGGTGGTTCCGGGATAATAAAACGGCTGTACAACGATGCACCCCAGTGAAACCAGTGCGAAAAGTGGCCGATGTAATTCACATTCCAATCGGCATAGGTCTCCTCCACCGCCCGTTTTTGCGCCCAATACAACTTTTCCAGCTTGTCAAAGGTCGTCACCGTCTCTGTCGTGCCATACATCCAGGGGAAATGCAGGCCGTTCGGCGGGTAATAAAAGTGGTAGCGATGATCCCACCACTTTTCGCCCGGTTCGCGCCCCAGGTCTTGCCCGCCCAATCCCAGGCAAATGTCCAGCGACTTCTGTTCTTGCAGAGCGGCAATATCCGGGTCGCCATCAAAACCCATCACCATGTACGCCCCGTCCATCTCATAACCCAGCACCTTTTTCACCTGCGTGGCTGTGGAGGCAGGATCATACAGACGGATGACAAAGGGGCTGAGGCGGCGGGTCATCAATTGGCGGCCCGCTTCCAGAGCGTGGCCCAAATTTTGGAACAAGACCGCCCGCAGCAGCCGCGCTTCCGGCAAATAATCCACCTGCATTGTCGCTTCGGTGATGACGCCAAACGTGCCTTCCGACCCCAGGAAAAGGTGGAAATAGTCCGGCCCACCGGCATGATCGGGCACATGGGGGGTGCGGATGATCTCGCCTGTGGGCAGCACAATCTCCATGCGCAGCACCATATCTTCCGCTTTGCCGTATTTGGTGCTGATGGTGCCGGAGCCACGCGGGGCCAGGTAGCCGCCCAGGGTGGCGCAGTTGGCGGAAGCGGCGTAATGGGGCAGCGTCAGCCCCTTTTCATTCAGCGCCCATTCCAGCACGGAGCCGTTGATGCCCGCTTCGGCCGTGACCGTCAGCGAGGTTTCGTCAATCTCCAGAATCCGGTTCAGCCGCTTTACGTCCAGCATGATGCCGCCAAAAATGGGTGTGGCCCCACCCTGTGAACCGGAGCCGCCACCCCAGGGCACCACCGGGATGTGATAGGTATTGGCAATTTTGAGGATTTCGGCGATTTCGACGGCCGTGCCCGGATGCACAATAAAATCGGGTAACGTCGGCTGTGCGCCCCGATCCAGCCACATTTGCGGCAGCCAAAACCAGTCAGTGGCATACACCAGCCGGTCACTCTCCCTGGTGGAGATATGCTCTTCGCCCACGACCTCTTCCAGTTCGGAGCGGATCATTTCGTGCTGTAGTGAAGTCATAACTTAATATCGTAGTGCGTAGTTCAGCACGCCTACGTGCTGCCCGTTCGCACGTGGGCGTGCGAACTCCTCTACTGACTGTTCACCGCTCACTGTTCACTGCTCACTATCTCAACTTCCGCCGCCGGCGTGATATGGCTCCAGGCGATGAAGCCGACGGTGGAAGCGAGCAACAGGTAGAAGCCATAACGGAAGGCGGCAAAAAGCCAGGGCTGGAACATGCCCACAATACCCAGGATAATGCCACCAATCAGGATGTATTCGATGAGGCGGTACGTTTTGTAGGCCACTTTGCCATTGAGACGCAGCGCCAGCCACCAGATGGCGGAGATATAAAACAGGATGATGGAAATGAAGATGGACAGGAAACCGATACCACTGAGCAGGGCATTGCGGTTCAACTGCTCCTCAGGAAAGCTGGCCGTCACAGCCGGGGCCGCAAAAAGCCCAAAGAGCAAAAAGAGCACGGCCGTGATCGGCAATCCTATCGGTACACGGCGTTTGGGGGGGGTGGGGGGTTGGTCAGTCATTATTGAGACTAGAGATTGGAGATTAGTGATTGGAGATTAGAGGGGCAATCTCCAATCTCTAATCTCTGATCTCTTAATATCGAATGTCTACCTGCCGCTTCGTCTCCGCCGATTGTACGATGGCGTCACAGATAACGGCCGCCTTGTAACCATCTGCAAACGTCGCTCCGTGTGGGCCAACTTCACGGCCGTTGACGATGCAGTCCAGCAAGTGGGTGATCTCGTGGATGAAGGTATGTTCCCATCCGATCATATGCCCGTGCGGCCACCAATTTTCCCACCAGGGATGGTAGCCCTCGGAGATAAGCACATTGTGGAAACCTTGCGTCTCCTTTGGCTGCTCACCAACCCAAAACACCTCCAACTCATTCATCCGTTCCAGGTTAAAGCGAATGCTGCCCTTTTCGCCGTTGATCTCGAAGCAGTTGGAATTTTTGTGCCCCCCGGCAAAACGGGTGGCCTCAAGGGTACCCACTGCGCCATTGGCGAATTCCACGCAGGCTACAAAAGCGTCGTCCACATCCACTTTAGCCATACGCCCATCAGCGGACGGCCGTTCTGGGATAAAGGTTTTGCTCATCGCCGCCACGCCGGTTATATCGCCCACCAGGTAATGGGCCAGGTCAATAATGTGTGCGCCCAGGTCGCCCAATGAGCCAGACCCGGCCACCTTCTTGTCCAGCCGCCAGATGTGGGGCGTGCCGTAATGGGGCATAATCCACTCCTGCAAATAGACCGCCCGCCAGTGGTAAATCTGCCCCAGCGCGCCGCTGTCAATCAGGTTGCGAATTTGGCGCACGGCGGGCACAAAGCGGTAGTTAAAGGCCACCATGTGTTTCACACCCGCTTTTTCCACCGCATCCAGCATCATTTTGGACTCTTCGGCCGTGCGCCCCAACGGTTTTTCACACAGGATATGTTTGCCAGCGGCCGCCGCCGCGATGCACGGTTCGGCATGGGCATCATTGGGGCCACCGTTGTCAAATAGCTGCACGTCAGGGTCATTCACCTGCTCGCGCCAATCGGTGGTGTATTTGCTGTAGCCGTAGCGCCGGGCAGCATCGCGCACGGCCGTTTCGCTGCGCCCACTCACCGACACCATCTTGGGAATGGCCGGGGGTGGGTACATCATATAGGGAATGGTCTTAAAGGCGTTGGAGTGCGCCTTGCCCATAAAGGCGTAGCCCAACATGCCCACGCCCACTTCAGGAATATCGCCGGACGCCGCCGCCCCGGCCATACTGGTAAAGGATTGTTCGCTCATGGTTTCTCCTGGTTGGAGGGGCGAGGCAGCCGGGTAAAACATTTGCCGCTTCGGGAAACTCATTCCCGGCTGCCTCGCCCCTACGAGTTATTCTTTTGCAAACGCCGCATCAAACGCCACCGCTGAAGGCGCAAAGTCCAGCCGTTTCACAAAGGCGCACGCTTCCGTCGCGCCGTGTTCCCGATCCATGCCGCCATCTTCCCATTCCACCGACAGCGGGCCGTTGTACCCAATCTGGTTCAGGGCGCGGATGATCTCCTCAAAGTTGATGGAGCCACGCCCCAACGAGCGGAAATCCCAGAAGCGGCGGGAATCACCAAAGTTGAGATGGCCGCCAAACACGCCCGCTTCCGTGGGCCGGGACGACCAGTACACATCTTTCATATGCACATGGAAAATGCGGGCCGCAAATTTGCGGATGAAGGCCACGTAATCTACCCCCTGGTAGCCAAAGTGGCTGGGGTCATAGTTGAAACCAAAGGCGGGGTGGTTGTTCACGGCCGTCAGCGCATTCTCCGCACTGGCAATATCAAAGGCGATCTCCGTGGGGTGGACTTCCAGGGCAAACTTCACCCCTTCCTGGCTGAATACATCCAGAATCGGCGTCCACAGTTGGGCAAACAGCGCCAGCCCCCGCTCCAGAAAATCGGCCGGGTTGGGCGGGAAGGAGTAGACCATGTGCCAGACCGGGGAGCCGGTAAAACCGGGCACCACGTTGACGCCCAGTTTAGCCGCCGCCCGCGCCGTGTTTTTCATCTCCTCGGCTGCACGAGAGCGCACACCATCTTCACGGCCGTCGCCCCACAAGCGATCCGGCAAGATGCTCTTGTGCCGCTCATCAATACGGTCACACACCGCCTGCCCCACCAGGTGGTTGCTGATGGCAAACACCTGCAGGCCATGTTTTTCCAGAATATCGCGGCGAGAGCGGATGTAAGCGTCATCACTAAGCGCCTTGTCCACCTCAAAGTGGTCGCCCCAACAGGCGATTTCCACCCCATCATACCCAAACGATTTCGCCTTGGCGCAAATCGTATCAAAGGTCAGGTCGGCCCATTGGCCGGTGAATAAAGTAACTGGTCTTGGCATGTTTTTCCTCCTAATGGAAGGTAGTTGAGTAATTGCGTAATTGAGTAATTACGTAATTGCTCAATTACTTTTCTAATTCCAAATAATCACCAACAATCGTTGTAAATTCGATATTGTTACCAAACGGGTCGCGGCAGAAGAAGCGCGGCCGGCCGGGGATTGTTTCGGGGCTTTGGGGTTCATAACCGGCTGCCCGCAACCTGTCCCGTATTGCCGCTACGTCATCCACCACCAGACAAAAGTGACGGCCGCTGTGGTTATCCACATCCTCCTCGGCAAAACAATGTAACTCCTGCTCGCCGATGCCGAACCACACCAGATCAAGGTGCTGAATGGATTGTGGCACGGGCTTTTCCGTCAGGCCCAACAGCCCACCATAAAACGCCTGTGCCTGCTGCCGACTTTCTGCGCCGGGAGGTCTAGGGATTGAAACGTGTTGAATGTACATAGTCGTTACCGCCCACTGCTAACCGCTTACTGCCCACTGCTCACTACCGTAACGACCGCCACGGCTCTTGATGCCCCATTTCCACCGCCACATACCCACCCTCGCCATCACATGGACCGAGAACGACCATAAGTTTGGCGGGCTGGCTGCCGGTGTTGAAGGAGGCGTGAACGATGTCCGCGTCAATAAAAATCGAATCGCCGGGTTGTAAAATCTGTTTCTGGTCTTCCAACCACTGCTCAATTTGCCCGGACAGGACGGTGATCACCTCTTCCTGGCGGGGGTGTTTGTGGAAGTTGTGCCCCATGCCCGGCTTGAGCGTCACTTCCATGACGGTGATGTCCGTTGTGCCTGTCGTGGAGGGGCGGCTGATCCAGCCCAATTCGCCCCAATCGAGTTGTTCGCGGTCAACTTGGGCGCTGGTGATGAATTTACCTTTCATATGCCTCCATGTTTCAAACCTGACAGGTCTTCCCAGACCTGTCAGGTTTTGTCCTACGGCCGTAGCCTCTTAAACCGTCTCGCCTGTTCTTCAATGGCCGGTTCAACGGCCAGCCGCTCAATGCTGGACGCGCCAAAGAATCCGGCAATGCCCTCGGTGTGGTCAAAGATGTATTGCGCGTCTTCCGGCTCGGCGATGGGGCCACCATGACACAAAACGATGATGTCCGGGTTGACGGCAACGGCCGCGTCGCGCATCGCCTGTACCCGTTGGGCCGATTCGTCCAGCGTCAGCGCCGTTTGCGCGCCAATGGCCCCTTTGGTCGTCAGCCCCATGTGCGGCACGAGGACATCGGCCCCGGCTTCAGCCATCTGGCGGGCCTCGTCCGGCGTAAAGACGTAGGGGCAGGTGAGCATGTCCAGCTTGTGCGCTTCGTGGATCATCTGCACCTCCAGGTCATAGCCCATGCCCGTCTCTTCAAACCCCTGGCGAATGGTGCCGTCAAACAGGCCAACGGTGGGGAAATTTTGCACGCCGTCAAAGCCCATCTCCTTCAACTGTTTCAGGAACACGGGCATGAGGCGGAACGGGTCGGTGCCACAAACACCGGCTAACACCATCGTATTTTTGACCACCGGCAGCACTTCGGCAGCCATTTCCACGACGATGGCGTTGGCGTCGCCGTAGGGCAGCAGCCCGGCCAGGCTGCCCCGCCCGGCCATACGATACCGGCCGCTGTTGTAGATGATGATCAAATCCACCCCACCGCGCTCGGCAAATTTGGCGGAGATGCCCGTGCCCGCGCCCGCGCCAATGATGGCACGGCCGTTTGCCACGTTGTCACGCAGTCTTCGCAGGGCTTCGGTTCGTGGTATGAATGGCATGTTTTCCTTGTCCTAAATGACTACAACAGATAAAGAAATCAA
>CAZOPF010000006.1:6312-37753 GCA_964581605.1 uncultured Ardenticatenaceae bacterium
GATAAAGAAATCAATGGATAAAGAAATTTGTTGTTTACTTAAATCCGTTGTACGAACTCCCATAACTTGCCCGTCACTGCCTCGGCGAACACAGTATCATTGATGTTGCAGCCCAGTTCGTAGACCGGGATGCCAGGGCGGGCGTGGGTTTTGATCGCGTCAAACAAAGCGCGGTCGGCTTCAGGCCACCAGAATTCGCCGCCGGGTGAATCGAGAATGGAGATGCCGTGCAGGGGCAGGAAAAAGGCGACCGGGGCCGCCGATTGGTTCGCTTTTTCGGCCAGAATCCGCCCCAGTTCGGCGTTTTCCTCTGGCGTGGTGCGCATCAGGGTAACGTTGGGGTTCCAGTAGTAAAATTTGCGGTCTTTGTACCTGGCGGGCACACTGTCCGGCCCCCAAAAGTTGACCATATCCAGGCAGCCGGGGGCGATCACCTGCGGTAGATTTTGCCGGGCGGCCGCATCCATCCGTTTCGGCCCGGCGGTCAGGAAGCCGCCTACCAGTTCGTCTGCCCATTCGGTGGTGGTGAGGTCCAACACGGCCGTGAAATACCCCTCATCAATCAAACTCTCCATCGTGCGCCCGCCCGTGCCGGTGGCGTGGAAAACAAGCGTCTCGTAACCCAGTTCGTCCAGAATAGCCCGGCACTGGTCTACCAGCTTCGTGGTATTGCCAAACATGGAGGCAGCGATCAACGGTTTTACCTCGATGGGAGGCACGGCCGTATCTACCATCCCCACTATCGCCCCCACCGCATGGGCAAAAATGGGCGCACTGATCCGGTTCACCCCGGCCACATCCACCACCGAGGGGATGAGGACAATGTCTTTCGTGCCCACGTAAGCGGTTGTATCGCCTGCGGCCAGGGTGCTGACCATCACTTTGGGGAAACCGATGGGCAACTGGCGCATGGCGGCCGTAGCAATCACCGTGCCCGCCGAGCCGCCCATGCCCAGGATACCGTCAATTTTGCCTTCGTCGTACAACTTTTTGATGATGGTGGCGATGCCGGTGGTCATGGTGGCTACGGCCGTGCCCCGATCCCCTCCGGCGCGCAAATCGGCCAGCGCACGGCCGCCCGCCTGCGCCACCACATCGGCGTCAATTTCCGGCGCAAAAGCCGGTTCACCCATGATGCCCGTGTTGATAACCAATACCCCACAGCCGCGCCGCAGCAGTTCACTTTTGACAAAAGCAAACTCCGCTCCTTTTGTGTCTAATGCGCCTACCAGGGCAATTGTCTTACTCATCCTGATTTTCCCACTATTTGTGCCAGTTGCCGCCGAATGGAATTCGGCGTCTGTTATATGAAACCGGCTAAAGCCGGTTGTGGGCGATTCCAACAACGCGCTTCAGCGCGTTTCGCATCTCAGCCTGGGGATTCCATCCCCAGGAGGCCGCGCAAAAACGCCAACCCATCCGCCGCTAATGCGTCCTGCGTGGGGGCCAGTTTGCGCCAGATGGCGGCCGCTTTGGCAATAGATTGCACCTCGGCCGTAAACGATTCAATCACCACCGGGCCGTCATAGTCAATATCATGCAGGGCCCCGGCCACTTCGTTCCAGGGCACATGGCCGGAACCGGGCGCACCGCGATCATTTTCGCAGGCGTGCAGGTGGCACAGCCGGTGACCGGTAGCGCGAATCGCATTACCAATGGATTGTTCTTCGATGTTCATGTGGAAGGTGTCCAGCATAATGCCGCAGGCGGGGTGATCCACGCGGTCAATCAGTTCAATGGCCTGCGCATGGGTGTTGATGAAGCTGGTTTCAAAACGGTTGAGCGGCTCAATGCCTAACACTACGCCATGATCGGCGGCATAGACGGCTAAGGTTTGCAAATGTTTCACCAGCGTATCCAGGTCACGCGCCCGCTCATCGGCGGTAGATTGCCAGGTACGGCCGACGGCCGAATAGATCGGCCCCACCAGGTTTGTGGCGCCAATGGCTTGCGTGGCTTCGATGGCCTGTTGGATATAGGCCATACCGGATTTTTGCACGGCCGTGTGGGGATGCACCAAATCCCGGTCTGGCCCCATGGCCGCACACGTACTCACACCCAGGCCATATTCACGGGTCAGTTCGGCGGCCCGGCCGTAATGAAAATCCCCAACTCCTTCCAGCGGAAACTCAATCCAATCAAAGCCCATTCCCGCTACACAGGGCACCAGTTCTTCCAACTTCTCTGTCGTCAAAGGGGCTGTCCAGACCCAGGTGTTTACGCCGATCTTCATAAAAATCCTGCAATTAGGTAATTGGGCAACTGGGTAATGCTCAGTTAAGCTAAATTTTGCACTTGGGTGGCAGCGGATGGTAACGAATAAACGGGTGGCTGTTCAAATAAAATGTTATCGTGTACTATCCGCTTATCTACTCCTATCCGTTGCCGCCTAAAGACGTAATTATCAACTTAACTGAATGGTAATTACCCAATTACTCAATTACTCAATTACACCCTGTTCCCATTCTCATCAAAATAATGCAACCGCTCTTGTATGATGTTGAACTGAACATTCTCACCCATTTTCAGGCGAGAAATGCCAGATACCAGGCTGAGCATCGTTTGTTCGCCAGATTGAATATGGATAACGGTTTCTACGCCGAGCGGTTCGATGAGGGTAACGCGGCCGTTGAACGCCCCATTTTCACCCGGCTGCACATCTTCCGGCCGCACCCCAAGTGTAAAACTGGCGGGCAGCGCGTCCGCAGCCGTGTCCGCCGCAATCTGTATAGAACTGTTTTCAACGTGTAAGGCACCATTGTCTCGTGCGGCCGGCAATAAATTGATGCGCGGTGTGCCTACCAGTTGGGCCACAAACACCGACGCCGGCCGATCATAAATATCTCGAGGTGTGCCAATTTGCACAATTTGCCCGGCGCGCAGGACGGCAATGCGGTCGGCCATCGTCAATGCTTCTACCTGATCATGGGTTACAAACAAGGTGGTGCTGCCCTGTGTTTTTTGGATATGTTCCAGTTCCACCCGCAGCGATTCGCGCAGTTTGGCGTCCAGATTAGAAAGCGGCTCATCCATCAGATAAACACGCGGGTCGCGCACAATGGCCCGGCCAATGGAAACGCGCTGCATTTCGCCGCCAGACAGCCGCGCCGTTTTGCGTTCCAATAAGTGTTGAATGCGCAAAATCTCAGCCGCTTCGGTCACACGCTTTTTAATCTCTGGCGGCGGCAGCCGGTGTACGGGCGAGCGCAGGGGAAAGGCCAGGTTGTCATACACGGACATGTTGGGGTAAAGGGAGTATTGTTGGAAAACCATGGCCACGTCGCGCTGTGCGGGCGTCAGGTCATCCACTGGTTCACCATCAAACAACACGTGCCCGACGTCTTGTTTTTCCAGGCCAGCAATGACGCGCAGGGTGGTTGTTTTGCCCGCGCCGGTTGGCCCCAGCAACACGAAAAATTCGCCATCCTGTACCTCGAAAGTCACGCCGTCCAGCGCGGCGACATTTTTGAATCTTTTGCTGATGTTTTTGAGGATTAGATCGGTCATCTGAACTTCTGGAGCAAAACAGATTCATCTGTTTTACTCCCTAATAATCGCTACCTCTGTCTGCGGATCGAAAAAGCGGACCATCTCTTCATCCAGGTCAAAGGCCAGGTGGGCGCCAATGGCAATACGGCCGCCGCGTTCACCGCGCACATGCACAACGGAGCCATCCGCGCCTTCATCCAGGGCCAGATGTAGCATGTTGAATGCGCCGTGCAGGTCACTGGCGTACACTTCGCTGTGTAAACGGCCGTCCACGTGAATATGTGCCGCTTCGGGGCGGAAACCGAGGATGACGCTGTCGGTGGAGAGGTGTTGGGTTAACGGCCGTAGCCACCGCTCCGGCACCTGATATTGATTCCCACCCGGCAAATACACCACGCCCTCGGCCAATTTGCCGGTAATCAAATTCATGCCGGGACTGCCAATAAAGCGGGCTACAAACAAATTCACCGGGTCATAATACACCTCGGCCGGCGTACCCACCTGTTGCACAACGGCCGCCGACATCACCACAATCCGGTCGCCCATCGCCATGGCTTCAATCTGGTCATGGGTCACATAAACTGTCGTGGCGTTTTCGGCGATGTGCAGCTTTTTAATTTCCGCCCGCATTGTCTCCCGGAAATCGGCGTCCAACGCACCAAGCGGTTCATCCATCAAAAACGCTGAGGGTTTACGCACCAGCGCCCGCGCCAACGCCACTCGTTGTTTATCGCCGCCGCTTAACGCACCCGGCTTCAACCGCAGGAGGTGTTGAATTTGCAACAGTTCCACCACATACGCCAGCCGCTCGCGGATAACCTTTTGTGGCTCTTTTTGTGCCTCCAGCGGAAAGGTGATGTTCTTCTCCACCGACATGTGCGGGTAGAGGGCGTACAACTGAAAGACAAAAGCAATATCGCGGTCGCTGGGGTGTCGCCAGGTCACATCGCGGTCGCCAATGAGGATACGGCCGTCCGTCACCGCCTCCAACCCGGAAATCATGCGCAGCGTCGTCGTCTTGCCGCAGCCCGACGGCCCCAGCAACACCACAAATTCGCCGCTTTGGATGGTTAAATCCACGGGCTTCACGGCGTATACTTCGCCAAATTTTTTTTCTACCTGACGTAGTTCTATGGTTGCCATGTGGTAATTGGGTAATTGGGTAATGGAGTGATTACGTAATTACCCCATTACCCAATTGCTATTACTGTCTGATTGCCCCAAACGTCACCCCACGCAGCAAATGCCGCCGCAGGGCAAAAATAATCACCAGAACAGGAATGAGGAAAGCCAGTGTGCCGGCGGCAATGGCCGACCATTCAATGCCGCCGCGCCCCAACATGGTAGCGATAGTGGGCGGGGCGGTACGGGCATTCTGGCTGGTCAGCATCAGGGCAAAGGCATACTCATTCCAGACAAAAATCAGGCTAAAGACGGTGGTGGCGGCAATACCTGTCGCTGCCTGCGGTACGACAATTTTGTAAAACGCCTGAAAGCGGCTATACCCATCTACCAACGCCGCTTCTTCATACTCGCGGGGAATCTCATCAATAAACCCTTTGAGCAACCACACGGTCAGGGAGAGATTAAACACAGTGTAAATCAGGATCATGCCCGCGTGGGTGTCGTGCAGGCCCAATTGGCGGTACATGAGGAAGATGGGAATGGTGACAACGACGGCGGGAAGCATACGGCCGCTCAAAATAAAAAACATCAAGTCATCTTTGCCAGGTACGTTGAAGCGGCTGAAGGCATAAGCTGCAAACAAACCCAGCGTCACGGAGGCTATGGTGGCCCCAAAAGCAATGATGATCGAGTTCCGCAGGCGCACGGCAAAATCGCTCGGCCCGGTGATGCGCTGGCCATTCTGCAAAGCCACCCGGCCAAAAATGCCCAGTTCATCCGCGTTGGCCTGTGCTTCTTCCAGGGCGTCGCCGCTCAGTTGCGACCGCTCAGTGAGCAAAAAGACAAACCCTTCCAATGTCGGCTCAAAGATGAGTTTAGGGGGTATTGCCACCACATCGGAGCGGGACTTGAAAGCGGTGAGCAGCATGACAAATACGGGGAACAATAAAATAATAGCAATGAGAACTACCAAAATCGCCCGCAAGTTTTTGGTGAGCCGGGCGCGGGGATGGACCTTGTCTACCCGTGTGCTTTCAACAACAGGATGGCGTGGGCCGGTTTCTTCAAATTTCGCCATGACAAATTCTCATGGTAGGAGCGTATGGCTATACGCCCCTACCCTTCCTTGATCTTGTTCAGGTTACGAATGTACAGATTGCTAATGGCAATCACGATGATGAGTACCATGTAGGCAAAGGCGCTGGCGCGGCCGGTTTGGAACTGGCCCAGAAACGCCTGCTGGTAAATAGTGACGGCCACCACTTCTGTTTGCCCACCCGGGCCGCCGCCGGTCATGCCCATGACCAGATCAAAGGATTTGGTAAATGCCTCGATGGTGCGGAAGAGGATGGCAATGAGCATAAGGGGGGCAACTTGGGGCAGGGTGATCCGCCGAAATTGGAACCAGGAAGAGGCGCGGTCAATCACGGCCGCTTCATACAAATAATCCGGTATCGCTTTGAGGCCAGAATAGATGAGCAAGGCCACAAACGGCGTCCACATCCACACGTCTACGATGATAACCGCCCACAGCGCCAGGCCAGGCATCGCTTCGCCGCCAAATCGGCTGGCCAGCCAATCCGGGGCCATAGCCGGATTGCTAAAGCCGAGCAGATAGTTAAAGTAACCAAAGGTGGGGGTGTAGATCAACTTCCAGAACAGGCCAACAACGACCGGTGAAAGCATCATGGGAATGAGGATGAGTGTTGTCACCATGCCACTGCCCCGGAATTGTTCCCGAATGAGTAACGCCAGGGCAAAACCCAACACCAGTTCCAACGCCACCGAGATGATCACATACCGGCCGGTGATGGTGAACGCCTGCCACATGTCCTCGCTAAACAGCACCCGGTTGAAGTTATCAAAACCCACCCACACCGGCTGCTGCGCCGCAATGGCAGAGTAGTCGGTGAAACTGAGGAAGAGGCTGTAGAACAGCGGAAAGACGTTGAAGGCGATCAGGATAATCAGCGTCGGCCAGATGAAGAGATTGATGATGGCACGGTCGCTGAGGGCGCGGTGTCGTTTGGTGGCGGTGGTGGGGGGCGGTACGGCCGTGTCCATCGGAGTGCTGGTCGTTGACATACTTTTACCTGGCGGTAATTGGTTATCAGTAATCGGTAATCAGCAGAGTAAACCGATTACCGATTACTGTTTACCGATCACCGGTTATTCATTGAGAAAACCGCCATCCCGTAAAATTTGGGAATGTTGTTCGGCGATAGCATCCAGCGCTTCCTGAGCCGTACCTTCACCACCGACGACAAACCGTCCCATTTCATCCTGCGCTACCCGCAGCAGTTCGCCATAGACGGGGATGTTGTAGAAATCCTTTACAATCGCCATCGTCTCGGCAAACGCCGCATTGAACGGGGCCACGGCCAGGAACTCATCCGACGCCAACACCTGCTTGTTAGCCGAATAGCCACCCAAACGCGCCCATTCCGCTTGAATTTCATCTCGCCCAAACCAGCGGATGAAATCACGCGCCGCCTGCTGCCGTTCTGGCGAAATGTAAGAGATAATGCTGATCCCCTGCCCACCTAACGAAGCAAAGTGATCACCATTTGGCCCGGCCGGGTTCACAAAGTAGCCGGTTGTTTCTGCATACGGATTCACTTCCGGGTTGGCCAGGGCGGGGAAGAAGGCGAAGTAGTTCATGCCCATGGCCGCCTGCCCACTGATAAAGGCATCATTCACCTCGGTAAAGAAGGCGTTGCTCATGCCGGGCGGCTGGCAGCAATCATACAGCTCTTTGTAAAACTCCAACGCGGCCACCGATTCGGGCGAGTTGATAGCACCTTGTGGATTGAAGTTTTCGTCTGACCAGTTGCCGCCAAAGGAGAACAGCATGTTCTGGAAACCCATGGTCAGGCCGTCATAGTCAGCCTGGGTGTAGATAGCTGCACCATACAGCCCTTCATCCGGGCGGGTAAAGAATTTGGCAATGTCCAGTAACTGTTGCATGGTGGTGGGCGGGGCTAATGGATAACCATACTCTTCTTCAAAAGCGGCCATCTCTTCGGGGTCTTCAAACAAATCTTTGCGGTAAGCCCAACCGTTGGCGTCACCTTCGGTGGGGAAGGCCCAATAGGTACCGGAGCCTGGTGGATATTCACCGTAGTAGGTAAGGGTCGCTTCGGTCACACTGTCGGTGAGACCCTCGCTGTTCATGAACTCGGTCAGGTCTACGTAGTGTCCCTGCGTGGTGGCCTGGCCTAGCCATTGACTGTCACCGATAACCATGTCATAGGACGTGCCTTGCGCGGCCATTTCGGCAAAGAAGACATCACCAAAGGAACCCCAGGGTTCTTGCACGACGTTGACTTTGATGCCGGTTTCGGCTTCGTACATATTGGCGACTTCTTGCAAGTAGTCGGCCGGGTCCCACTGTGCCCAAAAGATAGTAAGCTCATCTACGGCCGGGGCAGCGGCTTCTTCTTCGGCCGGTGCTTCTTCCTCGGCAGGGGCTTCCTCTTCAGCGGGGGCTTCCTCTTCAGTGGTGGTCGCATCGGCTGGTTCTTCTTCCGCTGTTTCGCCCCCACCACAGGCGCCCAAAATCAGAACCAGAACGGCCAGTAATAACCAAATTGCTCTTTTATTCTGCATGAGTTTCATATCTCCTCCTAAACGGTAGAACGCATGGCGCGTTCATCTATATTCAAACTGGTAAAATAGTGGTTTTGCCGTCTATTATTTCTCGATAGCATCACCTCCCTCTGAAATGAATGAAGCAGGTTGCGGCTGTGACGTTGATGATTATGCGTAAATGAGTTGACTAAACAGGTTGTTGCGTAAACTTTCCAGATGTTGACGCATGGCTAAGTATGCGCTTTCAGAGTCATGGTCGGCAATTTTCTCAATGATGGTGCGATGTTCGGCCGTACCCATCCGCAGTTGTTCAATTTTGAGCTGGTTATCTACGTTGCTGTAGCGGTGAATGCGGTTGCGCATTTGCAGCACCAGTTCCCCTAACAAACGGTTGGGGCAGGCGTCGCTGAGGGTTTCGTGCCAGACGGTGTCGGCTTTGGACCAGGCCGGGCGGTCTTCATTGGCTACGGCCGTGTCCATCTTGTCCAGACAATCCCACAAAATGTCTAATTGTTCGGGGGTAATCGTTTCGGCCGCCATCCGCGCCAGTTCTGGCTCTAGCAGCAGGCGAATATACAAGACATCCAGCACATCCCGGAATGAACGAGAAGCCACAAACACCGCCCGCCCCGGAATGATTTCCACCAATCCTTCCTGGGACAACATTTGCAACGCTTCACGCACCGGTGTGCGGCTGATACCTAATACTTTGGAGATACGATTTTCGGAGAGGGCTTCACCTGGTTGCAGGCTGGCATGGCGCAGCGCATCTTTGAGGCGCTCATACGCCACTTCCCGCAGGAGGCGGGAATCGTTTTCAGGTAGTTCGGCCTGATGCGCAGACAGATAACTTTCCAGTGCGTCCATGAACATCCCGAAGTCGGCTTTTTGCGAAAAGCCCGGTTTCTACTTGAGGTGTATAATGTAAATATACCACCTGTATACAGGTTGCATAATAATTATATGCAACAAAAAACTGTTGTCAAGCAATTCATCGGCTTCGGCATTTGGCTCAGTCATATTGGCCGCGATGGAGGAAAGTTTGTATGCTCTCATCAAAATCGTCAACTTTGAAAAACAAAATGGTGTTGTCCTTAAAGGCATAACGCGCCGGGTCGCTGCCCCGCTCGCTAATCTGCTGCAAGAAATCCAGGCTCACCACCTTGCAATCAACATATCCCCCCGCATACGCACAAATATCCCACAACCTAAACGCCAGCTTACCTTCCCCTTTCCTTTTCTCGTACTCCGCTTCATCCACCACAATCACCACATCAATACCAGAAATATCTCAATTGCTTCCTAATGATGGCGCTCCATGTATCCTTCCTCATTGGTGCAAATCGGCCCGGTGAACCACAATCAGCGACAATCCTGAGAGGATAACCATACCGGCCACCAGCGGCAAAACCGTGCCATTGTAACTTTGCCCAATGAACGTTCCCAGCAGCACAGAAAGCAGCGTGGAGAGAGCGCCCACCACAGCCGCCCCAGCCCCCGCAATATGCCCCAACGGCTCCATCGCCAGCGCATTCAGATTGCCAAATAAAATGCCCACACAAAAAAAACAAAGCATCAAATAGACAATCAATAACCACAACGGTGGCACGCCATCTGCCAACCAGGCCAGCCCCAAAGCAACCATAGACAGCAGCCCAATCATTGCCAACGACCTTTTAACCAGAAGGCGCATACCAAAACGCATCACCAGACGCGCATTGAGAAAGGTAGCCACCCCAACGGCCGACGACAAAAGGGCAAAGTAAAGAGGAAACCGTTCCCCCAACGCATACAATTCCTGAAGAATCTGTTGGGAAGAATTCAAGTAGCCAACCAACATACCGCTGACCAGGCCGGCCGTTAGCGTATACGCCAGCGCCGGCCGAATGGTAACCACCTCACGAGTAGTTAACAGGATATGTCGCGTCGAAAACGGAGCGCGGCGTTCAGGCGGCAACGTTTCCGGCATCCGTAGCGCAAACCAGATCGTGATGATCCCCGCCAGCAGCAAATAGCTGCCGAAAATGGCCCGCCACCCGGTAAAAAGCAAGATCGCCTGCCCAAACGTGGGAGCGATCATCGGCACCAGGATAAAGACCGTCATCACAAAAGACATCACGCGGGCCATCGCCCGGCCTTCATATTGATCCCGCACCAGCGCCAATGTCACCGCCCGTGGCGCGGAAACGCCAATTCCCTGCACCAGCCGCCCCAACAACAGCATGGGAAAATTGACGGCCAACAGGGATGGCAGCGTACCAAGCACAAACAAGCCGAGACCGGCATAAATGGCTACCTTGCGCCCCGTACTATCTGATAACGGCCCAAAAAACAGTTGCCCACAGGCCAACCCCAGAAAGATCATGGAAATCACCAGCTGGCGATCATTGGCATTTTGCACCTGCAAATCACTGCTCATCTGCGAAAGGGCAGGCAAGATGGCATCAATGGACAATGCCGTCAGGGACATCAGCAGAGATACCAAAATGACAAATTCAGCAAAAAAAGGGCTTGTTTTAGTTTTGGTAGAAATCACAGCAACTCCGGCTGTTTGATGTAATCTTCCGGCTTAATGGAGATGGCCTGGCTGGCGCTGTCTGTGCCCATGCTGATGCCGTAGATGGTCTGGGCCGCCTGCACCGTGCCCCGGTTGTGGGTGATGATGATGAACTGTGTCTTCAGGCTCAATTCTTGCAGCAGGTCGCGGAAGCGATTGACATTGGCCTCATCCAGTGCTGCGTCCACCTCGTCTAGCACACAGAAGGGGGTGGGGGCCACTTTGAGCAGGGAGAAGATGAGGGCGACGGCCGTCAACGACCGCTCCCCACCCGACAACAACCCCAACGCCTGCTCACGCCGGTTGGGCAGCCGGGCAATGATATCCACCCCGCTGATGGTCAGATCATCCGGGTCCGTCAGCACCAGCCGCGCCGCGCCACCGCCAAACAACTGCGTAAAAATGCCGCCAAAGACTGCGTTCACCTTGTCCACCGTTTCCGCAAATGCCCGCGAGGTCAGGTCATCCAGTTCGGCAATAATTTTGCGAAGTTGCGCCTCCGTCTCGTTCAAATCAGCCACCTGCTGCGTCAGAAAATCGAAGCGCTTCTGGGTGATCTCGTACTCTTCGGGCGCATCCGGGTTGATGGCCCCCATACGGTGCATCTGCCCCCGGTACTCCTGAATTGTGCTCTCAATATCCTCTGGCAGTTCCGTAACAACCGGCAGCGTCTGCACACCGCCAATGGGCAGCGGCGTCGGCCCGGTCTGGTCTTCGTCATAAGGCAGGGCCACAATGCCCAGGTCGGCTTTGATGCGCTCTTGCAGGTTTTCTACGGCCGTCTGGCTCTGCGTCAGCGCCACTCTGGATTGGGTATAGAGCGTTTCGGCGTCATGTGTCACCTTTTGCAGCACGGCCGTGCCCTCCTCCAGTTGCGCCAGTTCCAATCGCGCCTCACTGAGCCGCTCCTTCAACGGCCCCAGCCGCGCCTCCAACTCCGCCACCCGGTCAAACAGGCGCGTTCGCTCCTGCTCCTCCGCCGCCTGCGTTAATTGTGCCTGCTCTTGCTGCAAACTGGTGTGTCGCTCTTGCAGCCGCGCCAGCTGCCCCGTCAATTGGGCCAGCGTCGCCCGGCGACTGTCCACCACCGCCTGCCGCCCGGCCACAATCGTTTGCGCCGCGTTCACCGCCTGCTGCAAACCATCCCGCTGCTGCTGTGATTCCGTCACCGGCAGTGAGGCCAGTTTCCCTTGGGCTTCGGCCGCCATCTGTTCCAGCGTCACCAATTCGGCCGTATCTGCTTCCATTTGCGCCTCAACCTCCGCTATCCGCTGCTCCAGACGGCCCCTCTCCTGCGCCTGGCTCTGCCGCTGCCGTTCGGCAAAGGCCAACTGCTGCCGTTGGCGGTCTATTTCCCGCTGCGCCTGGGATATTTCCTGCCCGGCTTCATTGAGTAACTGGATCAACCGCGTCTCTTCATTTTGCAGGTCGTCCACCTGATTTTGCTGTTGTTGGATGGCGGTTTGTTGGGCCACTACGGCCGTTTCCGCTGCTGCCGCCGCCACCCTTTGCCCGGTTAATGTCGCCTGCGCCTGCCGCCACTCCGTCTCCCGCGCCAGAATGTTGCTCCGCCCGCTGCCCATCTCCACCAACCCGCCGGGGTGGGCAATAAACCCATCCAGGGATACGGCCGTGCAGCCAGGCGGCAAATGGTTGGCAATGCGATACGCGGCGGGGGCGTCCAGCACCAACAACACCTGCCCTAACAGCAGTTGCGCCACCCGCACTGCTTCTGGCCGCGCCGCCACCAATCCCGCCGCCCAACCAATGACGCCTTCATCCTCCGGCATCTCCACCAATTCCGGCAGTTGGATGCGATTCAAAACAATGGCCGACAAATTTGCCCCATTCTGCGCCGTCAGCAGTTCCCACAGCGCCTGCTCGTCTGGCAACAGCAGTGCCCCCAGCCGCGCCTGCATCGCCGCCGCAATCGCCGTTTCATACGCCGGTGGAATGGTGATAAAGTTGACCAACGCGCCAATAACGCCGTTCTTGTGAATTGTTACATCCTTCAGCCGCAGACCGTCGAGCATCTCTACCCGCGCTTCCAGCCGCGCCAGTTCGCGGCGGTCACGTTGCATTTGTTGTTCGGCATTTGCCTGCGCCTGTCGGTGCATTTTAAGGTCGCGGATGAGCGCCTGCCGTTGGCTAATGAGGGTATCGCGCTGCTGGCGCAGGTCGTCATGCTTTTGTTGGGCGGATTGCAGCACGGCCGTCAGCCGCTCAATCTCCGCCCCCACTTGCGCCAACTCATCCCCGGCAGCCTGCTCCTGTTCCCCCTCCCGCTCTTTCAGCCGTTCGCGCAGTTGGTTAAGCTGCCCTTGCGCCTGGGCGATGCGGTTTTGTTTGTCGCGCTGTTGTTGGGTAGCTTGCTGCACGGCCGTTTGCCATCTGGCAATTTCGCGCCGGGTTGTTTCAAAATCAGCGTTGTACTGCTGCCACTGTCCCCGGCTGTGCTGTAACACCGTTTGTGCCACCGCCAGATCATTCAAAGCGGCGGTCAATTCGCCCTGCGCGGCCGCTGCCTGCTGCTCCAAACCGGGCAAGTCGGCCGCCACTTCCGCCAGCCGCCGCGCCAGCGATTCCTGCCGCTCACCTATGATGGCTGCCTGACGCCGCGCCATTTCCAGTTGGTCGCGGGTCTCGTCACGCTCGTTTTGCCGATCGGCGACTTCTTGTTCCAGCCGGTGCAGGCGGCGGCGCAGGTCGTTGCTGTTTTCCTGGCGCACGCGCAGTTTGTGGCGGTTTTGCTGCCAGGCAGTTTCAGCAGTCACGGCCGTGTCCCGCACCTGCCGCAATTCCTTCTTGGCCTGCTCCCATTTGTACCCATACCAGATACGCAATAAATGATGCAGATCGGCCTGAATTTGCTCGTAATTGCGGGCGCGGGTTGCCTGGCGTTTTAAGGAGGCCAGCCGGGGTTGGATTTCGGCCAGAATGTCATGGATGCGTTGTAAATTGTGCTGCGTCTCCTGCAAACGGCGCAGCGTCTCCGCCCGGCGGTTTTTGTAATGGTTGATACCCGCCGCCTCTTCAAACAGCGCCCGCCGCTCCTCGGAACGCAGCGACAGCGCCTGATCCACCAACCCCTGGCCGATGATAGTGTAGGTACGCTCCGCCAGACCGCTGGTCGCCAGCAGGTCGGTAACATCTTTCAGGCGCACCTTTTGACCGTTGAGGATGTACTCGTTTTCGCCGGAGCGGTAGGCGCGGCGGCCGATTTCCACTTCGCTGTAATCAATGGGCAGCCAGCCTTCGCTGTTGTCCAGCGTCAAAATGACCTGGGCCATGCCGGCGCGGGCGCGGCTTTGGCTGCCGGCGAAGATCATGTCGGTGGTGCGTTTGCCGCGCAGGGTGCTGTAGCTTTGTTCCCCCAATACCCAACGCAGGGCGTCGGCGATATTGCTCTTGCCGCTGCCATTGGGGCCAACAACGGCCGTGATCCCCCTATCAAATTCAAATTCAGTTTTGATGGCAAAGGTTTTGTACCCCTGCAAGGAAAGGCATTTGATTCTCATAAGCGGCGGGCAGTATAGAGGGAAGTGATGGAGTGATCAAGTGTTTGCATGACTGAGTGTACAACTGTTCAACTGCCAGCACACTGCCAGCACGTTGAACATCCCCAACTAACAATGTATGAAAAAAGATATGCCTTTTGGCACTGGCTTTTAACCTGCCTGCTGATTACCCTGTAGAAAGGCGGAGTAGACCTTTTTCCGGGTTGGTCAGGGTCTTTGTCCTTTACCGATCTGGTCAGGAGCGTGTTCAATGAACGGCACAAACAAGTTTCTATTTGGCATTGTGTTTGGCGTCGTTTTGTTGGTGATTGTGGCCTTTTCGGTGGTATTGCTGCGGCCAGAACCGACTTACCAGGATGACAGCACCCCGGCAGGGGCCGCGCACAACTACTTGCTGGCGCTACAACAAGGGGAGTTTGATCGTGCCTTTGCCTACCTGCCCACAGCTTTCAAATACCCGACCGACGCGGATGATATGGCAAATGACGCTGGCCAAAATGGCTGGCTCTTTGAAACCGGCGGTGACTATGCGCTGGCGGTGGATTCAGTAAAGCAGACAAGTGAAGACACGGCCGTTGTCACCATTCGCAAAACTACTTTTTACAACGACGGGCTGATGGGTAGCCACGAGTATTCACAGACTTTTACCATGCGGCTGCTGCGTGAAGGCGATGAATGGAAAGTGAGTGAAGCCGAAATGTATTGGTCGAATTGTTGGGGGACAAGCCAGGAATTTTGGTGTCGATGAAAAATATAATGGTCATCCCGACCGTTCCATGCCTCAGGGCAGGCTTGAGGGAGAATCTTTTCTGGTGGATGAGGGGAAGGATTCCTCGCTCCGCAGATTGCGCTCGGAATGACAGTTGGAAGGTGTGAAATGGCGAATATACGGCGGGTTTATCTGTTTGTGGTCACGGCCGTTAGCCTGAATGCGGTAGCCTGGGCGCTCGTTGCCCTGCTGCGCAATCTGCTGACGCCGGCGTTGAACCCCTTGCGGGGCAATATCTCTTATCGGACAGAAGTGATTGCCGTACAACTGGCGGTGATTATCATTGGCCTGCCTATTTATCTGGCCCATTGGTTGTGGGCAGAACGGCTGGCGCACCGGGATGAAGAAGAGCATGGCGCGCTTTTGCGGCGAGTGTATCTGTATGGCATGATGGCCGTTTTTGTCATCCCCATTTTCGTCAATGCGCTGAGTTTTGTGCAATCCGGGCTTAGATTGGTGTTAGGGGTGGAACGGCTCATCCCTTCCTGGAGCATCGAACTACCGGATAGAGCGAATCTGGTATACACGGCCGTAGCCCTGGTTATTTTGTCCATTCTGTGGGCTTACCATCACTGGGTCACGGTGGTAGACCGCAGCCAGGTGGCCGAAACCAATGAACTGGCCGTCATCCATCGGCTGTATGTGTACCTGTTCACCTTCATCTCGCTGCTGCTGTTGAGTATTGGCGGTGGGGGGTTGTTGCGCTGGCTGCTGTTCCAGTTCAGCGGCGACCGCATCATCGCTAATGAGGAATCACTGGTTATCACGCTGGCGGCGTTGCTGGCGGGGGTGGTGGCCTGGCTCTATTTCTGGCGCAAGGCGGAGCAAATGTTTGCTTTTGGCGGGGCACGGGAGCAGGCGTCGGCGCTGCGCAAGTTTTACTTGTATCTGGTGATATTCCTGGCGGCGTTGGGCACGGTGTCGGCGCTGACCGTCCTGTTATCCGGGCTTTTCCGGCAGTTATTGGATGTGGCTACGCCGGGCAGCATTATCAATGTGCTGAGTGTGTTAGTGGTTACTATGGTGCTCTGGGCCTATCACTTTTTTGTGCTGCGGCAGGATATGGGCGTGATGCCAGAGGTGGAAGAACAGGCTGGGGTGCGGCGGCTATACTGGTATCTCATTGCCGGTATTGGTTTGCTGGCGCTGCTGATTGGCGTGGGGGGCGACATCAGCGTATTGATCCGGTCAAGCGGTCAGTTTATCAGCCATCATTTGCGCGAACAGACGGCCTGGTTTACGGCCGTGCTTATTGCCGGATTGGTGGTGTGGAGCATACCCTGGTACAAAATCCAAACAGAAGTGGGCGTCACCGGGGAAGCTGGCGAGTCGGCGCGCCGTTCATTGGTGCGCCGGTTGTACCTGTACTTCTACCTGCTGCTGGCAACGCTGACCTTTTTGGGAACCAGCGTCTATGCGGTTTCGCAGCTCATCTACCTGTTGTTGGGTGGGCGCACGGCCGTGAATCTGGCGGCGGATATGGCCCAGGCCGTGGCTTATGCGCTGCTGGCGGTCATTGTCTGGCTGTATCACGGCCGTCTGCTGCGCGTGGACAATGCTGCCTTTAAGCTGACGGAGGCGCGGCGGGCGCAGACGGTGCATGTGGCGGTGGTGGATGATGGCGACGGCCGTTTGGCCGAACGGCTCATCCACGACCTGCACGAAGCATTACCGACGGTGATACTGCATCCCATTGGCCTGACGCCCCAGGCCAACGAAACGCTGCACACAGCCGACGAACCGATACCTGCGCCAGAGGCGCTGGCGGCGGCCCAAATCATCGTCGGCCCGTGGACGATGGCCACGCCTTATGTGGTACATGGCGAAACAGACATGGCGATGCTGGCGGCAGTTTCGGCCAGCCCCGGCCACAAACTGCTCATCCCCACCCCAGAACCGGGTTGGGATTGGGCGGGTGTGGGGCGGTGGGAAATGGATACGGCCGTGCGCCAAACTATTCGCGCCGTCAAACAACTCGTTGCCGGGCAGGTGGTCAAAAGCAAAAGTGGCCCCAACCTGGGCACGGTGATTGGCGTGATCTTGTTCCTTTTTCTGTTGGTAAACCTGCTGCCCATGCTTTTCATGTTGCCGCAGCTTTTGTTTTAACTTCATACCAGACCTGACAGGTTTTTAGAAACCTGTCAGGTCTATAGAGTTGCCCACGCTGCAGTGGCAAAATTACGCATAATCTGAGAAGATAGGCGCATCACCTGATCAAGCAATTCACCCTGGAGGATGGAGATGCGCCTGGAATCCTTAAACTGCCCCAACTGTCACGCCCCACTTGATTATTCTCCCGGACAGACACTGTGTATTTGCCTCTATTGCCATTCCACCATTCGCATCCACCACGATACACCCCAACCGGAAGCAACGGCCGATACGACAGTCAGCGCGAGTGATATGGCCGAGATCAAAGAACTGCTGCTGGCAGGGCAAATGGCGACGGCCGTGCAGCGTTACCAACAAATTGCCCATTGCAGCCAGAGTGAAGCGCAGACGGCCGTGACCAACCTGAGCAACCAGATTTCTTTCACCACACTACGCCAGCAGCAACTTTCACCTTTTTCGGATCATCGTGACGGTACAGCCGGAGACGGGCAGCCCCTTCCAAACGGAAATGCTGCTACCGGTACGCGACCGGAGTGTGGACAAGCTGCACCAGGGCGCCCGTTTTGGCGTCAAGTTTCTGCCTGGTGATGAAGACAGCGTGATCTTCAACAAATTGCTTGAACAATAATCAGTAGATCGAGGCGGAGTTCGCATCCTCAGATGCGAACAGTGGGCATCTGAAGATGCCCTCTCCTCTCATTCACGTGGATTGATGAATGTACTGATAAATCCGCGAAGAACGCGAAGTTTTCTCTCTGGAAACTCTGTGCCTCTGTGGTGGCTTTTTTCAGGAAACTCTTTGATCAGTGGTGGCCAGAAAGGCCAGTTCGGTGGCAAATTCAAAGCGGGTGATGCGCCAGCCACGGCCCGAAGCGGCTTCACCGTCTACCAACCCCCCAAACTGTGCCTCATAATTTGCCACCATGCCTTTGCCGCGCCCGCCCAGGCTTTGCACCGGGTAGGAAATGAGCAGATGACGCGCCCGAATGGTGTCCAACAAACGTCTGGCTGCCCCTTTTTCCGCCTGTTCCAGGCAGGGCAGGGCTTTGAGAATGAGGGCCAGGTCGGCCGGTTCGGCTGGCGGCTGGCTGAGGATGTCCTGATGGTGGGCTACCCCGTTCACACCTGTCAGATCAAAATACCCCTGCAAAAAGGCCATCATGTCTCCATAAATGTCATAAGCGTGGTAGATGACATCGGCGGCTAAAGGCATCCAGGGAATGGCTAACGGGTTCAGTCCGCAGGCCACATCCACTACCGAATGAATGGGCGGCAAACCGGCCAGGGTGGTGGCGTAAAATTCATCGAGGATGGGCAGCCGTTCGCGGATGGAAGTGTGCAGACGCATCAGGTCGCGGCAGGTCTGGCGGCGGGTTTCCTCGTCTTCGGCGTTTTGCAGGCGGGCGAGGGCTTGGGGGTAATCTACGGCCGTCTCCCCATATGCCCCCCCCACCTGATGCAGTTTATTCTTCGTCCCCTTCACGGCCTCCTTGAAGCTGCGCCGTTTGGCCAGCTCCGCCGCCCCCAACCGCCGGATGAGGTCAGGGGCAATGGTGCGGTACTTGGGAGATTGGGTCACGGCCGTGAGCAAATCATCCAGTAACCCATCACGATTCATTGCTGCTCAGTCGTTCCAACTTTGACACCCATTCGTTAAAGTGCGGGCATTTTTCTCGAATGGCAGCCAAACCAATGCGCTCTGCGGCGATATTGCCATGTAATGGTTTGTTGTATGGTGGATAAAGGCGAAGCAGCCGTTTGGACGGCGCGCTGTTTACATCGTCGTTTATCATCTCGGGTGAATCAAATTCTGAGATGATCTTTTGTAACTCCTGGGTTATCTCCGGTCTTCGCATCACGCTCGCCAACACAGATGGCTGGCTAAATAAAAGCGCCTCAAATTCATGCATTTGCACATAAGGAATAAATCGCTCATGTCTGAATGCACTCCCCATAGCTTGCCCCACACTTTCAGTTAGCCTGCTTTCAACCAGAGATGCCTTTTGTGAAAACAAGGCATTTCGGGATTCAGCACGACCAGGCCAACTATCAGGCATTCCATAATAGTCAAACATGGTCGTGCAAAATCTATTGGTATCTTCTTTCAGGATAGCAACGATCTCATTACGGGCTTGAATAAATCCACTAATACCGCCTTTCTTCCCAGGCCTGCCTAAAATGCGCGGCGATACCATTACTCCCGTCGCAGCCAGATAAGGGGCCAAGACATTTCGCACAAATGTTTGCTCGGTTGGGCCTTCAACAATGACAAGCACCCTATTCATAGGAAGGGGCTCCACCATAGACGTTTTTCTGCCATAATTCGCCCAATGTATACTCTTCGATCAACCATGTCGCTAAATCTGCTTCTGACAAACGACGAAAACGCGATTCACCCTCCTGACGATCAACAACAATCACATCATCTGGTGAAAAAGCATCCAGTAAGGGGGCCGACTGAGTAGAAACAATGAGTTGTGTTCTAAAAGACGCTTGCTTGATGAGACTTGCTAGAAGAGTAAGTGCATAAGGATGAAGCCCTAGTTCCGGCTCATCTAGCAGTATGGTGGCTGGTGGTGATGGCTGTAGCAATGCAGTTACCAATGCAATAAAACGGAGAGTACCGTCTGACAATTGGCTGGGATGAAAAGGATAATCGCTGTTTTTCTGCAACCATTCCAATTGAAGTACACGATCACCGTTGCTTGGCTGCGGTCGTAGCTGAAAATCCGAAAAGAACGGGGCTGCCAGGCGTACCGTATCACGAATCAAGTCATAACACGCCATATCATTTTCTCGAAGCCACCAGAGAAATGTCGCCAGATTTGCAGCGTCAGGTCGTAATCTTTCATAATCTCTGGCACTCCATTCACGGCGCATAGCGGCCGTTTCGCTCGTATCGTGGAAATGATAAACCACCCAACTTGCAATTGCCGGGTAAACATACCTGGCTACATTTTGATGCGGCCCTTCCATAAATGCAGATTTCAATTTTGATTCTTCATGTCCCGAACCTAATGCGTAACGCTGCGGACCATAATAAGGGCCATCAAAATACATGCGTTCAAGGCTGAATATCAAACGATTATCAACAGTTGGTCTTAGCCAAAACTCATAGCCATTGACCCCAAAGTAAACGCGCCCCACAATTTCATTTGTGATTTTTGGCCCTAAATATAATTGTCTGTCTGCTCCTCCTTTTTGCGCGACAGCAAATTGCAGCCTCTCTTCAACCATTTCACGAAGCAGACGAAAAAAGTCAACAAAGTTGCTTTTCCCAGTTCCATTAGCGCCTATGAGGACGTTAATTGGCCGTAAAGGTAACTTTTCCAAACTGCGTATGGATTTGAACCCCTCAATAGTAATTGAACTAATCGCTGTACTCATAACATTGTTCCTCTGCACAATTCGTGCAGAATTGTTTATAACCGACGTGCCTTATCATAACACACATGACATTCACTGTAGATATCTGTACAGGATCGTCAATACCTGATCCAGGGGTGCAGTTCACCGATTCCCATTGCTATTTATGGTGTGACAGGTTCTCCATCAATTGGGTCATAAAGCGCAAGTTGTGGAGGGTAGCCAGACGGGGGTAGAGGCTGTCGTTGAGTTTGTGCAGGTGGTGCAGGTAGCCCAACGAGTAGCGGGTACAGGTGGGGCAGTCGCAAAATTCGGAAATCGCACGGCCGTCCTTCACATGTTTCTTGTCGCCCAAATAGAGATAGCGAAAAAAGTCGCCGCGCCCATCCAGCTTTGTGGTGGTGGGGTCGCCGGTAAAGGCATAAACACGGCCGTGCCGAGCATCGCGTGTGGGCATGGTGCTGTCAAATAGTTCGTAGCCCAACCGGGCACAGGCAGCCACATTGGCCGGATGTCCAATGCCCAACCCATGCAGCGCAAACTGGCGCGGAATCAATTCCCGCACATAGGCCACCATCTCGATGAGCAAATTGCCCTGGCTGTCCAACGGCCAGCCACCGTAACCGTAACAATCAAAACCAATTTCCAGCAATTGCTCGGCGCACTGGCGGCGCAGTGCTTTGTTGGCCCCGCCCTGCACCACGGCCATCAGATACGGCCGTTGTTGCAACGGCCGTTGTTGCAACGGCCGTTGCAGCAACGGCCGTACCCCCTCCTTCTCTTGTACCAGCTTTTCAAACTCCGCCTTACAGCGCCGCGCCCAGGCCACCGTGCGCCGCACCGACTTCTCCTGCTCCGCCGGCGGGTCATCCACATGCGTACAATCATCAAAACAGATGACCACATCCGCGCCGTAGCTTAATTGCAACTGTATGCTCTTCTCTGGCGTCAGGTTGAATTTGCGGTCACTGCCTTCTGGCTTAAAGGTAGCGCCCCGGTCGTTGATGCTGCCGCTTTTGGCGTTCTGCCGCAGCAGCGAGTAGACTTGGAAGCCGCCGGAGTCGGTGAAAATAGGGCCAGACCAGCCCGTCATCTGGTGCAGGCCACCCAGCGCCTGAATGGTAGACGACCCCGGTTTTTGCATCAGGTGAAAGACGTTCATTTGCACGGCCGTCACCCCACACGCCGCCAGATCAGCCGCATCCACCGCCCGCACCACTCCTTGTGTGCCATCGGGCAGGAAGGCAGGTAGGGGGAGACGGCCGTGAGGTAGAGTAAGGTCTTTCATAGTGAGCAGCGAGCAGTGATTAGTGAGCAGTGAACAGTTACCTCCGGCAAACTTTTTGGCAAAGATGAAAGGGTTGCTCGGAGAAGAATTTGAATCTTTTTTGCAAAGTTACCAGCAGCCACCGCTGGTAGGACTGCGCGCCAATACGCTGAAAATTGCGCCGGGTGATTTTAGCACCATGTCGCCGTTTGTGCTGAAACCGGTGGGGGATTATGCGCCTGCTGGCTTTTTGCTGGATGACGCCAGCAGACCGGGGGGCCATCCTTACCACGCCGCCGGGCTGTACTACCTGCAAGAGCCATCGGCGATGGTCGTAGCCCAACTGGTTGACCCACAGCTAGGGGAATGGGTGCTGGACATCGCCGCCGCGCCCGGCGGCAAAACCACGCATCTGGCAGCCTTGATGCAGGACACGGGCCTGCTGGTCGCCAACGATATGGATGGCAAACGCGCCCACATCCTGGCCGAAAATATGGAACGCTGGGGAACACGCCATGCCCTCATCACCAACGCCCACCCGGAGCAGTTGGCGCAACAGTTCGGCCCGGTGTTTGACCGGGTGCTGGTAGATGCACCCTGCTCTGGCGAAGGCATGTTCCGGCGATTGGGATCCGCGAAGGACGGGAAGAGCGCGAAGGAGGCGTTTGACTGGAGTCAGGAACATGTGCTAGCTTGTGCGCGGCGGCAAACGGCCGTGCTTGCCACTGCTGCCCAACTCGTCAAACCCGGCGGGCGGCTGGTTTACGCCACCTGCACCTTTGCCCCAGAAGAGAATGAAAGCAGTATCGCCCGCTTTCTAGCCGGACATCCCGATTTTGAACTGGTGGAGCCACCCCGTTTTGCCGGATTTGATCGGGGACGGCCGTCCTGGGCTGATGATGGTTTGCCACATGACGGGCTAGAAAAGTGCGTCCGCCTCTGGCCCCACCACTTTGCCGGCGAAGGGCATTTCATTGCCATTATGCAGCGCGCGGGCACAAAAAAACCCGAAGGGTTTTGGAAACCCTTCGGGTTTAAGCCGCCCAAATCTACGGAATTAAAAGTATGGCGGGCGTTTGCGCAGGCGACGTTACGGGGCGAATGGCCGGAGGAGCGGATGCTGTTGAATAACGGCCGTCTCTACCTGCTTCCCCCCGACGCCATCGAAACCGGCCGTTTACGGTTGGTGCGTTATGGCCTGTTACTGGGCGAAATTCGTTCCGGTTATTTCAAACCGGCCCACGCGCTGGCATTGGCTTTGAAAGCAGAGGAGGTGGTCACGGCCGTACACTTTCCCGCCGACTCCCCAGCCATCACCGCCTATCTCTCTGGTCACCCCCTGCCAATAGAAAATGGTCAATGGTCAATGGTCAATTATCAATGGGCCATTGACCATTCTAACCCGCCGCTGACCGATAACTGGTTGCTGATTACCGTCTCCGGTTTCCCCCTCGGTTGGGCCAAAGCGGGCGGCGGTCAGTTGAAGAACCATTATCCACGTGGTCTGCGCACGCTTAACCCGGAGGGGAGGCGTTAGCTGAACCGGTGTTGGCTAACGCCTCGCCGCCAATGGTCATACCATGCAGCGCGGCCGCCAGCCCCAGCAGCAGCCAGAAAATGAAACCGGGCCGCGCCCCCAGCGCCACCGCGTCCACCAGCCCATAGACAAAATAGGCCACAAATGTTCCGGCCACACCCACTGCCACTGCCCGCCGCCAGGGTGATAGGGTGCGCCGCCCGACCAACCAGAGCATCACGGCCGCGCCCAACCAGAGAGCCACATAAAAAACCAGGCCCGGCAGGCCAAAATCTAATGCGGTTTGCAGCCAATGGTTATGCGCGTGGCCAAAATCACTGTCCTGCGCCAAAAAATAGGTGGGGTAGTAGCTAAATACCAACACCCGGAAACGGTTTATCCCCATGCCGGTGAGGGGAAAATCTTGAATTCCAGCCAGCGCCCGTTCCCAAATTTGCAGCCGACCTTGCACGCTTTCCATGTTTTGCTCCTCGCCACGCAGCCGAAAACCAGCCTGTTCCTGTAAAAACTGTTTGACTTGCTCTGGCTCAGATTGGTAAACGGCCGCACCAGCCACCATCAGCACAGCCAACAAGCCGGCCGCCAGCCAGCAGCGCCAACGCCCGGCTGCCAGAAATAGCATAAACAGCAGGCCTACGGCAAACCCAATCAACCCGGCCCGTGACTGTGTGAGCAGGAGTGTGAACAGGAGGACGGCCGTTGTGCCCCAGACAAAAAAGGCACCAGCTATTGCCCTGCCTGTTTTCCATTGCCGCCACCACAAACGGCCGTGCCACAAAATTGCCCACGACAAAGCCAAAACCACGGGCACCACCCACAGCAGCACCCCGGCCAGCTCATTCGGACTGACGCCATTTTCGGCTGCCGGTAAGGTGAGCAACTGCTGCGGCATACGGTCGAGCACGGCCGTCAACGGACCCAGTTTCGTCGTCCAGCGCACACTCAGCAACCCTAACCCGGCCACGCATAAACCACCTACCAACAAGATGCCCACCACCCGCCACCACCGCTGCGGATGCGTAACCACATAAGCCACAGCTGCATAATAAACAGCTATGCCATACACCATACCTGTCACTTTGGGCAGGCTGTATAGACGATCATCAGACACGGCCAGCCCCACCAGCGTCATCAGCAGCAACCCCCATACCGGCAAGTCAACCGGCGTGGGGGGCAGGGGGCGGCCGTACCCCACCCAGCGTGCCAGCCACAGCAGCGGAATCAACAGCAACACCCAGGCCCGCTCCGGCGTGGGGAAGAGGGCCAATGGCAGTATGAGCAGCAGAATCAGCCATTCAAAGGTCACTATTTGGCGACAAAAACGGGACATTGGAAGGTGATCAGCCATCGGCCGGCGGTAATCGGTTAACTATACCGATCACCGCTGGCCGAAGACCGCAATAATGGCCCCTTTCAGCAGGCGGGCCAGATAGTAAAAGGGCAGTAGCAGGCGATGGCGGATATGATACCGCTGCATCATATAATGGGGATGGGGCAAAAGGAGGTGGTGAACCATGGCTGCCTGACGCCGCCAGCCGGTAGTGTGTTGAGCATTCAAGAGCAGCTTTCCCATCGCAGAACGATCGGGATTGGCAACGGCCGCCGCCCGGGCCACCTGCATGGGGTCAGCCGTTTGTGCCAGCAATGTCTGGGCTGGATCAGGCAGTGGCGTTTCCAGGTGGCGCGCAACCAGGCGCAGGGCAGCCTGCACAGCCGGTAAAACGCCCGCTTCGTCGGCGTCGGCGGCCACCTGCTGCCAATCGGCCGAGGAAAGGGCATAACCCGGACGGCCGCGTACCAGTTGGTCAATATCCAGCAGCCAACGCCAGCGAAGTTCGGCGCGATGTTCCAGAATTTGATGGACGGCCGTATGCACCAACGCTGCACCAGGTGACAATACCTGCACCGTTTGGCCGCGCCAGGGAATAGCAAGGGCCGCCGCCCACCAACGGGCTACTGGCAGCCGCCCCCGCACCCCTTCGCGCTGCGACAAATCCCAATGGAGTTCCACACTCAATGGCGACGTTTTTAAGTCGCCAGGGTAAAAATCCAGTTGGGTGATGTGGGGAGGAATAGCAGATACGTCAGGCCACAACCCTTTATCGTGAAAACCCAGGTCAGCCATCACCTGCCAGGCAGCGGGTAAGTCTGCCGGTTGCAACCAGAAATCGAGATCATTCATGGGGCGCACCGCCGGGTCTGGGTAAAGCATCAGGTAAAAGGCCATGCCTTTTAGCAGCACCGTTTCCACACCAGCAGCGGCAAACCCGGTCTGCAAACGGGCCAGCAAATCCAGCTTAACAGCGGCTGCGGCCGCGCCCTGCCAATAAACAGGGGCTAGTAAGTTTTGCAGCGGCGCAGCCAGGTTCGCTGCTTTGAGCCGCCTGTAGGCCAACGCGCCCAACTCTTGTTGCGTGAGCCAATCAGCCAGCAGATGCGGGGGGCTATCCTGCAAAATAGCCACCTGCGCTTCTGACCAGCCACCAGAGGCTAATGCGGGGCAGAGGGTAGGAAATTGGGAGGGGGATGCCATTAGGGCGGGGTAGCTGTGAGCGGTCTACCGTTTACCACTGGCTGCTCACTGTCTACTGTCCACTAACTGCCGGTAGGTTTTTTCCAGTTCGGCGACTTTGTCGGCCAGGTTAAAGTGCGTAAGGATGCGCTGCTGCCCGGCACGGCCGTATTGCTGGCGTAGAGATGGGTTAGCCAACAAGATGGCTAAGGCATCAGCCAGGGCGGGGGCATCATCGGGGGGGACAAGCAGACCAGTTATGCCATCTTGCACCAGTTCAGGCACACCGCCAACGGCCGTAGCTACCACCGGCAACCTGGCCGCCATTGCCTCCATGATGGCGGCGGGCAGCCCCTCTGAGCGGGAGGATAACACTTTAATGTCGGCGTCGGCCAGAATCGCGGAGACATCGGCGCGGCGGCCCATGAAGGTGATGTAGTCGGCCAGGTGCAGATCGCGGCTGAGTTGTTCCAGGGCAGCGCGGCGTTGGCCATCGCCCACCAGGAGCAGGTGAAAGTTGCTTCCTTGCTGGTGAAGCAGGTGAGCAGCGTGGATGAGGGTTTGCTGGTCTTTAACTTTGCGCAAGTTGCCTACGGAGACGATGATGGGGATGTGGGGGGGGATGGTGAGTAACGGCCGTATCTGCCGGGGTGCCGCCTGCATAAAAGGGGCAGCATCCAGGCCGCTATGAATGGCGCGAATTTTGGCAGCAGGCACATGGGCCTGGTCAGAAAGCCAGCGTGCGCCGGCCTGGCTGTTGGCAATGTAGAGGTCTACCCATCGGCTGGCCCCTTTTTCCACGTAGCGCGGCCACCAATTGCTGCTGCCCACGCTGCGCTGCCCGCAAATGATGCTGGCCTGGCTATAGCGACGGGCGGCGATGCGCCCCAGCAGGTTGGCGCGTGTGCCAAAGATGTGAATGATATGGGGGGATTGGCTGATGAGGAGTTGGCTGAGATCGCGCCAGATGTGGGACAACGGCCGTTGGTGATAACACAAATGCACTGGCTGGCATCCGGCCGCCCGGTAGAGGTCGCTGATTGGCCCTGGCTCATCCAGAAAACAGATCTGCACCTGCTGATGGTGTAGGCCGCACCAGGTGCGAAAGTTCATTATCTCTGTGCCGCCAATCTGAGCACCCGTTTGCAGCCATATGATACGAAGGGGCATGACAGTGCACAGTGGGCAGTGAACGGTCTCCACCGTTTACAGTTCACTGATTTATGGGATAACAGGCGAGGGAGCGTTTCGCTCTTGCCGGTTTATAGTCAGTGAGGTCACGGGGGGAGCGGCCGTTTCGCCAGCCATTGGGGTGTATTCGGGAATCAACGATTTTAAGCCACGTAGGATGGCGACTTCGTCATTTTGGTGGGCGGCCGTTTCCAACACATGGATCATATCATCCAGGTCGGTAGGCACAAAACGGCTGGCGTTTTCCGCCACGAATATCTTTTCATGCCAGGTGCGGGTGTAGCTTTCGCCTTCAACAAACAGTTCTTCATACAGTTTTTCGCCTGGCCTGATGCCTGTGATAACAATGTCAATATCTTGCCCTACCTTGAGGCCAGATAGCTCGATGAGATCGCGCGCCAGCTCTTGAATTTTGACCGGCTCGCCCATGTCTAACACAAATACCTCACCGCCGCTGCCTAACACGGCCGCTTGCAAAACCAACTGCACCGCTTCAGGGATGGTCATAAAGAAGCGGGTCATATCGGGGTGAGTGATGGTCAGGGGGCCGCCGGCGGCAATTTGTTTTTTGAAGGTGAGAATAACGCTGCCCCGGCTGCCTAACACATTGCCAAAGCGGACGGCCACATACGGCCGTCCACTTTTTTCTGCGGCCTGGTGCACCAATAGTTCGGCCGCCCGTTTACTGGCGCCCATCACACTGGTGGGGTTAACCGCTTTGTCGGTGGAGATCATCACAAAATGGGAAACGCCAACAGCCTGGGCCGCAAGGAGCAAATTGCGTGTGCCCACAACGTTATTGGTGATGGCCTCACCGGGGTTTTGCTCCATAAGGGGGACATGTTTATGCGCTGCTGTATGAAAAATTATCTGCGGCCGATATTGCTGGAAAATGGCTTCAATGCGGTCGGGAAAACGGGTGTCGGCGATGAGGGGCCGAATGGGTACATTTTTACCTGGCGGCAGTGAGCGCAATTCGTGGTATGTTTCAAAAATGGAGTTTTCCCCATGCCCCAGGAGGATGAGTTGGGCTGGTTCAGAGCGGCAAATCTGGCGGCACAGTTCGCTGCCAATGGAGCCGCCGCCCCCGGTAACAAGCACACGTTTGCCGCGCAGGAGGGTGGTAACGGCCGTAATATCTGTTTGGACCGGTTCGCGGCGCAGCAGGTCTTCAATATCCACATCACGCAGCTGGTTCACCCGCACGGCCCCATCCAGCAGTTCATAGATACCGGGGATTGTTTTGGCCTGCACCTGGGCTTCTTCGCAAATATCCACAATCTGGCGCACTGTTTTGCCCGGCGCAGTGGGCATGGCAATAACAACCTGGCGCACATCCAGTCGTGCGGCCAGTTCAGGAATGGCGTCGCGCTGGCCCAACACCCGCACCCCCTGGATGCGTATGCCCTGTTTGGCCGGGTCGTCATCCACAAAGCCAATTGGCACCATGCCCAACTGGGGGTTGCGCTGCATCTCGCGGGCGATCATGGCTCCGGCATCGCCGGCCCCGGCAATGAGGACATTTTTGCCTGGCGGTAGGCCATGCAGGCGGTATTGGTAGCGGACGTAAGAGCGCACGGTGAGGCGGGGCACGGCCGTTGCGCCTAAGGCCAGCATAAAAAAGATGGCCGGAATAGAGCGGGGCAACACCCAATTAACAGGTAACACATAAAGAAAAACAAAACAAAAGAGGGAAGCGCAGACGGTGGCCGTGCCCACAGAAACAATCAAAAGAATCATTTCGTCCACAGAGGCATAGCGCCAGAACCGGGCATAAACACCCAATCTGAAAAAGGAAAAAGTGGTGGCGATGACGGCCGTGAGACCAAAGAGAATAAAGGGCGGCCAATATTCTCCCAGATCAAACTCTTCTAGCCGCAGCACAAAGCTGGTATACGCCGCCAACCAGAGCAGCACAATATCCAGAATGAAGAAGTGCCGGTTACGAATTCGGTTTAACAACAACAACCTCCTTGCACTGTGATTGGGCCAATCGCCTTACAACGTCCGAATAATTTCCACCACCCTCGCTCGATCAGCAGGGGAGAGATTTGAGCCGGAGGGCAGGCACAAGCCGTCGGTAAAGAGGGCTTCAGCTACCGCTCCACCCACAACAGTATACCCGGCAAAAACAGGCTGCAAGTGCATCGGTTTCCAGACAGGGCGGGCTTCAATGTTCTCAGCTTCCAGCGCCAGCCGCACCGTTTCCCGGTCTGCGCCAAACTGCATGGGGTCAATGGTGAGCACCGTTAGCCAGCGGGAATGTCTTCCCCAGGGGGCTTCTGGCATAAAGGCGATGCCTGGCAAATCACTCAATTCCTCGCGGTAAAAAGCAAAATTGGCCCGCCGCGCCTGCACCCGCTCCTCCAAAACTGGCAACTGCCCCCGGCCAATGCCAGCCAGGATGTTGCTCATGCGGTAGTTGTAGCCGATTTCAGAATGCTGGTAATGGGGAGCAGGGTCACGCGCCTGGGTGGCCAGCTTGCGGGCATGGGTGATGAGGGCTTCGTCATCTGAAACGAGCATACCGCCACCAGATGTGGTGATGATTTTGTTGCCGTTGAAGGAAAAGATGCCGGCCGTGCCCATTGTCCCTGGCGTTTTGCCATGATAGGTTGCGCCTAATGCCTCGGCCGCATCTTCAATGAGCGGTATGCCATGCTGTTGGCAGGCAGCCAGGATGGGATCGATGTCTGCGCTCTGGCCATAGAGGTGAACGAGGATAACGGCTTTGGGCAATTTGCCTTGCCGCGCCCGTTGATGGACTGTTTCGGCCAGCAGGGCCGGGTTCATGTTCCAGGATTCTGGTTCGCTATCAATGAATGTGGGGTAGCCACCCTGGTAGAGAATGGGGTTGACACTGGCGGAAAAGGTAAGGGTGGAAACCAGCAGTTCATCGCCGGGGCCAATGCCTAGATGGAGGAGAGCCAGATGGAGCGCGGCCGTGCCGGAACTGAGCGCGGCCGCGTGTTGTGCGCCCACAACTTCACAAAATTCCTGTTCAAAGGCGTCTACATTTGGCCCAAGCGGGGCCACCCAGTTGGCGGCAAACGCTTCCTGAATGTACTTTTGTTCATGCCCGGACATGTGGGGGGGGGAGAGATAGACACGTTGCTTTGTCATGGTTGTACTTTGAAAATGGGGTGTGCGGGAACGCCAACGGCCGTAACACCCTCTGGCACATCATCTATTACAACGGCCCCTGCGCCCACCGTACACCAGTCACCAATTGCTCTTTGGGGGGCAATAACGCCCCCAATGCCTATCAGGCTACCCATACCAACCCGAACGTCGCCGCCTAAATGTGCGCCGGGAGCGATATGGGCAAAGTTGCCTATCTGGTTGTGGTGATCAACCGTACAGGCCGTATTGAGAATGACATGGCTGCCAATAACGGTGCCGGTATTGATAACGACGTTGGCAGCAATCATGCTGCCTGAGCCAATCATTACATCGGGGGCAATGACGGCCGTTGGGTGGCGGGCAATGAAGAATGTGGCGCCCTGTGCCTGGAGCCACCCGGCCACCTGCTGCCGAATGTGGTTGCGGCCGATGGCGACTACGAATGCATCACAGTCCAGGCGTGGGAAGTCGGCCGTTTTGCCCAGGACGGGCAGGCCGGCCACCGTTTGCTGCTGCCAGGCAGGGTCGTCATCCAGAAAGCCCAGCGGTTCAACAACCTGTCCAGCGTCGTGCATACGCCGCAGAATATCGGCCACAACCTGCCCGTGCCCACCCGCGCCTACAATCAATACCCGTGTCATTTTGGCTGGCTGCCCTGGAACGGCTCGATAGTGGCCTGGCCGGGTTGGTTAATATCGCTGCGTTTAAGGGCGATGATGAGGGTACGCAGGAGTATTTTCAGGTCGAGCCGAAATGAAATGTGTTTCACATACCAGAGGTCACAGGCGAATTTGTCTTCCCAACTGAGGGCGTTACGGCCGTTCACCTGTGCCCAGCCGGTTATGCCGGGTCTGGCCTCGTGGCGGCGCATTTGTTCTGGGGTGTAAAGGGGGAGGTATTGCATCAGCAACGGCCGTGGCCCCACCAGGCTCATCTCTCCTTTGAGGACGTTGAACAATTCAGGTAGCTCATCCAGGCTGGTACTGCGCAGGAATTTGCCAAAAGCTGTCAGCCGGTCAGCGTCTGGCAGCAGTTTCCCGGCTGCGTCACGCCCGTTGGTCATGGTGCGAAATTTGTAAATGGTAAAGGGGCGGCCGCGCAAACCGGGGCGTTCCTGCCGAAACAAAACAGGCGACCCCAGCTTCAGGCGTACCAGGCCGGCAACTGTTAGCCAGACCGGGGCGAGAAGGATTAGTGCGGTTAATGCCATGGCTACATCAAACCATCGTTTGCCAAATCGCCTGTACATAAGGGGAAGTGAGTGGAGTACAGTGAGCAGTGAGC
>CAZOPF010000006.1:37853-93622 GCA_964581605.1 uncultured Ardenticatenaceae bacterium
GTGAGCTGTTTGCTATTCGCTGTTCACTCTCTTTTCAGCCAACAGCCGGGCGTATTCCGCCTTGACTTTGGCAAAGATTGACCGTTCGTCAAATTGTTCTTCAGCCATTTGCCGCCCACTCTGTCCCATTTGCCGCGCTTTGTCTGGATTTGTGAGCAGGTCAAGAATGGCGTTTGCCAGAGCATTTACATTGCCTAAGGGGACAAGCAGGCCATTACGGCCGTGTTCCACCGCCTCTCGACAACCGCGAATGTCCGTCACAATGCAGGGCACACCCATGGCCGACGCTTCCATCGGCGAACGGGGAAAGCCTTCGCGGTGGGAGGGCAGCACAAACACATCCATCAGCGCATATAGTTCTGGCATATCCTGGCGCATCCCGGTAAAGATGCAGGCATCGGCCAGGCCGTAATCGGCCGCAATTGCAGGGGAGAGCGCATCCTCTTTTTCTACATCCAGTGGGCCAATGATGAGCAAGCGAGCATGTGGTAGTTGGGCTGTTACCTGTTGGGCGGCCGCCAGCAGTTCTAAAATTCCTTTTTCGGCCACCAGCCGCCCTACAAAACCAATAACGGGCGTGTCGTCAGGAATACCTGACGCCGTGCGCGTCTGTTGAATGGTGTGAGTGGACAGGCGTTCTCGATGAAAACGGTGTATATCTATGCCGTTGCCTAGATATTTGATTTTGTCAGGGGGGCAGATGTGTTGCGTCACGGCCGTGACCATATCCTCCTGATTTTGGGACAAGATTACATCTGAACAACGCGCTGCCACCTTTTCCAGTGTTATGTAAAAGTTCCGCCAGAAAGGTTTCATTCCCTCATGGAAGTAGAAGCCATGCACGGTATTGACAATGACTGGCGTACCGGCCAACCAGGCAGCCACCTGCCCCAATAATCCCGGCTTGGGGTTATGCGTATGCACAATGGCAAATCGCTCCCGGCGAATGGTTTGGTATAGCCGCCAGAGAGAGAGCAGATCAGCCAGGGGGGAAAAAGTGCGGGTCATGGGCACGGGTATATGCCGGATACCGGCCATTTCCAATGCAGACACATCTGGCCCCGGCGCAGAAATACCAGCTACCTCATACCCTTCGTTTTGCAAACTGTGCAGTTGGTTCAGCAGCAGCAGGCGCAGGGAGAGGTCAATGGTGGTGATGTGGGCGATTTTAAGGGGGGGGGCGTGAGAGGGTACGGCCGTGTCTTCAACCAGCATATTATGGAGCAGGGGTCGGCAAAGAGGTGCTTAATGCTTTCTTTCTTGCCAGAGGTGCGCCCAGGACAATGATTTCAAAACCTGACAAGATAACCAATAGCAGCCAATAGGTGCGGTCCGTCATGGCGCGATTGTAAGCCCAACTGATGTGCATACTCCACAGAGCAATCATCAAGAGCATAGATGAAAGTTCATAAGGAGAATTTCTGGCCTGCCGAAAAAGACGGAAACTACCGATCAACACATAAGCTGTCAGCACCAGATACATGACAAAGCCAATTAATCCCAATTCTGCCAGGAATTTTTGCGGGGTGCTGTGCATTTCATGCCCGGTTGGCGAATAGGGCGAATCATAAAATGCCCCCCAGCCAATACCCATAATCGGATGATCGCTAACAGCGTTCCACATTCCCTGGCGCTGCAACAAGATAAAGTTCTCATCGTCAGATAGAACATCTTCATCACCAGCAAAAGCTCGTAGACGGTCTTCAATTGTTAACACCCGTTCTTGAAAGAACAAGGTACTGGGCAAATACGAGGCGCCCCTGCCAAAATAGAGTAAGGCAAAGAAACCGAGGCTTAACACAAAAACTGGCACAATTTGATTGTAGTTACGACGAAAAGAATACAATAGACCGGCACTCAGCAAGGCAAAACCAGCTATCAGGGCCAGATAGACAGAACGCCGCCCAGAAACGGCAACTCCATACAAAATCAATAACATGCAAAGGTAAAGCAAGGCTCTTTCACGGAACGAAACTTCGGGATAACTAATGTATACCAGAACAAACCAGAAAGAGGAGGCCATATAGATGCCTACATGCACACGGTTGCGAAAGGGGCCGGAGGCGTTAATGTCGCCGCCAGAGAGGAAACCGTCTATAGTTACCCACAGTGCGGCAATGACGGCCGCATAAGCCAGAAAACGAAGCAAGTAGCGCAGTAATGGAGGATAAAGAATAAACCAATTGTAAAAAGCCAGCAGCAGCGCTATCCCATAAAGCAGTAACAACCATTGGGTTACTCCCCAAAACGGCCGTTCGCTAAACTTCAGCAAATCCATGGCGGCCAGCAAGAGGATCAAAATCAGGATACGCCCTAAAAAGTGATTATAAACCGGCAAATTCTGGCGCAAAAAATAAGCGAGCGTACCCAGGATAAACAGGGCCGAAACCAGTTCAAATGGGCCGATATTATTGGCAACGCCAGGCACCAGGCCAAAACCTGTGAGATAGGTCATACTGGCCATTAATCCCAGCCATACAAGTAAAAGGGCGGGAATGGTTGGGCTGTTTCCAGAGGGTGAAGAGGTCTGGTTCATGCTGTTAATTGGGCAATGAGGGAAGCGACTTGCCCGGTAGCCCCGGAGCGAAAGGTCAGGTTTTTTTGCAAATAATCGGCCGTTGCCATCTCATCCAGCCCTTGACCATGTAACAGGTGTTGCAGCCGGGTTGTCATCGAACCGGCTACATTCGATTCATCCTGCTGCCAGCACAACCCTACTGCAGCCCCACCACTAACATAATCATGCACAAAACCAACGCCTGGTATTTCTAATACGCCTAGAGGTACGCCAAAGAGCAATGCCTCCAGTCCGGCTGTTGAAGCCATCACCACTGCTGCCTGTGATAACAAAAAAAGTGGATACAGAGGTGACTGTCCCAAGACGGTGGTTTGTTCAGCCAGCCCCAATTGGCTAACAACTTTTTGAAAATCAACAACTGATTCGCGGGCATGAAGTTTGATGATCAAATGAAGTTCCGGGTCAGCAAATAGCGGTGTTATGTGTGCAAGAAAACGGTGTATCAGTGCCATCTTCTCTTTGGTAGAGCAATAACCCTGATCATCAATGGGATTGGATAACAGCAGTAAATTTGTCTGCCCAAAACGATGAGTTGCTCTTAATTGGGCCACCTGTGGTTGCCAATCGGTTATGCCGATATGGTCAAAGCGGGGGCTGCCGGTGCAGTGAATGATTTCTGGCAGCGCACCCTGAGCACGGAAGTAGGCGGCACTGCTTTCACCCCAGGCAGCAATAGCGGCCGCACCGCCACTGCCATACACATCTTGTTCCTTATCTATAGGCAAAGGAAAACGGATGCCTTCTTGCATGAGGAGGAAGGGGATGTTACGGCCGTGTAACATCTGCACCACATGGTCATAAGGAAAAGCAGCGTCATTTGGTAACACAACCAGGTCTGGTTTTTGCTCAAGCTGTTGCAAAAACGGCCGTTGCAGCACTGTGCGCCAGCTTACCTCCCGCGCCGCCCTACGCAGCCAATCAGCCCGCCAACCGCCCTGTTTGCCAGCCGACGGTGCGGAGCGAATCTGCCGGTCTGGAATAGAAACAAACGCATCGGCCGTTGGAAATGAACCCACCGGGGATGGAAAACCCCGAAACGGGCATAACGAGATAACCCGGCAATAATAATCCCCCAGCTGCTTCAATTGGGTGATGACGGGCTGCATCATAGCCACATGATGGCCAGGGTTGGAAATGATAAAATCAATGGACGGCATGATGGGTGTTTACGGCCGTAGTGGGCATCGGCTGCATGGCGTCAGCATACTGTTTAATAACCAGATTCACGGCAAAACGCTGGCTACTCTGTTTCCCCTGCCGCGCCAGCCGTCGCCGCCAATCGGGGATATCCAATAGCCGGTTTATCTGTTCAACCAAGGCGGCCACATCATTCACGGGGATCAAAATGCCATCTTGTTCTGGGGTAATAATTTCATGGGGGCCGGCGGGGCAGTCAGTGGAGATCACGGCCGTGCCACAGGCCATTGCCTGAATCAATGCCCCCGGCAACCCTTCATGCCAGGAGGACAGCACAAAAACAGTCGCCCGCGCCATATACTTGAACGGGTTCTTATCAAAACCAGGCAACCAGACATCATCCGCAATCTGGAGTTCGTCTGCCTGGGTTAACAACTCGGCCCGCAGCGGCCCTTCCCCCAAAATAAGTAACCGCGCCGGGCGCTGCACCCGCACCTGGGCAAAAGCGCGGAGGAGCATGGCAAAATTCTTTTGCACTACCAACCGCCCGACACCCAGGATGATGGGTACCTCGTCGTGAAACCAGGGGTGATCTACCGGTTCTTGAGCCAACGCGGACAACGATTCATCCACCACCGGATTGTAAATGACCTGGATACGTTGTGGCGGCAAGTGCAGCTTTTCTACCATGTCTTGTTTAACGCCCTGAGAGACGGCCGTTAGCTCATCTGCATAGGGATAGAGTAATCGTTGTGTCCAAACCATCAGCCGCCGCTTCCAGGTCAGTTTGCTGTGGTAGAGAATGTTGCGTTCGGAAAGCACCAAGCGCAGTGGAACTTGCGCCAGCCATCTGGCAATAACGGCCGGGCCATTTGTGCCCCCTGGCGAAAACAACACATCCGGCCGTTCACGGCGCAGTAAACGGGCCAATGACCACCAGCACGTCCACAAATTCCGTGCGCCTAACACATGCACTGTCACATCTGGCGGCACATCGGCCAACAGTTCTCCTTCGCGGCGCAGCAGCACCAGGGAGAGGTCAAACCGGGTACGGTCAAGTTTTTGCAACAAGGTTAAGGTGACACGCTCGGCCCCGCCCTGCCCCAATGTCGGCCGCACGATGAACAGTTTACAGACCATGCAATACCTTGCGGGCGCGGGCAGCCCAGGTGTAATTTGCCATTAACTCTTGCCGGGCCGCCTGCCCCAGCCGCTGGCGCAAGTCATGGTCGGCAATGAGGCGGGTCACGGCCGTAGCCCACCCCGCCACATCTTCCGGCGCTACCAGCAACGCATTTTGCTCGTGTATTAACACTTCGCGCAAGACAGGCAGGTCTGAAGCGACTATCGCCTTGCCGGCTGCCATATATTCAAACAACTTCATAGGCGACATCCACCGGCTAATATCCTGGCTGCCGGTTGCGCCAACCACCTGGCGCAGCGGTGGCAGCAGCAAAATGTCTTGCTTTTGGTAACAGTCGGCCAGTTGGGAGGGGGGAATAAAACCATGCAAAACCAGGTTGGGCGGCAATCCGGCCGTTTGCCAGGCTTGCCTATCCTTTTCTGTGCCGCCAATCACATCAATAAGTTGTCCGGGCAGCTGCCGGGCCAATGAAGTGACAATTTCCATCCCCTTGCCAGGGTAAAGGTGGCCGATATAAGCAATGTGAACACGGCCGTTATCCTCCCCTGCTTTATTTACACTGCCCCCACGCGCCACGTCTGCGCCGTCATGCGCCACCACCACATCCCCCTGGGCGGGCAACAAACCGGCACAGGCAAAATCATCCGCCAGGGCTTGCGAAATAAGCACCAATCGGCGGCAACGGGGGCTGTGCAACATCTGCCGCATGAGCCATCGCCCCAGACGGCCGGTTGGTAAACCATGCGCCTCAAACAAAAAGGGGATACCTCGACGGGCCGCTAACCAGCCGCCCCATAAGTCCCGGCTATAAACAAAGGGGGCCTCATCTGGCCGCGCCCACTGCCGCAGCAGCCGCCATTGCGCCCAGGCATACGGCAGCCCACCACCCCTTTTCGCCGGGCGCGGCAGCTTCATGATGGCAAATACTGGTTCAACACCATAAAAAGCAAAATCATCAACCACCCCTGGCTCCTGACGCGAGGCACATTCTTTGGTAACCAATGTCACCTGATGCCCGGCGCCGGCCAATGCGTCACACATTTTCATTACCTGGATGCTGCTGGCCCGCCGTGACGGAACGTAAGAGGCGGAAAGGTAAAGGAGGTGCATGGTGAAAGATGGGAGAGTGAAGAATGGTTAGTGTCACGAAGTTTTCGCCACCCCCTTGAGACTACAACGGATGGAGAAACAAGCAGATAAATTTCCAGAGAGGAATCCGTTGATTTCTTTATCCGTTGTAGTTATGGCGAAAAACTAATGACACTAACGAATGAGGGCTAGAGGGTGATGTGGGGGGTGTTGAGTTCAAAGGAAATGATATAGGCAGCAGCTCGCTATGATAAATGAAAATAGGAGTTGGTTGCTGGTGGCTGGTACAAGCGCCTACCTCCTAGCCACCTGCCCTTATGCTCATAGGAGCAGTGGGGTTGGCGCCGGGATAAGTGAGCGATTGGAAGAATGAGCGGAGCCTGGTGGCTAAGAGGGGCCAGGCCAGGTTTTCTTCGGCAAAGGCACGGGCAGCCTGGCCTAACTGCTGGCGTAAGGTGTGGTCCTTTAGCTTTAACAGTGCTTCGACCATCGCCTCTACAGAGCCGGGCGGTATGACCAGGGCTGTTTTGCCATGCTGCGCCAGTTGGCCGGCTTCGCCTACGTCGGTGACGATGACGGCTTTGCCTAAAGCCAGTTGTTCGGAAAGTTTAGAGGGGTAGTTGTAGTGGGCGGAACGGCCGTCGGCACGCGGCGTCACCAATATGTCGGCCTGACCCAACCGGGATGGGATTTCGGCAAAGGGCAGCAGTCCGGGCAGTGTCACATTGTCCCCCAGTGCGTGAGCCAGGGCGGCCTGTTCGGGAAATGCGGCGATATTGCCAATGAGGGTAAAATGAAATGGCTCGCCGGCTGCTACCAGCCGATTGGCCGCCTGAAGCAGGGTGGATACGCCTTGATACGGCCGAAAATTCCCGGCATAAGCCACCTGGATACGGCCGTCTGCCGGGCGCGGCGGAGAGGGGCGGAACTGTGCCAGATCCACCCCTCCCCACAACACCAGGGTCGGTTTTTGGTAAGCGGCCGCTCGTTGGGCCAGCGGGTGGCTGACTACGGTAAAGCCATCCATGCGGGGCGCATATTTCCGTTCTTCATAAGCTGCCCGCCATGACCAATAACGCCGCCAGAGCCAGCTTTGCTCCGTGCGCTCCAGCTGTTGGGACGCACGGTCGCCATGTAAATCGGCCACCAGGCGCGGTCTGCCTGGCCAATCTGGCAAGCTGCCCAGGGCAGTTAACCCTTTATGGGTTTGCCCATAGAGCAGATCGGGCTGGAAGCGATCGATACAGTGGCGCAGCTGGTTTACATCGGCCGTCTCTTCATGGAGTGATTGATGGGAGATGGCCAGGGTTTGTTGCACGGCCGTTGACTCATCCCGGCTCAACAACAGCACATCCACCCCAGGTAGTTGCGCCAACGATTGGGCCAGATTACGTGCCCGCAACGGTGTGCCCTGGTCATGTAACACTTTGCTTCTAAATAAAACCAAAAGACGCATAACAATAATTACCTGGGCAGAACTTGCTCATTTCCCGCGCCCACCTGCAATTGCCACATGCGGGCATAAAGCCCCTGCTTTGCCAGCAGGGACTCATGCTGGCCTTGCTCAACCACCTCACCTTTGTGCATAACTAAAATCTGGTCAGCCATCACAATGGTAGATAAACGGTGGGCAATGGCGATAACGGTGCGCTGGCTGCGTAAGGTCTCGATGGCTTGCTGAATCAGTTTTTCAGAGCGGCTGTCCAGGTCGCTGGTTGCTTCATCCAAAATGAGGATGTCTGGCTGGCGCAGGATGGCTCTGGCAATCGCCAGCCGCTGGCGCTGCCCGCCTGATAGCCGGTGCCCCTGGTCGCCAATGACGGTGTCATACCCTTCGGCCAAATCTGTAATAAATTCGTGGGCGTGGGCAGCTTTAGCGGCCGTTACAATCTCTTCTGCCGTTGCCTGCAAACGGCCGAACGCGATGTTGTCCCGAATAGATGCGTTCAACACAAACGCATCCTGCCCCACCACGCCTACCTTTTCCAGCCATTGGTCCAGATCAATTTCAGATAATGGCGTCTCATCCACCAGGATCAATCCGGCCGTTGGCTCATACAGGCGCAGGAGCAGGTTGGTGATTGTGGTTTTGCCCGCACCCGATTCGCCCACGAGCGCAACCATGCTCCCTTTGGGGATAACCAACGATAGATTCTGCACAGCCTGGCGTTCCTCTTCATGGTAGCGTAAGGAAACGTGATGAAATGCGATGGCCGTTTGTAAACTACCAAAAGGAAGATGCCCCCGCGATTGGTATTGTTTGTCGTCGGTGCGTAAAAAATCAGCTAATCGTTCAATAAACGGCCAATTGCCGTTGATCTGCCCCCAATTTTTGTTGAGGATGGAGACACGGGGCAGCAGCCGGTACATGGTAAAAAGATAGGTTGCCAGCCGCGCCAGGGCCGCCTGAGAATCAGCCATGAAGTAGTAACCAACGATGAGGAAAATGGCGATGCCTAATACAGAGGTGGAATCTATGAGCGGGGAAAGGGAAGCCTGCCATAAAAGGCCACGACGTTTGGCCTTTACACCTTTCTCTATGGCCGTGTCCACTCGTTCAATGGCGTACTGTTCGCGGGCAAAGGTGCGCACCAGGCGAAAGCCATAAACGAATTCGACGGTGCGCTCGTTGAGTTTTACACTGTATTGGCGGAATTTGCGGGAAACGGCGCGAATACGCCCGGTGATTCGCCGCATGACCAACGAAAGCAGTAGCAAGGCGATAACGGCCGCAACCGTCATCTGCCAGGAGAGCCATAACAGCACAAAAACGTAGGCGGCCATGAGCATGCCCTGGCTCAATATGGCGTTCAGCCGGTCTATTGCCAGGCCAATATAGTTGACCTGTTCGTTATAGCTGGCCAGGTCGCCGGCTTTATAGGTGCTGACCTGGGGGTAACTAAAAGCCATGATTTGCCGGAAGACGCGGCGGCGAACGTCGCCTTCAACGTCGGCACGCAAGTATGCCGTGGCGGCTTCGCCCATAAATTCGGCACTACTGCGCAAGAGTTGGCTGGCTACGGCCAGGGCAATGAGGATGAAGAAAACGCCCTGACGGCCGACGGCCGTGAACAATGGCTGCATCAGTTCCCCTGATTGACCCAACCCGGCAACGGCCGCCTGGCTGCCAACGGTTAACACTTGCAGCGCCAGGGCAAATATGCCCAGGGTAACGCCTTCAAACACGGCCGCCAGTAATGCGCCCACCAATGCCAGCAAAACGAGCTTTTTATGTTGGAAACAGATTTTCAGAAAGAAGGCAAGGGTACGCCTATCCTCAGCAGAGAGGGAACGAGCGAGAAGGTGTAGCGGCCGTTCTCCTTCTGGATGGGCGTGCGCTTTTGCAGAATTCATTTGTTTGCTATTTCTCGTTCCTTCTCAATCTGGATTGTCCACGTTTTAGGATTGCAGGTGAACGCGCTGCGCCAGTTCTATGAGAATATCATCCAGCGAGTGGGTGATTTCCCAGCCCGGATAATCGGTTTGGAAACGGGTAAGGTTGCTGATGTAACAGATATGGTCTCCTTGCCTGGCCTGTGCCACATATTCGGTCTTGAGTTTTTTACCAATTAACGCTTCATACCGGGCTATGGCTTCGAGCAAGGAGATGCTGTTGGCACGGCCGCCGCCCAGGTTATAGACGGCACCGGCTTTGGGGTTTTGGTAGAAGGCCATAAAGGCGGTGCAGACATCGTAACTGTGAATGTTGTCTCGCACCTGTTTGCCCTTGTAACCATAGATGCGGTAGGTGCGCTCTTCATGGGTGGCGCGGGCCAGATAAGCCAGGAAACCATGCAGTTCGGCGCCGGCATGGTTGGAACCGGTCAGGCAGCCGCCCCGAAAACAGACGGTGGGCATGTTAAAGTAACGGCCGTATTCCTGCACCAGCACATCGGCGGCCGTTTTAGACGCGCCAAAGAGGCTGTGCATGGTCGCATCTATGCGGCAATTTTCGTCAATGCCATCAAAGTCGGCGGGGTCAGCATAATCGTAGCGGTTCTCCAGTTCGATTAACGGCCGTTCATTCGGCGCATCACCATACACCTTATTGGTACTCATAAAGATAAAGGGGGCTTCGGGCGCATAACGGCGCATGGCCTCTAACAAATTCAAAGTACCTACGGCGTTCACATCAAAATCGTCAAACGGCCGTTCTTTAGCCAGATCATGGGAGGGCTGGGCCGCACAATGCACCAGCAAGGCGGGTTTCAGTTCCTCAACCAGGGACAGGATGGCCGCCCGATCCCGAATATCCAGGTCGTGATGGCTAAAATGGCGTGTACTCAATTGCAACCGTGCCAGGTTCCAGGTGGTGTCGCCATCCGGGCCAAAAAAGTCACGCCGCATGTTGTTGTCTACACCATGCACCTGCCAGCCCTGGGCATCAAAAAAGGCGACTGCTTCGGAACCAATTAAGCCACTGCTACCGGTAATAATCGCTTTTTTCATCAACTAACACTCTCTATTGCATGTTCGGGAATCTGGATGGGTGGGTCAATTAAAATATTCGCCTGTTTCAAGCGAGCGACGGCCGTCCGCATCGTTTCTGGCTGCAAAACTGATTGGTACTGGTTGGTACGGCCGTCGCGTGTAAACTCAAACCCTTCAACCAATTTTCCAGACCGGGCAATACCGGCTAACTGCCCGGCTTCTCGCCCCATTTGCTGCACCTGCCGAATATCAGACAGGGCAATGCTCTGGCGCAAGGCGGCTTCATGTACCTCCCAATCCAAAGCCAGAAAGAGCCGATGAAATTCGGCATAAGCGTCCTGTTTCAACCGTTCATAACAGAGCGTCGCCACACTTTTCGGGGCCGTTTTTTGGTAATGGCCTATCCAACGGCCAAGCCTGTCTAACACAAAATAATCCACCTGCGCCATCTTCTCCCGCTGCCAGGGCGGAAAATAGCCAAAAGGAGTCGGCCGCGACCGATGCCAGTGATAATATGAAATTAAGGCGTCCAGCGGATTGCGGTATAAATGAATAACCCGGAAATAGCTGAATGTTTTTTGGTAAGAATCATGGGTGTAGAAAAATGCGGGGAAACCGGGCGCAAAGGGAGATAGCGGCCATGCGCCTAAAAAGTGGGGGCTGATATCATTCAATTGGGAATAAGTCAGGGTACATTCTGCCCTATTCACCAGGATGTTGAAGTAATTGAACAAGATGAAGCGTGTCCAGGTATTGCCGCTTTTTTCATGGCCGGAGAGGAGGATGGGTGCGGATATGCCCGATTCACCTAACTGGCGGATCGTCTGGCGTTGGTAATAGCCACGTTTGAGGCTCTGGTTGTACCATCTTTTGAATCGTTTGTAGCCAAATTTGGCGCTTTCATAGAACAATGTCATGGAGTTGATATGGCTTACCCCACACTACAAAGGATAATCAAAACGCATTAAAACATCTTTGAGTGTATCATTGAGAAACTGTATTGTTTCGCTATCCAGTTTGTCTCGAAAGCCAGATACTTTGCCAGAACGACGATGTGACGAGAGGTCTTCTGTGGCACGCGGCCGTGTTCTTTCGTAAATTTGGGCTAAGACAGTTGGTTTGATCTGAAGGTAGCGCGTGAGATCAGTGGCAAAGTGATCCCAGCTTTCGATCATGTCTTCGTATTTGAGCAGAACAGTTCTCTGGCAAGCATCTAGCAGGTTGCCGGCCGTTTCAAAATTTGCGCGGATGGGGGTGGCCGTGGTTCGCGCATACTCTTGCAATGTCTTGCTCTGGATGTCATTCGCCATTTCGTCTTGTTTTTGCCGAACAACATCAACCCGGCTTCGGCCGTGTGTAAAACCAAAGGAATAATAGGCCGAAACGATGATGTCTCGTGGATCCCGCAGCAGAAATATGGCAATTTTGTCCTGAATAAAGTCTGGCTGCGAAAGTGGCTCTACAAATTCAGTGTAAACAGGGAGGGATGGCTCTGCGGACAAACGAATTGGCCCATAGATGAACCCTGTCTCTTCAAATACCAGGTTTACAACCTGGCCTTTGCTATAGAATTGCTTGGCATAATCCACATGGCGCAGCCCTACGATATTTCGCAGCACATAACCGCTGAAAAGAGAGCTGGCACATTTATGGAAGGTATAGAAGTAAACGGATTCGTGCGCATTTTTCTGCACGCGCCACTTCACAAAATCCAATGGATGCCGTATATGTTGTCGCCAGGCGTGCGCCATTTGCTTCATCACTTTCCCGGAAATCAGGCGTCTCTGATCTCTTATTTCCCCGGTAATACTCTTTGCACGAGCCAATTTTTGGCCTGCGCCGGTTTGTCTTTCAGGTGATGCGCCAGCGATGTGGTGGCAACCTTTGTTTGAGACGTGGGCAGGGGCAATTCCGCATATCGAAAGGGGTAATTGAACCGAAGGGCCATTGGTTTTACCTGTTCTTCAAACTCCTTCTGTGCTTCTGCCGACCATTGGTGAATGGTGTATTTTTGTTCCCGCTTGCCCGGCCGTTTTTGGGCAATCTGTTGAAATTTGTCAGGTGACAAAGTAGAAGGCCAGCCTAAAAATTGCATAATTTCTTGATAGGAAGCAAAGGAAAAATCTTCCAATCTGGCAATTTGCCAATGGGTGGCCGGGATTTGGGCGAACTGAGCGATTACGGCCGTGTTCAACGCATTCCAATACCAGGCCAGCTTTCCCACCCGGCTTAACTGCATCCAGGAATCTCTTTCCGGGCCAACCGGTGCTAACCGGGCAAAGGGGTGATGTGGATGGCTTTCCTGGTACCAGTTAAAGCCTAACGCCTTGTTTGCATCGGTGTACACCGGGTCTGTCTCATACCATCCTTTGCCCCAGTAAGAATTAACCACCGCTTCTGGCCGCCGTACCATCAAAATAAACCTGGCCCCAAACCGTTCGTATAATTCCAACACGCTGCAAGATAAATAAGCGCTGGCCTCAAAAGAAAAGCTCTTGTGCCGCAAATCTGCCCGAATCTCCTGCTCTTTGGTGTGTAAGAAACCGCCATGATCCACCGGCAGGTTATACCATTGGCAGTATCGCTGGAATGTTTCATTCAGCCGGTTGCGTTCGTGAGCGGCTGCTATGTCTGGCTCATAGGCCAATATCTGGCTGAGGAAATGGGTGCCACACCGGCCGGTGCCAATGGCAAAAGCTACCTTGTCGGTAAATTCAGGCACGGCCGTTTTCATTCCACATACCCCTTTTGCAACAAGGCCCCGCCAGCCGCCTGTGTCACCATTTTTACCTGCACACCAGAGAGATTCTCCCGAACTTTATGGTTCATGTTGCGAAACTCGGCCGTTGCGGGCAGAGGCAGCAGCCCAAAAGAGACCTCCATAAAATCACATAATCGGCTCATTTCAAAAATATAATCAGCGCACAAATGCTCATACGATAATTCCAAAAGTCGGTCTTGTGTCAGGTTGAGGGCGATCTTCTGCCGTTCTATTTCCATGATGTGCGCCTGCCAATGGCCTGCGAAGGTGGCCAGAAGCTCATCAAAATTCAAGGCATACCCCTTTTGCTGGTAAATAGCTATGGCTTCTTTGATTTTTGCCTGTTCCTTTTGGGCATAAGAGAGGGCCGCAGCACGGCCGTCGCGCACCAGATGGATAAACTTTGCCTCAGGAAACAACTTCAGCAAATGAGGCATCATAAACGTCACCATCACGCTTTTGTTCAAAAGCGCCCGTCCGCCGTGCAGAAACTGGTACGCCCCAAAGATAGCTTGCAACTGGCGGTCATATCTGGCCCGGTCTGGCTGAGACAAAGAGACTTGTGTAAAAGCCACCGGGTCGGCCCAAAATGGGGGAGAATCCAGCGTGGTTTGTGTCCAGGGGTACAGATGCGGATGCCACAACTCATTGGCTTCGCCAGGATACACGGCCAAATCTGGATGCCGCGCCAATGTCTGGCTTAAGATCGTCGTCCCACTACGGCCGCAGCCCACAAAAAAGATCGGGTTGTGTAGCCGCTGGTGGCAAACGGTAGGCGCTATGCGGGCAAAAGATTTAGCAATGATCACGGCCGTACTGTGCGGCACCTGGCGTATCCAGCGCATCTTAAATAATCACCCTATGAGGTTGGTTTGAATGCAATGCGGTTTGTTTTCAACTTGGGTTTCACCACTCTAGCCGGGATAGAACGGCCTCTGGCACAAGCTGTCGCAATTGGGGGTATGATTCCAGTAAACGGGCAATATCTGCCAGGTCTTTTTGCCGTTTGCTAGCGCGACGCTCCGGGTCTTGCACAGCCCACAATTTGCCCTGCAATACATCTCGCATATCAGCCACTGGTAAAACGACTCCCAAAACTTCTTGTTGAGTGGCTCGTTCCAAAAAGGGTAGGTAGCGCGGATCTGTTTGAAACTGAACCCGCAGATCAGAACCCAAGGCAGAAATGTTCAAACTATGGGGAAAACGGTGCACATCAAACTCCGCGCTCAATATCGTTGCCAACTCTTCTAATTTATCCGTCGCTACCACCAGGTTTAAATCGAGGCTGACAACTGGCTCCACATAGGCATTAACACCCTGTCCGCCAATGACACAATAGGGGATATGGTGGTCATCCAGGCAACGCAGTAATCGTTCCAAAAAATTTGCCTGATCCATCACTACCTGTTTCCAAAAAGCTATAGCCTGCATTTAGCCATTATAACCGTTTTGTTTGATAATCAGCCAACGGCCGTAAGTCTGGCAAACAGATCACATCTAAGCCAGTCCAACTCTGATCGGGTGTTGCGCGAGCCAAAAAATGTGTCCCCGTGGCCTGTGCCGCCTGATAATCAGACAGGCCGTCGCCCACCATCAGCACCTCCTTCGGCTGCCAGCCATATCGCTGCAAAATATCGCGCAAAATGTCTGGCTTGGTGCGGGGTGTACCCCACACTTCCTGAAAACAGCCGCGTAAGTCGCGTTTATTCACAATGAAGTCCAGTTCGGCCTGCGGCGTACCCGAGGCTACAAAGGCGGGCAACCGCCCCTGCATCGCCGCCAACGTTTCCGCCGCGCCGTGTACAAAGGGGCAGCGCAGCACCTTCTCCAGCACCAGCCCCTCAAAGGCCGCGCCTAAGTCGTGTTCAATTTGGGGGGTATACGGCCGTTGCCACAACTCCTCCACCACATAGCGAAACTTCACATAGCGGGACACGCCCAAATTCGCCAGATGAAAGGCCAGCACCGCCTCGCGGTGTTCCGGCCTATCGGCAAACAACTCCAAAAACGCTTCCGTCTTGATGTTGCCCGACTCCAAAATCACCCCATCAAAATCAAACACCACCGCCCGCAGGCCACACATCAGTTGTTTCAGTTCAATCATAGGCATGTAATCGGTAATTGGTGAACGGTCAGTCGTGAGCGGTGGGCGGTGAGTAGTTATGGGCGTGCTATGCTATCCGGCAATGGCAGCCACACAGTAATTTAATATCTGTTGGGGCTACATGCCGCTCTGCCCCGCTCTGGCGGGCGTGCAAAACCACCAATGTATAGGGATTGAACACCACCACATCCTTTACACCTTGCGACAAATAAAACTGTGGGCCTATCTCCAAATCTTTGGCCTCATATCCCTTACTGATGATCTCTACCACCGCTTCTGGTACCAACGTGATGGGTTTGTCTTCTTCCTCCGGCTCCTGGCAAAAAATCGAAATATCCGGCCGCTTCAGGGAGCCATCGGGAAATTGCACATAAACATCGGCCACATGTACACACCCGCAACCTGCGTCTCCATGGGTGACGGATTTTATCGTCGCCCGGATGCGATCCACGGCTCGCTGATGTTTCAACATTGGCGACGCTTCCCAAATGGGCAGGCCACCCACAATTTCCAGCCGCACGCCTAACTCGTCTGCACGGCTAATCTGCTCTAGTAATGCCTGATCAACTGCCATTTGCTTCACCTCTCTTTCTTTCCCTCTTTGACCCTTCGCGCCTTTGCGTTTACAAATTCTTAATCCCCGGATAGTGGGCCAGCCACCATTCGGCAATACTCACATCCAGGTGGGTGTGTACATCACGCCCCGTCACCCAGTTGCGCACAATGGGAAAGCTGCGCCTGCCCATCCACCACCAGGGGTTTGGCCCGTCCTGGCTTTGCACCGTCTGTTTGCGGAAGGTCCATACCCCCTGGTCGTAGTAATAGGCCGGGGCGTAGGATTGGCGCTCGGTGGAGACTTTGCGGTTGGGGTCGCCATACGGCCGTAACAACCCCTCCTCCGTGATCTGCATCGCCCGCAACGGATGGTCGTCTGCCGCCTGCCACACCGTCATACAAGAGTCCAGTTCCGGCCGTTCGTCCAGAATAGTCAGGCTGTGGTCAATCAATTCGCCATCCACCATCACCGTATTGCCCAGCAGCAGCACCACGTTTTGCAGGTCAGGGTAACGGCCGTCCACCCACTCCACCGCATGTTTGATCACATCCCCATGATTCACATGGTCGCCACACAACTCCTCCGGCCGCCAGATAATCTCACACCCCATTTCCAGCCCCACATTGGCAATAGATTCACCATCGGTGGAGATAAAAATCTTGCCAACTTTGGCTGCGTCCAGCCCGGCCTGAATTGGGTAAGCCACCATTGGCTTCCCCGCCACCAGAAACACATTCTTATCAATGATACTTTTGCTGCCCGCACGGGCGGTGATAATAACTGCGTGCATGGTTGCTACCTCATGTAGAAAGTAGAAAGTAGACAGTGAACAGTAAAGGACTGCTCACTGCTCACTGCTCCCTGATCACTCCTTCCTCAAACAACTGCTCCAACATCTGCAAAAGCCCTTGCCCCATATCCACATAATAATTCGTCGTCAGTTTACGCCCCACACGCGGATGAAAGGCATAAGGCGTTACCTGATAATGGCTGTTTTCTGGGCCGATGGCCGGCTGATAATGGATTTGCAACGGCCGTCCTAACATTTCGCCAAACATCGTGAATAGATCACGCAGGCGGATAGGATGATGACCGGTCAATACCAAATGCTGGTTAGCAAACTCCGCCGCCAGCGCATCCACGCTCAACCGGGCCGCATCTTCCACATGAATATATTCGCGGCTGTCTTCTGGCGTACCTGTATGTTCAATCTGCCCGGTAGCTGCCGCCTGCCGCAGCAGCCGATAAACGCCATTACTGCCATCCGCCCGCGGGCCATACAGGCTGCCATAGCGCAAAATCGTGTATTCCAGCCCATATTGCTGGTGATACTCCTCAATAAATGCCTCACACGCCTGCTTGCTGCACCGATAAAAGCCGCCAGCGCGGCTGTACACATAGACCGTGCTGGCAAAAACAAACCGGCACACTCCACTCAGCCGCGCTGCTTCCAAAAAGTTGAGTGTGCCCATGATGTTCAGATCGGCGGTAGCCAGGGGCTGGTTTTGGGCAGCGTTCAGGTCAGCCAGCGCGGCCAGATGGAAAATGGCCTCCTGCCCGGCAACCGCTTCAGCAACGGCCGTGCCATCGCGCATATCCCCCACCACCATCCGCTGCCCCGGTTGCAGGTAAGGGGACGGCCGTACATCAAACAGCGTCACCGCATACCCCCGCGCCGTCAGCACATCGGCAATATGGCTGCCCAGAAAGCCGGCCCCACCCGTTACCAATACCTGCTTTACCATGTGAATTGTGTTCAGGTGTTCAGGTGCTCAGGTGTTCAGGTGCTCAGGTGCTCACGTGCTCACGTAAGCACCTAAAAACCTAAACACCTCAGCAGATTCTCCACCGCCTCCACCTCCATGCGGATGCGGCACTCGGCCGCATAAGAGCCGATGTGCGGGGTCAGAACCACATTGTCCAGCGTGGTCAGGGGGCCGGTATACGGTTCGCGTTCAAAGGTATCCAGATAAGCGCCGGCCAGGTGACCGGATTGCAACAGATCAAACAAGGCTTCCTCGTCCACCAAACCCCCACGAGCGCAGTTCACCACATACGCCCCGGCCTTCATCTGCGCCAGCCGCGCCCGGTTAAGCAAATGGTAACTATCCACGCTGTAAGAGAGGTGCAAGGTGACAATATCAGCCTGGGGCAGAAGTTCTGCCAACGATAGATAAGTGATATTGTGGCTCTGGGCAAAGGCGGCGTCCTGAATGGGGTCATAGGCCAGGATGGTGACGGCAAACGGCCGTAACAGTTCCACCAACGCCTTGCCCGTCCGCCCCAGGCCAATAATGCCCACCGTTTTGCCGCGCAGCAGGCGGCCCATGGGTTTTTTCCATTCTCCCTGATGCAGCCGGTGATGCGCCTGTGGTATCTGGCGCAGCATGTCCAATATGCCCGCCAGCGTCAGTTCGGCCACCGCGTCCACGTGGGCATCCGGCGTGTTGCGCAGCTGAATGCCCAGTTCCGCTGCCGCCGTCTGGTCAATACCATCCATGCCCGTGCCCACCCGCGAAATCACCTTCAGCCGGGTCGCCTGGGCCAGCACATCCCGGTTTAGCTTTTCCGTTCCAGCAATCAGCCCATCTACATCGGCCAGTAGTTGGATTGATTCTTCCGGCTTTAGGGTACGGCCGTAAGGGTTCAGCATCACCACACAGCCCGCTTCAGCCAGCATTTCCAACGGCCGTTTGCTCATTTCACCAAATGAAGATGTTGTTGTTAAGACTTTCATCTATTACTTGTGGCGAGGCCCGAAGTTAGCAGGCGGGCTTCGGATTATGGGTTTTCATTCAGGGGACAGACGGCCGCCGGCATTGCACCCAGTTCTGTTATGCGGCGGCCAGCATTATCCGCCTGCCGGGTGCCGGGTTTTAATCGTATGATTTCATCATAAACGGTTATTGCTTCAGCAGAACAACCGGCCACTTCATAAATCTCGGCCAGCGTCTGCCACAGTTGCACATTTTCCGGCCGTAACTTTATCGCCTGAGAGACAAATTGATGTGCCTGGGCCAATTCCCCCATTTGTAACCACAGTTTGCCGATATTGTGATAAGCCCCTGCCTGGCGGTCAGGGGAAAGTTCCGCAAATGCCTGCCAATACGTAATGGCCTGCATGGGATCGAGCATGGCTGTGTTTTGCGCCAGAGTGGAAAGATATTCGGGCTGCGTGGGGGCCAGCTGGCGTGCCTGTTCAAAAAAGGGTTGTGCCAGTTCGGGCGCCTGTGCCTGCCGCCGGTAATAATTGCCCAAAGCAAAGTAAGCGGGGGCATAGGTGGGGTCGGCCGCAATAGCCTGCTCATACAAAGATTTAGCCTGTTCCGGGGCAGACTCTTGCACCAGGCTGCCCCACTGCACATAAGCCCGGCCGTTGTGGGGGTCAATCTGCACGGCGGTTTGCCACGCTGTTTGGGCCGCTGCCACATCGTCACGGCTATTTGCTTCGGTGGCCAACCGGGCCGCATAACCATAGGCATCAGCCAATTGCCAGCTTTGCGCGGCCGCTTCCACCTGCCCCAGGGTATATTGCGCCCGGCCCAGATCAAACAATGCCCACCGCCCAGAATCACAGGTGACGGCCGTTTGCAAATAGGGTAGAGCTTCCGCCGCCTGCCCCTGCAAAAGCAACCCGCGCCCGGTCTGGTGTGCCTGTTGGCAAACACCCCAGGCTGTTAATGGAGATACAGGGGATACGGCCGTATCCCATAATAAAGCCCCCCGTTGCCACACCAGGAACACACAAAACAGGAATAGCAGAGCCAAAATCCCGAGGCTGTCTTTGCTACGCACCACCATTTTGCTCATAACTATTGACAACCGCCACTGCTGCCGGGGTGGAGCAGACGCATATCAATCTTCAGGGGCAAAGGCATCATAACTGGCAGCAGGAGCGGGCAATCCCTGGCTAAAGGCAGCGGCCGCATGGCTGCTATCGGGCACACAGATAGAAAGGTGGAAATGATCAAAACGGCCGTCAGCCTGTGGATTGGCCGAACGGGGGCTGAGTGCCAGCCCGGTAAACGTGGGGCCGCTAATCAAACTATCCGATGTGGTGGTCAGGGTGACACCATTAACCGCCAGGGTTATGTCATTGCCATTACGGATAGCTGCCAGGTGGTTGACGGCCGTGCCCTGGTTAATGGCTGCCGAAAACGTGGAGGCAATCAACGTCGTAAAACTACCATCCGTTTCTTTGCGATAAAGGCGGTACTCCTGGTCATCTGGCTCAATGGCAAACAAATAATACTGTGTAACCTCATCACCTTGAGTAATGGCCCCAAACACCAAACCATACAGGCCATCAGTAGGCTGGGCGGCAAAACGGGCATCTGCTTCTACCATATAATTAACTCGTGCATAGGTAGGCGCCAACGGCCGAAATACATACCCTGCCTGTTTCGAGAATATCTGATACTCGCCATTAACATATGCCAACTGCACCAGTGCATCATCCAACACCTGCCAGCCTGAGGCGGGATCATTGAAATGATCATAGAAATCATCACAATCATTTATTACCAGCGGCAAATAAGCTTTGGGAGTCAGGCCGCCGGCCGCCTGGAGACGGTTCAACGAAACGGCCGCACCTGCAGCCAGCCACAACAGAGCAAGGAGTATCAGCCATCTTTTTCTCAAACGCATTATTCATCCTTTCCAGCCATCCGATCTCTGGTGGAAATCGGATGGCTGTGTAGATAGCAGCAGCTAAAGACTCAACACACGGCCGTTACTCTGAAAATCCTTCAACGCATTACGGGCATCCACCAGCACGGCCGCTTCTTCAGCCACACATTGCCAATCAATATCTCGATGATTCGTCACAATAACCACACAATCGGCCGTGCGCAGCGCCTCCCGCGTTAGCGGGGTTGACTGCAACTCAAACCCCTCATGCGCCAGATCGGGCACAAAGGGATCGTGATAGGTAAGCACAGCCCCCCGACCTTGCAGCAGGTGAATAATGTCCAGCGCCGGGCTTTCACGCATATCGCTCACATTCGGCTTATAGGCCACACCCAACACCAGAATCCGGCTACCGTTAATGGCTTTCCGCCCGGCATTCAGCGCATCGCCAACCTTGCTCACCACATATTCCGGCATAAAGCCGTTCACTTCTGAAGCCAATTCAATGAAGCGGGCAGTGTAATTGAGTGTTTTCAATTTCCAACTGAGATAATGCGGATCAATGGGGATGCAATGCCCACCCAGGCCAGGGCCAGGCGTAAACTTCATAAATCCATAGGGCTTGGTCGCGGCCGCATCCACCACCTCCCACACATTCAAACCCAGTTTGTCACACATCAAGGCCACCTCATTTACCAGGCCGATATTAACAGCGCGGAAAGTGTTTTCCAGCAGCTTCACCATTTCAGCGGCCGCCGGGCTGGAAACAGGTACCGGTTTTTCCACCACAGTACCATAGAGCGCAAGGGACACTTCCAAACAAGCGGGGGTCATGCCGCCGATGACTTTGGGTGTTGTCCAGACATTATAATCGGTCCGACCGGGGTCAATCCGCTCTGGCGAAAAAGCCAGGAAAAAATCTTCTCCCACCTGGGCTCCATTTTCAGCCAGGCGCGGCAAAACGATCTCCTCGGTGGTGCCAGGGTAAGTGGTGCTTTCCAGCACAATCAATTTTCCCAGGCTACCCTGCTGCACAATGCTGTCGGTGGCATTGATGATGTAGGAGATATCCGGGTCTTTGGTTTTGCGCAGCGGGGTGGGCACACAGATAGAGATAGCGTCTACATCCGCAACGGCCGTATAATCAGCGCTGGCCCACAACAAACCTCGCTGCACCAACGGCCGTAACGCCGCATCGGCCACATCTTCAATATAGCTCTCGCCCCGGTTCAACATCTCCACTTTCTGGCGGTCAACATCAATGCCCACCACCCGAAAACCAGCCTCCGCAAAAGATACCATCAGCGGCAATCCCACATACCCCATGCCAATCACTGCTATTTTGGCCTGGCGCTCTGCAATTTTCTGCAACAGTTCTGTTTTAAAATTCATCTTTTTACCAGCTATCTGTAATTGGGTAATTATGTAAATGAGTAACTGGGCAATTACCCAATTGCCCAATTACTTATGGAAGTTATAGTTGGGCACGTTCCACCCTTCCGACATTTCACAGTCCGAAGGCAAACCAGGTAATCTACGTGTAAAATGCCCGATGGAGGATTGTATGAGCCAGCCTTACAGGTGATTTTACGAACAGCAATACCTGAATGGGCCCTCCATCAAAGCCTTTACATGATTGTAAGCCGATTCCCAAAGCAATAAGTTCCAGGGAACAAACCCCTGTTATGAACTGAAACAGCGAGGAAAAGTATAGTACCTGCTTCCTAATTTACTTTGGCAATGTGGGCAACATTGAGCTTTACGGGCTGGGGATGGTTGCTTAAAAAAGCCAGTAACACCCGTACTCGTTCCCGCCCTGGCAAATGGGCGTCAAAAATAGCATCATAACCGGCAAACGGGCCGCTGATAATGCGCACCCGCTCTCCTTTGTGGTAACGGCCGTTCACCAATCCACCGTCTGCCTCAATCTGGCGAAGACGTTGCCGCAATTCGGCGATCAAATTATCAGGCACCATCGCGGGAACATCGCCAAACGTCACCAACCCATGTGTGCCGGGCAGCCAGTTATACAGATTGAGGCCGCCCTTTGCCAGATCAGCATGCACAAAGAGATAGCCAGGAAAATACGGCCGTACTCTGGCCGCACGGGGATTGACCGGTTTCACCCGAATCGTAGGAAAAAACACTTCTTCCTTTTTTGCCTGTAATAGTTCGTAAACCGTCCGCTCTTTGTGGGGTTTGCTGCGCAAAGCGTACCAATGTAATGTCATACATCCCTCAATCACATTTGAAGTCTAACTAATGCCCCCCCATTTGGCAACCTGACAAATAGCTGTAATCGGTAGCCGGTAAGCGGGCTTTGACTGCGGGATTATGGGTTCAACAACCAGGTCGGCGACTGCCAGGCCAGCCAGAGTGCCATCAGCAACACCGCGCTCAACACCCATTGCCGCCAGCGTGTTTCACGCGGCCGGGTGGCGGCTTCTTCGGCCGTTGCCAACCAATAAAAGACGCCTCGTAGCAGCGCCATCATGCCGGCGCCCATCGTTGCCAACAGCAGCAGCGCCAGCCCACCAAAATCGGCATCCACCAGCCATTGGATGACCAACCAGCGCCCGCCAAATCCAATGGTCAACGGCAGCCCTGCTAACGATAGGCAACCAAAGAGCAAAACGATCATGGTCAGAGGGGCACTGCGGCCAAGCCCCTGACTCATCGGCCGTGCAGTGCCTTCGCCAACAGTCGCCAGGGCACCACCGCCATAACTACGCCACAATAAGAACCCCACGGCAAGCAGCGCCAGGGTAAAAACACGCGCTGTCTGAATGGTTACGGCCGTATCCCATCTAACGACCGGATCGGCCAACAACAACAGTAACACGGCCGCCATATCCACCAACAGCAAGCCGCCAATCAGCCGGTTGAGCGTGACGGCCGTTAGCAACAACAAGAAGGCAACCAGTAATGTGAGTACGGCCGTTAGCTCTACCACCCGCATCATTTCTCCATCCAGGCCCACGTTTACCAGCCCAAACAAAAATAATGTGACAGCTAATTGCGCCAGGCCAAACAGGAGCAGCCAGGCCAATGGCGACGCCTCGCGTAAAACCGTGGTAGCCCATATATGGAAAGGAAAAGCGGCCAGCAATATCAGAACACCGGGCAGGGCCAGGCGGGATATATTCGTTGGGGTAGCGGCCGTCTGTGTGTCTGCCAGCCAGGAAGCGACTAGCAAAAACGGCAAGGCCAGCACCGCCAGCGCCAGGTAACGCAGCCCTCCCTGCACCAGCCCGGCGCGATCATCCTGCACAGAGATGGCCAACAGCGCCAACCCCATGGTCATCAAGACGACCCCTAAAAGAGGCGGCCGCATCATCATCGCCACCACCAGCAACCCAACAGCGGCCAGCGAGGCCGGCACGAGCTTACCGCCCTGCGGAAAAATGATTGCCAGGGTGAACAACAGCGACAGTCCAGCATACAAAAACATACACAACATCCGCATTTGCGGCGTCAACCTCAGTGTGTAGTTCAACAAAGTCACACTTTGCTCCACCGCCGGTTCAGACCGCAGCAGCAGCCATAGGCCAACGGCCGTGATCAGCCCCCAGACGGCCGCCAGGCGTACCCAGCGGCTCAAAAAGGCAGCCACCAATGCGCTAATCAATGGAGCAAAAAGTAACCATGTCATAGAAAATCAGGGAGATTAGAGAGGGCGCCCTCTCTAATCTCTAATCCAACAACGCTGGAATCGCATATCGCCGCTGCACCAGGTAAGAGATGATGACAGCTATCAACAAATTGAGTGCCGCCAAAACCGCCAATATCATGGCTGATTGTTCCAACGCGCTAAAATAAAGTTCAAAGCCCGACAAAAACATCAGAATGCCCAGGCCTATGCGCAGGGGCTCCAGGCTAATGGCTATTGCCAGCAGGCCAAACGCCATCAAACCAACAACCGCCAGTTCAAAATAGAGCGCGGTGGCAGGCACAGCGGTGCCCGCCAGCATGGGCAACCCATCCACCCGATCAACCAATGCCCACACCACCAGAAACATGACGGCCGTCGCCACCAGCCGCAGCAAACCAGGCACAGACACCATCAGTGGGCCAATTTTTACTCGCTGTTCCGCTTTAATTTGCTCCGCCTCCTCCGGCAGCACATCAACCGGCAGGCGACCCCAATTCACCTGCCCGGCCGTAATCGCCAAAATCAGGCAAACAAACAGCCCCACCAATACTTTTGTTACCACCAATCGAGGGTCCAACACATCGGCATATAACAAACCCATGAGTAAATACTGGACGGCTAAAGCCAGAATGGCTATCCACCATTCCCAGGCCAGGACAATGATCACGGCCGTAACCAACACCCCCAGGGCTGCCGGAAAACCCCGCAAAAAGTCAAAACGCTCTAACCAATCAAAAATCGTCGGAAAATTCATTTTTCGTCTATTGTTAGCCATAACCCGTGACCCATTGTCCGATTACGGATGACGGATTACGTCCCTTCACTGTGACAACAACACAACCATGATCAAAATCAACAGCCAGGCCAGACTGCCGTCCCCTTCCAGAATAGCCGCAGCCTCAGCAAACGCGCCGCCCATGCCATGCAACCATTGGCGGAGCGGGGCCGTGTGAATGGGCAGGCGGAAAGTGAAAGCCTGGCGCACGGCCGTGACTGTGTGCTGAAATTCCGGTACAAAACGCAACAAAATCACACTACCAATGGGCACAACCAACAACAAGAGCCAGGTGAACCAGGGCACGGCCCCCCACACCACGCCGCTAACCGAAACTAACCCGAACATTGGTAGAAAAATTGCGGCCTCGGCGGCCAATCCCACCGCCGACCATATAACCTCTTTTCCACTCTTTTCTCCTGGCGTTTCTTCAACGCCTTTGCCTCTGCTTTGGCTTTGCTCGGCGCCGGTTTGCGTCAAGTTTTCGGGCAAAAAGAGATACAGCCCGGCCGTAAGCAAGGGGATTTGCAGCAATAGAATGACGAGCAGTACCAGATAACGGCCGTGCCCCACCACTCCCTCAATCAACGCCACCTGTCCGGTTAAACCGGCCGTCAACGGCAAACCGGCTATCGCCGCCAGCGCCACCAACGGAGGAATAGCCCGCCACCAGGTCTGGCGGGTGGCTGGCCGCCGGGCAGCCAGAAAGCAGATGCCGCCAGCCAGCAGCAGCACCCGCAGCATCGCCAAAACGCCAGAGGAACTGGCCGCTACCTCATTGCCCCACACGGCCGTCAACAGCAATAAATGAACGAGAGCGGCCACCAAAAAGGTGACGGCCGTACCTGGCAAATCCAACCGTTCCCACAACTGGCGCACTCCGCGCAGCAACCCAAACAACCCGGCCAGCGTCAACAACAAGCCACCGGCCAGAAAACCCACTTCCGTCTCGTTTGCCAGCCGCACCAGCAGCAAACCACCGGCCGCTACCGGCCACAGGCTGACTGCCAGGGCGCTGTCGGCAGGTGCCCGGTTGCTGGCTCGCCAACCGGCCAGCGGCCAGACGCCCAATGGCAACAACGCCGCTAATAGGATCGGCAGCAAAGCGTTCGGCGGCCATCTGCTCACATTCCAGGTTGTTGTATGGACGGCCGCTGCCCCAAACCAGAGCAGCAGCACGGCCGTCAGCAGTTGCCCAAAATGGCGTATAAACCGATCCTGTGCCTCTGGCCCATCTTCGATGAACCATACGGCCGTGCCCCAGACCAGCAACAGCCCCATCCAGCTGACCATCATGGTGGTGGGTGAACCAGCCCAGATGATAGGGAGGGTGAAGGCCGTAAGGAGGTGGGCAGGTGTTGATGTGTGTGTGTGTGTGTGTAGGTGTTGAGTGGTAGCAGGTATGAGGAGGAGTAGCAGCCAGAGGGTGATGGGCCAGGAGATGGTATCTATTTGCCAGATGAGGCCAGGCAGGGGGGCGGCCGTGTGCGTGATGGTCAGGGAAAGCTGGCCGCGCGCCAGCAGCCAGAGCAGCAAACAGAGAATGGGGGTGCTGACGGCTGTTGCCACCCCATAGACACGCCAACGAACCGGCAATACCAGCGGCAGCGCTCCACCAATGAACAATAAAGCAAAGAGCAATAACGGTATCCACATAATGCTGCCTCTTCCCGAAAGAAGCGGCGCATTGTAGCCCGTTGGCTGGTGGCTGGCAAAGTGGACACGTTCAACACCCCAGGCACATGCTTACGCCGGGCAATGAACGGCCGTCAATAAGCAATCGTTGGCAAATCGTCATTGGCAACGGCCGTCCCCCGTGCGTAGATAAAGACATATTCCACCCACCGTGCCATCTGGCTCAGAGATGGTAGGGTCATCCGGGATACGCACCCTTCTCGGCTAAAATCTGGCGTACCATGATACGGCCAGGCCGGTTGAGTTATAAAACGAGAATGGTGACGCGGGCGACGGCCGTGAGCGGCATAATGGCCCCCGCTTCAACCCCAAAATGCTCATCCCATTGTTGGGTGCGGGGATTAAACAAAGGGATCAACTGACCGGGCTTTAGCGAGTTGTAACTGTTCTTCAAGCTGGCTCAATCTATCCAATTCCACTTCTTCAGCTTTATTTAGCCGGTCTGACCTGTTCTTTTCCAAAAGATCATGGATACGATTTTCTACTTCGTCAGAAAAGCGAAAAGCGATGACCTCATCCGGCGTCGGATTCTGTGTCAATAGATCAACTGCTTCCATATAGGCTTGTGTAGATACTGGCGCGAGGCGGCTCATGCCCATTTCCAGCACCAGCGGCAGGTGATCGCCAACTGTATCCAGCAAAGGAACTAAATGATCGGGCACGTCCAGAGTAATGGTTGTCATTGTCCTGTGTCTCCTCCACCAAATTATAACGGAGAGAGGGGGAATGGGTAACGGCCGTGTCCTTCCCGCCACCTCCATACCAGCCAACGCGTTCAACTTTGCTGTGATATTGTTGGATAAGCTGGATGAACATGAGGGGTTATAACACGCTCCATCATTTTGAGCGGATGTGGGTGATAACGGCCGTTTCGCCTCTTTTGCAGTATGGTTAACAACTGTTTGTATTCGTCGGCGATCAGGCGGTTAGTATCAATATCTAGAGCAACGAGTAAGGCATGGTCAACGGCCGTTAACAAACTTGAACTTAAACGTCCCATCCGCCGCGTAATCAGGTTTTGCTCTAACGTCGCCAATTTTCGCAGGCGAATCACCGAGGGCACTTTCAACCCGGTGGCCGTAAAATCGGCCCGAATTGGTTGCAACACGACATCGGACTTTTCAGGAGCGGCTGGCATAACCGATGAAATAAAAGCGACCACAACATCAGGAGGATAAACCGCCAAGGCCACAGCCGGGCGGCGTTTGCTGCCGCTCAGGTCAGTAAAAGGAAACCGTACAATGACAATATCACCCCTTTGCATGGTCAATATCGCCTATACTGGCTCTCCATCGGCGTCACTATAAATATCTTCAGCCGGATCATGTAGCCACGCAAACGCCCCCCCCTCCGCTGCCAGTCGGGGGAGCAACATGGCTGAGTATTCATCATCTTCTTCCGGCTGATAACGAGCCAGCAGAAAGTCAACAAAATCCTCCACTTCACGCAAAAGCGGCTCTGGCAACGTTTGTATTTTTTCCACCACCGGTATGGCTTGCATATTTCACCTCTAATAGTCGGCAATTCTAGGGTAAACCAATAGTGACATTGTTGGATAAGCTGGACAAACATGGGGGGGATTATTCGGAAAAAGCCAATGCCTGTTTCACGTCATCAATGGAAAGGCGCACGGCCGTGCCCTGCTTCACCCGCTGCATATGCAAATAATCGAGATAATCCGCCAGCTTTTCTTCATCAGAAAGCATCTCTTTCAGAAAAAGATATTCCTCAATAGGGATAACAGCGAACTTCGCTTCATCATTTTCCTTAATCAACTGCACCTGATCAAACATCGCCATTACCTCCGATAAGATCGTCCCCGTGGCAAAATATCAATCACATCAATAATCAAAATTATATCATCCCGGTCAAACAACACCCGGTAATCCCCCACCCGCAGCCGATAGGCCACATCAAAATCCACCAGCCGCTTCACACTGGGCATTGCTAACGGGTCTTCCGCCAATTGCTCAATACGCGCCAATATACGCCGCTGGTCATTTTGTGGATACCGTTTCAAATTCTTAAGCGCCACATCCGTAAACTGGACTTTATAGGGTTTTGGAGGATTTGCCATGGGAGAGATTATAGCCAAAGATTGGTTCAATCTTGAAGATTGAACCAATCTATACAGCGGCAATTTTGTTTGAGGGTGATGGGAGGGGGTACGGCCGTGAAATTCCAACATCTATTACGAGCCTAACGCTATGTTCAGCGGCGGGCGAGAGAACCTAACTTTTATGCTGGCGTAGCACCTTCAACCACCACGTCCTTAAATCGTGAAAAAGCCCAGCTCTCGCACTCCGCATTAAAAATCATTTCCCCGATCAATTTGCTGAAGCAAAAGAGTTTATTTTGTTACTTTGCGATTCCGAATAACAGGCACGATCACCAACAAAAATCCTATGGAAAATATAATGCCTGCAATAAGCAATGGAAATAAATAGTTTAAGGAGTAATTTGTGCCCGTTTGCCGAGAGTATTCAAGTGTAGGAGCAATATTTGCCAGCCCGCAAATGAAAGGTACACAGCTAAATAATATCAGCAAAAAGCCAATTATTATTGGTAGTCGTTTACGAAATGACGAAGCTGTAATATTAGAGTCTGACATGATTGAAGATCCTACCTGATTCAAAAGAACCTATAGTCTGATGATTGCTGATACAAACTCCCGCTATGGCCGGTCTTCAGACCGTGCCATTTCCGGGATAGACATGGTTGGTGCAGACACGGCCGTGTCCTTCCCGCCTACTACCATACCAGCCAATGCGTTCAACTTTGCTGTGATATTGTTGGGCTAACTGGACGCACATGGGGAGATTATAACGAAGACGGGGGAGATACCCAATTACTCAATTACCCAATTACTCATAACTCAACACCTCCCGCACCGTCAGCCGCGAGGCACTGCGGGCGGGCAAGAAGCTGGCAAACAGCGCCAGCAGCAGTACAATGCCCAACCACAAAAGCGCCCCGCCGGTCGAAAACGTATAACTGGGGTCAGCCTGCAACAACGCCTGCCCCACCGCATTCGCCAGGGCACGGCTGGCCGGAATGGCCACAATCCCGCCAATCAGCCAGCTAATCAGCCCAATAATCACCCCTTCCAACAGCACAATGCGCAGCACCGCCCCATCCGATGCGCCAATCGCCCGCATCACCCCAATCTCCCTGGTGCGCTCAATCACGTTAATGCTCATCGTGCCCATCAGCCCCAGGCCACCCACCACCCCCAGCAGCACCGCCATAAAGAGCAAAAAGACAATGACAATGTTGAAAATGGTGTTCAAAATGTTGCGGAATTGGGCAATGGTCTGCATTTGCTGCACGCGAAAACCACCCCGCCGGTACACCTCCTCCAAAAACTGCCCCTGCGTTAACTGGCGTTCGGGTGTGCGGTCTGCCAACCGAATGAGGGAGATTTGGGCGCGGTCGGCTTCTTTGGTGACACGGCCGTAATAATCAAAATTCGCAAACGCATTCGGCCCCGTCAAAATACCGCGCACAATGCCCACAATCACCCAGTCACTTTCACGGCCGTTGATATTCAGCGTGATCGTACTGCCCACCCCCACATCCTCCTCCGTGCGCAGCACATCCGTATTCACCACCAGCGCATTGGTATCCCCCTCTTGCAGCCAGCGCCCTTCCAGCAGCGTCGGGTTCAACATGCCCGAATCGGGCGGCGGCGCATACAGAATAATGCTGTCACTCTCCGACTCATCCGGCCGAATCCGCCGCACCGTGCCAAAGCCCCACGTCTCCACCCCCGCCACCCCCGGCAAACCAATCGCCTCCCGCACAATCCGCTCCGTGCGGTATGAGCGATCAAAAATAATCTGCACGTCATAATCAAAATAGGCCAGCGCATCATCCAACGTCTGCACCAATGACGCCCGCACACTAAAAATAGAGATGAAAATGGCACTCGCCAGCGACAGCGTAATCAACGTCAGCGCCAGCCGCCCCTTGCGCCGGAACGTATTGCGCAGCGAAATTTGCTGCGGCCGTTGCATAGGAATGATATGCCGCAGCCCCAACACCAGCCGGTCGGCCGTACTGTGCCCAAAATGCCCCTTGCCCAGCCCATGCTCACTCACCGCCTCCCGCACCGTCACCCGCACCCCGCGCCAGATAGGAATGAGCGCGGCCAACAGCGGCGCCAGCAGGGCAATGACCACCTGCACCAATAACACCTGCGGGAAAATCTGAAACGCGCCAATATCAAAATTGAGCAGCCCGGCAAAAATAGAAGCCAGCCCGCGCGCCCCCACCGCCCCCAACGGAATGGCAATCAGCAGCGACAGCACGCCAAACATCAACACCATCAGCAAATACATGCCCGTAATCTGCCCCGTACTCGCCCCAATAGATTTCATAATGCCAATTTGCCGTATCTGCTGCGCCAATATCGCCGAGAGCGTGTTCACAATCAGAAAGCCGCCCAACACCAGCGACAAAATGCCCATCGCCCCCAAAATCAGCGAGAAGGTATCCAGGAAATTCTGCGCCGGGTGTTCGCCGGGCGGGAAGACAAGCACAAACAGCACGGCCGTGCCCCCCTTCTCCAATCGCTCCTGAATCAGCTTACCCACCGCCTCCACATGCTCCTGGTCATCCTGCTTTTCGGCCGTCGTATACACCACAATGTTGTAGTTACGTGGCTCGCCCAACCATTCCAGCGTGTCAAAGGTAATGTAGCCGTAACCCGACCCGTTGAGAAAGGCCGGCAGCTGGCTGATATCATGTACCGAACCGGCAATTTGCATCTGCCGCTGTTTGCCATCTGGCGGCTCAATGGTCAGCACATCGCCCACCGCCGCCGCGCCCAACCCCAACGAGGGATCAAACGACGCCCGTTCGATGAGCAGCGACTCTTCCGGCGGCGGGTATTCGCCCGTTTCCGGGGACAGCTTGTTGATGGTGATGTTGTTGTAATCGGTGACGGCCGTGAGCTGCATCGTCCGCCACTCCCCCTCCGGCGTTTGAAAGCGAATGGTCGTCACCCGGCGGCCCTCCACCTGGCCCACCGCCGGCATATCGGCAATGGCCGCTACCATGTCATCATCAAAGGTAGAAAGGGTGAAAATGGTACCGGCGGCGGGGTTCACGGCCGTGTACTGCGCCGGCAAATTCTGGTCCACCATCATCTGTGACCCCATCACCATGCCAATCGCCGTCACACCGACAGCAATAGACAACAGCACCAACACCGTGCGGGTCTTGTTCGTCAACAAATCGCGCAATACCTTGCGCCAGCGGGGAGCAAGCATAATTTTGATTATAAGACGGAACGTAACGACAAACCATGCCTTGACGCTACGTTTCTTGCAGGGTAAAACAGCAGCCTGGAGGCAGATAACGAAACCATGAACGACAACATCAACACCTATTACCAAACCGTGCAAACAATGGGCAGCCTGCGTACACCAGACCATGCCCGGCGCTGGAGTACTGCTGTACTCAAAACACTCGGTGTCAATTTAGACCGGAAAACAAAAAAGAAACTGGCAAAAGCATTGCCGGAAGAGCTGGGGCACGACCTGAAACGGCTGTTCTGGCTGGTTCACTTTCCCAACAAAAACATGAGCCAACAGGAATTTCAGTTTGAGGTTTCCAAACGTAGCGGCAATAGCGATTGGCAATTTGCCAAAACACCGATTACGGCCGTCTTTCATGGCGTCAAAGAATTGATTGACAACGACACCAACCAGGCCGTTGCCCAATCATTGGCCCCGGACGTGCGGGAACTGTGGCAGCAAGCATGACATGTATAGGGGCGCGGCAGTGGGGAAAGAAATGGTTTAGCAAGGCAAAGCTATTCCCCACTGCCTCACCGCTCCTGATCATCCTTGCCACCCTCATCATCAGTTGCCGCCAACCCCCGGCCGTCACCCAAAGCCAACAACCCATCCCGGTGCAACTGACGGCCGATGGCCAGACCTTTAACCTGACGACTGACGCCGCTACCGTGCGCGAACTGCTGGCAGAGGCGGGTCTTGAATTGGGGGAGCTGGATGAGGTGGAGCCGCCCTTGTTCACGCCATTAACAGAGGGCACGGCCGTTACCGTTGTCCGCGTCACCGAAGAAATCCAGGTCATCACCGAAAACATCCCCTACGAACGCACCTATGTGCGCACCGACACCATGACGGCCGACGACGCCCCTCAAATTGTGCAGCCCGGCAGCCCCGGCCAACGCGAAGTCACCATTCGGCTGCTTTTCCGCGACGGGTTAGAATCCTCTCGCATCCGCACCAACGAAACAATCTTGCAAGAACCACAAGACGAAGTGGTGCTGATTGGTATTGGTGCCAATCGCGGTATTGCTTACTTTCCCGGCTTATTGGCCTACATCAGCGGCGGTGTGCCGGTGCTCATGCGGGGCAGCACGGCCGTACCGGAACAATTGGCACTGGATGGACAACTGGACGGCCGTGTATTTGCCCTCTCCCCAGACACTAATCACCTGCTCTACACCCAGGTCAACACCATTACCAGCAGTTTTAACAACCAGCTCATGCTGATCGGTGTGGAACCGGGGGCCGTCCCGGTGGATGTGGGCGTAGAAAACGTGTTGTGGGCAGGTTGGAATCCCGTCGTGACCAATACGCTGCAAATCGCCTACACAACGGCCGTTGCCAGCGCCCAACCCCCCGGTTGGGAAGCCAACAACGACCTCTGGTTGCTGACTATACCGCTGACCGATACCACTGCATTCACCACCACCCAAATAATTGATGCCTATCCCGCGCTCAACGGCTGGTGGGGCGGCAACTATGCCTGGTCGCCCAACGGCCGTACCCTGGCCTACAGCTTTGCTAACGAAGTGGGGCTGATTGACACCCGCTCCCCTGCCCCCAATGACGACCGGCTGGTTTTACAACAGTTCACCCCCTACAACACCAGCGCGGATTGGGTATGGGTGCCCTCGCTCACCTGGTCGCCAGACGGCCGTTTCCTGGCCTTCACACAACACAACAGCGCAGACGAGCAGGCAATGCAGTTTGATAGCCAGGTGGTCGGCATCAGCGTTCCGGTTACTGCCCAATTTGTAGAACAGGCCGGCATGTGGGGGCATTTGCACTGGTCACCAAACAACGAACACATTGCTTATTTACGTACCACCGATCCATTGGACAGCCTGCGCAGCAATTACACGCTCTGGTTGATGGATGTAGATGGCAGCAACGGCCGTCAACTCTACCCTCCCCCTGGCGAAAACAGCCGCTTCTCCCGTGACCAATCCTTCATGGCCTGGGCGCCAGATGGTCAGAACATCGCCTTCATTTTTGAGGACGACTTATTCGTTCTCAATCTGACCGACGGCACTATCATCCGCGTCACCCAGGATGACACCTTCGACAGCCACCCCACCTGGGCACCCTACGGCACAGTGGCCCCCCCAGAATCACTCAATCTTTCTCCGCCCCGGCGCGGGAATGACGGATAAGTTTACCTTGAATTTATTTACGAAGGGGCACATTACAGGCGGCAGCCCACCACGATAAATGCTAATAGTGGCTGGTGGCCTGTGTCAACCATTCACCACCAGTACCTGACCAACATAAGTTTGCGGAGTGAGCATCCTCAGATGCGAACTGGAGGCATTTGCGGATGCCTCACTCCGCACCCCACCAATTTAGCTTGTTGAGATACTGGCCACCAACCATTATTGATGAAGGAGGTTTGCAGCCACTATGTCCACAAAACAGATCAAGCAGTGGCTACGGCCGTAACCTTGCCATTAACCGGCGTCGTCTCATCACCGGCAATATACTCCTCCACCATGCGGCGGGCCACATCATCGGTGAACTGCTGCGGCGGCGACTTCATAAAGTAAGACGAGGGGGCGATCATGGGGCCGCTCAAGCCGCGATCCAGCGCCAGTTTGGCACAGCGCACCGCATCAATAATCACCCCGGCCGAATTAGGGGAATCCCACACTTCTAGCTTCAGCTCCATTTGCAGCGGCACATCACCAAAGGCACGCCCCTCCATGCGGATGTGGCACCATTTCCGGTCGGTGAGCCAGGGCACATAGTCGCTGGGGCCAACATGCACATTTTCCGCACCCAGGTCATAGGGCAGCTGGCTGGTGACGGCGTTGGTCTTGGAGATTTTCTTCGATTCCAGCCGTTCCCGCTCCAGCATATTGTAAAAGTCCATATTGCCGCCAAAGTTCAACTGGTAGGTGCGATCCAGATGTACACCGCGATCTTTGAACAGATTGGTCAGCACCCGGTGGGTAATGGTGGCCCCCACCTGGCTTTTCACGTCGTCGCCGATGATGGGCAGCCCGGCTTCGATGAACCGCTTGCTCCAATAGGGTGAACTGGCGATGAAAACGGGGATGCCATTGACAAAGGCGCAGCCGGCTTCAATGGCCTGCTCCACATACCATTTGGTCGCCATTTCCGAACCGACGGGCATGAAGTTGACCACCACATCGGTTTGGGTTTGTTTGAGGATACCGATGATGTCATCCGTGGGGCCAGGGGCTTTTTCGACGACGGTGCTGACATATTTGCCCAGGCCGTCGTGGGTCATACCCCGATGAACTTTGACGCCCATGTGGGGCACTTCGGTGAATTTGATGGTGTTGTTGGGGTGCGCCCACATCGCTTCGCTGAGGTCTTTGCCCACCTTGCCTTTGACCACATCAAAGGCAGCCACAATTTCGATGTCCCGCACATGATAACCGCCGACGGTGGCGTGCATGAGGCCGGGGATTTCGGCGTCATCGGCCGCGTCTCGATAGTAGTGAATACCTTGTATCAGTGAGTTGGCACAGTTGCCAATGCCAATGATGGCAACCCGTACCTTATTTCCTTTTGCCATTATATTTTCTCCTTAACGTGATGTAATGACTGGCTATGAGTAGCCTGTGTGCAATCACAGATTTTACCATGCCTATGAGGATTAACACAGGGTGTGCATGATGGCTACGCGGCCACGGCCGTTTGCCTCCGTTTGTGGCTGATTGTTAAGCCCAGGATGAGAACGGCCCAGAGTGCCAGGGCCAACAGAGAGAGGACACGGCCGTACTCCACCCCGGCTGATCTATACTCAAACCGTACCTCATGCTGGCCTGGCGACACAAAAACACCCTGAAAATAACCATCCGTCCGATGCAGTTCTGCCGGTTGACCATCTACCCAGACCTGCCAGCCGGGATAATACGCTTCCGTCAGTACCAACAGGCTGTCCGTTTCACTTTCTGTCTCCACCACAACCCGCCCCGGCTCATAATGGCTAATGTTCGTCGCAGGCGATTTATCGCCTGCGGCGGGCGATGAATCGCCTGCGACAAACGGGGAGGAGCCAACGAGTACGGCCGTGACTCGTGGATCAAACCCCTCCTCCCTCATTGCCGCCACGCTGAATGGTACATCCGGCTGCCACTGCCAATGGTTCACCAGGAAAGCGCGGGATAGCACATCCAGATTCTCATAAATTTTCACATCCCCCGAATGAATAAGGCGGTAATTGCCCAATGTGAGCGGCATAAACGTGCCATCTTCCTGATTGACGAGCGTGGCTGCCAGGATACGCCAATCGCCATTGGCGGCGCGTAGGGTGATGGACTCCGGCATCATCACGCGGTAGTTGCGCGGCCGATCATACAGCGGCGGCCAGCCCACCCAGACCATGCCATTTTCCACCGGGAACGGCTCCAGTGACCATTGTTCACCATCGGCCGTTTGCATTTCCACCAGACCTGGTTCCCCTTCCACCAACATGACCAGCGCGGAGGTGGGGAAGTCGGGCACATGGGCAATGGTAAACGACTTGCCAGCGGCCAGTTCCAGCGTGTGCTGCATGTCAAAAAAGACGGGCTGCTCCATAAAGCCAGCCTGCCGCCAGACATCGCCAGTTTTATCGGTGATCAGGTAGCGGGCATTGAACAGGTCGAGCCATTTGGCAGCAGGCACGGCCGTGAGATATTCGCGCAAACGGCCGTCAACCGTTTCTACCCCCTCTGGCAAAATCAAACGCATCAACTGGCTGTACGATTCCAGCGGCAAAATTCCCCCATCAAACCCATCCACCGCCGCCAATCCAAACACCATCGGCAAATTGGGGCCAATCACTTCTTTGTGTTTAATGGCTACCGTGTAATCATACCGCGCCGCTTCCGGCAACTGATCGGCATAAATCGTATCAATTTCCGCCTGATCCCCCACGTCAAAAAAAATGCTGGACAAACTCAAGAATCTATCAGGCGCGCACTTGCCACCTGCCACTTGCCACTTGCAACCCGCCGCTTGCAGGCGGGTAATAGGCGGCCGCAGGTCAAAGTACGCTTCGGGAGTAGTCAGGTTGTTGTAGGGGTGGGTGCGCGTGGACAGGAAGAGGCTGGCGAGCATGAGGGGCAACAGCCAGAATGGGGAGCGCGGACGGGAACGTTTGATGGTGAGTTTGTAACGGCCGTGCCGCTCCACCCCCATCCGCTCCCCCATCAATATCCAATTTGCCAGCAGCAGTTCCACCAGCCAGAGCAGCAACGTGAGCGGTCTGGCGGCTTCATACGGCGCTTCGGCCCCGGTGGGAATGAAAAAGACCAGGAAACCAGCGACCACATTCCAGGCCATCAGGCCGAGGATAAAATAAACGGCTACGCGAGTGGGCCGTTCCAGATGCGCCAGTTGTTCTCTGGCCTGCTCCGGCAGTTCGGGCCAGGGGTGGGTGCGCTGCCAGTAACGGTACAGCGCCGCCTGGAAACCCACCCCAGCCAGCAGCGCCATGCCCAAGGTGTACACCGCCAGCCAGCGCGCCGGGACGCGAAACAAGTTAAAGCCGGGCAGCCGCGCCAGCAGCCAGTTACCGGGATTAAAAACGCCCACTGCCAGCAATAACCCGACCGTTACCAGCGCCAGCGCCGGAAATACACCCGGCCGGCGCCGCCATTGCCAGGCACCGATGAAGGCCAGGATAACGGCCGTCAGCGGCAACATGGCCATGTATTCGCTAAACAAGGATTGCCCATAGGCAGGCAGCAGAGCGCGGGTGAGCAGCAACGGGTGGAGCGAGAAGCTCAACACCTCATTCGGTGGCAATCCGCCCTGGCGGCTGGAGTGTTGGGCTAATTCGAGTGTGGGCAGGAGCTGTACGGCCGTGAGCAGCAGTGCCAGCAACCCACCCATCAGAAGGGCAATAGGCACACTGAATTTAATTCGCTGCCAGTGAAACGTGAAACGTAAAGCGTATTCCGTATTCCGTAGCAGAAAATGGCCGGTAAATTCGGCGGCGAACCAGAGGAGGATGGTGAGGCCGCTGATGAAGACGGTTTGCGTGTGCCCGGCCAATAGCTGCATGGCAAAGAGGAAGGCGAAGGCGACGGTTGCCCAACCTATCGTTTGCCATTTTGGGCGCGGGCGGCGGCCGCACCAGCCAATCACCACCAGGTACCAGGGCAGCCAGGCCAGCCCTTGTAGCTGGTTGATATGCTCCACTTGCGCGGTGAGGTAGCCACCGAGAGCAAATAGCACGGCCGTGACCCACGCCGCCCAATTCTCTAAATTCAATAACCAGCGCCCCGCCAGGTATGCCCCCACCCCGGCAATTGCCAGATGCAGCAAGATCGAGGCGCTGACGGCATAGGGCGTTTCCAGCAGCCACCAGACGGGCCAGTTGAGCGGGTAGAAAAAACCGACCTGGCTGTTAGCCACAAAAGGAGACCCCATGAGAAGGGATGAGTTCCAGAGGGGGATACGGCCGTCGCGTAATGCCTCCGCCGCTGCCTGCCAGTAGGGATAGAAGTAGAGAAACATATCTCCCCGTGCCAGGATGAGGTTGCTGAAGGCCATTTTGTGGAAGAAAGCGAGAAGCAAGAGAAGGAAGAGGGTGAGCGGTAAGCGGTGAGCGGTAAGCAGGGAGCGGTAAGCAGGGAGGCGTGAACGAACGGCCGTCATCGTTCGGTTGCTGCCATCGCCGTCACCTTGCCACCTTGTCACCTTGTCACCTCGTCAGGCAGAATTTGATAGAGGGCGATGTTACCCGCCACCGCGACGGGCTGCAATTGGAAACCGGCGGTATGAATGGTGCGGATGATGGGTTGGCTGATTTTCCCCGTCGGCAAAGCTACATAGCGGTTGTGCCCATCACGGCCAAAAACGGCCAGGTCTTCGGCCAGCGCCGCGCTGTGCGGAAACCAACTGACATACACTTTGCGGTAAAAGAGGTGGTAGCCCCATTGCCAGCTGTACCAGTGGTCATACAGGACTGTGCCATATGGTTCATCGGCCAATACGGCCGCAATTTCGGCCGCGCCCTGGTCAGCATTGATTTGCCCGCCAACGGGGTAACGGCCGTAACGCGCCGCCCATGCTGGAAAAATTAACATGAGGAATAAGAGAAGGAAGAGAATGGGACGCGGATGAACGCGGATGAACGTGGATTTTAGGGATTGTTTATCGCTCAGGAAATCAGCGAAAATCTTCAAAATCAGCGAAAATCCACGTCCTATTAAAAACGCCACAATGGGCAAGAGTGGCAGCAGGTAACGGTCCCAAACGGGCACGGCCGTAAGCCAATGCAATACCATATACCCCAAAACAAACAAGACGAGCAGCAGGTCTACCCGGCTGGCGGCATCGTCCACCCGGAAGGCACGCCAGGCCAACCCAACCAGCAACACCAACAACCCGAACAGGAGAAGGGGGGGCACGGCCGTACTCCATAACCGCCCCCAGGCTAATAATCGCGGCCACAATTCCCACGACCAGGCCAATCGCACCCCGCCATAATTGCCAATCTGCGCTGACCAGAGCGACCAGGAACCAGTGCGGGCCACATCCCAGAGGAAGACGGCCGTCAACACAGGCAATACACCCATGAGCCAGCGTTGCCATTGGGCACGGCCGTAGCTCATCAGCCAACCCAATCCCATCACCAGCGGCAGAAAGAGGACGGCCTGGTATTTGGTGGCGACGGCCAGGCCGAAGAGGAGGCCGGAAGTGAGCGGTGAGCAGTGAGCAGTGAGCGGTGAGCGGTGAGCGGTGAGCGGTGGGCGGTTTACGGAATACGGAATACGGATGGCGGATAACGAGGTGATCAGCCAGAAGGTCAACAGCGGGTCAGTGAAGGCGGTGGCGCTGAACTGGATGGCTAAGGGGGAGCAGGCGACAATGAGAGCCGGTATGAGGAGATTGATCCGCGCAGAACGCCAAGGGCTTCGTGAAAGACACAAAGAAGCGCGAAGGGTTTGATGGCGTCCATCCTCTGCGTCTCTGCGCCTTTGCGTTAAATAAAGATGGCGATAGAGCACGGCCGTAAGCGGCACCAGCCAGACCGAGACCATAAAGTTGGGCAGCCGTGCCGCCCATTCAACGGGGCCAGATGGTAGATAAAAGAGCGCCTGGATATAAAACAGGAGAGGGGGCTTGTCTACCGGCTGGGCCAGCAGCAGAGGGTCTTTCCAGGAGGCGATATGCCGCGCCCAACTGGCAAAAAGGGCTTCATCGGCATGAAAGGAGTTGGCAAACAACCCCCGCGCCCGCAGCCAAAACGCCAGTAGCGAAATACCCATCAGCCCGGCCCAGTACCACCTTTTCTCACGCATCGCGCCGATTTATAACACAGGCCCTATTTTCTGCCCTGCCGCCAGCCCACGCTTCCGCTATAATCCCCGTTCGTAGTGGGCGATTTATCGCCCATTGCTGGCGATAAATCGCCTACTACAAACCTGAGGAGAAAAAGCATGAGCGAACCAACCCGCGAATCCGTTGTCACCTTACGTGAAGTAACCAAAGATAATGCCCTTGAGATCATCAAATTGGAAGTGGCGGAAGGGCAAAACCGGTTTGTGGCTCCCAACGATGTTTCGCTGGCGCAGGCGTATTTCGAGCGCGACAAGGCGTGGTTCCGCGCCATTTATGCGGACGAGACGCCGGTGGGGTTTATGATGTTATATGACGACCCCCGCGAGCCGGTCTACTTTTTGTGGCGGTTAATGATGGATGCGCGGTATCAGGGGATGGGCTACGGCCGTCGTGCCCTTGATCTACTCGTCGAATATGTGAAGACACGGCCGGCCGCCACCGAACTCAAGGTCAGCTATGTACCCGCCGAAGGTGGCCCTGGCCCCTTTTACGCGAAGTATGGTTTTGTGGAAACGGGCGAAGTGGAAGGGGAAGAAAATGTGATGAGCCTGAAACTGAATTACGCCGATGGTGAAGGCCCAAAACCGGCCTGGGGACGGCCGTTGACCCACATCGTCATGATCCGGCTCAAAGACCCCACGCCGGAAAACATTGATGAAGCCGTCGCCCACATCCGCAGCATGGAGGGCAAAATCGAGGTGCTGAAATCGTTGGAAGTGGGTAAAGATGTGGTGCGCTCGGAACGCTCCTACGACCTGGCGCTCATTGCCAAATTTGAAGACCGCGCCGGGCTGGACGTGTACAATACCCACCCCGTTCATCTGCCGGTGCTGGCCTATTTGCGGGAACGAATGAGTGCGGTCACGGCCGTAGATTTTGAAAATTAAATGGATTGCCACATGAACTGGCCTTCCGGCAACACCTGGTCAAGAATTCCCGCAATGCGCTACACGGCCGTGTCCTCTTCGACCCGCTACACGGCCAATGAACTATCACTGGCTACTTTTACTGGGCACTTCTCTTGCTCCCCCTTTTTTCCTGACGACAGTCTTCTTTGAGTTTTTTGGCATGGTTCATAAAGCGGAAGTTGTCCTTTACAAATTGTGAAACGATTTTGCAAATCGTTCTCTGGACGATTTGCAAAATCATCCTATTGGGCAAAATGATCCTGCCCTAAATTGTTGAAAAATCCAGCCCGTTTTGCCTATACCTGACAAAAGATGTCATAAATCCCCCGTACACTGCCAATGTTTTAAGGTCGAGTGGTAGCGGCTGGGGCACGGCCGTGATACAATCCCGTCTATTCATCAGAACATATGTTCACATAAGGTAAGGCATATGGAACCCCAACATATCATTGTGCGCGGCGCACAACAACACAATTTGAAACATATTGACGTGAGTATCCCCCGCAACAAGCTGGTCGTCCTCACCGGCGTCAGCGGCAGCGGTAAATCTTCATTGGCCTTCGACACCATCTACGCCGAAGGGCAGCGGCGCTACGTGGAAAGCCTGTCCGCCTATGCCCGCCAGTTTTTAGGGCAGATGGAGAAACCGAAGGTGGACGCCATCATTGGCCTCAGCCCGGCTATCGCCATTGAGCAGAAGGCGGTCAGCAAAAACCCGCGCTCCACAGTGGGCACGGTAACGGAGGTAATGGATTATTTGCGTGTCCTTTTTGCCCGCGTGGGCACACCACACTGCCCGGAATGTGGCACGGCCGTGACCCCCCAATCGGCCCAATCCATCACCAACCAACTCGCCCATTTGCCCGCCGGCACCCGCTTCCAACTGCTGGCCCCCCTCGCCCGCAACCGCAAGGGCACCCACGTGGACGCGCTGGCCCAGGCGCGGCAAGACGGTTTTGCCCGCGCCCGCGTCAACGGCCAACTGGTAGATTTAACCGGCGACCTGCCCGATCTGGACAAAAAACGCAAACACAACATCGAATTGATTGTAGACCGGCTGATTGTGCCGGAGACATTGGATGAAGGGTTCACCTCGCGGCTGGCGGACTCGGTAGAGACAACGTTAAAGATGGGGGATGGGCTGTTGATTGCTGATTTAGGGGACGGGTTGGAGCAGTTGACGCTCAGTGAACACAATGCCTGCCCGAAGTGTGGGTTCAGCTTTCCCGATTTATCGCCGCAGTTGTTCAGCTTTAACTCGCCGTTGGGCATGTGCCCGGACTGCCACGGCATTGGCACGCAGATGCAGGTTGACCCTGACCTGATCATCGAGGATGAAACGCTCTCCATTATGGAGGGCGGGCTGCGCTGGTACGGCCATGTGCGCAAGAAGAAAAACAAATGGACGATGTCCACGCTGCAAACCATCGCCGAACATTACGGCTTTGACCTGGACACGCCCTGGCGCGATCTGCCGGAAAAGGTGCGGCACATCCTGTTTTACGGTTCCGACGGCGAGATATTGACCTTTAAGTATGGCGGTGAAAATGACGAGGCGCAGTGGTCGGGGGAGGCGAAACGGCCGCTCAACGGCATCGTCAACAACATCAACCGCCTCTTTCACCAGACCCATTCGGAGATGACGCGCAAATGGTACGCCAGCTTTATGAGCCAACGGCCGTGCCCCACCTGTGCCGGTTCCCGCCTGCGCCCCGAAGCCCGCGCCGTGCAGGTCGGCGGCAAAACGATCACCGAAATCGGCCGGATGGCCATTGACGAGGCGCAGGCTTGGGTGTTGGCATTGTCCGGTAGGGGCGAGGCGGGCGGGAATGGTGCTGTCGGGCAAGAACAATCCTCTCCCGCCCGCCTCGCCCGTACAGTGAGCGACGGGCGCAGCGTCCGCGAGCAGTTAGCAGTGAATGGGAATGGGCACGGCCGTAACGGTAAATCTCCAATCGCTAATCTCCAGTCTCCCAGTCTCCCAGTCTCTCAGTCTCTTTCTGAGGAACAACTAGAAATCGCCGCCGAAGTCCTGAAAGAGATTCGGGATCGGCTGCAATTCATGTTGAACGTGGGGCTGCATTATCTGACGCTGGATCGGTCGGCCCCGTCATTGAGCGGCGGCGAGGGGCAGCGCATCCGGTTAGCCAGCCAGATTGGGTGTGGGCTGGTGGGGGTGTTGTACATCCTGGACGAGCCGTCCATTGGCCTGCACGCCCGCGACAACCGCGCCCTGCTAGACACCCTGCACCAACTCCGCGACATGGGCAACACGGTGCTGGTAGTGGAACACGACGAAGAGACGATGCGCGAATCGGACTGGCTGGTGGACCTGGGGCCGGGCGCGGGCGTGAAGGGTGGACGTATCACGGCCGTCGGCACACCCGAAGAAGTCGCCAACAATCCCGATTCGTTGACGGGTAAGTATTTGCGGGGTGACCTGATGATTACTGCGCCCAATGGCTACGGCCGTCGCCAATCCGATACGGCCGTGACCATCTCCGGCGCACGATTACACAACTTACGCAGCGTCTCCGCCCGCTTCCCGCTGGGCACCATGATTTGTGTCACCGGCGTCAGCGGCAGTGGCAAGAGCAGCCTGGTCTCCGAGACGCTGGAACCGGCGCTGGCGCGGGCGCTGAACAACGCCCAGACCACCCCCGGCCCGTACAGCAGTTTGCATGGCCTGGAACATCTGGACAAGGTGATCAACATCACCCAGGAGCCCATCGGCCGTACCCCCCGCTCTAACCCGGCGACCTACATCAAGCTGTTTGATGAGATTCGCAACGTCTTCGCCCAAACGCCCGCCGCCAAAGCGCGGGGTTACAAATCGGGCCGCTTCAGCTTTAACGTGAAGGGCGGCCGCTGCGAGGCGTGTGAAGGGTATGGGCTGCGCAAGGTGGAGATGCACTTTTTGGCGGATGTGTGGGTGCTGTGCCGGGAGTGCAACGGCCGTCGCTTCAACCACGAAACACTGCAAATCACCTACAAAGGGCAAAACATCGCCGACGTGCTGGACATGGACGTGCAGGAGGCGTTGGAATTCTTCGAGAACCATCCCAAGATTCACCGGCAGCTACAAACGCTGCATGACGTGGGGCTGGATTACATCAAGCTGGGGCAGAGTGCGCTCACCCTCAGCGGCGGCGAGGCACAGCGCATCAAGCTGGCGAAGGAGTTGAGCCGGGTTGCCACCGGGCGTACTGTGTACGTGCTGGATGAACCGACCACCGGCCTGCATTTTGCCGACGTGCAAAAGCTGCTGGATGTGCTGCACCGGCTGGTGGATGCGGGCAATACGGTCATCGTCATTGAGCATAATCTGGATGTCATTAAGACGGCCGACTGGCTGATTGATCTGGGGCCGGAAGGTGGCGACGGCGGTGGGCAGATTATCGCCCAGGGTACACCGGAGGATGTAGCGCAGGTGGCAGCGAGTTATACCGGGCAGTTTTTGAAAGCGATGCTTTCATCGCCGATGTTGGGGGTGGATACGGCCGTGTAATACAAGTCGGGCAACTAAGTAACCGTGCAGTAATTATGTAATTGAGTAATTTGGTAATTAGCCGCTTCAATTACTTAATTACCCAATTACCCAATCGCTAACTTATTTGCAAACGATCACTAAGAGGTAGCTTCATATGAACGTACATCAGCAAATCAAAGAGTACATCGCAGCTCAGCCAGAGCCAAAACGAAGTGATATGCAAGAGCTTCACGGTATCATTCTGGGAATGATGCCGGACTGTAAATTGTGGTTTCTTGATGGCAGAGATGAGAGCGGCCGGACGGTTTCTAACCCAAGTATAGGTTATGGATCACAGACCAGAATTTATGCCGATGGCAAAACTAAAGAGTTCTATCAGATCGGCCTTAGTGCAAACACAACCGGAATCTCCGTCTATATTATGGGGATAAAGGATAAAAAACAGTTAGCCGAGAAATACGGAAACAAGATCGGCCAGGCAAGCGTGACAGGATATTGCATCAAGTTCAGGGCACTAAGAAATATAGACGTTAATACCCTCGTAGATGCCATGCGATATGGCATTGAGCAGACACGCACCTGACAATTCATTCGAAAGGTTTTAGTAGGCGATTTATCGCCGTCTGACGGCCCTGAACTGCCTGCCACAAACGATTTTCCGAGGAGTGATTGATGATGAAATCTGAACTTCTGAATTGGTTGCAGGAAGAATATCGGCAATGGGAAGCTTTTCTGGCGGAGATTGACCCGGCGCGGATGGACGAGCCTGGCGTGGCTGGTCACTGGTCTATTAAAGACATCATCGCCCACCTGACGGACTGGACTCCCTGGTCTATCGCCCGCTTGCAGGCGGCCCAACGCGGCGAGCCGAAACCGCCCCCACCCTGGCCCGCGCACCTGGAAAGTGATGATGAGATCAACGGCTGGATTTATGAGGTTAATCACGGCCGTACCGTGCGTGAAGTTCTGGACGAATCGGCGCGGGTTTTTCAGGAGTTGCTGACGGCCGTTAAAGAATTACCAGAGGATGTCCGCATCGAGCAAATACACGAGGGGGAAAGGGTTTCTTATCTGGTGTGGCTGGGTGATGAACGTTTCCCGCCCGGTGAATTTTTTGACCATTTCCACGATGACCATGAGCCAGACATACGCGCCTGGTTAGCGGAAGAGCGTTAAAAATCGAAAGGTGATTGATTTATGATAAAGACACATCAAGAATTTATGACCCAATTTGATGATGAACGAAAGCCACTTGTTGAAGCAATGCTTAAAGCCATAATTGAAGCGTGCCCCACTTTGACCGAAACCATCAAGTGGAACGCACCAAACTTTTGTTATATGGGCAAAGACCGTATGACAATGATGCTTCACAAAAAAGATAGAGCAGCCCTGATCCTTCACACTGGCGCGAAACCGAAAGAAGACAAAAAAGCACCGCACTTGTATACAGATGACACAGCATTGCTTGAGTGGAACTCCAATGTACGCGCCACAATTACTTTTTTTGACCTTGACGAATTTTTAACGAAAAGAGATCTTTTCAAAAAAGCGGTAAACCGGTGGGTTGAAGAAACAAAAGGTCTTTGAATCCAATAGGCGCTGTGGCCCGGCTGAAGCCTGAGCCATACGGGAGATTGACTGTCATGGAGACATTGCCAGAAACAACGTTGGCCGAACTGATTCGGTACAACAATTGGGCGAACCAGCAGGTGTTGGCCGCGTGTGAGACATTAAGTGACGAGCAGCTAGACGCTACCCTGCCGGGTTCGTATGGCACGGTGCGGCAGACGCTGGAACATATTATCCGCGCTGAAGCGTTTTATGTGAGCATCTTGACCGGGCAACGGCCGTTGCCCCCCTTCCAATGGGATGCCAAACCGGGTCTGGCCGAAATGCGGGCGTATGCCGTGCAGGTTGGTGAGGCATTGGTAGATGCGATTGGGCGGATTGGCCCCAATGACCTGGTTTACGAAGAAGAAGAGGGCAACAAGTTCCATTATCAGGCCGTCGTCGTTTTCATTCAGATTATCAATCACGGCGTTGAACACCGCACCAACATCACCACGATTTTGAGCGCCGCGCAGCAGACGCCGCCAGGGGTGGATGGCTGGAGTTATTTATCCGCTTATCCTGAGCGATTTCACTATGAATATGAATAGTCGTTCCAGCAACAACGATTGAGGAATTTTTTAGGGCTTCGGGCAGCCAGGAAGCGGATTTGCATGAGATGGATCGTAGCCACAGCACCGGAATTGAAGCGGCAGCTTTTTGCCGGGCCAGGCATGTGGATGAACTGGAACATGCGATCCGGGATGCGCTGTGGTGGAGTCGGGAGCAGGAACGGATTTACGGCCGTAACTGCGCCCAGCCCGTACCAGGAGGGTGGTGATGTATGGATTGATAGGGAAAATGACGGCCGTGCCCGGCCAACGGGACACCCTGATCAACATCTTAATGGCAGGTATCCACGAGATGCCCGGCTGTCTGAGTTATGTGGTCGCCAGAGACCCATCTGACGCCGACGCCATCTGGATTACGGAAGTGTGGGACAGCGAAGAAAACCATCGGGCGTCCTTATCACTCCCGCAGATACAGCAGGCAATTGCTCAGGCACGGCCGCTCATCGCCGGTTTTAGCGACCACACGATTACGGAACCTGTAGGCGGCCATGGGTTGAGCATCCCGTACCGGTCTAACCGCTCGATGCCCACGGCCGTTGTCATCCCCGAACTGGCTTACCCGGATGTACGTGAGGCGGTGGAATGGTTGTGCCGCGTGTTTGGTTTTAGCGAACGGCTGCAAATTGGCAGCCATCGCGCCCAACTGACCTTTGGCGACGGGGCTGTCATTGTGACGGCCGCAGCCACCGAAAGCGCCGATCTCTCTCACGCCGTCATGGTGCGGGTGGCCGATGTGGACAGTCATTATGAACAGGCCCGGCGGCAGAGCGCATCAATCAGCCACCCGCCGACCGATTATCCGTATGGGGAAAGACAGTATACGGCTGTGGATTTGTACGGCCGTCGCTGGACATTCTCCCAAACCATCGCCGATATTGACCCGGCAATCTGGGGCGGCCAACTGAAGGAAGGTAACTGAATGGCCCGTTACGTTGCCTTTCTGCGAGCCATTAACATCGGCGGGCATATTGTGAAAATGGCCGACCTGCGCCACTATTTTATGGACGCCGGTTTTACCGATGTGGAAACTTACATCCAGACCGGCAATGTCATTTTTACGGCCGAACAGGATGATAGAGACAATCTGGAACAGCAGATAGAAACGCACCTGGAACATATCCTCGGTTATCCAGTCGCCACCTTTCTACGTACCTTCCCAGAACTGGAAGCGGTTGTGGCCCATCAGCCGTTCCCAGCGGCCGAGTTTGAGGCCGGTGCATCGTTGTATATTGCCTTCTTAAAAACAGAACCAACCCCCGAAATCCAGAATAAAATCTTGTCCTTTACCAATGAAGTGGATGCGTTTGATGTGCACGGCCGTGAACTCTACTGGTTAGGTCGCAAACAGCAAATGCAGTCAACCTTTTCCAGCGCTTTGCTGGAAAAGACAATTGGCGGCCCGGCGACGGTGCGCAATGTCAACACCGTCCGCAAAATGGTAGCGAAGTATTATTCAACAGATTATTATTGAGAAACCCTCCAGTTCTGAATAGTCGCTGAGGAATGATGTACGAATTTTTGGAAGTAGGGCGAGTACGAGAAATCTGGCGCTACCCGGTGAAATCTATGGCCGGGGAGCAGCTTGCGGAAGCGCATGTTTATTGGCATGGGGTGGATGGCGACCGGCGGGCCGCTTTTGTGCGCGGCGACGATCATTCCGGTTTTCCCTGGCTGACGGCGCGGCAGGTGCCAGAACTGGTACGTTACCGCCCGTTTTACAGCGACCTGGATGATGTACGGAATTCATCAATAATTGTACAAACACCCGGAGGAAAACAATTGCCATTAGATTCAGAAGAACTACGGGCACAATTGGCGGACTTGTACGGCCGTGACATCTCCCTCATTCGCATCAAGCGCGGCGTCTTTGATTCCCTGCCCCTCTCGTTGATGAGCACGGCCACCGTGGCGGCGCTGGATGAACGGTTGGATTTTGCTCTGGACGGCCGTCGCTTCCGCCAAAACATCATCATTGAGACGTTTGACGGACGGCCGTTTGCCGAGGAAGCCTGGGTGGGCAGCGCGTTGACCATTGGAGAAGTGCAGGTATGGCTGAACCAGCCGATAGAACGCTGCCAGATGATCAACGTAGACCCGGACACGGCCGTGCGCTCCTCCGCCACGCTCAAACTGGTGGCCCAAACCCGCAACAACTGTGTCGGCGTCGGCTGCACCCCGCAAAGCACCGGCATGATTCAAGTAGGTGATTTGGTACGCCTTTTGCCCTAATTCGTAAACGGGCGTGGGGCTTCTGGTTACGGATTACGAGTCACCAACAATTGCGCCCGATAATCGGCAAACGGTATCGGATCGGTCGTTTGTGGATAGGGATCAAGCTGGATAAGCTGCACGGTATACGCAAATGCCGGTAAAACATCCACCGTCTGCTCTGGCGCGGGGTTGGTGTTGAATTCCAGTTTCAGTGGCTCTTGCCCCTCTTGCGCAGCGACAATGAGGATACGTGCCTGACCGCTCCAAAAGCAATTCACCTGTGTCGGGCAGCGGGAGTCTTCGACTACACTCTCAAAATACAACATCAACTCCTCGGCGCCGACGGCCGTTTCCGCACCACCGGCCAGGGCAAACGGCTCGTCCAGGCTGGCGGATGGGGCCGATGTGGGCAGGGGCACGGCCGTAACAGTTGGTCTGGGCACGGCCGTGTGGGTGGCGGCCGCTTCCGTAGGCGGCAGGTCTGTCGGCGTTGCCGCCGGCGCTTCCTCTGGCGCTGCCGGTTCCGCGTTTCCGGCTGCTTGGGCGCAAGCGACTAACGCCACGGCCAGCAGCAACCAGACGGGCCAGGCAACAAGTCGCAATTTGTGATTAAATTCTGTGTTCATCTAACAGTTCCTATTGACAGTTCCTTTTCAAACAACAGACCATCTGGCCCGGCCGGGCCAACCAGGCGGTAGCCCATTTTCTGGTAGAAGGCATGGTTGCGTTTGTTCCAGGTGGGGGTGTCCAACCGCCAGCGTGTGGCTGCCGGATAGAGAGTTTCCAACAGACACATGACCGCCCTCCCCACTCCTTGCCGCTGCACGTCTGGATGGATGAAGATGCGTCCCAACACCGTCACCCCGTCGTTTTGTGGAAAGACAATCGCGCCGCCGATGATACGGCCGTCCACCGTCACCACTTTGTAATAATCCCCGGCCTGCATCATCTTCGCCTGCCACTGGTCGGAGCGATAACCGGGTGGGCCGCCCTTTTGCGGCGCGCCGTAGTTCACGTCGTCGTCAAACGCTTTCCAGGAAACCAACGCCAACGCCTTGGCATCCTCTGGGCGCGCGCGTTCCAGGGTGATGGGGCCAATGCCGGTTTCGGCCGTCAGTTGTTGTGAGGGGGGCAAGAGAGTGGTCACGGCCGTTGCTGCCTGATAAATCGGCTCGCGCTGCAATCGTTCATTCTCCTGATGCAACGCCAGCAGCGCCCCCAAATTGGCATCCGGGTCTTGCAGTAAGTGGGCTATCTCATCCAGCAATTGCACCTGTGCTTGAGTCAGATCGCGCTTTTTCACCTGAAATAATGGCGGGCCATCCCAATAGGTCGGTTCCAGATTCAGACATGCTTCAAAATCATGGAGCAGATTTTGCCGGATTGGTTCCCACCCCCACCAACGTTCGACACCGTAGAGCGAGGGGTAAGTGAATCCCTGCCGCGCCGCCAGCCACACATCGCCGGCCATTTTGAAATCGGATCGGGGAATGTCAACCATTTTTGTATCCGGGTCAACGAGCAGCCAACGTTTTTCACCTTCCGCCCACATCTCGCAAATCCAATGATCTACATACTTCCCTTTGCGGTCAGAGACGTATCCGGCAAAACCGACGCGCAGCCGCGCCGGGATGCCGCGATGTTTTAAGATGGCAACCAGCAGCAGGGCATGATAGCGACAGGAAACAATGAGGCGTTGGCGCGACGGCCGTGTCATCACCAATCCTTTTTCATTCCGTTTGAGCAGGGCAGCCAGCATGGGGGCGACGGCCGTGAACCGTGCATCTTCGTTCTGGCCGCCAGGTGGCAGCGCACCCCGAAACTCCTGCCGCTGGCTCGGATGGATCAATTGGCGCTTTACCAGTTCACACAGCGCCGCCAAAGAATCCGGCAGATTATCCAGCATCCACCCATATGCACCAGGGTCACTGTTCGGCCCCAACTGGCGATAGAAATCAAGTGCGTTCATGATCAGACTCTCAATCTATGCCGAATTGTACTGCAAATTTATGACACGGAGTGTCAGGTATGATTGTTAGTTTGCTACTTGGAAAAAAAAGTATACCCCATTATGATTCACTCGCCAGCTTGCGGGATAAACAAATGATAGGAGAGTTTTACAGATGAAGTCTAATTGGAAGATTGTACTTTTTTTAGCAGTGTGGCTAGTGGCCGTGGGCTGGGCCGTGAATGACGGCCGTACCCCTGCCACTACCTCCCCCACCACCATCGCGGCCGGCCGTGGGCCATCTGGCCGCCAATTACCGGCCAATGCCCAGGCCTCGGCAACGATGGAGGGGCCGCTGGTTACGGAAACCGCACCGCCGCAGTTGAGCCGCCCGGTACGGGAACTGCCTGTTGCCCAACCGGAACCAATTTTGGAAACAGAGTTAAATCCGCGGCAGAATCCGTTTGTCAATTTCCCCCTGGATTTTCCCAACATCAGCGGGCCGGCTGATCCCTTGTTGCAAATAGAGGCTACCAACAACGGCCGTACCCCCACCCCCACCCTCACCTTTGAAGGCGTAGACAACTTCTGTGGCTGCTCCCCGCCGGACACCATCGGCGATGTTGGCCCCAACCATTATGTGCAGATGGTGAATGCCACCAAATTCAACATCTATGACAAGAACGGCAACCTGCTCACCGGCCCCACCGACTTGAACGACCTGTGGAGCAGTGGCAACTGCTCGGTCAGCGACAATGGGGACCCGATTGTCGTGTATGATTCCCTGGCCGACCGCTGGGTATTGGCTCAATTCAGCACCGGCAATGGTGTTTGTGTGGCTGTTTCGCAAACGGCCGATCCGACCGGCGCATATTATGGCTATGAATTCACCACCCCCACCTTTCCCGACTACTTCAAAATCTCCGTCTGGCCAGACGCTTACTACATGACCGCCAACGAAAGCAGCTACACCGCTTTTGCTCTGGAACGGGCCGACATGCTGAACGGTTTGCCCGCTACTTCAGTCCGATTTTCTGGGCAGACTAATTTCTTGTTAGCAGCCGATGTGGACGGCCCTACCCCACCACCGGCCAATACACCGGGCCTGTTCTACACCTTCAAAGACAATTCATTCCATGGCGGCACTGACCGATTAGAGATTTTTGAACTGGACGTGGATTGGGTGACACCGGGCAACTCCACTTTTACCCTGGCCCAGAGCCTGAACATCACCAGCTACACCTACACCGTTTGTGGCTTTTTTGTGCTGAACTGCATCCCGCAGTTGGGCACGACACAGCGCGTAGATGCTGTATCTGAATGGCCAATGTGGCGGCTGGCGTATCGCAACTTTGGCAGCCACGAAACGCTGCTGGCTAACTTTGCGGTGGATGTGGGGTCAGACCGGTCGGGTATTCGCTGGTATGAACTGCGGCGCAGCGGCGGCACGTGGTCTATCTATCAAGAAGGAACACATGCGCCGGCCGATACCACACACCGCTTTATGGGCAGCATCGCTATGGATGGGCAAGGGAACATTGCCCTGGCCTACAGCGCTTCCAGTTCCACCATGAATCCGGCCATTCGTTATGCTACGCGGTTGGCAAGTGATCCCTTGGGTACGTTGCAGGCTGAGGAGACGCTTTATGCGGGGGCCGGCTCACAAACAGGCAGTAACCGTTGGGGCGATTACAGTGCCATCAGCATTGACCCCAGTGATGATTGCACGTTTTGGGTGACGAATGAATATTATCCCAGCAATAGTGGCAACAACTGGAACACGCGCATTGGCAAGTTCACCATTCCCGAATGTTTGGCAGACCCAACAGAAACCGACCTGTCACTGAGCAAATCGGCCAGCGCAGGCGCTGTTTTTGTGGGCGAAACCATCACGTATACGGTGAATGTGAGCAACAATGGCCCGATTTCGGCGACGAATGTGGTGGTGACGGATGTCCTCCCGGCCGAGGTGAGCTATGTTTCCAATGACTCGGGCTGTAACGAGAGCGGCGGTACCGTTACCTGCAACCTGGGTACGCTGTTGGATGGGGATGCGGCAACGATTGAGATTGTGGTCACGGCCGTGACCCCTGGCAGCACCACAAACACGGCCTCTGTCACCAGTGATACGCCTGATTCCAATCCGGGAAACAATAGTGATGATACGCCTGTGGTCATCAACGGTCTGCCCACGGCCGATCTGGAAATCAGCAAAACGGCCGTCCTCACCACCGCGCAAACTGGCGACCTGATTACCTACACGCTGGTCATCACCAATCATGGGCCGGACACGGCCGTAGATGTAACCGTCACCGATGTTCTTCCGGCGCAGGTGAGTTATCTGTCTAATGATGCGGGCTGTGTGGAAGCGAGCGGCACCGTCACCTGCGTATTTGGCCTTATTCCGGTAGGCAGCAGCGAAACGGTGCAATTGGTGGTTTCGGCCACACAGGCGGGCGAGGCCAGTAACACGGCAACGGTTACATCGGTGTTGGCTGACCCGGACGAAAGCAATAACAGCAGCACGGCCGTTGTCACCATCACCGGCGAAACCATTTACACCGAATTCATCTACCTGCCCATCGTCGTCAAACCATAACGTGAAGAGAGGTTCAATCCTGGAGATTGAACCATTCTGAAAGAAAAAACGCGGAGATTGACCATATCAATCTCCGCGTTTTTTGCGTTTTCACAGACCACACATCAACAGCCGCATAAGGTTCAACGGATTACGGTTCACGGTTTACGTGGTTACGCCGTTTCCAGAGTCAACGGCCGTACCCGCCGCCCATCAATATCATCAAAACCATACGCCAACGCCAGGTCAGCCGCCACCAACACCTGCCCACTCTTTTCCTGCCGACAGGGATCGGCGGCCAACGCCGCAATTGCCAGGCCGGTAAATTCAGGCGACTCGGCGTTGCTCATATCAAACCATTGGGCGGCGTCCAGTACCCGTTCTGTCCGCACCAAACCGGGGTATAGAGATACGGCCGTGACCCCATACTCCCTCAATTCGTGCGCCATATCCTTTGCCAACCGGTCAGTGGCACATTTGGAAACCCCATACATGATGTTGTTCATATACTTCTGCCCCGCCCAATAAGAGATGTTGACGATGAGACCCTGGCGCTGCGCAACCATCAATCTGGCCCCCAGGCGGCTGGCAGTGTAGTGCGCCCGCACCCCGGCCGTAAACATATTATCCCAACGAGACAACGGCTGCTCCCAAAACGGGGCGGGCCAGATGGCCTCATCATTTTCAATATCCTCATAGCCGCCCCACACATTGTTTACCAGAATGTCCAACCGCCCCTGTTCAGCGGCTACCTGGGCAAACAACGCTGCCACGTCGGCGTCAATGGTATGGTCACAACGGACGGCTATGCCTTTACCGCCAGCCTGGGTAACGAGAACGGCCGTCTCCCCCACCGTTCCGGGCATTCCGTCTGACCCTGTTCCTGGCTGCACTGTCCGCCCGGTGACATACACTGTTGCGCCAGCCATCCCCAGTGCATGGGCAATGCCCTTACCCACACCCCGGCTGGCCCCCGTTACCACTGCTACCTGATTCGTCAGATTCCACATGATCATTCACTCCTCTTTGAGATGGATTTGTCAGGAGTGTAACGGCCGTAATCTGACACCTTCTGTCATATTCAAATTGGGCGGATCGGTTGGCGCAGGATTGTTTTCAGTTTGTTTGGAGCTACCTTGCGCGGATCACCCAGATAGATTTCGTGATGTTTGCCATGTTCCACATAACCATGTGCGGGCAGCCATTCCTGATGCAGCCGGGCCAGCGTGGGCGCTTCTTCATCATACGACCCGATGTGCATGATTTGGGCCACCAGCCCTTCTTCTAACGTTTCCAGGCGCAGTTTGGGCAACGCTGGCAATTCCTTCTTTTCACCAGCTGCGGCTTTGGCCTGTGTCACCATCTCCGCCGTTATCCACTCTGGCGTCAAGATCATCATCGTCCAATCCCAGGCGCTTTTGTCCCGCCTGGCAGTGTAATGTTCCATATCCTCTGCCCACCACAACCCTTCCAGCGGCATGACGGCATAATCCCGCCCCAACTCGTTCTTGCTCATAAATTTCAATTTGTAGGCAACGGCATAGAGCGCCTCCACCGCTTCCCGATAAGCCAGGGCGAGGTTGGGATCGCCGTGCCCGTCCACCATCAAGTACGCCAGCGGCGGCACATCAACGGTCACAAAATCCAGGCGCGGTGGGTTGTAAAGATGCGGCCACTCCTTCTTGAAATCTATCTTGTTCATTTTTTACGCGCTCCCGGTCGGTTTTCTGGCCTGCTGCCCCAGAAACAGGCTCAGGTGGGCAGCATGTTCCTGCACATGGCGCAGTGTGTAAATCAATAACTCACCATAGGGCACTTCGCCCCAGGGGAACTGGCACAGCCGGTATGCCTGCTCCGTTGTCAGTGTGCTGATAGTCTCCTGGTATTTTTGGCGGCACAGTTCCAGGTAGTCTAGGAGTTCGTCACGGCCGTAGATGCGCGGCAGCGTCTCGTTTGCCTGCATCTCCACCAGATCAAAAGGGGCGGGTGGCATAAAACCTTCTTCTGCCCCGGTTAAGTACAAATCTAGCCAGAACAAGGTATGGTAGCCCAGATACCAGAACGAGGAGAACCCAGAGGCCACCCACTGGTCTGGCTCATCTTCCCACAGCCGCGCTGTCCACAGTGCATCCGGGCAGTCGCGCAGCGCGTCGCGCAATGAATCAATCGCCACGCTATATTGCCGCCACAACATCTCACCATCAATAATCAACATCGTCTTATCCTCCACGTCCTGGTTTTCAAATCACTTCAAGGTGTATCGTCACCGTGTCGCCTTCTTCCAGTTTTTCGGCTTTGC
>CAZOPF010000007.1:0-34213 GCA_964581605.1 uncultured Ardenticatenaceae bacterium
AATCCTACAACCGCTACGCCTACGTCCTCAACCGCGCCCTCAACTTCACCGACCCTACCGGCCACCGTGAATGTGAATTTGATGATTCTTGTGAATCGCCTACCCCTATTAATAATCCCCCCAATGTTACAACCGTGACCATACCAAACAGAAGGCTGAAGCGATTTGGTGTAACTCCAAGTTCCTTTGAGATCCCAATCCACATAGATGGAGATCCTATGAGTTCAGAACTGTTTGATTATGAAATAGCCGCATATTCGCTAATGAATGAACATGCAGGAATGCACCCAGCAACACCGCTGTATGAATCATACCCCGAGTGGCAAGCATTCTTTGAAAAATACGGCATATTAGATGCTGTTGGCATTGTTCAAGCAATGAGGAATCGACAAGCGGAAGACCCAAGCATAAACTTGTTTAAAGATGAAATTCAGAGGCTCGACGGTATTCAGTTCGATTATTCAGATAAGGTATGGGACAGAGGTTCTGAAATTTATCAGGATTACTTACTAATAGCATATGTCGTTATCGAATTGGGAGAAATCCCTGATATGCTAAATGGTCGCTCAAATTATTTCCATTACGATGCGGACCTAAATGTAAGAAATGATCCAATAGTGTATCCCCTGTACCCTGATGAGAATTACTGTTGCCGTGACCGTGTCAATTTTGCCTATGCATGGGGAGTTTGGGATTTAACGCTAGAACCTAAATCATTTTCGAAGTCGCCCTAATAAAGTAGATCATAGGAGCGTTGGTCAATGAAAACTTTAGTTAAAACCTTCAAATATGTGTTCTTTTGTTTGTTTTTCATCAGTCTTGTTGCATGCATGAGCAATCAAATAACTGCACCTGAGACAGATAGTTCTATCGAACCAATTTCGTTTGCAACAGAAGCGGTTATTAACTCTTCAAACTTGAATATGAACTCTGAAGAGACTCAACAAATACCTGCACCGACAGCCACATTTGCAGTATCCAAACAACCGGAGGCTGCTATTCCATCTTCAACAAAGACTGAAATGACACCTACCGATACTCCAGAAGCTATCATCACGGTGCCTTTGCCAGACTTAACGATTGCATATGTGCAAAATGCGAGTAGCGGGAACTCAGAGCATTCTGAAATATGGTTGTTTAACACGTCTAATCAGGAAAATCGATTGATACATTCAACAGAACAAGGCAGTAACATTGCGGCAGGTGACCTGAGATGGAATCCAGCAAACAACGATGAGTTATACTATGTTCAAGTGGATCCGGACCGCAGTTGGCGATTATGGCGATATGACCTGTTATTGGAAGTTGCCGAACCCGTGACAGGATCATTTCCCCCTGGCTTTGGATTAATACGTGATTGGTCTGCTGATGGCAATTGGTTATCATTTTATACCGAGGATTTCTCCAATGATGAAAAACTCATAAACATGGTGTTGGTGAATGTCAACACTGGCGATTTCTTTGTACAAGAATTTACCGATATAGTGTGGTCCCCAAACCAACCAAGCCACTATGCTTTTTATGCACCAGATGGAAAGAACGTTGTAGTAAGAGACGCAAATGAACCTGATTCACTAACCCGTATCCCCGTTAACTTTTCAAAGCAAATCATGAATAATATTGACGTAGGTTTTACTCCGGTAGTTAGGTTCGCTTGGCAACCATCAGGCAAATCCCCTTTGTTTGTAGAGGCTAATGGAGAACTATACTCATTCGATTTTGACGTAGACCAATGGGAAAAGATTCGGAATTTCGAAATTAATACAAGAGACTTGTTTTGGTCTCCTAGTGGCGAGTGGCTAATCATAAACCCTTATGATTCTTTATATGCCTTGAGAAAAGATCAACTTGAGGACAGTTTGATCCCTCTAGTTATGGATCGGGATCTAGTCGTGGTAGAGGGATGGATTGAAGGTTCCGATTCACCAATAATTTCAACAGATAACAAGCTTTGGATCTTCGATTTAGAGATGCCAAACAAGCTGGTTGAGTTATTTGATCTGACTTCAATTGGACTTGAGTCTGGAACTAATATTGACATTCTAGTTATACCCTGACTTTGCCGAGAACAGTTATAAATTACACAATGGGTAAAACCTTCTCTATCTTGGCAAGAACTTACTTAATTGCTGTAATCGGCGGGTCTCCGTGCCACCCTTCCAACCAGCAGGAGTGGGTCAACTCAGCCTCAAAGGACTGCGCTACTTATTCTTTCTTTTGGCATTGCCCAAAAGAAAGAACCAAAGAAAAGGCTAGGCTCCCGCGCCCCTGGTGTTTTTGGGTATTCCCAGTGCCGTTTTTGGCCATACCATTTGCTCGTTAACAACAGCTTCTGTAGTTGGTTTCGGCTTGTGACTTACGGCCGTAAACAGCGGCGAACTTCCACCAGAATTTGTCGTTGTTCGTCACTCAGCCCATCCGCTCCTATCTTGTCCAGGAGGGTGAACACCTTTTCCGTGACCGGGTTTGGTGCCAAAACGGTCGTCTGTTCCCCTTCAATCTGAGTCATGGCCGCATAATAATCCTGCGCCACCGTCTGGTCATGCACACGGGCATAGGTCATGGTCGTATTGAGCCGTTGGTGGCCCAACAAAGCCTGAATCGTCGTTATCTTCGCCCCGGCATTGAGCAACTGCGTGGCAAACGTATGGCGCAGCATGTGCGGCGTCACCTTAATCCTCGTTCGCTCGCCGGCTGCCTTGAGGCGGCAACGTATCAGGTCTTTGGAAAGTGGTTTGTGCCGGTAGATAAAGAGATGGTCGCTCAACGCCGGGCCACGCACCGCCAGGTATTGCGCAACCGCCTCAATGACCCGCTCCGTCAGGTACACCGACCGGTCTTTTAACCCCTTGGCTTCCCGGATGAGAATCGTCTCGGCGGCCATGTCTACGTCAGAGAGCCGTAAATCCTCCAACTCACTGACCCGCATACCACTCTGCCACAACAGGTAAAAGGCCGCCAGGTCCAGGCAGGCATCTCGTCTCGCCGCCACTGTTTGCGCCTGTTCCACCCGCTGTCGGAGGTCATCGCGCAAGGTGATAACCTGGGCATCCGTTAAGAAGCGGGGCAGGGTGTGCGGCTTTTTGAGGCCAGAGAGGGTCAGCAAGGCCTGGGGCACGGCCGTGCCCTGCTGCTGCAAAAAGCGAAGTGTGCCCTGAAAGGTATGCAGGTCATGGTTGACAGTGCTCACCTTGTACCCGGCCACCAACTGCTCGTCAATATAGGCGAAGAGATGGTCGCGGGTGATCTCTTTCGGTTCCCGAATCTCACAATGGGCAAAAAGCCAACGCCAAATCCGGGTAGATTTGTACCAGAACTGGTATGTCGCCTGCGCCAGCCGCGACGACCGCCAGTTGGCCTGCCGGATGTGCAACTGTTTGGTCAACTGCTCAATGAGCCACTCAGGTAAACCCGCCTGGTACCGCATCACATCGCCACACGAGGCTTTGTCAATGACCACCAACCCGCGCTCCTCTTTCACAAACCGTCGGAACCAGTCGAGGGAATGGCAGCAGTTTTGCTGCCACCTCTCCCCGTTCTGTCTGGTCTGAATGAATTGCATCGCTTTGTCAAAGTCACCGTTTAGATTGAGCTGGCCGTGTGGTTTGAGATTAAGCCCCAGGGCGCAACCGGCCGTCGGGATGCGATGATAGTTGATGACCGCCTCGGCCGCGCCGACCCCCACCAGCCAGTCTCGATACCGCTCCAGTAAGACGACATTTTCTGGTGGCCATGCACAAGTGGGTTGTGGGGCAGCGACATGGGGTGGCGGTGGCTTCAGTTTCAGGCTCTTACGCAAAGCGCGGTCATAGCGTACCGCGGCGCTGGTGGCAAAAGTTCTATTCTCGTTCATTGCCACGCCTCCAGCCAGGCGGCCGCTTTGACAAAGTCAGCTTTTACTTTGGCATCATTGGCGGCAATATAGTTTTGCGTCGTGCCCACCCAGGCATGCCCCAGCAATTTTTGGATGGACGTGACGGGCACATCGGCCAGCACCAGGTTATTGGCAAAGTTGTGCCGCAGTTGATGGGCGGTCAGCTTAACCCCAGCCGCCTGGCGATATTGTTGCAGCCGTTTTTGGATACCGCGCACCCCAATCCCCTGTCCGGCGTAGGTCAGGAAAACACGCTCATGCAAAACTTTAGGGCGTTGCCCCAGGTAACAAGTAAGGGCGGTGACGGTTTCCGCCGAAAGGTAAACCGCCCGTTCCCGGCCATTTTTGCCGTGAATGTGCAGACGCGGCGGGCATTCCTCCAAAAAGAGGTCGGACAAGGTGAGGCTGGCCACTTCGCAGACACGCAGGCCAGAGCGGAGCATGAGCAGAAAGATAGCCCGGTCACGCTTGCATTGAGCAGCGTCGAAATGGCCGTCGTCCATCACGGCGAACAGTTTTTCGACTTCCCCTTGGGGCACGGCGCGCGGCAGGCGTTGATGGTCGCGCAGCAGGTGCCGGTGACGCAGGACAGGGCATTCGATGGTGGGGTCTTCATCAGCCAGGAAGTGGTAGAACGAGGCAACGGCCGTCAAACTGCGGTTAATGGAACTGCTTTTCAGGCCACGTTCCGCTTGAAACTCGATGAAGGTGTCAATATCGTGCAGGGTGACAGCGGTGGGGGCACGGTCGCCCACAACTTCGATGAATTTGTGCAGGTGGTACTGGTAACTTTTGGCGGTGTCGGCCGTGGGATTGCGGCGACGCAGCCAATTGACAAAGCGGGTGATCTCATTGAACATAGTGAACCTCCATAAGATGAAATTGGTTGAAGTAGAGAGCAACCATTCTATCTCATGGAGGTTTTCAACAAGCTCTGCCGAACCACCCTGAGCTATGGGGGTTCGTGTTTGAACGCAAAACACGATTGAATGAAGTGTTTGAATGGGGCCTGTCCGAAGAGCAAATACTTGAAGAAATTTTGCAAGAAATTGGATATGGGAAAAATGGGTCTATCGGAAACTATCTAGCATGTGTGGTGACGGTAATGGAAACTATGAATGTGGTAAAGAAGATTCCTATCGTCCGTGTAGAGAATGGGAGGATTGTTATGATCCCATGTTTGATACTTTTTCAGCTAGTATTTCATTTGGTTATTTCGTGGGTGGAAATGAGTCAATTACGATTGACAAGTATGGGAACGTATATCTTACAGGGGGATTTCAGCTTGGCACACCTGGACTCAGCGGAAGTCTTGTAGCCGGTAACACCATTGGGGAAAATGCTCGTCCTATCGAAGATTTGAGTGAAGAAGTATTGGAAGATAGTCTAACCGGTAGTGGACAGGCTGTAGGAGGTGGGGCAATTGTTGGAGGAGGCGTATCTGGCAGCGGTTCTCCAAGGCCCAGTCAGTTGCAAGTGGGCATATTCAGCCCACAGTTTTATTACACGTTTTTCTCCACAACCGGGCTTTTTTATGATGCCGGCGATCCCACGCCTTGGTTTTGGCAGGAAGATGAACCAGAAGAGTAGAGAAGAAATGGATACTGATTTTATTCTACTATCAGCTTTCTTGACCATATGGTTTGGATTCTTTTCTTATATGGCATGGCTGAGGCCAGAAACCTTTAGGGACTGGTCCGAGAAGAGTCTTTTTATATACGGAAACTCCGATTTTATGAAGCAATGGGTAAACTCTCTTGCGTTTCTCTGGTTGGCAAGAATAGGCTCTTTGTTAGCAGCAGGCATCTTTAGTTTCGTTGTAATCATGTCTGCGTTTTTTTGAGTTTCCTGCCCCTGCTGGGGCACGGTCTTCGTAAGTGAGTTTGGCCGTTGCCTCCTGCTGCGGGGAGGTGGCCGTTGTCCCCACCGTGCCACGTGTGTCTTGGCCGGGCGGCAACGGATGAGGGGCACGGCCGTACCCCGGCGATATTCATAACAAAACCTGGGCCTGCGCTAAAGTGAGTGTACGGCCGTGTGCCAGCCACTTCTCGTCTCCCATCCCCACCATTTTCCGAATCTCCGCCAAAAACTTCGCCAGCCGCTCCTGATCATAGCCATCCGTCGCCGGTTGGGCCTGCGCGAAACCAATGAGAGTGAGCGCGGTTTCAACCTGTTGTTGGCGGATAAACATGGGTAATGCACTGGTGAAGACGGTCAGCACCAACGGCATCGTTTCGATAGAGAGGCTCACTTCGAGCGCTTCCCGATACAACGGCCGTGCCGCCCCATACCGCCCCAACTCCGTCTCCACATCCCCCAAATTGCTCAGGCACAGCGCCACACCGTACAAATCGCCAATTTCCCGGCAAATGTCCAGCGCCTCGCGCATGTATACGGCCGATCCCGTAAAATCCCCCGTCGCATACGCAATCACCCCCAAATTCGTCAGCGAAATACTGATGCCCGCCCGGTCGCCAATCTCCCGTTTCAGGCGCAGGCTCTCCTCGTGGTACTGCCGCGCCGTCTGGTAATCCTCCTGCCGCTCGGCAATCAGCGCCAGATTATTCAGCGCCATGCTGATGCCGCGCCGGTTATTGAGCATCTGCCCCAATTCCAACGCGGTGTGGTAACAGGGAGCGGCCTGTTCATAATCACCCAACTGATAATAGACATTGCCCAGACTGTTCAGGCAGCGAGCCATCAACCACTGGTCATCCATCTCTGCGGCCATTTCCAGGCTTTGCCGGTGGTGGCCCAGCGCCTCGTCGTTTTCGCCCAGCCGATATTCGGCCGCGCCCAGGCTGCTGAGAGCGCGGGCAATGCCCGGTTGATCGTTAATCTGGCGGGCCAGGGTGAGGCTGCGACGGCCGTACTCCTTCGACCGCTCATACTCTCCCAACCCATGCGCCACATTGCTCAAATGGAACAACACGCGGGCCGTGCCAGCCACATCCGCCACTTGTTCATAAAGCGCCAGGCTGTGCTGCAAATGACCCTCCGCCGCCGCATAATCCCCCAACCCAAAGTAACTGCGCCCCAATTTGCGCTGCACAAGCGCCAACTCTTGCGGGCCGGGGCCAAGCTGCAAAGCCCGCTCAAAATGGCCGACCGCTTCTTGAAACGCACTGCTGGCCAATGCCTGCTCACCGGCCAGAATGGCATACGGCCGTTCCCGTTCCTCCTCATCCGCCAGCCGCCAATGGTACGCCAGCGCGGTCACATAATGGGGATCAGCCGTATAAATCGCTTCCATCGCTTGCGCCGCCTGCCGGTGCAGCCCGCGCCGTTCTGCCGCTGTCAGGTCGGCTAGCAGCCCATCGCGCAGCTTGTCATGGGCAAAACGCCAGCGATCTTCCTGCACATCCAACACGGCCGTGTCCGCGCACCGGTTCAGCCAGCCACCCACATCCGTCGTGGGGAAAAGCATACGCAGCAAGGGTAGATCAATTTCCCGGCCCAGCACCGCCGCCTGCCGCAGCACCGCCCGGTCGGCCCCACTCAGCCGGGCCAACCGCTGCTGCACCAACTGGCGCACCCCACCCGTCAGCAAACCGGGCGTCAGCGCCACCTGGTTAACCTGATCCAATTGCCCGGCCGTTTCCGCCAGCGCCCGCGCCAGTTCCACCAGGAAAAAGGCGTTGCCCTCGCTCTCTTTTTGCAAATAGGCCAGCAGCGCCGGATGGTCGCCCGCCTCGCCCAACATTGCCTGGCACAACTGCGCCATCTCTCCCGCCCGCAAACGGCCGAGCTTCAGCACGGGCAAATCGCCCATACGCGCCGGTAAATCGGCCGTTTCATCATCCCGGTACGCGCCCAAAATGAGCAGCGGCAGCCGGGCAGCGGATTGTGCCAGTTCCGCCAACAGCGCCAGGCTTTCCGGCCGCGCCCACTGCAAATCTTCCAGCAGCAGCAGCACCGGCTGGCGCTGGCGGCGAAAGAGGGCAGTGAAGGTGATGGGCAGCTGCTTTTGGAAGGTCTGTGGATCAAGAGCGGTGGCGGCGATGGGGCGGTCAAGCAGGCGGTCTAAGTCGGGCACAACGGCCGTGAGCAAACGCGCTTCCAGGTCATCCAATGGGGCGGCGAGAATGAGGCGGCGCACGGCCGTGTGCCACAGCGCATACGGCCCACCCCCTTCGCGCACACTCTGGCCGCGCAGCACCAACATCCCCCGCACCAATGCCGCCGCCACCAGTTCATGCAGCAGGCGAGACTTGCCCACACCGCTCTCGCCGCCAATGAGCCAGGCCGCCCCCTGCCCCGCAATGGCCGCCTCCATCAACCCGTTTAGCCGGGCCATTTCTGCCTGACGGCCGGTAAATTGCGCCGCCTGCAAAAAGCTCTCGCGGATCGCCTGCGTTTCCGGCGGCAAAGTCCGGCCGGTGGCCTGGCACAGGGCATAAATGGCATCGGGGGCATTGGCAAAACGGCGTTCCGGCTCACGCGCCAGCAGCCGGGCAAAAACGGCCCGCAATGCTTCATTATCCGGCAGCGCGGCCAACTCTGGTTCACCGGTGAGAGCGGCGGCAATGGTGGGGAACGGCCGTTGGCCCACCACCATCTCATACGCCATCACCCCCACCGCAAACAAATCACTGGCCCGGCTGGATGGGTTGCGCCCGGTGGAAGCGCCGCGCATCACTTCCGGGGCCATATACGCCCACGTGCCCGCCCCGCCCGAACTCTGCCCGGCGGCCGCCGACAGGCCAAAATCGAGCAGCTTCACCTGCCCATCAACCACCAGCACATTGGCTGGTTTCAGGTCATTGTGCAGCACCCCGCGCCGGTGCAGGTAGGTCAGCGCCTGCAACATCTGGATGATGAGGGTGATTTGCTCGGAAAGGGGTAACGAGCGGCCGGCGTCTACAATCGTTTGCGCGGCGGGCAGCAAATCCATCGTAAAAAAGGGCATCCCCTCCGCATCAAAGCCATAGTCCAACACACTGATGATGTGTGGATGGCGCAGCCCGGCCAGCAGTTGGAACTCTTGCGCCAGCGCCAGGCGACGGGTAAATGCCCCTTCGGGGGCCAATTCTTCTCGCTCGATCACCCGTTTCAGCGCCACTTCCTGCCCCGCCAGCCGATCCAGGGCACGGTACACCACCCCCATGCCGCCATGACCAATGGGGTCGCCTAGCTGATAACGGTTTTGCAACAGCGTTGTCATGGGGTGAGATTATACCTGTCAATTGGTTGCAGGTTGCAAGTTGCAGGTTGCAAGTTGCAGGTTGCAAGTTGCAGGTTGCAAGTTGCAGGTTGCAAGTTGCAGGTGGCAAGTGACCGGCCACCTGCCACCTGCCACCTGCCACCTGCCACTTGCCACTTGCCACCCACCTATGGGTATAATGGGTGGCGGCAGGAGGAAAAGCCATGAGTGAACAAACTTACCCCGATTATGTGTACCGCATGTTGAGCGAAGCCCGCGCGCTGTTGGCGGAGGACGATTTCACCAGCCCGGACGCGGCCGCCATCTGTTATGACATTCTGGCCTTGTTCCCGGAGTGCCAGGAGGCCAGTGACCTGGTGCTGGAAGCGTTTAATGACCCCTGGGTGATTCGGGATAACCGCAAGGCGATTGGCCGCACGATAGATGAGTGGGATGACCGCGCCTGGCAGCAGCGGCGGCGGCTGGCTTTTTCCTTCCGGGTGATGTGCCGTTGGGAGGGACAATATCGGGAGTACAATGAGGAGATTGACCCGGAGGATGTCTGCCCGTCGGATGTGAAGGAGATGTTGGAGGAGGGGCGCGACCAACTGCTGCAAGATTATTTGCTGGGGGAGACGCGGGGCAGCGAAGTGGCCTGGCCCATTTTTCAGGAGGCGCTGAAACGGACGGCACGGCCGCGAGCGGCGATGTTATGGGTGGCTGATTTGTATGCCGATCAGGGCTTTTTTGTGGAGTCGGTGGAGGTGCTGGAACAGTTATTGGCCCAATTCCCCAAAGATCAGGAAGCACGCCGCTTTTGGGCGGAGGTGCGCTGGTGGCGGGATCACCAGGAGCAGATTCCCTGGATACCCCCACGCGGGCCGGGCGACGGCCGTCGCTACCGCCACATGATGCGCCAGATGGACTCGGATTTTGCGGCCGATGAGGAACTGTATATGAGTCCACTGCCCTACATGCCGCCGGATGCAGACAAGTTACCACCCGATTTTGAGATGCCGCCGCTGGTAGAGGCCGAACTTATAGAGCGGGTGGAAGAGGCACTGGCCGAATTGGAGCCGGTGGAGATGTCCCAGGCTTCCCGTGTGGATTGGGGCTACCTGGATAAGCTGGAAAGTGGCGATGTCTCCATCAGTGATTTCCCGGAGTGGGTGCAATACCTCCTGCTGGAAATTGATGACCCGGAGCAGCTGATCTGGCTCAAGCAGTTTTTCTGGCAACGGTTTTCTAATCCACCGCTGGACGAAGATTAGAATGGGGATATTAAGTCATCGTTTGCAAATAAGTTAGCGATTGGGTAATTGGGTAATTAAGTAATTGAAGCGGCTAATTACCAAATTACTCAATTACCTAGTTACGGCACGGTTACTAAGATATTGACCACCAATATCCCCCCTATCTCAATAGCTCAATATCTCAACTCCCCATGAACGATACTCCCCTTTCTACCCCAGATGCTCAGGTTTGTTTTTTACTGGCGTTCCCCACACAAGAGGTTGACCTGACGGGGATTCAAGCGCCACAGCAGCAGTTGAATAAGGCCCCTTATTTCCAGCCGGTTGATCTGGATGTGCGCTTGTTGGCGGCGACGGCCGTGCAGTTTGAAGGTATTCACATCTCCGTCCAACCCCAGCTTTTTGAAGAAAGTGTCCAACTCATTGAGTGTCGTTTTCCACTCACCGACATTTTGAGCGGCCCTACCCTGCAACTGGTGGAGCGGCTGAAAGAGTCGCTGCGCACCTTGCTGCTGCCGGCGGCTATCCTGGACACCGATTTATGGGAAGAATACTTTCTGCTGATGATACAAGACGTAGGGCCAACGCCTGATATGTTTATCAATCAGGCCACGGCCGAACTGGCCGGTCTGCTACGTTCCCAACGAGAAAAAATGAATCCTGAAGATGCTGCCCGGACGTTGGTTTCGCGGCTGCATTATTCAGAGCGTGATCTGACCATTGTGGATTGGGAGGGGGGCATTATCATCGCGCCTAACGGGGATTTTCAATCGGATATTGAGGTAGTCAAGGTGGCGATTTACCAGCTTTTGCGTTACCGGATGCTGGACAAGCGTATTGACGAAAAATTGGCCTATGTCCGGGAACAATTTGCCAGCGGACGGCCGCGCTTTGTCTTTCCGGTGCAATCTCGCCGCACAGTGCAGCAGGTTATTCAAGAACGGCTGACGCTGCTGCTGGATTTTGAGCGGGTAGACCAAAAATTGCTGATGATCGGCGACTGGTACACGGCACAGCTATATCGCACGATTATTGACGAACTGTATCTGGATGATTGGAAGACAAATGTGAAACAGAAGCTGGAAAATATGGATACGATCTTGCGCGCGGTACAGGACAATTTCACTGTTTCCTGGGCCTCTTTGTTAGACCTTGTGCAGTTGTTGGGCTGGCTTTTGTTGCTGTTGGGGTATATTTATTTGTTTTATCTGGATACGCGGGCGTATGACATTATTCCGTGAATGGTGAGAAGTGAATAGTGAACGGTGAATAGTGGGGTATGGAAGAGAATGGTTGGTATAGGTTGACGGTGCGGGTGTGGCCGGAGGTGGCCGGGTTTGGGCCGGTGGCGCGGTTGCAGGCGGTGATGGCGATGATCCCGCTGCTGTTTTTGTCGCCGCTGGCGGCCGTGTCGCTGTTCTGGCTGGTGGCGATTACGGATTGGAGCGGGCTGCTGCGGGAGTGGGTGGCTTTTGGGGTGATCACGGCCGTCCTGCTCATCCTCAACTACTACAGCTTTACCCTGCAGTTGGATTTTGGCAATGACAAAACGGCCATGCTCACCAGTTCGCTGGCGACGATGGTGGTGTGGGCGGTGGTGCTGGTATTGGGGCCTTCCATTTTGTGGACGGCCGTCATTGTTAACCTCGTCATGTCCATCCAAACTGCCCATACGCTGCGGGTTTACAATGAAAATCCGGTGTGGGCGGCCGCTTCCTTGATGGTGCAGGAATTGGGTGGCGGTCTGTTTACGGCGCTGTGTGCGGCCGCTATTTACCAGGCGGGTGGCGGCCGCTTCCCGCTTGTTGATTTGAATAGCGAAACGTGGCCGCCGCTCATTCTCAGTACGGCCGTGATGATTCTGCTGCCGTCTTTGCTGCTGCTGCCCGCCATTATTGAGATGAACCGGCTGGCCGGTCTGGCCGATTGGCGCGAGAATGCCGTCCGTTTTAGCGGCAGCATGATCTTGCTCTCACTGTTCAGTGTGCCGTTTGGTATTTTGATCGCCTTGTCACTTTCTACGGGTGGGTTGGATCAATTTATCTTTCTGCTGTTGGGTGTGATTTTAGTGAACTGGCTGATCTATAAATTTAGCCAGGGATTGGAACGGCAGCGGCGGCAAAACCGGGAACTGGCCCACATGGAGCGGTTGAGCCAGGCGTTACTGCAATCATCGCCGGATGCGCGGGAACTGGAAAGCATCCTGCAAGAGCATCTACCGGTTTTGTTTACGGCCGATCGGGTGGAGGTACGGTTGTTCCCATCGGCTACGGCCGTCTGGCCCACCTTTGCCCTCATCCACCCCGCCCGTACCCGCACGGCAACGGCCGAACAGTGGGAGCAACTGCGCCAGACGGACCAAAGCAGCCTCACCCTGCCCCATATCGTCCTGCCAGATGAAAGGGGGGTGTATGGGGATGCGATGATGGTGAAAATACAGGCTAAGAACGGGGCGGGTGGGGAACAGGAGACGGCCGTGTGGGGCGGCATTTACCTTCTGCGCCACCAACTGCGCGGCCAGACGGCTAATTCGTTACCTACCTTGCAGGCATTGGCCGCCCAAATTGGGGCCACCCTCTATCGGGCACAGGCTTATGCGGAAACGGTGCAAAACCAGAAAATGAGCCAGGAAATGGCTTTTGCCGGGCAAATTCAGGCCAGCTTTTTGCCCAAGCAGATTCCCACGGTGAAGGGGTGGGATATGGCGGCTACACTGGTGCCGGCGCGGCAAACGTCAGGGGATTTTTATGATTTTGTGGAGTTGGGTCACGGCCGTATCGCTTTTGTGGTGGCTGATGTGTCTGATAAAGGGGCCGGGGCCGCCCTCTACATGGCGCTCACCCGCACCCTGCTGCGCACCTGTGCCATGCAGTACCCAGACGCGCCTGCCCGCGCCCTGCAAGCGGCCAATGAGCGCATTTTTGCCGACACAGAGTCAGAGCAGTTTGTGACGCTGTTTTATGGAGTGCTGGAAACGGGAAACGGCCGTCTCACCTACGTCAATGCCGGGCACAATCCCGCCTATGTCCAGGGTCGCCAATCCCTCACACTTGACAAAACCGGCATCCCCTTGGGGATGTATGAAGGGCTGGTGTGGCAGCAAAAGAGCGTATACCTGTCACCTGGTGATCTCCTGGTTGCCTACACCGACGGTATACCCGAAGCCATCAATGAGGTTGATGAGGAATTTGGCAGCAAGCGGTTGTTACAAAAGGTTATGGAGGGCAACGGACATCGTGCAGCCGAGACCATTGCAGCTACGCTCGAATCGGTGCAAACCTTCACCGGCAGCGTGCCCCAGTTTGATGATATGACGCTGGTGGTGATTAAGCGGTTGATGTAACGCGATTTGGCAAATCGCGCTACACATTTCCTGCCTGGGGGTGGAGCGTGATGACGGTGATCTCCGGTTTGCAGCGGTAGCGCAGGCGGATGGCGTTGGTGCCCACGCCACGATTAGTATATTGCACCATCTGGCCGACCTGGTAACGGCCGTTCGGATACCGTTTGAACAATGGCCCCCGCAGTGGCCCGACTCTGGGCAATACCACCTGGCCACCATGCGAATGGCCGGATAGTTGCAAGGCAAACCGGCCGGTGGCCGCACTGGTGTCGGCAAAATCAGGTTCATGTGCCAGCAGAATGGCGGGGCCATCGGGCGGTAAGGCGGCCAGCACCCCTGGCAGGTCGTCCGCTTTAACCGTAATATCATCCAACCCGGCAATATGTAAGACGGCCGTGCCCCGCCGCAAGGTGTACACACTGTTCTGTAACTCCACCACCCCATGCCCGGCCAACACCTGCCGCACACGGGACACATCCATCCAATGATCATGGTTGCCCATAATCGCCAGGATCACATCCTGCGCTTGCAAGCGGCTCAATCCGGCGGCCAGATCATCCAGCACCCCATCCAGCACATAAGAGACAAAATCGCCAGTGAGGGCAATGGCATCCGGGTTTTGCTCATTCACCAACCCGACAATACCGTGCCAGCGTTCGGCCGTGACCCAGTTGCCCAGGTGAATATCGCTCACCTGCACCAGCCGGTAGCCAGCAAATGCGGGGGCCAGGCCGGGGATTTCTACAGTCAGGGGTACAATTTCAAACTGCCCCGGGTTAAACCGCTGGCGGCCCAACCGCTGCATCAGCCCGGTTTGGGCGCTCTGCATCTTGCCGCGTAAGTAATGTTTGTTCATAAGGTGCGCTTCGTTATGGCGTAGGGGTTGCTGTTGCTTCAGCTTCAAGGGCCTGAGCAGTGGCGGTAGCCAGGGCAGCTTCTCGTTCTCTGGCCGCCTCTTCTGCCCGCTCTTGCGGATCGCCCAAATAGGGGTCGGTATAGTTAAAATAGTTGTAAGTCAGGCGGGAGAGTTCCCAAAGAATAGGAAAACTTTGCTCAGAAACAATAAATCCATCCGGTTGATGGAGGTAGGTGACAATGACGTAATCACCACCTGGCGAGAAAACGATACCAGCATCACCGTGCGTCAGATTATCTCCCCAACCATGTTTGTGGGAAACGGGCACGCCTTCAGGCACGCCCAGGCGAATGAGGTTGCCTTCGGTATTTTGGACCATCAGGTCAATGATCGCCTGACATTCGGCCGGGGTAATCTCGCCGGGATAGACGGCTAACAGCGCGCCACCGCCTTTCGAGCAATAATAGAGCATGGAGAGCAATGTGCCTATGTCTTCGGCCGTTGTCTGGCGGGCAGTGTCTGGGTTAGTCAGGATGTTGGGTTGGGAGTTAGCGGGGGTGACGTAGGTTTCGGGCCGGGTGGGCACAATGGCGGCGTCGTAAGGGATGGCCATGAAGGTATTGACCAGCCCCAGCCGTTGCATAGATTGGGTCAGCCGGGCCGCACCTTCATAGGTATTGTCTTCGCCGGCGATGATGTGCAGCAGGAGGTTGGCGCCGTAGTTGGAGGAACGCACGGCCGTGTCGTAAAACAACCCCTGCACAAACTCATCCGGCGGTTCGTCCAGGGCACGGTATGCTTCAATAAAAATGGCAATCTTCAAAATACTCAGGCCAGACATGACCACGTCGGCATTGATGCCTACCTCTTCGCCGGTCTGCAAATCCATAATAAAAACTGCACCCATCATACCTTCCGCATTGGTCAGTTCCCGACGCAATTGCTCTTCCAGTACATGGATGTTCAATTCTTCTGGCTCTTGGGTGATCAGCACCAGATTGACCTGGCGTTCTTCGGGTTTTGCCTGGAAGAGTGCTTTCTCTGCCAATGGCAGGCTGGCTTCAATATCGGTGACATAGCCCGGTTCGCCGGGTTTATAATCTCCTTCGGCTACCAATAGTTGTGGCAGCGTGGCTGGTTTATCCAGGTAGGCAGCCACATTTTCTAGCTGAATACGCAATGCGGCTTGATCATAGGTGGCTTGCAATTGAATAGCCGCAGGTTCAAGCGAGCGTCCCAACACATATTGCACGTACCCTTGCCAGAAGGTTTGCCTGTCTCTGTAAGCATCTGCTTCGGCCAACATGGGTTCCAGATTGAGGGCAAATCCGACTTCGGCCGGGTTGATGGCTATTTGCTCTGTTTGATGATGCAACACCAGGGGCATGCTATAGGCTTGCTGTATTTGGGCGGCCGCTTCTTCACGATTGAGGCCGCTGACATCCACATCAGCAATAGTCATGCCGGGCGGCATTTGATCACGCGCCAGCCAGAATTGCAGCGCCTGGTAGCCGAGAAAAAGCAGCACCAGGATAAGTAAGATTCCTGTCAGGAGTTTCTGAATGGACTTAAGCATATGAAAAATTGACACCCTTATCAATTCGAGCCTAAATAGGGCGCGTCAAAGTTGAAGTAGTTATAGGTGGCGCGGGAGAGATTAGCCAGCAGGGGTGAACTGACTTCCCATTCCAGCCAATCTGGTTTGTATAGAAACTGTACAATGACGTAATCACCACCTGTCGAGAAGACAATGCCGGCATCGCCATGTGTGTCGGCAATCCAGCCATGCCGGTGAGCTACGGGGACATCTGGAGGAACGCCCTCTTGAATCAGGCTACCGATGTTGTTCTGGGTCATAAAGGCCAGGATGGTTTGACATTCATTGGCGGTGATGGTGTCCTGGAACACGGCCGTAAATACGCCACCTGCCCCCTCAGCGCAATAATATATCATGGAAAGTAGGGTGCCTATGTCTTCGGCCGTTGTCTGAATGTAAGGTGTGGGATTCGTGCGTATATCTTCGGCGGAATTGGCGGCCGTTTGCGGCCGGGGCGTGCCGGCACGTGGCTCCTCGTCATATGGCACCGTAATAAACGTATTTGTCAGGCCAAGTTTTTGCAAGGTGTTAGTCACCTGCTGCGCACCTAAATAGGCGTCGTCTTGCCCACTTATAATTTTCAGCAGTTCATTGGTGCTGGCATTATCCTGGCTGGCAGAGAGCGTGGCCGAGATATAACGTTGCTGTGTCAGAGTGGGAGGCTGGTCTAGCTGGCGATACAGCTCCAATACAATGGGCACTTTCAGCATGTCAATACCCGACATGGGGACTGTCTCGTTAATGACAATTTCTTTGCCCGTTTCCAAATCCATAACAAACATGCTGGCTACGCCACCATGGAGTTGTTCAAAATCTTGCAGACTATTAACCAGCAGGCGCACCAGCAGGTTTTTATCCGGGGGTGTTAATGCGCCCGGTCGTACAATCAGGTGCGATTCACGGTTGTTGGCCCGATAAAAAGTAGCTTCCACATCGGCAAAACTGGCTTCAATGTCGGTATAAGTACCCGCTTCGCCATATTGGAAGCTGAAGTTCTGGGGCACTGGCTGGGGCGGTTGGGAGGGTTTGTCCATGAGGGTGGCGATGTCTAGCAGTACATCGCGCAGCGCTTCCCGGTCGTGGGTAGCCACGATATTGACCGGGTGTACTTCAACAGGGCGGCCCCAGAGATAACCCCAAAAACCAGCCCAAAAATCTTGCTGCGCCCGTTCGTAGTCGGCCTGATTGAGCATGGTTGTTAAATCTAGCTGGAATTTTGCCTGGCTGGGGCTGATCTCAAACCGTTCAGCGCCATGATAAATAAAGACGGGGGCTTCGATAAATTGGTTGGTCAGGGCTTCGCTGGCTTGCTCTTTGGATAAGCCACCTACGTCCACGCCGGCAATATCAAGGCCGGTAGGGTAATTACTGCGCACAGTGGCGTATTGAAACAGTTTGACCAGCAGAAAGATGGCCGCAGCCACGAGCAAGGTAACAGTAAACCATTGTCCTGCGCCAGGGGTAGATCGTCGGTTCATGGCGTGAGAATGTTATTTCGTCTCCATTGTGGGGATGTGCATAACGGCCGTGGCAATTGCTTCCTGTGTGATGGCGGTGAGCGGTTGTGGCAAATCGTCCGGCTCAAACCAGCGAGCTTCGATAATCTCGCTGCTCAACCTGAAAGGCTCTGTTTGGGCAAATGCCAGATATACTACCCCAATTTGGGATAGCTCAGAATTACGTTGTAACACAAGTATCTGGTCTAACACGGCCGTTAACCCCGTCTCTTCCCTTAATTCCCGCAATGCACAATCTTTGGGGTCTTCACCCCGATTCAACCAGCCGCCGGGCAAACCCCAGGGCGCATAGGGGTGGAACACATGCTTGAGCAGGAGAATTTGATATCGCTCATTCAATACCACCAGGTTAATGCCCATCAGATGTCGGGGCGTTATCAGATAAATAGCCCACACCATCAATCGCTGCATACCCGGCAATTGCATCCATCGGGCCATTCGCTGTTTCCAAAGTTGTGGAATGTGCATTGCAGCCGGGCAGTATAACAAAAACGGCCGTAACTGACAGGAAGATCAATCCGGTTCTCATGTGCTTTCGTAGTTTCATACTTTCGTGCTTTTGTATTCTTTTACTCTCATAACGCAAACACAAAATCACCAAAACACAAGAGCACTTGCCCCCTCGTTCACTTTCATTCACAATAGGCAGCCTATGAAAGCCATTCTCACCCCTGAACAAGAAGAGATACTGAGCAGGGCGCGGAACACCCTGGCCCAACTGCGTGATGTGTTGGCCGACGCTGATGCTTCTGCGCAAGATCGTTCCACCCTGGCCAACTCCATACGCCAGCTGGATGATCTGTTCTTGCTAGTGATTGCTGGCGAATTTAATGCCGGTAAGTCAGCTTTCATCAACGCCCTTCTCGGCCAGCCATTGCAAGAAGAAGGGGTAACACCTACCACCAGCCAGATTTACCTGTTGAAATTTGGCGAGCAGGTCGGGCAACTTCCCGGTCCGAAAGGAGTATGGATTAAAACTGCGCCGTTTGATCTGCTGCAAAAAATCAGCATCGTAGACACGCCCGGCACCAACGCCATTATGCGTGAACATGAAACATTGACGGCCGAGTTCATTCCCCGCAGTGACCTGGTATTGTTCATCACCTCCGCCGACCGGCCGTTTACGGAGAGTGAGCGGGCGTTTCTGATGCAAATTCGGGATTGGGGCAAGAAGATTGTATTGGTTATCAACAAGATTGATATTTTGCCTGGCGCGGCCGAACGGGCACAGGTGATTGATTTTGTCACGCGGGCAGCTAACACGCTCATCGGTGAAATTTCCGGCCTGTTTGCCGTGTCGGCACGGCAGGCCAAAGAGGCCAAAGCGGGCAAACCGCAGTTATGGGCTGACAGCGGTTTTGAGGCGCTGGAGACTTTTATTCATGACACGTTGGATGATGACGGCCGTTTCCGCCTCAAATTGCTCAATCCTCTGGGTGTAGGGCTAAAACTGGCCCACCAACAACTAGATAGCATTGGCCGTGATCTGGATTCACTCCAAGCTGACCAGCGTTTGCTCGATGATATTCAACACCAGATGGTTTATTACGATGACGATATGCAGCGCAATTTCCAGGCACGGATGAGCGAAATTGATAACACGCTTTATTCCATGGAAAAACGGGGAAATGCCTTTTTTGACGAGATGATTCGCCTGGGCCGTATTCCTGACCTGATTCGCGCTTCAAAGGTGGAAAGCGCTTTTGAAGCGGAGGTGGTTGGCGACACCCCCCGGCAAATTGAACGGCAGGTGACGGAGTTGGTGGATTGGATGGTGGAGCAGGATTTACGGCAGTGGACGGCCGTAGCCGACCATATGTCCCAACGCAAAGACGCACACCAAAACCGCATCGTCGGCCAGGGCGGCCCCCGCGATGGGGCATTGGCTTATGACCGTGCCCGCCTGCTCGATTCCATCAGCACGGCCACCCACCGCGCCGTAGACAGCTATGACAAAGAGCGTGAAGCCGCCCATTTAGCCGAAGTAGCACGCACGGCCGTAGCTGGGGCCGGTATTGCCGGTGTTGCCTCTGTGGCCACGTTGGGCGCCGTCATCGCCGGTGGCCTTACTGCCTCCATGCTAGACATCACCGGCATCATTGCCGGTATCACCTTCGCCACCGTCGGCGTCCTCATCCTGCCCTCGCGCAAACGCAAAGCCAAAGCCGAGTTAGAAACCAAAATCTCCGAAATGCGCCAGCAGCTTGTCACCAGCCTCAGCGAGCAATTTGACCGCGAAATGCGGCGCGGTGCCCAACGTATCGAAGACACCATCGCCCCCTTTACCCGTTTTGTCCGTGCCGAAAATGACAAATTAACCGGTCAGCAAACGCAACTAATCGAACTAGAAGCTCACATCATCGGTTTGCAAGCACAGCTAAAACTCAAAGCTCATGGGTAAAACAGTGCCGATAGTGAAAATTACTTTCTGTAAAAATTAGGTAACTATACAGCCCCCCAAAAATGGGCGGATGGGGTTACGGCCGTGCCTGTTTGCGGTAGCGGATGGGGGGGCGGATAAACGAATGGGTGGCACGGCCGTATCTGCTGGACTTCCCCTACCAACTGAGCGACTTTTCTCACCTGTCTGGCGAAGAAATCAAGGGGGAAATCTGGCTGCGGGTCTGCCTGAGTGTGTTACGTGCTATCTTTCACCCCGGTTTGTGGCACGCGCTACAGCCGCTGATCGAACTGGCTTTTGCCCTGTGGGAAAAAGACACAGGCGTTGAATACATCCGTAGCATTCTCCGCATCTTACAACGCCGTTTTGGTTCGGTACCATCACACCTGCCTGGCCGTCTGGCCGAACTGCCAGCCATCGCCTTAGAAGAGTTGCTCGATGAAGCGTTGATAGCCCCCTCGTATGAGGTTTTTGCAGCCCGGCTAACGGCCGTTGAAAATCCACCAAAATAAGGAACCCCCAACACAATCTCCTGCTGTGGCACGGCCGTAAAAAACAGCAGTTGGAACACCAATTACGGCACCATCCAGGCCTGGAACAATCCCGGAGTATGGACGCCAGTGGGATAAATAACTCCAGACACCGCCTGGCACGAAATCGAAATGGTCTCAGACACCGCCCATGCCACCACCAACCTGAAGATTGACGGCGTTCCGTACCCAAGCTATTTTGCCACTCTGCCACGTGCAGATTGGGGGAAATGAAATCGCTGCCCGGTTTGCGGCCGCGCCTGCCAGTTGTCGGGCAGGTTCATGAACTTGCCCTCTATATTATGAAGCATTTGCCTGGTGAATGAGAATAGTGGATAGAAATTCCTCACGCAAGATGCCCATATACACGCGGTCTACAAAACGGCCGTCCAGCCACAAATGCTGCCTGAGCCGCCCCTCTTCCACAAAACCGCAGGCACGATAGCAGCGCAGGGCGCGTTCGTTTTCGCTATGCGTTTCCAACCAGACCCGGTTCAGGTTGAGGTGGTTAAAGGCATATTGCAAGAGTAGATGAATGGCGTCACGGCCGTAACCCTGCCCCCAATACCCTTTATCCCCAATTTCAATGCTCAATTCGCAGGTGCGGTTCACCGGATCAATACTGCTCAAAGCACAATGGCCGATGTAACGGCCGTCCGCTTCAATCGCAAAGGAGACTTCTTCATCTTTGCCTGGTTTACCGATACTTTCATCAAAATGCGCCAGTAGGCTTTCCAGTTTGGCTGGCCGGGGCGTATGCCCATCCCAAAACCACATCTCCGGGTCATTCTCAAACTCCCATTGCTGTTCCATATCCGCCCGTATGCTGGCCCGCAACACAACCTTTTCACCTGTAAACATGAACTCACCTCTGCTCACTGCTCACTGCTCACGGAAGATACCCCCGCCGGGACTCGAACCCGAATCTGCCGCTTAGGAGGCGGCTACTCTATCCGTTGAGCTACGAGGGCGTCAGACTATAATGGTAACGCAGGCAGGGGGGAGGTGACAAGGTGTTTTCGTGTTGCTGTGTATGGGTATTTTTGTGTTGGTGTGTTTGAGTGTTTTTGTGCTCATCAACCCCCTACACCCAAGCACAAAAACACTAAATCACTAAATCACTAAATCACTAAATCACAAAACGTATGACACAGAACACTCCTCAACTTCCCTTTTTTGTGTATGGCTCCCTGTTGCCGGGGCAGGCAAATGCCGGGTTGTGGGGGGAGGATGTGCTTTCCTGGCAGACGGCCGTGCTTCCCTACGGCCGCCTCTACAGCCTGGGCGACTATCCCGTTCTCATCGAAAACGGGGGCGGGCCGGTGAAAGGCATGGTCATCACCCCCCGGCCCGACGCCTATCATGCACTGCTGGCCCGGCTGGATGCACTGGAAGCGTATAACCCGGCGCAGCCAGACACCAGCGACTACTTACGGGTCGTGCGAGAAGCGATACTGGCAGATGGTACGGCCGTGCCCGCCTGGGTCTATATCGGTCAGGCTAACTTCACGCCCCATCTGCCCCTGGTACCTCATGGCGACTGGCTCGCTTACCGGGCAACAACTCTTTAACCCGCCCAACATAATCCCCCCAAAAATCAGTTGCCTTGCCCACTAAACGTTACACCGTTTCAGAGGTATACTGGTATAAACGTATAGTTGCCGGTGGCAAATGGCATGTGGCAACTTAAGACCTGCAACCCTTCGGCAAACTCAGGGCAGGCTCTGCGACTTGCCACATGCAACTTGCTGTTCGATTTCCCACTCCCCACTGAACATCCAACAAAGGATTAAAGTGGTAGTTAACATGAAAAAGATAGGTGTATTAACAAGCGGGGGGGATGCCCCCGGTATGAACGCGGCTGTACGGGCCGTGGTGCGGGCCGCGCTGGCAAATGGCGCATTGCCTTTTGCCATTTACGAAGGCTACCAGGGCATGGTGGAAGGCGGACACCGCATCCGCCAGATGGCCTGGCCAGATGTGGGCGGCATTTTGCACAAAGGGGGCACAGTCATTGGCACGGCGCGTTCAGAAGCGTTTCGGGAACGGCACGGCCGTCTCCAGGCAGCGGCTAATCTGCTCCAACATGGCATTGACAATCTGGTTGTCATTGGCGGCGATGGCAGCCTGACTGGGGCGCACCTTTTCCGCCAGGAATGGCCTGACTTGCTGGCCGAACTGGTACACAACGACCAGATCAGCCCGGAAACGGCCGCCCAACACCAGCAGCTCACCATCATGGGGCTGGTTGGCTCTATTGACAACGACATGTGGGGGACGGACATCTCCATTGGCGCGGATACAGCCTTACGTCGTATTACCGACGCCGTAGATGCCATTTCCAGCACGGCCGCCAGCCATCAGCGCACCTTTGTGGTGGAAGTGATGGGGCGGCGTGCCGGGTATCTGGCAATGATGAGCGCATTGGCTTCCGGCGCGGACTGGGTGCTGATCCCGGAAAATCCACCCAATCTGGACAACTGGGAAGACAAAATGTGCGCGGTGTTGAAATACGGCCGTGAAATTGGCCGCCGCGACAGCATTGTCATTGTGGCCGAAGGGGCGCAAGACCGGCGTGGCAATCGCATCTCTTCCGAATACGTGCGCCAGGTTTTGCAAGATCGCCTCAACGAAGATGCCCGCGTGACCATCCTCGGCCATGTGCAGCGTGGTGGCTCTCCTTCCGCTTTTGACCGTAATCTGAGTACGCTCATGGGGGTGGCGGCCGTAGACCTGATTATCTCTGGCAAGGTGAATGGGCAGGCGCACCTTATTGGGTTGAAGGGCAACAAAATTGTCAATACCCCCCTGGAAGAATGTTTGCAAAAGACACGGGAAATCAATACGGCCGTAGATTCCCTGCAATTTGAGCGGGCGATGGAACTGCGCGGCGCCGGTTTCCGCGAATCTTTCCAGACGGTGCGCACCCTGGTGCGTGCCCTGCCGCACGATCCGCAGCCGGGACAGCGGGAGCTACGCATTGGCGTCTTAAATGCGGGTGCCCCTGCCCCTGGCATGAACACCGTTGTCCGCGCCGTCGTGCGCCTGGGGCTGGACAAAGGGCATAAAATGTTGGGTGTCTACAATGGCTTTGCCGGGCTGGTCAACGATCAAATTGAAGAATTTAACTGGATGACGGTCAACGGTTGGGCTTACATTGGCGGTTCCGAATTGGGCACTAACCGGCATGTGCCGGCCAATGGCGACTTTTATGCCATTGCTCGCAACATTGAAAAACACAATATCCAGGGGTTATTGGTCATTGGCGGCTGGTCAGGTTATGAGGCGGCGCTGGAACTGTATAACCAGCGGCATCATTTCCCGGCCTTCAACATCCCCATTGTGCTGCTGCCTGCTACCATTGACAATGACCTGCCCGGTTCGGAACTAAGCGTGGGCGCGGATACGGCCTTGAACAGCATTGTAGATGCGGTGGATAAAATTAAACAATCGGCCGTCGCCTCCCGGCGCGTCTTTGTGGTAGAGGTGATGGGGCGGCGCTGTGGCTATCTGGCACTGATGGGCGCGTTGGCTTCCGGCGCGGAACGGGTTTACCTGCATGAAGAAGGGGTCTCCATTGACAATATGCGCGATGATGTGGCGCTGTTGAAGGAAGGATTTCGCAGTGGCAAACGGCTGGGGGTGATGATTCGCAGCGAGGGGGCCAATGACACCTATTCCACCGATTTCATGTGTAAGTTATTGGAAGAAGAAGGGCGCAATTTGTTCACTGCCCGGCAATGTATTTTGGGCCATTTGCAGCAGGGGGGTAATCCTTCACCGTTTGACCGCATTTTGGGCACGCGGTTGGGGGCCAAATGTATTGCTTATCTGGAAGAGCAAATCGGCCAGCCAGAGCCGGAGAGCGCCTGTATTGGCCTGCAACGCGGCTCCTACCGCTTTACTGATTTGCGTGATCTGCCTAGACTGATGGATGCGACCAACGGCCGTCCTAAAGACCAGTGGTGGCTCAATCTGCGCCCTATCGCCCGCATGATGGCCCAACCGGCAATCGAGAAAATGGTCAATGATCAATTCTCGATTGACAATTGATCGTTGACCATTAACCATTCACTATGACAAAACCCATCCACATTCTCCACTTCGCCGACGCCCATATTGACATGATCAATCACGGCCGTCACGACCCCCAGACTGGCCTGCCCATCCGCGTATTGGATTTTTTGGCGGCGCTGGATCAGGTGGTGGACACGGCCGTATCTGAAAAAGTTGACCTGGTCCTCTTTGCCGGGGATGCCTACAAAGACCGCAACCCCCAGCCCACCTTCCAGCGCGAATGGGGGCGGCGCATGATGCGCCTTTCTCAGGCCGGTATTCCCACCCTGCTGCTGGTGGGCAACCACGACGTGGCCCCCGCCACCGGCCGTGCCCATACCCTGCACGAATTTAGCACCTTACACGTGCCCCACATTCACGTGGCCGACACCATCCGGCTGTGGCGGCCCGATGAATTGGGGCTGCCGGTGCAAATTATTACCGTGCCCTGGGTCTCGCGCAGCCGCATCGCCCGCTTGCTAGAAACACAAACGGCCGACAATGCCGATGTGTACGAGCAAATGGAAGAGGTGGTCGGCGAATTGGTTGCCCGCCAGATTGAAACGGCCGACCGCCACCTGCCGCTCGTCCTCACCGCCCACGCCAGCGTGCAGGGGGCCAGGTATGGCAGCGAACGCGCCGTCATGTTGGGGCAAGAACTGGTATTAAGTGGGGGCCTGGTCAATGATAACCGGCTCGATTATGTGGCGCTGGGGCACATCCATCAGCACCAGTCGCTTAACGGCGATGCCCACCCACCCATCGTCTATCCTGGCTCTATTGAGCGTATAGATTTTGGCGAAGCCCGGGAGAAAAAGGGTTTTGTGCTGGCGCAGGTAAGCCGGGGCCACACCACCTGGCAGTTTTGCGAATTGCGCACCCGCCGTTTTATTGATCCTGAACCCATCACCCCTCGTGCCGACCATTTTATGGCCGACATCCTCAGCCAGTTACCGGCGGCCGATGCCGTGAAAGACGCCATTTGCCGTATTCGGCTGACGTACCCGGCCGACCTGGAACCGCTGTTGGACGAAAAGGCGATTCACGATCACTTGCACGCGGCGTTTGAGGTGCATATTCGCAAACACCATCTGCAAGAAAAACGGGCCCGGCTGGGGGATGCGGCCGGAGTGGAGCAGCTATCTCCGGCCGACTTGCTCGCGCTTTATTGGGATGCCATTGGCATGGAGACGGCCGAAGTGGAGGTGCTGCAACAGATGGCGGGGGAACTGTTTACGGCCGTAGCAGACTCGCCCTGATGCAGACAGCTGAACTGGTTACACTGTAACCATGCCTGTGACCCGGCGGCCGTATCTCCCTGCCGTGCCTGTTTGATTAGCGCCAGCAATTCTGTCAGGGGGTTTTACACCTGTTCCAGAATATGCTCCACATCGGCCGCCCAGTTGGGCAGGCCAATCGCCAGAAAACGCTGCCGCGCCTCTTGCAGTAAGGGAATCCCTTCGGCAACATTCCCCCGTTCTAAAGCCAACAGCCCCATCCCCTTTAAGAAAACAGCAATTCCCTGCAAATCTCGAATCTCTTGTGTAATCGCCAGGCCAGACCGGTAGAGCCGTTCCGCCTCGTCGTACTGGCCGCGTGTGCGGAGCAACTCCGCCAGCGACGATTGCGTCACCGCCACCGAACGGGAATCGCCGATGGCCTCAAAAGCAGCCGCGGCCCGTTGGAACAGTTCTTGGGCCTGTTGGTATTGGTTTTGTGCCCGGTAAAGATGCGCCAGGGTATACAGTAATTCACCACGGGCGGCGCTGTTTTCCGGCGTCTCCGGCAGTTCCGCCAGCAGCCCCTCGCGCCAGGCAATGCGCGCGGCCGTGTCCGGCCCCCATATGGTTGCGGCCTCCCAATCGCGCAGCGCCAGCCCTTTGGCGTCAGCCTGCATCTGCTCCGGGTGCGGGGTATCCAGAAAAACCAGGACGCGGTGGCGAAATGCCCAGAAGTCCGGGGCATGCCGGGCCACCTCCTGCTCTTCCTTTTCCGTGAGCCAGAAGACGACGCGCAGGTGATAGTCAATAAAGTATTCACGGCGATAGTTGAGAGCGCGGTAGGCATTGCGACCATCTTTGCCGCCGCCAAACTGCACGCCAGAGACAAAATAAACGGTTTCCCGGCTGTCTGCCCGTTTACGTAAATAAGTGGGTAAGTCTGCATTGTTTGGGTTGAGCACCACCCGCTCCACCCGCTGCCCCATTTCCCGCAGCCGCGCCGCCAGCAGCTCTTCGGCGTCCTGCCGCACCCATTCGCTGCGGTACACGGCCAGCAAAATGGCCGGCCGGTCAAACTGCACCGCCATTTGTAGTTCTTGGGCCAACTGGTCAACCCGCCCGGCTAAGGGGGCGTCCAGGGCAAAATCTGGTTGGCTGGTCATGGTATTGCCGCTGGCGGTTCCTCCGGTATGCTGTCCAACAATTCATGCAGCACCGGGTGAATGTCACACCAGATGACATCGTTGCGATATTCTAAAACCGCCAATGATTGCAATAAGGGGGCCAGATCATCCCGATCCAGCATCTGGTTATGCTGCCGCACGGTACGCAGCAAGGCGCGTTGCTCGGCTGTCAGAATGCGCCAATAGGTGCTGCGCAATTCCGCTACTGCACCTTTAACGTCTGCTTCGCTGATGATAGAGCGGTTGGACAAAGAATACTATGACGCATGAGCCGCGCCAGCTCACGAAAGACACCGCCGCTCATCGTCATCGCCAATTCAAGCGCCTGTTCGTTGATGAGTTCTGGCGCCATACGCCGGTGAACAAATTGCGCCAATGTATAGTATCCCTGTGGGTAACGCGCCTGCCGCTTTCCCTGTTCATGCAGCTTGATGTTGGGCAAAAAGTGGGCTTTACCACCTATTCCAGTGATACGACTGTCATAAAAGAGGGGGCTGGAAACGGTATACACAACGGAACAGTTCGGCCTTCGCATCAATTCCAGACGCTCGGAAAAGATTTCGTGAGCAATCCTCAGATCAGGTTTGTCCAGATCATCAATCAAAACTAACGGCGCTTTCTTTTCTCGCGCCTGAATGGCGGCCGCGATATTGTTGATGATGGCAATTAAACCGGTGATATTGCGCTCAATTTCACGGCGGATCTCCTGGCGCGTCTTTGGTTCCAATTTGATCTTGCTGGAAATTTCTGCCAGGCCAGCCGACAATTTGGCGCCCAACTCGCCTTCCAGGCGGCCACTTTGCAGAGAGGTGATATGGATGACAAATTCTCCCTGCCAGCCTTCCAACTCTTCCAGCAATTCTTTGGGCAGTTTACCCCCTTTTGCCTGGTATTGCTGAAACAATTGCAGCCCAATTAAGAGCAGCACGTCTTTATAATCGAGGTCATTGATGTCTGCATGTTCGCGGATGGAAAAGTGGACAGGCCAGAATTTTTGTTGTACCTCAGGATCGGCCGCCAACCGGTAGAGTTCTGTAGATTTACCACAGCCGCGATGCCCGGAGAGGAAATGTTTGGGCGGCTGGCGGTAGGGGAGCAAGATCGCCTTTTTTAGCCATACCATCACATCGTCGGGACGGGGGACGTAAAAGGGGTTTGGCTGGCCATCGGGCAAAGGAGGCAGGGGAGCGTCCGGTTCAAAGTTAAGCCAGGCGTGGTCTAAATCATGGGCGACAATGTATTCAAATGACTCGTCCATTTTCTACTCTCCAAATCTTGCTGATTTGAGATTATCTGGCGGAAATTGTAGCATATTTTTGAAAACCCGGTTCTTACCCAAGACCAGGTTCCGAGAGTGGCGATGAAGCGCCTGCTACAAACCATGAAGGGTTAATAGGCCAGGATGAGGAGCAGGCCGCTGGCGAGTTCCACGCCGATTTCGGTGAAGCCGAATTTTTTGATGTGGGGGATGGGGCGAGGGCGCGGGTAAGCCCAGAGGGCGCGCCCGGCCAGGCCAAGAAAGGGCAGGAGGGCCAGGGGCGGGATGTGGCCGGTTACGGCCGTACCCACCACGACGGCCAGCCCTACCAGATGCGCCGCCAACATGGGCCGCCGGCCAGCAGCACGGCCGTGTGTATCCGCCAGCCGCAGCCGCACATAAAGCACCCCCAACACGTTCAACAGCGCCAGCAGCAGCCATAGCCACCAGGCGACGGCCGTCATCTGCCCGGTGGCGGCGGCATAGGCAGCGGGGGCCGTCAGCGCCAATCCGGCCGCCCCGGCCAGTTCCATCCACAACACACGCACACTGGTCTGGTGGCCCAGGGCAGCGGCTACATACACGGCCAGCAGCCCGGCTACGGGTAACGCAAGCCAGAACATGGCCGTTACACCCAACATCACCAGCCCTAGCAAACAGAGCAGCGCCAACCCGCTCAAGCCCAACACCAATCGTTTGACAATTGGTCCATCACTCTGGCGGCCGCGCCCCTGGCGAATCCGCAGCCAGATGGTGGCCGGTTGGCGCAGCAAAAAGAGCGCCAGACTGCCCACCAGGACGAGCAATGTTGCCAGATTGAAGGTGTCGGCAACGGCCGTGCCCACCAGATACGGCACCAGCAGCCACGACCACGATCCATGTTCGGCCGGCAATAACAACTGCTTACGAAAGCCCTTTTTCACCCCCTCACCTGTTCGTCTGCTCACCTCCTCAGCCATGGTGCCTTGATGCCTCCTCGCCAGCCGTCTGCGTGGCCAGGGCGCGCCAACGGAATTTGGGCAGCCAGGGGTTGGGTTTGCCTTCAGCGGCGTCGGCAATCAGCTCGCCCAGGATGGGGGCGAATTTGAAGCCGTGGCCGCTGCCGCCAGCGGCCACCGTCAGCCCGACTGTCTCCGGGTGGCGGTCAATCCAGAAATGTTCATCCAGGGTGTCACAGTAGAGGCAGCGGCGGGTGTAAACGATGGGCGCATCGGCCAGAGCGGGGAAGGTGGCGGCCAGGAAAGCGCGGAAACGTTGTTCATCCTGGGTGGTCACGATGCGCTCGTCGTCACGCGGATGCAGGCGGACACCGATACCATGATTGGCAATCTTGACTACTTTTTCGCCGGGATGCAGCGGGAAACCGTACCAGCCGGTGCGGGCCACATCGGCCGTGAACACCACAAAGTGTGGCGGCGTAAAGAGTTCCGGTTGGGCCGGTTTCAGGTGGAAGACGGGATGGCCGGTGGATTTCATCACCGGGGCCAGTTCGGGCAGCAGCAGGTGGGTCCAGGTACCGGCGGCGATGAGGATGTGGCCGGTGGGGAAGGTGTGGCCTTCCTGGGTGCGCACGGCCGTGACCCTGCCTCCTTCTCGCGTGATTTCTACGGCCGTCTGCCCAACCAACATGTCTACGCCCAACTGCTGTGCCTGGGTGATCAGTGCCTCCACCACACGGCCGCTTTCCGCAAAGCCACCCTGGGCATGGTAAAAACCATCTACAAATGCGCCCGGTTTCCAGGCCGGAAAACGGCGGCTGATCTCATCCGCGTTCAGCCGTTCTGGGTGATGGCCCCGTTTCAGGAGCATCTGGTAACTTTCATATTCAAAACCGCCCGGAGCCATGGGCTGCTGCGTAAACATGGTCACGCCAATCTCGTGGAAGAGTGGGCCAAACCTCTCGTTCCACTGCCGCCAACCCACCAGCGATTCCTCCACCATCGCCATATATTGTTCGTCTGCGCCGTATTCCATGCGGATCACTTTGCTGATGTCGGTGGAGGCGGCTAACGGATGGGGCAGGGGGCCGGGGTCGAGCACGGCCGTGCGCCAACCGCGTTGTTGCAGGGTGACGGCCGTGCTCATGCCAAAGATGCCCGCGCCAATGATGAGGATGTCGTAATTCATAATCCCTCCATAGGGGTGATAGGGTCATCAACCGATAGATGGCGAATTTTAACGCGAACACGGCCGTTGTTCACATCACCTGACTGGGGTATGATGCACGGCTATGAGACCAGCTATCCAGGTTTTGCCGGACGACCTTATTCCTCAGATTGTGGCAGAAGCCAAACGCATCCTGGCGGAGATTGGGGTAGATGTGCGCGGGGCGGGGCTGCGGCAGCGGCTATTAGCGGTAGGGTTGAAAGCAGAAGGCGCCGACGGCCGTATCCTTTTTCCACCGCACATCGTAGACCAGGCCATTGCCAATGCACCTGAATCCTTCGCGCTGTATGACCGGGACGGCCGTATCCACGCTAACTTAGGCGGCGATAACGTCCACTTTGTGCCCGGTTCCAGTGGCCTCAAAGTGTTGGATTACAAAACAGGGCAGACGCGGCTAGCCAACACGGCCGACTTTGTGGAATATGCCCGCCTGTGTGATGGTTTGGAGCACATTGCCTATCTGGCCACCGCCTTTTCCACCAATGACGACATCGAAGCGCAGGTGTCCGATGCCTGGCGGCTCTATCTTTGCCTGACCAATTCAGGCAAGCCGGTCGTTTCCGGCGCATTTACCGAACACGGCGTGCCCCGCATGGCGGAGATGATGCAACTATTTCGCCACGACAAAGCCGATCTGATTGCCCGGCCCCTCTCTATTTTTACCATCACCGCCACCGGCTTTTTCCGCTATGGCGAAGATTCCTGCCAGAATTTGCTGGATTGTGTGGAATGGGGCATCCCCATGGAGATTGTGCCCGTGACGTTGATGGGGCTCATCGCCCCGGTAACGTTGGTAGGGGCGACTGTTTTTCATGTGGCCGATGTGTTGGCGGGGCTGACAATGGCGCAGCTCGTCAGGCCGGGTGCGCCTGTGCTGTTTGGTGGCGCGCCGGCCGCTTTTCATATGCAAACGGCCGTCGCCCCCATGGCTGCTATCGAGAGCCTCAAACTCAACGTCGCCTATGTGCAGGTGGCAAAATCGCTGAACCTGCCCACACAGGCATATATGGCCCTCAGCGAAGGCAAGTTTGTGGATGCGCAGGCGGGCGCAGAAACCTTTGGCAGTGCGCTGTTGGCCGCGCTGGCCGGTGTAAACTCCGTTTCCGGGCCGGGGATGCTCGATTATGTGCTCACCTTTAGCCTGGAGAAACTGGTGGCGGATAATGAATGGTGTGGGCAGGCGCTACACTTTATCCGCGAAACCAAGGTTGTGGATGACCTGCCCACGCTTGACCTGGCGCGAGAATTGCTGGCAGAGCAGCACCTCATCACCGCTACCCATACATTGACCCATTGGCCGCAAGAGCTATACCTGACCAGACCGACCACCGACCGGACTAACCGGGAGACGTGGCAAAAGTTGGGCGGCCATACCTTTGAGCAGCGGGCAAAGCTGGAAGTGGTGGAGCGGCTGGCAAAATATGAGCCGGTGGAAACAGACACGGCCGTACGCACGGAAATGGAGCGGCTCATCAGAGCCGGGTTGGTGAACCAGGTGGAATTGCCCGCGGTGCCGGAAGTAGGAGCACGGCCGTCAACTCCCTCCACCCCTTCTCGCCGCCTCCGCCGCCATACCCGCCATGCCTGATTATCTGTATAATCCGCTGCCACATCGTTTCCTTCCTAAATCAGGCAATCATCAAAGATTACGCAGATTTCGCAGAAAAAATCGCGGTAGCCTGTGTAAACTTTGATCCCAAAGAAAAAGATATGCCCATTCCTACCCCTTTTCATCCTCGAACAGCGCCCTTGGTGGAAAGTTTTGACTGGCGTGACTGGTCCGGTTTTCTGGCCGCCAGTTTGTATGAACCAAGCCACGAGCGCGAGTATTACGCCATTCGCAATGCCGCCGGGCTGATTGACGTTTCTCCCCTGTTCAAATATGAAGTTACCGGGCCAGACGCGCTGCGGCTGGTAGACCGGGTGATGACGCGCAATATCGCCAAATGTGCCGTGGGCCGGGTGATGTACACGCCCTGGTGTGATGAAGAGGGGCAGGTGATTGATGATGGCACGGTAGCCCGGCTGGACGACAACCACTTTCGCATTACGGCCGCCGACCCCAGTTTGCGTTGGTTTCAAGATGTGGGTTATGGCCTGAATGTCCAGGTGGTGAATGTGAGTGATGATCTGGCGGCGCTGGCGCTGCAGGGGCCGCTCAGCCGCGCCGTTTTGCAGCAGGTGGTGACGGGTTTGGATGTGGGCAAGTTGCGCTTCTTCCGCCTGGGGCAGGGGCAGATTAACGGCCGTGCCGTCACCATTACCCGCACCGGCTATACCGGCGATCTGGGGTATGAACTGTGGCTGAATCCAGCAGACGCTACGGCCGTGTGGGACAGGCTTATGGACGCGGGGCAACGATATGGCCTGCTGCCCGCCGGCATGCTGGCGCTGGATGTGGCCCGCATTGAAGCCGGGCTGCTGCTGGCCGATATTGATTACAAGTCAGCGCTCAAAGCGGTCATACCTGACCAGCTATCGTCACCGTTTGAATTGGGCCTGGGCTGGGCGGTGGCGCTGGACGGGGCCGATTTTATTGGCAAACGGGCGCTGCTGAAGGAGAAGGCGGCCGGTTCTGAATGGGCATTTGTGGGCGTACAGGTGGATTGGCTGGATTTGGAGCGGCTGTTTGGTGCCAAAGATTTACCGCCAAAAGTAGCGGGGCGAGCCTCGCGCACGGCCGTGCCGCTCTACAAGAACGGCAAGCAAATAGGCCAGATTACCAGCCACACCTTTTCCCCCATTTTGAAAGAATATATTGGCATTGGTACCGTGTATGCACCCTACGGCCAGATTGGCACCACGCTGGAAATGGAATTCACCATTGAATATCAGCGCCAGCGAGCCAGAGCAACAGTGGTGAAAACGCCGTTTTTTGACCCGGAACGGAAAAGGAAGTGAGCAGTTAGCAGCCGGGGGTGAGCGGTAGAGAGGCTTTGAGGATAAACCCAAGAATTGAACGTATACGGCGCAAAAGTTGAATGGAAACTCGGATAAATTAAGGCAAAGCTGTACTAGGCAAATAACTGAAACTGTGGTGGGTCAACTTGTTGGGATTGGTGCATAAGGACGGCGTTCAACAGTTCAATCGCCAGGCGGGATTCCAACGTCACACCCGCCCGCACGCCCACACACGGGTCATGTCTTCCGGTTTCCAGTTCAAACTCCATCTCTTCCAGGTTTTTGCGCACTGATTGTTGCGGTTTGTGAATGGTGGAAGTGGGTTTAAACCCAACGCGGCAAACCAGCGGCATCCCTGTTGTCACACCACCAATGAGCCCACCATGGCTATTAGACTGGTAGCCCGTGTGCCGTATCGGATCGTTATTTTCGCTGCCACGCCGGGCAACCACTTGCAGGCCATCCCCCATTTCGCAGGATTGCACGGCGTGCAGGCCCCCCAATGCCCCCATCAGCCGCACTTTCAGGCTGTTATAGAGCGGCTCGCCTACCAGGGCGGGCACATTCACGGCCACCACTTCAACGGCCGCGCCCAGTGAATCTCCCTCGATGCGTGTTTGTTTGATCAATTCTCCGGCCGCCTGGGCAAAGTGAGCATCCAACGAATGGATTTCGGCGGTGGTTAATTGCTCTTGAAGATGGTTGATTTGGTCAAGGGGGATGGATTGACGGCCGTTTGCCCTGACCCACTCGCCTACATAGTCACTCAGCCGCACATTGGCTTGTAACGGCCCCACCTGGCTGATGGAGGAGAGGATCACTGTGCCAAACTTTTCTTGAAGGTAAATCCGGGCAATTGAACCGCCAATGACATCCGAAATGGTGCTGCGATAGCTGGAACGGCCGCCGCCACG
>CAZOPF010000007.1:34313-47966 GCA_964581605.1 uncultured Ardenticatenaceae bacterium
AGGCCGGGGGGGCAGCCAAAGACGATGGTGGTGATGGCCGGGCCATGTGATTCGCCCGCGCCGGCTACGGCAAAGAGGGGGCCGCCGAGGATTTCCATGGGGTTCCTTAGAGGTGTGTCGCACCTTCAATGTTTTGGGCAAATTGGGTGATGGCCTGCAGATGTTTAACGGCCGTGTCCAATCCCGCGCCCATTGTATTAAATGTCAAATGTGTGGCGCCTGCTTTTTGCCATGCGCTTATTTGCTGCTGCCAGCTTTCGGGGGTGCCATCTTTGTAGGCCAGACGGGCTTCCAGGCCGATGTCGGCGCGGCTACGGCCGTGCTGTGCCAGAAACGCATCCAACTTTTCCAATGACGGCCGTGCCTGTTCCGGTGTGCGATAGTTAGGGAACCAGCCATCCCCCAACCGCGCCACCCGTTCCAAAACAGCCTCCGCATGGCCACCCAGCCAGATAGGGATAGGGCGCTGCACCGGCATGGGATTCAGCCCCACGTCATCCAGGTGGTGGTAACGGCCGGCAAACTTCACCAACGGCCGTGTGAACAGCAGGCGCAGCACCTCAATTTGCTCCTCAATGCGTTTGCCCCGGTTCTGGAAATTGTGCCCGATGCTTTCCATTTCTGCCCGGTTCCAGCCCACACCAACGCCCAGCCGGAAACGGCCGCCAGATAACACGTCCAGGCAGGCGGCTTGTTTGGCGACGACGGCCGTGTCTCGCTGTGGCAGGATGAGGATGCCGGTGACAAAATGAATGGTGGTGGTGACGGCCGTCAGGTAGCTATACAACACAAACGGGTCAAAAAAAGGATTTTGGTGGGTGTATGGCCCTGACCAGCCGCCCGGCCGCTCTGGATTGGCCCCCAACACATGGTCATAGGCCAGGATGTGGCTAAAACCGAGAGCCTCAGCACTCTGCGCATAATCACGGATGGCAATAGGATCGGCCGGAAACTCAATTTGGGGAAAAATAACGCCAATTTTCATGTTTCTCCTGCGGCGCGATTTAGAAAATCGCGCTACAAGAGATTATACCGCAGGCAGACGGCCGTTGGCAGTGGGCACGGTGAAGTAAAAAGTGGTGCCTTTGCGGAATTCGCTCTCAAACCAGATAGAGCCACCTTGCAGCTCTACCAGACTTTTGGTGATGGTCAGCCCCAAGCCGGTGCCGGGCGCTTGCCGGGTCTTTTCATCTTCCGAGCGGAAAAATTTCTGGAACATTTTGGGGAAATCATCGGGATGGATGCCGATGCCGGAATCCTTGATGGCGACCAAAATACAATCTTTGGCCAGGGCGCCGCTGCTTTTGCGTGCTTCCATCATTTTGGCGTTGATAATGATTTTACCGCCATCGGGGGTGTATTTATTGGCATTGCTTACCAGGTTGGTCATGATCTGCGTCAGCCGGTTGCGGTCGGCCCAGACCGGCGGCAGGGTAGTTGGCAGACCCAATGTCAGTTCTTGCTCTTTGGCTTCGATATTGGCCTGGGTGGCGCTGACCACTTCGTCTACGATTTCTTCAATGGGCACGGCCGTGTACTCCAGTCGCAGTTGCCCTGTTTCAATGCGGGAAATATCGGTTAGGTCTGACACTAACGTCATCATCCGTTGCACATTGTTTTCCACCCGCTGCAAAAAATCTCGTTGTTGATCGTTGAGCGCGCCCACCATGCCGCTGGCTAATAACTGGTTATAACCGCGAATAGAAGTCATGGGCACTTTGAGTTCATGGGAGACGGTGGAGACAAATTCGCTTTTGGCCTGGTTGGCCGCTATAGCCTGGTCGCGGGCAATGGCTAATTCTTCCAGCGCCTGATTGAGTTTCCGTTGTTCTTCTTCCAATTCAGTGGTGCGCTTTTGAACGCGATATTCCAGCCCTTCATACAAGGCCTGTAGCTCCTCCACCATCTCATTAAACGATTCTCCCAAATCGCTGATTTCATCGCGGAAGATGGAGTGCGTGACCTTGACACGCTGCTCCAACTGCCCTGCGCTCAATTCTCTGGCAGCCAGGGAGAGGCGTTGCAGTGGCCGGGCAAAGGCGAAAAACATGGTCAGGGCTAAGGCCAGACTGATAATGATGATGACGGCCGCAAACAGCAGCAGGGCGGTCTGAATATCATTTTGCACCTGGAATAGATCATCAATGGGTTGGGCAACCAGCACGGTGCCCTGTCGGTTGTCATCAATCACCAGCGGGTTAGAAAGCACCCGGTATTGATCGTTATTGCCGTAAACGATGGTGTCGGAGGCGGCACGGCCGTCTGGCGTAATCAGCCCTGTTTGGAGTCGCTGCTCATATTCGCTGGTGGGGTCAATGGTGGAAACGATGACGGCATTATCTTGCACCACGCCCACATCTGCCCCCAAAATCTGGCCGATGTTGCCAATATAGGCGTCATCCATATAAATGGCGGCCAGTACCACGCCGGTAAGGCGGCCATCCGTCATGCTGACAATGGGGGAGACGCCAATGATTTGCGAAGACTGTGGGGCGATAGCAATGCCACTCACCGCCTGCCCACTTTCCAGGGCTTGCATAATGAGGGCATTACGGATGGCTTCTGTTTGCTGGCTGGCCTGCAAGCGGCGGATAACCGGCGGGCCGCCATAGATGGCGGCGGGATCACCCGGCTGAAAATCTGACGCATAAACGCTTAACTCTTGCAGGTTCAGTTCGGCGCGGCGGATTTCCAGGGCGGCGCGGATAACGGCCGTGTCCTCACTCTCTAATTCGGGCAAACTGGCTACTACACTGGCGCTCAACAACGCCTGTTTTTCTGAATCGGCCATGAGCGCACCCACAGATTGGGCGACCTGGGTGAGCTGGCGGTCGGCTTCGGCTTCAAGACGGCTGCGCACCAATTGGGAGGCAAATGGCAACAACACCGCCATCACCAGGACGGTGATGACGACAAAGGGGAGGGCCAACTTCCAACGGATGCTGAGGTGCTTCCGGTTCAGTCGCTTTAGCCGTTGACGCATAAAATCATTCAATCACTAATGACTTACAGGTTATCTGGTGATTGCGGTTACACGGCTCGCCGACGTAACACATAAACGGCGATGCCGATGATAAGGAGCACAAGCCCCACAATGCCGATTAGGGGAACGATATTGGGGCTGGTGTTGCTCTCATTTTCCACGTTGTACTCTTCCGTAGCGGTGGGAATGATGGCGGAGTATTGGAGCAGTTCTTCAGCAACAGCCAGGGTGGGCACTTCCTGGTGTACGGCCGTCAACCCATTTTTCAGATAGCTGGCGGCGGCGTCAGCATCGGTGGCGCTGAGTGAAGCATAGTACTCCCAGGGCATAAGGACAAGGCGACGGCCGTCAATTCGCACTCCTGAGAGAAAAGCCCGCTTGATCTCCGTTTCTGTCCAGGCGCCTAACCCGGTTTCCTCGTCGGGGGTCAGGTTGGCCGAGTAAACGATGCCCCAGGGGCCTTCAAATGGCTGGCCGCCGCTTAAAAAGCGATCCATCATCGGCTGGCCGGTATCGGGGTCAATGGGCGTGTGGCAGTCTGAACAGGCCATCACGTGCCGCACCAGATATTCGCCATAGGCCGTCTGGGCGTTTTCGTCCGGGGCGGTAATGGGGCCGTCGGGTGCAGGAATCGGGGATAATTCTTCGGTGTTGGCCGTGCGGTTGGCTAATACGTCATTTTCGATGGGGGGAATCGTGCGTAAATAGGCAATAATCGCTTCCATGTCAGCGTCGGACATCTGGTTATAGGCCGTGTAGGGCATAATGGGGATGAGTTGACGGCCGTCGGGCGTGGCCCCTGTGCGCATGGCTGTTTCAATCTGTTCATCCGTCCAATTGCCAATCCCCGTTTCCGGGTCTGGCGTGATGTTGGTAGCCACGATAATGCCCGCAGGCCCTAGATCAAAGACACGACCTCCGGCCAGATATAATTCCGGGTCTTTGGTGCTGCGTTCATACATGCTCAACGTCTGTAATTGTTGCGGGGTTAATTCCGGGTTGGCAAATTCGGCCCGGAAGGGGGTATGGCAGCCATCGCAGCCGGCGATGTTTACCAGATACTGTCCGCGGGCTACCAGATCATCGTCTTGGGAGAGGGGTTTGGCGGCCGATGGTTGGGCAAAACCGAACAGGAGAAGGGTTAAGAGGGTAATGGTGAAAGCCAGGCTCAATTTCATGGGGGTCATGCGCCTTTTGTAGTTGTTCTGATGTGTTGAAAATGGATGTATTGGTTATCGTTACTATCCATAGTATAAAGTTTTCATAACCCGCCTTCAACTGGTAAATGGGGACTATCGGATGAACAAATGCCAAAGTTGTCCTGTTTTTAGCAGGCAGTCTGATATAATGACGGCCGTAACTTTTAGAGATGTGAGATTGAAAATTGGAGATTCTCTAATCTCTCGCTCTCATCTCCATTACTTTTTGAGGAGACGACATGGGCAGTTGCCCACCACGATGGATGTAAGTTGTAGCTCGATTTTCCAAATCGAGTGGCGATTTGGAAAATCGCCCTACATTTACGAGGAGATATGCAATGGGACCTTTAGGTGTACCTGAACTGCTGATTATTTTAGCTGTGGTATTGATTTTATTTGGCGTCGGCCGCATTAGTAAAATTGGCGGTGAGTTGGGTAAGGGTATTAAGGCTTTCCGCGAGGGTGTGCGCGAAGGTCAGGCGGAGTCTACGGAAAAAAGTGACCAGACGGAGAATCCGTAACCCGTAATCGGTTATCCGTAATCGGTAATCGGACTTTGGATTACGGATTACGCACCACACAATGGACAATCTCTTTGGCATTGGGATGCCGGAACTGATTCTCATCCTGATTATTGCCGGGGTGGTGATGGGGCCGGAGCGCATCGGCAAGGTGGCGCGTTGGCTGGGCAAAACCTCGGCGCAGCTACAGCTTATTTCCCGGAGTTTTGTGCGGCAATTGAATAATGAGCTGGATGGGCTGGATGACGGCCGTGCCTTGCGTGAAGCGATGAATGAAGTGCAAACGTTGCGTCAGGAATTGATCTCCTTGCGCCAGGAATTTACAACGGTTACGTCGGCGGCGTCTCAAGAAGGAAAAGCAGCGTTAGCGGAGATTGAAAACGCCATCCAGCCCCCTTCGTTGAAGAGTATGAATGGCGAGGCGCCACCAGGTGGCACAACCCCTGGAATATATCCGCCGTCAGGCACGGCCGTTGCCACTCCATTGAATGTCAGCGATAACACCCTACCCAAACCTGTGGATGTGCCGGGAGATGCGGAATAATGGCTACGGCCGATCCCATGCCAGACGTTGAACCAGAAGGCACGCACATGACCCTGCTGGGGCATCTGAATGATTTGCGGGTGCGCCTGACCTATGCGGCCGTTGGCCTGTTTGTGGGTACATTGCTGGGGTTTGTGGTGGCCGAACCACTGCTGACCTATCTCATGCAGCCGTATGTGGAAAGTGTGCCAGAGGGAGCAGCTGCCTTACAAACGTTACGGCCGACGGAAGGCATTGAAACATTCTTCAAAGTCGCTTTACTTTTTGGCGCAATCTTAGCCATGCCCTGGATTTTATACCAGGTCTGGCTATTTATTTCCCCCGCGTTGACCGCCTCAGAAAAAAAGTATATCTACATCTTTATCCCCGGCTCGCTCGCCCTTTTTCTATTAGGCATCTTGTTTTCCTGGTTCATTTTAGTCCCCGCCGCCATAGATTTTCTGGCTAACTTTATGCAGGATGTGTTCCGCACAGAATGGACGGGGCAGGATTACATCAGCTTTGTGGTGCGCATGGTATTCTGGATTGGCGTGAGCTTTCAGATGCCCATTATTGTTTATGTGCTGGCACGGGTGGGCATGGTGACGGCGCAGGCCTTACGCGAGCAGTGGCGCTACGCAGTGGTCATCATTGCTATTTTGGCCGCTATTATCACCCCTTCCATTGACCCGGTGACGATGATGCTGACAATGGGGCCGTTGCTTGTGCTGTACGTGTTCAGCATTTTGTTAGCCAGGGTGGGGCAGCGCCAGTTTGAGCGGACAATGGCCTTAGACGCCGGGTGATCTGCTCCACAACGAAGCCGAAGCCCAAAACCTACACATCATAACTATCGTGGATGACAATCTCATCTTCTACACCGGGAGTAGCACTCGATCCGCCCCTCTCATTCGCTTCTTGCTGCCCCAGCAAATAGGCCGATAGGATGCCCCCCGCCAGCCCAAACAAATGCGACTGCCAGGAAATTCCATCCCCGCGTGGCAAAATGCCCCAGATCAGCCCCCCATAAACGAACAAAACCACCACTGCGACCACAATCGCCTGGCAACTGCGCTCAAAATAAGCCATCAAAAGCAAAAAGCCAAAGTAGCCAAACACTAACCCACTGGCCCCAATATGCACCGAAAGGCTCGGCCCAATCAACCATGTTCCCAACCCGCCAATCATCATTACCATGCCCGTGACAACAAAAAACTCTTTTAATCCCCGAGAGACAATAATCAGCCCACCCAAAATAAGAATGGGCATAGTGTTGGCCATCAGATGCCCAAACCCGCCATGCAAAAACGGCGCATAAAAAATACCAAATAACCCATTCACGGTGCGCGGTTTGATGCCATAGCCGTCCAGCGCCCCATTAAAAATCAACCAATCCAAAATCTCCAAAAACCAGAGGAGAAAGATAAAACCACCCAATACCGCCAGTGGTGTTTTGGCCCGTTCCCAGAGGTTGGTCATTTGTCCATTTGCGTGCATATGATTGCTCCTTTATTCATCGGCTGCCTACAATACGTGGGTAACGGCCGTAACGTTTTAGCCCACCACCCATCAGCCACTTCACGACGATCAAAACAGGCTGAAAATTAGCCAATTATTAAATCATCAGTATAATTTTGTCGCGCAACTATTATCGCTTCCCACTAATCGCCGTGGGAGCCTTCAGTTTTGTTAGGAGAAAAACTAAATGAAGTCAAAACTTACTCGTTTGATCAGCTTGCTTTTGCTGGCAGCGCTGTTTGTGGTTGCGGCCGTTGCCCTGGCCCGGCCTGCATTGCCCGCGCCAGAAACCAGTGCGGCCGCACAAGCACAAGGTGACCTCTTTGCTGCTAAAGGCCTCCCCCGGGAACGATACATGGCCGAAGCCAATGAAAGCCCGGAAATGGAAGGTCAATTCCTGAACAGTGTGGGCGACTATTGGGCCGTCCGTGCCTCTTACCCCACCGGTGTATTTGACCAGCAATGGCTCGTAGACGCGGCCGAGACTGATAAACTTATTCAAGAAGCTTTACCAGCTGGCGCTCTTAATGCTTCCCGGCTGGTGGGTGGCGGTAATTTAGACCCCAACCAATTCACCGCTCTTGGCCCACAGCCATTGCAATCTGATGGCTGCCAGAACTGTTTTAATTACGGTATCGTTGCCGGCCGTACAAATGTCATGGTGAGTGACCCTGTTGCTCCTAACATCGCTTACGCCGGCTCTGATGGGGGGGGCGTCTGGAAAACAACCAACTGCTGCGACGAAAACACCACCTGGACTGTTGTCACGGATGATCCCCTCATTGCCAATACCACTATTGGCGACCTCACCCTTGACCCCAATGATCACAACACCATCTACGCCGGTACCGGTGATTTACGCTATGGCTCCTGGTCGTTTGGCAGTGCTGGTGTACTCAAAAGCAGTGACGCTGGCGCTACCTGGGAGGTATTGGGCGAAGATGTATTTGGCCCCAACTACCCCCAACCGCCCGGCGTTTTTCCCCAATACCAGTCCATCGGCAAAGTGCGAGTTGACCCACGCGATAGTGACAATGTGGTTGTAACCACCAAAACAGGCGTTTATTTTTCTTATGATGCCGGGCTGAATTGGTCTGGTCCCTGCCTCACCAATCCCCATTCAACTCAGCGGCAAGATGGCACCGGCCTGATCTTGCATGACAATGGCACCAGCACCGACGTTTACGTGGCCATTGGCACTCGTGGTTCGCCGACCCCTGTCCAGCCAAACCTGGATCAAAATGGGGCAAATGGCATATACCATACTACTATGCCCACCAGCGGCTGCCCGGCCGTGGGCGACTGGACGCTTATCACCCGTGGCGATAACGGGTTCCCGGTAGGTACCGGCAACGGTACACCGAATAACCCCAGTCAGGTGGGGCGCATTGACATGGCTATGGCCCCCAGCAACCCGGATGTTATCTATGCGGTTGTGGCCGACACCACCTTAAGCAATGGTCTGCTTCGCATCTACCGCACCGATAATGGCGGTACTACCTGGATCGCGGGCACCAACTTTGACAATGGCAGCACCCAAAACTGGTATGACCAGAATGTCATTGTAGACCCGACCGACCCTATGGTCATCTTTGTTGATATGATAGACATATTCCGGTCTACTAATGGCGGTGCCTCGCTAACAAATATCACGCAAGGTTATAGCGGTGGTGATGTCGTGCATGTGGACCACCATGGCCTGGCCTATGTAAACAATGATCCTGACCGCCTGTTAGCCAGCAGTGACGGTGGTGCTTACTATACCGATGTTGCCACCGATCCGGGCCTCAGTTTTAATGATTTTGTCCGCCTGAACGAAACTTTCAACACCATTGAATTTTATTCCGGCGACATCACGGCCGACTTCAATACATCCAGTAGCCCTGCCATCAACGGTGGGGCGCAGGACAATGGCTCGATGGTGAAAGTGTGGGATGTGGGCGGTGGTGAACCGGTGGAAGCGGCCGAATGGCAGGTGACTACCGGCGGCGATGGCATGTTTGCCCGCATTGAGCCAAAACTTGGCAATAACTGGTATCAGGAAAGCCAGAACGGTGGCCTTAAACGTTCCACTAATGGACCCTTTGGCCCGTATTCCAATCTGCCTACTCCCTGGGCTGGCGACCGTCTCAGTTTCATCATGCCCTATGAATTGGATAAGTATAACTGCCCCAACGCCATTTGTGACCATATGATCGTGGGCACACATCGCGTATGGGAATCCATTAATGCGGGCACGACTTTCCTGGTGAACAGCCCCGACCTGACCAAAGGAACGCTGGGGGCACGGTCGTTTATTCAGCAGTTGAGCTATGCTGTCAATAACGGCTCTATCGCCATTGCAGGCACGCTGGATGGTAATGTGCAATATGGCTTTAACCTGGGGCAGGGCGTGGCAAACAGCGCCACCTGGGTGAATGTAACCGGCGGTAATACGGTGCTGCCCAATCGGCCCATTATGGATGTAGCCACGCATCCTAACATTGCGACCACTGGGTTTGCGGCCGTTGGCGGGTTTAATGAAAACACGCCTACCACGCCCGGCCATGTCTTCCAGGTGACGTGTAACAGTGATTGTTCGTCCTTCACCTGGGCAGACAAGACAGGCAATCTGCCGAACATCCCCGTTAATAGCATCATTGCCAACCCCAATATCCCCAGCCAGGTATTTGCTGGCACCGATTGGGGCCTCTACTTTACTGATGACATTACGGCCGCCACACCCACCTGGAATCTCTTCACGGCCGGGCTGCCACGTGTCATGATCTGGGATATGGCCATTGACCGAGGATTCACCACCTTAGCGCTCTTTACACGAGCGCGTGGCGCGTATGTATGGCCGCTGCCGCAGGGATTGGACTTCACATTGACCGTAGAGCCGCCCTCCCAAAACATTTGTATTCCTGATGATGCTCTCTACGATGTGACCGTTGGTCAGACATTAAACTTTACCGATACGGTGAATTTATCGGTTACCGGTGTGCCTGCTGGATACACCGGCAGTTTTGGCGTTAATTCCGGTACACCACCATTTACAACGACGTTGACGCTGGCGAATACCGGTGCCGCCACAGGTGGCAACTATGCCCTGAATGTAATTGGGGTGGCCCCCACCAGCACCCATACGACTACCGTGCAGCTTAACCTGCTGGATGGGGCGCCTGCTGGCGTTACCCTGGTAGCTCCGGCCAATGGGGCGACGAATGTGCCCGTTCAGCCAACTTTTAGCTGGCAGGCTGGTGGTGTGGGCGTCATTGATTACCTGCTAGAGGTGGCGGATGATGCTGGCTTTACCAACATTATCTACTCAACCACTGTAGCCGACACCAGCCATACACCGCCTGTAAATTTGCCGGATGGCACATTGCTTTATTGGCGCGTTCGAGCCAGTAATGCCTGTGGTTTGGGGCAGGCTTCCGCTACCTTTAGCTTTACGACGATAGAACTGACAAATGTTTGCCCCATTGGTTCTGTGCCGGCAGTCGCTTATGAGACAAGTTTTGAAGATGGCGCGGCGGACTGGATGCACGACGGTACGGGCGATACCTGGGCATTGGCGACGGATTATGCCAGTGATGGGACCTACTCTTATAAGGCATTGGATACGGAGACGTTAAGCGATCAGCGGTTAACATCGCCAGTGATTACGCTTGGCCCAGCTACCCAATCGCCAGTGACGCTGCAATTTACTAACCGCCAGCGGTTTGAGCCGCCGAGTACAGACGGCCGTTGCTGGGACGCTGGTATTCTGGAAATCAGCACTGACGGGGGCACCAGCTGGTCTTACATAGATAACAGCCATATGCTCACCGACCCCTATGACAACGTCATCTGGAATGATCAACCGGGCAACAACCCCATTACCAATGATTACGGCGCGGTAGAAGCGTGGTGTACGGATGATGGCACTGCGTTTGATGCCGCCATCGTCAACCTGGATGATTATGCAGGCCAATCAGTGCAATTGCGCTGGCGTATTGGCACTGACAGTGCGGTGGGCAATGATGGCTGGTGGATTGATCAGGTTTCTGTGCAGTCCTGTGTACCGGCTGGGAGCACACCGGCTATTACCGTTAGCCCCGATGCGCTGGACAGTACCCAGACTCCGGACACTACAACCTCGCAAACGTTGACTATCAGTAACACCGGTGATGTTGACCTGACCTGGAGTATTACAGAAGTGGTTGGTCTGAATGGGCCAACCGGTAATAGTTGGGCGGACAGCTTTGACACCTATGCCACCGACAGCCAGTTACATGGTCAGGGCGGCTGGAAAGGTTGGAACAACAGCCCGGCGGCCGGTGCCTTTACCACCGATGATCAGGCACGCAGCCTGCCTAATTCGGTTGATATTGTGGGCGGGGCTGACCTGGTGCATGAATACACCGGCTTCAACTCTGGTCAATATGTGTATACGGCCTGGCAGTACATTCCCAGCAGCTTTACCGGGCAGACCTACTTTATCTTGCTGAACACCTACGTTGATAATGGCACTAATAACTGGTCTACCCAGGTTTGTTTCAACTCCAATACGGATATGCTGTATGACGACACAGGAGCTACCTGCACCAGCGGGGACAGCCTGCCTATTGTGTACGATGAATGGGTGGAAATTCGGGTGGAGATTGACCTGGATGCTGATACGCAGACATTCTACTACGGTGGGCAGATGCTGTATCAGGCCGGTTGGACGGGGCATGTTTCTACCGGTGGGGTGCTTAACATTGCGGCCGTAGACCTGTTTGCCAATAATGCCACTTCCGTCTACTACGATGACATCTCCCTGATACCACGCTCCATTTGTGAAACGCCGTCGGAAATCCCCTGGTTGAGCGCATCGCCTACCAGCGGCACAACGGCCGCTGGTGGCGCTTCTACAGTGGATGTGACTTTTGACAGCACAGGGCTGGCGGTAGGCACCTACAATGGTACGTTGTGCGTGGCCAGCAATGATCCGCTGACGCCGTATGTGGAAACGCCGGTCAGCCTAATAGTCGTGCCCGAACCGGTGTATGGCGTGGAACTGACGGCCGTAGACAACACTCTCACTGGCACGGCCGATGCCGTTGTCACGTATACCTTGCATATCACCAATACGGGCGACACGGCCGACAGCTATACCCTCAGCTCCGATGGGAATGCCTGGATGACAGACCTGTCTACGACCAGCGTGGCGCTGGCGGCCGGCGCTTCTGACGAGGTGATGGTGATGGTGCATGTGCCCGTTACGGCCACCAATAATGCCACAGACACCGTGACCATTACAGCCACGTCCGACGCAGATAGTAGTGTGATGGACAGTGTGGACTTGACCACAACGGCCGACGTTGAATTACCGCCGCAGACAGACACCTTCATCTACCTGCCTATCATCGTCAAACCAGATAGTGATGCGCCAGAAGCGGCTGCACCCAAACCCACAGCGAATGTGGTCGCTGTCACGGCCGTGCTTCCCCTCTTTGCCCTTCTTTTCTGGCGGCGGAAAGAGTAGAATTGCCAGATGGGTTCATCTTCAAGATTGAACCCATCTCCCCTAAACCCTCAGACCTCTCGGAGCCTCCCAGGCTCCGAGAGGTTTTTTGTTATAATCCCCGTAACCCGATGGACAAAGGATGGAACGATGCAGCTACCCAAAGTTAATGTACCGGACGAGCGGGGCAAGTTTGGCCCCTACGGCGGCCAATATGTGCCGGAAACACTGATGCCTGCCCTGGCGGAACTGATTACCGCTTATGAAGAAGCACGCACCGACCCGGCCTTTTTGGCGGAATTTGATCACCTGCTCAAGACGTATGTGGGACGGCCGTCGCCCCTCACCCACGCCCGCCGCCTCTCCCAACACCTGGGCGGCGCCCAAATTTACCTCAAGCGCGAAGACCTCAACCACAGTGGGGCGCACAAAATCAATAATGCGTTGGGGCAGGCATTGCTGGCTAAACGCATGGGCAAACAACGAATTGTGGCCGAAACAGGTGCCGGGCAGCATGGCGTTGGCTCGGCTACCGCCTGTGCCCTGTTGGGGTTGGAATGTGTTGTTTACATGGGTGAGGTGGACATTGCCCGGCAGCAGCCCAACGTGGCCCGCATGAAACTGCTGGGGGCGGAAGTGCGCCCGGTGGGCAGCGGCAGCCGCACCCTCAAAGACGCTATCAACGAAGCGATCCGCGACTGGGTGACGAATGTGGACAGTACCCATTACTTGCTTGGTTCGGTGTTGGGGCCACATCCTTACCCAATGATGGTGCGTGATTTCCAAAGTGTGATTGGTATGGAAGCGAGGGAACAGATTTTGTCGGCCGTCGGCCGTTTGCCGGATCTGATCATTGCCTGTGTGGGCGGTGGCAGCAATGCTATGGGCATTTTCCATGCCTTTCGGGATGATGATCAGGTGCAACTCATCGGCGTGGAAGCCGGCGGGGAAGGGGTGGCCAGTGGCAAACATGCTGCCCGTTTTGCCGACCTGAATACAGCCCGTGTAGGGGTGCTGCATGGAACAAAGAGCTATGTAATGCAAACGGCCGACGGCCAGATTATGGAGACGCACAGCATCAGTGCCGGGCTGGATTACCCCAGCGTGGGGCCAGAACATGCCCTATTGCGCGACCAGGAACGGGCTGGTTATACCTACGCGACGGATGCGGAAGCGCTGGCCGCTTTCCAGACCACCTGCCAATTGGAGGGCATCATCCCCGCTCTGGAAAGCAGCCATGCCCTGGCCGAAGTGATCAAACAGGCACCCCGGATGCGGCCGGATCAAATCATCATCGTCAATTTGAGTGGGCGTGGAGATAAGGATTTGGATACGGTGCTGATGGCGTTGGGGATGACGTGAGCAGGTGAGCAGGTGATGAGGTGCTCAGGTGCTTAGGTGCTCACGTAGACACTTGATCACTTAAACACTTAAACACT
>CAZOPF010000007.1:48066-66846 GCA_964581605.1 uncultured Ardenticatenaceae bacterium
AAACACTCAAGCACCCAAACACCCCCATATATGCCCCGTGAAAAATCTGAGAACGAGCACTGCTTAAACCAAATACCTATGGGCATCCGATTACTTTCCGGTTAAGGTGTACTGGCTTGAGTCTGGCGCTTTGGGGCGGCACAGACCAGATTGATACGATGCGGTCAAGTACGATACTTAGTTTGCGCGTGAAGTTATTTGGGGCCTTTGCTTTGGTGGCATTGGCTCCGCTGCTGTTTCTGGCGGTGATCAACGGCCGTAACACACGCCAGATTCTCATCCAAGACGCCAACCAAAACCTTTTTGCCCTGGCCACAGGCGTCGCCTCACAGCTTGATGAATTTATTGAAACAAGCCAACAGGAGCTGGTGCTTGAATCCCGTTTGCCAGTTTTACAGAGTTATTATTCGTTAGCGTTGGCGGAACGCCGTGCCAGCCAGGACGAGCTGCGCCTTTGGGCTTTTCTGGTTGCCCTCAGCGGTAAAAATGAGTATGTGCGTTCTTATGGTTTGCTCAATCTGGCTGGTGATAATGTGTTGGATTCTTATGCTCCTTATGTTGGGCAGTCCGAAGCAGATCGGGATTATTTCCAGCATTTTCAGGCAACGGCCGATAACATGCCGTTTGTATCGGCCGTGCAATATGTGGCCGCAGAATCTCCGCCTGTACTCTTCTTTAGCATTCCTGTGTTAGATGATGATGGTGAACGGTTAGGTTATTTGCGGGCGGAATATGACACGGCCGTACTGCAATCGCTGGTAGCAGCACAAAATGGATTAGCCGGTGAAGGGTCGTTTGGCGTTTTGTTTGATGAATACCACATTCATCTGGCACATGGCATTGAACCAGAGGTGAACTTCCTGCCCATTTCCCGCCTGCCCGCCGCCACCGAAGCCCGGTTGCAGGCTGAATATCGCCTGCCCGACTGGCCCCCCGCCCGGCTTTATCCTATGCAGCTAGACAGTTTAGCAGCCAGCCTGAACCAGGCAGACCATGACCCCTTTTTTGAAGCCACCGACATTGCAACGGGGAATCTGATAAACCAGGTGGCCGTTGTCACCCTTAAAAACGTGCCCTGGCAGGTTGCCTTCTTCCAACCACAAGAACTGTTCCTGATACCCGTCGAGGCGCAGGTGCGGCAGACGGCATTGTTGGTGAGCGTGATTGCGGGCACGGCCGTGTTAGCCGCCTTCATCTTTGGGGGTTTACTTGTCCGCCCCATCAAATCACTCACCAAAACTGTAACCACTTTCACCGAAGGCGATTTACTGGTGCGTTCGCCCATCACCACCCAGGATGAGATTGGCGTACTGGCCGCCCATTTCAACGAAATGGCTGAACGAGTGGGTATCTTGCTCACCGGGCTGGAAAGCCGCACACAGGCACTGGAAGAAGAAGTGACTGAACGGAAAAGAACGGAAGATGCCTTACGGCAGCAGCGCCGTTTCTTGCGCCAGGTCATAAACGTAAACCCTAGTTTTATATTTGCAAAAGATAGGGACGGCCGTTTTGTCATGGTTAACCAGGCTTTTGCTGATACCTACAACACCACTATCGAAAACATGCTGGGCAAAACTGACGCCGACTTCAACCCAGACCCTATCAAAGTGGAACAATTCCGCCGTGATGACCTGCAAGTCTTTGAATCCGGCGACGAACTTTTCATACCTGAACAACGCACCCTCAACGCTGCCAATCAGGAACGATGGTGGCAAACCATCAAACGCCCCATTCGTGCTGAAGACGGTACCATCACTGAAGTCCTCACCGTTGTCACCGAGATCACTGAACGCAAACAAACCGAAGAAGCATTACGCCTGGCCCGTGACCGTGCGCTGGAAGCCAGCCGTGTCAAATCAGAAATACTTTCCAAAGCCCACCATGAACTACAAACCCCGTTGGGTGCAATTTTGGGCTACGCCGAAATGATAGAAATCGGCTATTTTGGCGAAATTACCCCGCAGCAAAAAGATATTCTGCAAAAAATCATCAACCGCACCAACCACCTCACCGCTCTTGTGCAGGATTTGTTGGCCCAGGCCAACCTGGAAGCACGCAAAATTGCCGCTAACCAGACCATTGTCTTGCCCGAAGAATTGCTCCAGGACATGCACCAGACATTAGGCGCTAAAGCAACAGCCAAAGGGCTGGCTCTTACCAGCGAACTGGATAATAACTTTCCTGGATTGTTGATCAGTGACCCCAAACGGCTGCAAAAGATTTTGTTTAATCTGGTGAGTAATGGTATCAAGTTCACCAACGAAGGCGGTGTGCATGTGCGGTTTTATCAACCAGATATTACTGCCTGGGCCATAGAAGTTTCAGACACTGGCCCTGGCATCCCACCTGAGGCACACTCGTATATTTTTGAGCCGTTTCGCCAGGTGGATGGCTCTATTACGCGGGAACACCAGGGTTTTGGCCTGGGATTATCTTTAGTTAAGGAATTGGCCCTCTCATTAGAAGGAGATGTCTGGCTCAATAGCCAGATGGGCCAAGGTAGTACATTTACCGTTGTATTACCTTACACACCAGTTATGGAGGTAGTATCGTGAATCCAATAGCAATGATCATTGAAGATGATGAGGATATGGGCACAATTTTTGCAGCGGCCATGCGCCAGGCTGGTTTTGCCACGGAAATCATAGCCGATGGACGGATGGCACTGGAGCGGCTGCAACAGGTGACGCCCGACATTGTGGTATTGGATTTGCATTTGCCGGGCGTGTCTGGCCCAGAAGTGTTGAAGTTTATGCGGGCTGAGGAGCGGCTGAAAGAGGTGAAGGTGATTATTGCTACGGCCGATCCCCATCTGGCCGACACGTTGCGTAAAGATGTCTCGTTTGTGCTGGACAAACCGGTCAGCTTTCGGCAGTTGAGCATTCTCTCTTCCCGGCTACGGCCGATAACTGATGCGCCAGTTTAGCGGCCGTCGCTCCCTTGACCATACTCGCCCTAACGACCCTCAGACAAATAAAAATGGGGCCTCAACCTGAGGCCCCATTTCATTCCAACAGTTTGCTCCCAACCGATTCGTAACAACCAATTACGGTGTGCAGATTTCCACACTCCAGCCGTTAAGTGTGCCCGCATCGGCCGAAGTGTACAGATCGGTCACTTCCAATGCCCAGTTGCCATTGCCGCTTTGCCCATCAAAGGCACTCAGGGGGTTGTTGGGGCTGAATGTGCCGTTGATGGTTGGTGTGCCAGCCGCACACTGGTTCTCTACTGGCGAGGCGGCTTCGTCGCTGAGGGTGGCATTGATGTTGTCGCCGGAGCAGCCATAGGTGGAAGCAGGCACACCGGGGCGGTCAATGATAGTCACGGCCGTGCCCGTCGTCTGGTTGCGCAGCACAAAGCGCAGATCGCCTACCCACACATGAGCCATGTTCACCGACACATTCAGATCCCCAATCGTACCCGCCCCACTGATCACCAGGTTGGAGGTGATGGTGGATGTTCCATTTGGCAAGGGGATGGGCACATTGGTGCTGGTGTAGGTGGTGCAACTGCTGGGCGGCGGCGTGGCCGTTGGCGGTACGGGCGTATTGGTGGGGCCAGGCGTCGGGGTCGGCCCACTGCCCGTGATGCGCACATCATCTACGGCCGCTTCCACCAGACTGGCTCCCGAAGCATCAGCCGCCGAGATGAGCAAATGGACCGTCTGCCCGGCAAAGCTGTTCAGGCTGCCACTAAAAGTAGCCCATACAGCGTCGTCATCATTAGCCGCGCCAAGTTCTTCAAAGACCGTTTGGGTGGAGCTACCTACCACCTGCACCCGCAGAAAGTCCGCACTGGAAGAGTTGGTGCCATGCGCCATGTAATAACTAAACGAAAGCGTGATACTACCTGACGCAGGCAGCGAGATATTCGGGGAACGGATAGACGTGGTGCCACCATCAATGTCATAACTACCGGCACTGCTGCCGGCCAACCGCCCCGTCACCAGATCATTGCTGCCACTGACCGTTGTGCCCAACTGTTTGGCCCCGCTGCTGTTGGTATCTTCCGGGTTGCCCCGCTCCCATTGGCCTAAAGTAGCCGTATCCGTGCTATTAGGGTTCACTATCCAGCCCAGGTTGGTCTCGAAATTGTCAAAGAAGATGTCGCCGCTGGGTGGAGGTGTATTGGTTGATGTGGGGGTATTGGTGGGTGTTGGCGTATTGCTGGGGGTGGGGGTGTTGGTCGGTGTACCTGTGTTTGTAGGCGTAGCTGTATTGGTAGGCGTGGCCGTATTGGTGGCCGTATTGGTCGGTGTGGGGGTTGGGCCGCCAGAACAACCAGGGACGGTAAAGACACCGACGCGGGTTCGCCACTGATTGGCAGAATTGGCAGAGTAGTATTCATTGGTATACCAGAAAGAACAATCATTGGCCGGGTCAACAGCCATCGCCGCATAATCACCCCACCGGTTGGAGCCGGTTTGTGAACCGCTGCCGTTGATGAGAACGGCTTCCGTTTGCAATGTGCCCAATGGGTCGGTGGACAGACGGGTGGCGTAACGGATTCCCGGATTGATGGTGTTGCTGGACACGGTGTAGCCGATAGCGATGTTCCCGTTTTTGTCCATAGCGATGCTGGGGTTTGTGCGGTCGTGCCCATCGCCAGGATCGTGGGTGCCCTGCTGGTAAAGCGTCCAACTGGCGCCTGTTTTGCGCAGTTCAAACCAGCGCACGGCCGCACCCACATTGCCCAATCCACCACCCACCACAAATGTGCCAACCAATGATTGGTGCGTGCCAAAGTTGCGATAGGGGAAGCGGAACATCGGCCATTCACCCAGGGCGTCAAAACGTTGAGTTGTGCCCAACTGGCGCACACAGTTGAAGTTGAAATAGCCACAGGGGGTGTAGGTGAAGGAGGCGATGGGCAAGGTGGTGACCAGATTAAAGGTGGAGTTAGCCGGCGTGACCCAATCCACATCAAATTCCCGCAGTTCAATCCGGTCACTGCCGCCGCCATGATAGCTGTCGTCTTTGAAGGTGTAGAAGATATTGGGCGCGCCGGCCGGTGGGGCAGTGGGGCCATCCACATCACTGGGCAAATAAAGATTGGTACCGCCGGTAAATTTCTGGAAAGTGGCCGAAGCGCCGGTTAACATGCGGGCACGGTCAAAGGCATAGGCGGTGTAGGTAGACTCATTGGCGGACATGTAATAGCCGTCCGGCCAGACGCCAAATTTGAAGTAGTCGGGGAAGGCACCAACGTTAAAGGTGTAGGTGTAATATGCGCCAGTGGGATCGGCCGTTTGGGAGATGGCAACGCACATATGGCTGGATTGGGCAAACTGGCTTAACAACCAGCGGTCGGCCAGGGGATCATACAAGACAATGGGATCGCCAGCGTTGGCGGTGCAGTTGCCACTTGACCACAATGCTCCCAGGTTAAACGGCCCACTGAGCAAAACGCCCGATTTGTTGTAAATGGCTATTTTGGTGGCGTTGACGGCATGGACGTAATGATTGGGGCCTACATCGCCGTTGATGTCGGGGGGGGTGCAGGTGCCACACCCGGCCGGATTACCGGTGGCGTCGAAGCTGAAGTCGAGGCTGGGGGTGAGGAGTGTGCCGCCCCCGGCTGGTTTGATGAGGGGATCGGTGGGGATGTTGGTGCGGTTCCAGGTGCCGCGCCGCCCCATATCGGCTTCAAACTGGTGCGGGTTGTGCCGGGGGTTGATTTCCCGGTTTAAGGTCGGTTCATCATCCCAGGATGATACCGGCAGGTCGCGCACGGCCGTACTCAACCCTGGCGTCACCGGTTCACTGACAAAATGGGTCTGGATGGGGTCTGGCTCTACGGCCGTGTTCAAAGTTGGCGCCGCCCCCTCTACCGGTTGGAAAAGGAGTAAAGTAACCAGATAAAAAACAAAAACAGTGATAAGGATTTTTCCTGTTAGCTTCATTCTCAACTCCTGGGTAACGGTGGCTGGTTGTTGGGGGCTGGCGGCCGATACCAGCCATCAGCAACCAACAACCAGCCACAACTTTCATTTATGGTGAGGATGTGATCTGCACATCATCAATCGCCGCTTCCACCAGACTGGCGGTAGAAGCATCGGCGGCCGAGATGAGGATGTATACTGTTTGTCCGGCAAAGCTGTTCAGGCTGCCGCTGAACAAGGCCCAGGCAGCGTCATCATCATTAGCTGCACCTGTTTCCTGGAATACCTGTACGGTGGTGTTGCCCACCACCTGCACACGCAGGTAGTCGGCGCTGGACGAGTTATTCAGGTGCGCCATGTAATAACGGAACGACAGGGTGATGTTGCCTGAGGCTGGCAAGGTGATGTTGGGCGAACGGACGGAGGTTACCCCGCCGTCAATGTCGTAGCTGCCCGCGCTACTTCCGGCTAACGGGCCAGTGACCAGATCATTACTGCCACTATAGGTGGTGCCTAGCTGTTTGGTGCCGCTGCTGGTGGTGGTTTCGGGGTTGCCACGCACCCATTGGCCGGTAGTGGCCGTGTCTGTGCCGCTGGGGTTTACGGTCCAGCCCAGACTGGTTTCAAAGTTATCAAAGAAGATAGTGCCGCCCGGCGGAGGTGTGCTGGTGGGGCCAGGGGTAGGTGTGTTGGTCGGGGTAGGCGGCGGAGGGGTGGGCGTGGGATTGCCACCGCCGATAGCGGCATTGACGGCCGCCAGGGCATCAATTGTGCCATGTCCCCAATCCTGGTTTGGCCCGGCGCTGTAATTGCCGCCACAGTTGGAACCGTTCTGGCCGGAAAGGGGCACGGCCGTGTCTATAATAATTTGCTCCGTAGCCGCCACATTCCCCACCAGACCAGGGGCCGCATCCCAGATCAGGGCAACCAGGGCGGCCGTGTGCGGGCCAGCCATGCTCGTGCCGCTCATCGTGCCATAGCCCGTGCCCGGCAGCGAGGAACGGATATTTTGGCCGGGGGCCATCACATCGGGGATGAAGGCACTGGGGTGAATATCAGACACACCCCGGCTGCTGAAACTGGTGATCGTGCCGGGCAGGCTGCCGCCTGAATGTTGCACCGAGCCGGTGGTAAGCGACTGCTGATAATCACCTGGCGAGCGCAGGGTGGCACAGCCTGGCCCTTCATTCCCGGCCGAAACCTCCACGATGATACCGGCCGCTCGCAGCGCATTCACCTCATCCTGGAACTGCGAAGCATTGCCACCGGCATACCCCCAGGAGTTGTTGATAGAGTGGGGGGCCATGGCCGGGTCCGGGTTAGTACCGCTCAGATTCCAGGGCGCCAGATCCCATTGGAAACATTCGGTAAAGGTGGCGTCGCTGCCGCTGCCAGAGTTGGTCATATTTTTGCAGTGAATGGTCTTGGCGCCCGGTGCGACCCCAATCTGATTGCTGCCGCCATCATCGCCGACCATCGTGCCGGTAGTGTGGGTGCCATGCCCGTGCCCATCGTTGGGAACGGTGGGGTAGGTGTCGGTGGCGTCCCACCAGCTATAGTTGTGGTTGGCGGAACTGCCATTCCAGCCGCGATAATGACTTTGTATGGCCGGATGATCCCAATCCAGCCCGGTATCATTACCGGCGACGACCATACCCGCCCCGTTGTAACCCATTGCCCACACATCATTGGCATTGATGAAGGTGATGTTGGACTCAATGGCTTCTGGTGTGTCTGGCGCATCAGGGTTGACATAGGGGATGTCTAGTTGGAACTGGTGGTTGGCCGTAATGCGAGCCACATCCGGGCGGGCAGCTACCGCCATGAGCAATGCCTGGTTCCCGCTTTGGACGTAGATTTTGTTGGCGATGTAGAAGGCCTGATAGTTGATTCCCTGTTTATCCAGGTAATCACGCAGCCCTTTTTGGGTGGCGTCGGCCGTTGTCATCAAAGCATTCAATACATATTCTCCTTTGGCTTCTTTGCTTTCCAGGGCATAAGCGCCAGACAGGTCAGCTTTGGCTGTCATCCAGATGAAAAAGTCGGTTTCTGATTGCACAGCCAGTTGCTCCAAAACGAGCGGCTCGATTTTGGTTTGTACGTCCTGGGGATCGGCCGCGAGCGTTTGCTGCCGGAAAATACCCGAAGCCAGCAGAGTTACGAACAAGAGAATGCCTATAATTGTCCATCGTTTTGCGTTCATTTGTCTTCCTCCATAAAAAATGGGAGCAATGGAGCAGAGGGGCTGAGGAGCAGAGGGGAATCTTGTTCTCTCCTCCGCTCCTTTTCTCCTCCGCTCCTCCGCTCAAAATTAAGGGGTTGATTCAATTCGCACATCATCTACGGCCGCTTCCACCAGGCTGGCCCCAGAAGCATCGGCGGCGGAGATGAGAATGTATACTGTTTGCCCGGCAAAGCTGTTCAGGCTGCCGCTGAATGTGGCCCAGGCCGCGTCATCATCATTGGCTGCCCCCAACTCTTCCAGGACGGTTTGTGTGCTGCTGCCTACTACCTGGACCCGCAAGAAGTCAGCGCTGGAGGAGTTGTTCAGGTGGGCCATGTAGTAACTGAAGGAGAGGGTGATATTGCCGCTGGCAGGCAGCGTGATGTTGGGCGAACGGATGGAAGTTGTGCCGCCATCAATGTCATAACTGCCGGCGCCGCTCCCGGCTAATGGCCCTGTCACCAGGTCATTGCTGCCGCTGACGGTGGTGCCCTGTTGTTTGGTGCCGCTGCTGCTGGTGGTTTCGGGGTTGGCCCGCTGCCATTGGCCCAGGGTGGCGGTGTCTGTGCCGTTGGGGTTTACCGTCCAGCCCAGGTTGCTCTCGAAGTTGTCGAAGAAGATAGTGCCGCCGGGTGGTGGGGTGTTCGTTGGGCCAGGTGTAGCGGTAGGGCCGGGGGTGGGTGATGGGGTGGGTGTGGGGCCGCTGCCGATGTGCAGGAAGATGGCAGAGACCGCGCCCCAGTTGTTGTTGGCGTCACGGCCGCGCAGGTATAGGGTGTGACGGCCGTTGCTCCAGCCGGTGGTATTGATACTGGCGGTGACGTTTTCAATGGTGCTGTTGAATGTGCCATCAGAGGCGGACATGGCGACGGCCGTGCCGCCAGCCCAGGGCGGCGTATCCACATAATACTCAGCAGCAGCAATCGTCTGAGTAGGTTCTGTGCCGTTGCTGTTGTTAAAGCGCGTGTCATTGATGCTGGCCGTCAGGTTGACCACCGTCCCGGCGGGCACGCCGGGCGGTGTAGAACCCTGGTTGAGAGCCACACTCAGCGCGTCTGGTCCGGCCGGGGTCATGTAGGGGGTGCGGGCCACTTTGAGCGCATACATCAGCGAGGGCATGTTGGCGGGCAGCAAGGTATTGGTGAAATAGCTGCACGTTTCAAAGAATTGGGTGCCCAATTCATAGGTGTAGGCCGCTACACCCAATTCGCCATAGATGTAATCGTCCGTGGTGCCGTCAGTGGGGTAGAGGCCAATGGCCTGTTCTGGCGTGTGGTTATTGAAGTAGGCCAGTTTGCGTCCCAGCGTTTGCAGTTGGGTGCCGTTGCCGGTGGGGTTGCTGGTGTAACCCCAGGGCCACAGCAGCAGCCGCCCGGAGCTGTGGATGTCCAGATACAGGCCGGTCGCATCCAATGGGGCTGGCGTACTCTCGCCTGAGCCGCGCTGGTCGGGGAAGATAGACAGGGCGTAATTCATCACCGCCTGCACTTCTGGTTCAGAACCGGCACTGGCGCCACGATACGTTTCGCTGCATTGGCTGCCGCTGGAACCGCCGCAGCAGCCCCAGTTGTAGGTGAAGTTGCGGTTGAGGTCGGCCCCCCGGCTGTTGCTGGTAGCGCCACAGTAGTTCTGGTTGGTGTTTTTGCGCCAGAGGATGCCGGTCTCGGCCTGTTTACGGCCGTCGGGATTGGTATGCAGCATCATATGCACTTCGTGGTAATCCAAAATCCAGGTAATATCCGGGTCTGTGCCATAGCCGCTGACCAGATTTTCCGCCAGACGGGTGATGAGTTCGGCCGTTGTGTATTCGCGGGCGTGAATGGCGCTGGTGATAAAGATTTTGGGTTTGGGGCCGGGAATGGCGGAGTTGGTCAGTTTGAGAACCATCATGTCGTACCCTGGCTGGCCACCGGCCGTTACCTTTTCCCAGGAGTTACCCGCATCGCTCCAGGTTGCCAGGGTGGGGTAATTTGTGGCAATGTTTTGGGCGGTGGTGAAGGTTTCTTCTACAGTGCGGTAGCAGGAGTAGCCGGGGATGGATTCTGTGCCGGGATCAACAGGTTTGACGGACTCGGCATATTGTTTGGTGAGCGCTTCGTCCACTTCTGCTTGCAGGCCGGATTTAAGCAGATTGTTGTATTCTTCCTGGGTTATGGCCAGCAGCAGATATCCTTTTTCATAATTAGATTCCAGCGGTTCAAAGGAGATGGCGATTTTGCGGCCCATTTCTATATCATCAAAATAGACGCGCACAACCAGACCATCGTCGGGAATGGCTTCGGCTAATACATCCCCTTTTGGAAAAGAGCGGGCCGGCCAGGCAACGGCCGTTGCCAGACCAATCAGTACCAACAGAATAATCAATCGCTTCTTCTGCATATCACTTCCTCCTCGTTTGGTAAAACTGAATGAGAGGCCAGGTGACAGATGTGCCTGCCCTGACCAATCTTTGTCAATAAATTCAAACGCTCAAAATGATAGTGAGACCACCCCCTTTCATGTGGATTTGAAATGATGCAGCCCGGCTTTCAGGTTTGTTTATAGGATGGAACACGTTGTACTCCACCAGAATAAGGCTGTGTACTAATCTTGATTGTCGAATAACAAAGGTGTACCAGATGTTGTACTGATGCTCTGGCTTTCAGAGATTCCAATACGGGGGCCAGGTGAGTTTTTTGGGCTGAGAAGTTTAGTTATTGCAGGTTGATACTGTGCAAAATTCTAGCCTGTCAGTGAGGAATGTCAAGATATTTGCAAATGCAACGAAATATGGGCTAAATTGACCATGTTTTAGAGCCGCTCTATACTTTGGCTAACTAGAAGTTTGCTACCTATTGGAGGCATTTATGGTCGGAGCGCATCCGGTTATTGGTTGGGAATCAATAGAACCACCACCAGAGGGGTATCGGTTTAATGCGTATTTACAGGTACGGCACGGCCGTCTCCACTTTGAAGAGCTTGATCTCGCCAGCCTGTTCACGGCCGAAACGCCCGCCCCCCATACCTTGCCCAGCCCGTTGGAAGTTGTCTACTTGCCGCTCATTCGCCAGAAGATTGGGGCCATGAACCAAGTGTTTGCGGAGGTGATTCAGGAGGTGGGGTATGGCGGCCGTTTCCATTACACCTATGCCTCCAAAGCGAATGCGGCCGAAGAGGTGATTCGCACCACCCTGAGCGCCGGCGCACACCACGAAATGTCCTCCACTGTGGATGTGGATATTGCCAAAATCATGATCCAACGTGGCCTATTGCCTCCTGATCGTCTGATTGTGTGCAATGGCTTTAAGGCAGCCGGTTCCCAATATGCAGCCAACATTTTGCATTTGCGCCAGATTCACCAAAACCTGATCCCTGTGATTGAAGATATGGGGGAACTATCACCGCTGATTTCTTCCGGCCACTCGTTTGAAGTGGGTCTGCGCATGAAAAGTTACGGCCATCATGCCAGTGAAACAGAGATGCAGGCGGCCAATTCCCGCTTTGGCCTGAGCCTGGATGACATCTGGAAAGCGGCCGATTACATTGCCGCCGCGCCCAACCTGAAGCTGGTGATGTACCACAACATGGTGGGCAGCCAGATTACCGACCCGGAGGCGTTTGTGAACTGGCTGAAACCGGGCATTGAGGTGTATGCCCGGCTGCGGCAGCGCCACCATGATCTGCATATTTTCAACTTTGGCGGGGGGATGCCGGTGGCGATGACGCTGGATTTCCACTTTGATTATCACGACTTTGTACGGCGGTTACTGCGGACGCTGCAAGAAACCTGCCGCCGCTATAATGTGCCCGCGCCAGATGTGATGGGGGAGTACGGCCGTTACACCACCGCCGAACATGGCGCCCACCTCTTTTCCGTCGTCACCGCCAAAGAGAACAACTCCAACCTGCCCTGGTATATCATTGATGGCTCGATTATGAGCTCCTTCCCTGACAGTTGGGCATTGGGCGAACATTTCATCGTACTGCCGCTCAATCATCTGGATAAACCATTCCAACAGGTACAGTTAGGTGGCATCACCTGTGACAGCGACGATGTATACCCACCCAAATCCAGCCAGTCGCCGCTCTACCTGCCGGTAGAAACGGATGGGCTGATGCTCGGCTTTTTCAGCGTCGGTGCATACCAGGAGATGTTGGGCGGGGTACGTGGCAGCAAACATTGTGTCTTGCCGGAAGCCTATGAACTGGTAGTGGATCGCGTGGACGACGCCTACCAATTCCAAATCCTGCACGGTCAAACCCCCGACGACGTGCTCCGCAACCTCGGTTACCAGATGTGAGCCGGTTGACCATTGTCCTCCATTGGCGTATGATAAATCGGGTTCGTAGTTCAACAGCATGATCATTATTGAGACGTTAGTTTTTACAAAACAAGTGCAAACGCTCCTTACAGATGATGAATACAGACAGTTACAAACGGAGCTTGTCGCCCGTCCTGATACAGAAGTCATTATTCCTGGTGGAGGTGGTTTGCGGAAAGCCCGTTGGGGGCTTTCGTGGAAAAGGTAAACGGGGCGGGATAAGAGTGATTTACTATTGGGCAGTTCAACAGGACAAATTGTTGATGCTTTTGTTATACCCCAAAAATGTTCAAGACAATTTATCCCCATCTCAGCTAAAAATGCTCAGGCAGATTGTGGAAGGTGAATTTTTATGAGTGATAAATATATGAGTGACGAGCTATTTGCAGAACTTCTGGAGAGTGTGCGCGAGGGAGGGGCTATATTACGCGGTGAAAAAGAACCCTCACGGGTGTTTGTTTTTGAATCGCCTGATGTGAAGCATATACGGGAGCGTTTTGAACTATCTCAGACAGAATTTGCTGCTCTGTTAGGCATCAGCGTCAAAACGTTACAGAATTGGGAGCAGGGACGGCGTGTTCCTCGTGGGGCAGCGCGAGTTTTATTACAGGTAGCCGCCCGGCACCCGGATGCTGTTTGGGAAGTTGTTCAACCCTCTATTCAACAGGCGAATGGGTTGTGAGATGCTTACCAGTTTGAAACGTGCAACGGCCGTGTCACTGATGAGGGAATAATGGACAAAATACAACTTCGCCGCTGGTTGGTTCCCCAATGGGGCAAAGATAGTAAAACAATTGCGCCGGGGCTGTACCATTACATGCGGGCCAGTGATGGGATGTATACCCGCTTTCATCTGCGGGTGGAGCCGGATGGTCACGGTCTGCTGCTGGCGAATGCGGCCGCCGCTGCCCGCCTCTCCCTCACTGGCGTGATCATGGCCAAGGGGCTGTTGGAAGAGAAGACGGAGAAGGAGATTGTCACGGCCGTGCGCACTCGCTACAAAGGCGCAACCCCCGATGAGGTGCAGGCCGACTTACAGCGCGTCTCCAACATCATCCACACCCTGCTTGCCCCCGAAGACAATTACCCCATCTTTAACCTGGACGAACTCAACCCTACCGTCTTTGAATCCCAACTGCTGGCCCCTTTGGAAGTGAGCATCCCCCTGGCTGGCCCGGATCAACTTGTCCTGCTGCTCGACCAGCTGTGGCAGATTGGCATTCCCCACGTCACCTTTCTCACGCCCGAAAACCCTGACCTGGATTACCTGGTGCGGGCGGTGGAGCGAGCCGAAGACCTGGGCATGATTGCCGGGGTGCGTAGCCGGGCCACCGATCTGGGGCAGGGCAAACTGCTGCGGGACATTGCGCAGGCGGGTGTAGATTACGTGACCGTTCCCATTGCCAGCTTGAACGAAGAGATACACGACCCTTTGTTGGGCCGAGGGGATTACAGCTTTGCCCTCCCGCTCCTGGCAGACATACAAGCCAATGAAGTGTACCCCATCGCCGAAATCCCGTTGGTGGAAAGCAATTTGCCTGGCCTGGAAACAACGTTGACCACTTTGCAAGAGCGGGGCGTTTACACTTTCTCCTTTTGGGCGATTGTGGCTCCAGATGGCATGGATGACGAGGTGCGTGCAGGTGCTCTGCCAGCCCAGGCGATGCCGCAAACGGCCGATTGGATTGAAGAGACGGCCGATGACCTGAATGTTCGTTTTCTCTGGCAGCCTCCCGTACAGCGTGACCCACGCCAGACGTTGGCGGCGCAGGTGCGGCAAGGGCCGCGCTGTGCTGGGGATGTGGCCGCCCGCATTGAACCGAATGGGGATGTAATTCCGCCGCGAGGCCCGCACGTGTCCGCCGGTAATGTGCTAACGGATGAGTGGCAAACCATCTGGCAAAATGACGCCTTCACCCGCTACCGCGAGCGTGTGGCGGCACCCACGCGCTGCGCCGACTGCCCTGGCCTGGCCCTTTGCGCCGCCGACTGCCCGCGTGAAGCAGCAGGGTGGGCGTATCAGTGAGCGGTTAGCAGTGAGCAGTAAGCAGTGTAACGTCCGCTACTGCCCACCGCTCACCGCTCACTGATTGATGATCAAGGAAAACATACATGACGAGACACGGCCGTACCCTTTTCCTCTTTGCTCTTTTGCTGACGCTGTTGGTGGCTGCATCGCCCTTGCAAGCACAGACTTACAGCTTCACTGTGCCCCAGCTTTACATGCAGGTCTTTGTGAACCCGGATGCCTCCGTGCGCATTGTTTACGACATTACTTTTGACAACGACTCCTTCGCCAGCCCAATAGATATTGTGGATATTGGCACACCACACGAGGGATATGACCTGGACAACTTCACCGCTTCGATTGACGACGGACACCCCCTCACCGACATCCGCAAATCTGAATACATTGACGTGGGCGTGGAAATCCACCTGGGCCAGTACGCCATACCTCCCGGCGAAATGGGCACGCTACATGTGGAATTCACCATGCCCGATATGGTGTATGAAGATGTGACCCAGGACGGTTTTGCCTCCTTGCAAATCACGCCCACCTGGTTTGACCCCGCTGTTGTATATGGCGACAGTGACATCTGGGTGGTCTTCCATATGCTGCCCGGCATCAGCCCGGATGCCGTGTTGTATCAGGATGTGCCTTTTACCGATAAGGCGCTATTTGAAGAACACGCTATTGTCGGCTGGCGCTGGCCTGACGGACAGGCCAACCAACCCTACCTGGTGGGGGCCTCATTCCCCACAACGGGCATGACCTATGTGGTTGAACAAAGCCTGCTCGATCTGGTCACCAAGTGGCTGCAAGATAATCCCGGCGTGGCTTTTGGTATTGGCCTGGCGGTTGTTGCCTTGCTGGGGCTGGCCTTTTTCCGTTACTCCGGCGGGACTGGTATTTCGATTTTTGCTGTGTTGGGCTGCGGGGCGGTCTGGTTGATGATGACCAATCCGGCGGCCGTCTTGTTACTGTGTCCGGTTTCGCTCGTGTTGGTGGGGTTGGTGGAGTATCGCATGGCCGGCCGTAAGGAGAAATATCTGCCCGCCATTGCTCAGGTGGAAGGGGGCGGTATTAAACGTGGGCTGACGGCCCCGGAAGCCGCCATTTTGCTGGAACTGCCGTTGAACAAGGTGCTGTTGCTCGTTTTGTTTGGCTTGTTGGATAAGGGAACGCTGGAGTTGGCAGATGATGATCCGTTGCAGGTGAAGGTGGTACGGCCGTACATCGCCATGCAATCCGACCGTGCTGCCCGCAACGAGCAACGCCGCAAAGTTGCCCAACAGCAGGGGGTGGTTTTGCGCACCTATGAACACCATTTTCTGGATGTGCTGCAAGAGCATGACGGCAGTCCCGTACACCAACTCAATTTTAGTGAAGCGATGGAATCACTGGTCAAAAGTGTGGCCGGCCGTATGAAAGGGTTTGATCTCTCCGATACGCAGGATTACTACCGCAAAATTATTGCTCGCGCTATGGAGCAGGCCAGGACCATGGGCAATGTGCCTGAACTGGAAGCTCATCTGGACAAGACCTGGCCCTGGATTTTCCTGGATGACGACTATGATCGCTCTTTCCGGCGGCGGGATTATCACTACTATCCGACATGGGCACGGCCGTATACCACCACCTCTGCTATCCCCAGTGGCGGCAGCGTCACCGCACCCTCACCCGGCGGCAAGACCAGCTTTAGCCACGTCGCTGCCGGTTTTGCCGGATGGACGGAAAATACGGCCGGGCGGCTGGCCTCCGCCATCTCCCCCACCGCCTTGCAGGTCAAGAGTGCCTCCGGCGGGTTTGTTAACCTGAGTGGGGCGGACAAGGTAACGGGTGATGTCTTCAAAGCGTTAATGTCCGGGTCGGGTGGCAGTGGCTCGTCAGGTGGTAGCAGTTGCGCCTGTGCCTGTGCGGGCTGCGCCTGTGCCTGCGCCTGTGCGGGTGGGGGGCGGTGATACGGTGAGTGGGTGAGGGGTGAAGAGGTGAGCGGATGAAGCCGATGAAGTTTGTTTCGTGGGAAAGGCAACGTGGTGAGCTGATAAAGGTGGGGGACTTGACCATTACGCCAGAGTCACAGGTGCTGCAAATAAGGCTGCCTTTTGGTGGCTATGTCTGGCATCGGCCGGTGCAGGTGGTGGTGGAGGCAGACGGTGCCCCCGAAGCGGTTTCTGGCCGTGACCTCCAAACCATTCCCATTCCCGACGTGACCCGCCGGGCGCTCTGGGTCATCCTGGGCCTGAGCATCCTGGTCAATCTATTGCTTTCCAGCAGAAAAAATCGCAAGTTAAATACACAAAGAGGCTAACGAAGCGGTATCTCTGTGGCTCCGCGCCTCTGCGTTCAATGAAGGGAGAAAACGATGAGCGAAAATATGACAAAAATAGCCATTGAAGCTGTGCCCAATCAACAGGCCGCCAATGATTTGATGGCGCGGATATTTGAAGTGACCAAACCGGGAGCTGTTTTTGGTCAGCCTATTACCCAAGGGGGGTATACAGTCATCACGGCCGTAGAGCTAACGGCCGGTATCGGGGTAGGTTATGGTGGTGGGGGCGGCAGCGGCAGCGGCCAGGCCATCCCCGAAGGTCAGGAGAGCGGGGTAGGGTTTGGCGGTGGTGGTGGCGGCGGTGGTGGGACGTTGGCACGGCCGGTAGCGGCCATCATTATAGGCCCGGAAGGCGTGCGTGTAGAGCCAATTGTGGATGTGACGAAGATTGCAATTGCCTTTTTCACGGCCTTTGGCGCGATGTGGATGGCTTTGAGCCGAATGCGCCGAATGACAAACAGAGGGAAATGAGATGATATGGTCAAGTTATCAGGTATTGCCCCATTCCTGGTCTCTACGATAATTAATAAATTGGGTGCGAATAAATGCTGGCCAACACGGATAGAGGCAGGCTAATCTGTGCCCATTTCGTTTGCGATGATTTTTGAAGATATTTTGCAGGAACTGGAGAACGGCCGTAACCCGGATAATGTAGCGGGTATGGCCCGTTTTGGTATTACACCAGCACGGAGTTTCGGCTGGAAGATGCCTGACTTGCGGTCGCTGGCTCGTCGTATACGACCCAAAGATGGTCAGGCGCGGCATGACATGGCAGCTCAGTTGTGGGCTGTTGACTCTCGTGAGACGCGAATCCTTGCCAGTTTAATTGATGATCCCAAACAGGTGACGCCCGCGCAAATGGATGCCTGGGCAGCAGACTTTGATTATTGGGAAATCTGCGACCAATGCTGTATGAATTTGTTTGAAAAAACCAACTATGCCTTTGCCAAAGCACTTGAATGGAGCGAGGCTGAAGCGGAATATGCAAAACGTGCCGGGTTTGTGTTGATGGCGCGGCTGGCAGTATCAGATAAGAAAGCGACTGATGCGCAATTTGAGCCGTTTCTGGTATTGATTGAACAAGAAGCGGATGACCCGCGTGACATGGTAAAAAAGGGAGTTAGCTGGGCATTGCGGCAGATTGGTAAACGGAACCGTACTTTGCATGAGAAAGCTGAGGGTACGGCCGTGTCCATTGCCGCCCATCCCCACAAAAGCGCTCGATGGATTGCCCAAGACGCGCTGAAAGAACTCAACAGCGAAATGATCATCAATCGCCTCAAGTGACCTGGTTTGTGGTAAACTCTGATAAAAGTGCGAAATTGAGCATGACTTATGATTGACGAAAAACTATTTGAGGCAGTTTTGCCGCCAATTCCTGTGCCATCAAGCGAGAATTTACCCACGGAGGATGGAGTACCCTTGGAAAGTCCCTGGCATCGTGCTGAAATTAACCTGTTGTTGGAATCTCTGGATTGCCACTGGCATGAGCGGCATGATTATTATGCTGGCGGCAATATGTTTATTTATTTTAGCAGCCAGCAAATTCGGAATCAGGATTATCGCGGCCCTGATTTTTTTGTAGTGAAAGATGTGGATGGATCATATGAACGGCCGTCCTGGGTGGTGTGGGAGGAAGGCGGCCGTTATCCAGATGTGATCATTGAATTGCTATCACCCTCTACGGCCGAGGTAGACAAAACCACCAAGAAGAGGTTGTACGAACGTGTCTTCCGCACGGCCGAATACTTTTGTTATGACCCTACTAACCAGGAACTGATTGGTTGGCATTTGCAGCAGGGGCGCTATGAGCCTCTGGAGCCGGATGAACACGGCCGTTTATGGAGTTCGGTCTTACAAGTATGGCTTGGCATATGGGATGGCCCATTTATTGGGCGAACGGCCACCTGGCTGCGCTTTTATGATGAGGACAGCCAGTTGATCCCGATAATTGCTGAAGCTGAATCGGCACGTGCTGAAGTTGAATCGGCACGTGCTGAAGCTGAATCGGCACGTGCTGAAGCTGAATCGGCACGTGCT
>CAZOPF010000007.1:66946-93192 GCA_964581605.1 uncultured Ardenticatenaceae bacterium
ATCGGCACGTGCTGAAGCTGAATCGGCACGTGCTGAAGCTGAATCGGCACGTGCTGAAGCTGAATCGGCACGTGCTAAGGCTGAATCGGCACGCGCTGAGGTTGAATTTATGCGTGCCAACCAGGAAGCTCTTGCCCGTCAGGCTGCGGAAGCTGAGGTATCTCGTTTGCGGGAAGAGTTAGCGCGGTTGCAGGGGAACACTCCATGATCTCTGGGGCGTTTGCCTGTTTGCCATATGAACCCCTTTACCAAATTTCTCCAGCAATGGTCATCGGATGCCGATTTTGATGATTTTGTAACCTATTGGGATCGGCTGGAACGACTGACAATTCAGGTTTATCGGCAAAAGATAACAGTAGCGTCAGCTCAACCTGAATTTGATGAAGTATGGCCCTGGTTGCAAGTACGGTACGGCCGCTGGCAACCCCTCCTCGAACCATTTTGGCGGCAAGCTGTAGTCGCCGCACAACCTGCTCAAGTTGACCCCTTTGTTCTCCTCTTGAACAAATCATCCCCTGGCTCAATTCTCGGCGATTGGTTTGCTATGCAGCATCTCCCAGCCGCTCGTGAAGCCCTTAACCGATTCGCTCTTGCACAGGCTTAAACATATTGTCAGGAGGGGCGTTGTTTGAATTGTAAAGCGACGAATTTCTCTCTGGATAGGCTGATGAGATTGCGGCCAGGAAGGTACACGCTTAGTAACCGTGCAGTAATTACGTAATTGAGTGATTTGGTAATTAGCCGCTTCAATTACTTAATTACCCCATTACCCAATCGCTAACTTATTTGCAGACGATCACTTAAAAGGAGTTTTGCAGTTCAGCCAGCAGCACTTCCAGTTCAAACTGGTTAAAGTGATATGCCTCCTGGCAGTAATGGCAATAGACGACAGCCTCTCCTTCTGTTTCTAGCAAATGGGCAATTTCCTGTGCGCCTAATGTTGCCAACACCTGCCGGGTGCGCTCCCAGCTACAATCACAGGCAAAGCGTAACGGCCGTTGCTCCCACACCTCATAGGCCATTCCCGTAAATACCAGGGCCAACACATCTTCTGGCGAATGACCCTCTGCCAGCAGAGAGGCAATAGGAGGTAGTTCTTGCAACCGTTCTTGCAACAGTGCCACAATGCCCGCCTGTCCCTTGCCCGGTAATTCTTGAATCAGCAGGCCACCAGCCGCCACAATGTGCCCGTTGTCATCCAGCACTTCGCCGAGATGCACGGCCGTGGCGATTTGCTCTGACTGGTCAAAATAAAGTTGCAAATCCTGGTCAAAATCGCTTGCCGCCAGGGGAATGACCCCTTCTACCATCTCCTTCAGGCGCACATCTTTCACCACCGTCAACAAACCAGCCCGGCCAATGGCGGCCGCCAGATCAAACTGCCCATTGACCAGTGGCAAATTTACATCAGGCACCACCACATATCCACGCACACGGCCGTAGCTATCTGCCTCGGCCATCACTTTTCGCAGGGGCCCGTTGCCTTCATATTTCAAGGCTACACGTTGTTTCACCTTCAGTAATGCCCCCAAGAGGGCAGCGCCTGTGAGCGCTCGCCCCAGAGCGACAGCCGCTATCGGGCTGGCCTGGTGGCGATGTGCCGCTTCGCGTATCAATTCTGATGTGGCACAAACCAGCGCCCGCACCCCGGCTTCTTTGGCCGTCATTCGCACCATATAATCTGCCATCACATGCCTCCAACATGAACTTTGCCCGGTAGTTATACGGCCGTTTGGCGGCTCCGGCAACGGCCGTATGAATCTTATACCAGCCTGGCCTCACCTGGCTAATCTTGGGCAACCACAGGGGCGTCTCAACTTGCCCGTCCTCAAATTTTATGCACAATTAAAGTCCAACACATCACAAGGGATTTTTGTAAGGAGTTTTCAAGAGCGTACCACGTACCAAAAGCGATGAAAATTCCGCTATTTTCAGGAGAGGAATTGATGGAAAAAATCACCTATCAGGGCTGGCCGAATTGTGTGCGGCTGGCTAATGATACCATTGAACTCATCATCACTACCGACGTTGGCCCGCGTATCATCCACTTTGGTTTTGTAGGCGGTGTAAATGAATTTGCTACTGTGCCGGAGCAGATGGGGCAAACCGGTGGCAGCGATTGGCGCATTTATGGCGGGCATCGCTTGTGGCATGCCCCCGAATCCCAACCACGCACCTATTACCCGGATAATGCACCCGTGGCAGTGGAGGCACATGAGGGGTTTGTCCGTTTCATACAGGCACCGGAAGCAACAACCGGCCTCCAAAAAGAGATAGATATTGCTCTGGCAAAAACGGCCGCACAGGCTACCGTTACCCATCGCATTCGGAATTTTTCCTTATGGCCGGTGGAACTGGCCCCCTGGGCGCTTTCAGTGATGGCAACCGGGGGCACGGCCGTATTGCCTCTACCACCGCGTGGTTCCCATGGGGACAATCTGCTGCCAAATACGCAATTGATTTTGTGGGCATATACCAACATGGCTGACCCCCGTTGGATGTGGGGCGAGAAATTTGTGCTGCTGCGGCAAGAGCCGGGCAACCCGACACCCCAAAAAGTGGGGGTGTTGGTGCGTGATGGCTGGGTAGGGTATGCCCGTGACGGCCGTTTCTTTCTCAAAACATTCGCCGTGCAGCCAGATGCCGCTTATCCTGACCTTAACGCTAATGTGGAGTTGTTCAGCTGTGACTTTATGCTGGAAGTGGAAACGCTGGGCCCGATGGTGCAGCTGCTACCGGGCACGGCCGTAACCCACACCGAAACCTGGCACCTTTTTGATGGTGTGCCTGTGCCGATGAATGAGGCAGATGTCGTGACAGCCGTGCTGCCCCGCTTACCTCATCGCTGAGGCCATAAGCCAGCACAAGTAAGCTGGCTCTTGCGCCCGCTGACTATAGAGGGATAGCCCAATCAGCAAGGCTGTGCTACGATTGCCCTGTAATCATTGATTGTTTGAGCAATGCTGATGACACAGCAAACCAATCCAAAACAACGCCGATTCCCACAAAGACGCTTTCAATTGATCAACCGCCCCTGGAAGATCACGGTTATTTCAATGGCATTAGCTATGGCGGTAACGGCCGCGCTCATGTTTTTTACAGGCAATATTCAGAGCCTTCAGCCAGCCATCGCCATCGCCATCGTTTGTAGTGGATTGCCCTCTTATCTGATTGCCCGGCTTGTTGTGCGCTATCAGGGCATTATTGAAACTCAAAATGCCGAATTGATGCACATCAACCAGGAGTTGGCTGTGAGCAATGCCGAGCTAGAAGCATATGCCCATACAGTTGCCCACGATCTCAAAGGCCCACTTTTCACTATTCAGGGATACGCGGGTGTGCTTAAGCGGCAGTTAAATGGGATATCCTCGCCCAAAGCGCTAGAAATGGTGGGGCATATTGAAAATTCCAGCCAGCGGATGGACTCTATTATTCGGGAACTGTTATTGTTGTCACAAGTACGCCATCAGGAGGTGGAAACGGCCGTGTTGAACATGGCGGAACTGGTCACTCATGCCGAAGCGCAGTTGGCTGGCCTCATCCAGCAAAGCGGCGGCCAGATTAGCCGGCCATCAGAGTGGCCGACGGCCGTAGGTTATGCCCCCTGGGTTGAAGAAGTGTGGATGAACTATTTGAGCAACGGCCTGAAGTATGGCGGGCGGCCGCCGCAGTTAGCCCTTGGCGCAGCTTACCAAAACAATAAGATGGTGCGCTTTTGGGTGCAGGATAACGGTCCCGGTATTCCAGCTGATCAGGTGCCGTTGCTGTTCAAAGAGTTTACCCGCCTGGACACCAGCCGCAAAGACAGTTATGGGCTGGGTCTCTCCATCGTCAGCCGTATCATCGAAAAATTGGGTGGCGAAGTGGGAGTCGAAAGCAAACCGGGCCAGGGCAGTCTCTTTTATTTTACGTTACCAGGAGAAAATGATGTGCCGCAATATCAAACAACTACGCCAACCAGAACGACCCGCCACGCATGAAGAATGCCAGGCGGCCGCTTTGCAATTCGTGCGCAAAGTGACCGGCTACCAGAAACCATCAAAGGCCAATGAAACAGCATTTGCTACGGCCGTAGCCGAGATTGCCGCCGTTACTAAAAATTTACTCGATGCAGTTCAAAGAAAAGAAATTAGAGAGTAGAGAGTAGGGATTTACTCTCTTAATCTCTCAATCTCTCAATCTCATCCCCCACCATGCCTACTGCACCCTTACGCAGCATCACCCCCGTCATTGATGTGTACGTTAAACTGGCACAATATCCCATCTTGTGTGACCATATCCGCCTGCGTATGCGCGAAGAACTGTTTCAACGTGGCATCATTACCAAGACCAATTTTGAACATGAAGTAAAAAATATCGCCATAGAATCCCAACGGCGTGAAGGACTGAGCAACCCGCTCTATCAAGAAGACGAAAGCTCCTGGCAGCGCCGTTTGGAAACCGTCCGCGATTTTCATACCGATGCCCTTTTTGCCAACAATCTGGGCATTTCCTTGCTGGAACATATTATCGAAGGCATCCTGGGTAATCAGCATGTTTCCACCGACAAAATGGAACTGACCTTTAACCCAGAAATAGCACCCTGGGCATTGCTCTTCCAACAAGGTAAGAACTATGACGCCCTGCCACCGCCTCAGCAAGAAAAGATAAAACACCATTTGGAAGAAATAAAAGTGGTATTGATCAAACGGCTGATGAGTGACCAGCTTTCCTTTATCGCTGTGGCTAAAAACGTATTTAGCGTCCAAGACCTGCAGTGGGTGTATGAGCGGCTCATTGGGCGCGGGAAAATTGGGGGGAAGGCCAGTGGTATGATGTTGGCCTGGAAGATTTTGCAGCTAAACAGGGAGGGCCTGGGGCCTGATTTGCGTGCTTTTGTGCATGTGCCCGATACCTTTTTTATTGGGTCCGAACTCATCTATGAATTTTTGTACCTGAATCAACTGGAACGGTTTGTGAACCAAAAGTATTTGCCCGACGTGGAACGCCAGCTACAGTATCCGGAAATTGTGGCGGCCTGCCTGGCTGGAGAGTTGCCCGATTTTTTGGTGGATCATTTGCGTGAGGTGCTGGTGCAGTTTGGCGGCCGTCCCTTCATTGTCCGGTCATCTTCGCTATTAGAAGACCACCTGGACTATGTTTTTGCCGGAAAATATGCCACTATTTTTTGCCCCAACCAGGGCACACCGGCAGAAAATCTGGCAGACTTGCTCAATGCCATTCGCCATATCTACGCCAGCACCTTTGACCCAAACGCCATGCGCGAACGGGAAAAATATGGATTGATAGATTACGACGAACGGATGGCGATTATGATTCAGCCGCTTGTGGGAGAGCGGCACGGCCGTTACTTCTTCCCCACCGTCGTTGGCACAGGCTGGAGCGAAAACCCATTTCATCAGGAACTGGCAGCCCGCAAAGAAGACGGCTGCTTGCGCCTGGTGTGGGGCTTTGCCGGGCGCATCACCGCAGGCCAATTCAAGGAACAATCGTGTATTATGGCCCTAAGCCACCCACGCAAACGACTGGATGACCCGGAAAGTAGCCTGATTCAGGCCACCCAACACATCCTCCAGGTGATTGATCTGGAAACTAACCAGCTGGAAACCATACCCGTCAGCCAGATTGCCGACTACACCAATCGGCAGCAACAATATGTGCTGACGGCCGTCGGCCCACCACCAAACAATACAACGGCCGTCACTTTCCACACCCTCGCCCAAGATGCCCGCTTTGTTAAATTCATGCGGCACGCCCTCCAACGCCTGCAAACCGTCTACGAAAAGCCTGTTGAATTAGAATTCACCCTGCAAATTGAAGAATCCCCCGGTGGCCCCCTTTACAAACTCTACGTGTTACAATGTCATACCGCCCAGGCTATCGTAAGCAATCAGTAATCGGCAATCAGTTTCCCGATCACCGATTACCGATTACTCATAGCCCCCCATTATGGCTTAATCACCACCGGCAAATACAACCGGGGCGGTTCAATATACACCAGATACGATGTCATCATATCTGGGTTGCCGTCCCCCGTCACATCCAATTCCAGCACAATATCCGTAGGCCCAAGTAACACAAACTCCGTATATTCAATGCTCACCGGAATATCTGTCACCCCTGGCGTGATGGGAATCGTGCCCGTAACGGCGACGCCTGGTGGGTAACCATTCAGGCTAACAAATGGCGTAATCTCGCTGCCACGAGACATAGCCCATACCTGGTATGTTGCCTCGCTGCCGGCTGGAATATGCAGCCCGCCACCAGAGCCATTATTTTGCACGGTAAAGCTGATATTCTGCGTAAACCCAAACGGAATACCCCCTGCCAACCCAGAATTCACATTCGGGCTTGTCCACCACTCTGGCGAATAAGACCACAGCGCGGCCTGGCAGGTAAAGGTCGTTCCTGTTGCCAGATTTGTCACCACCGCCTGGAATGTGGTGAATTGATAAGGCATCGTAAACATGCTGGGATAATCCACCTGAACTTGCACCACGCCATACTGATACGGATTCAGCGTAATCGGCAGCGGTGTCAATACGGAAAAGGTCGTTGGGCCAACCAGTTGCAACGTATACGCCTTTTGTGGAGTGGTGGAAGCATTGAAAATGTATATCTCTGTTAGTAGCGATGTGGTGTTCAGGAAATGATTATCCCAGGGGATCATGCAAAAATCATTCTTGCCGCCTTGCCAGTTGCCAAAGTCCACATCCTCTACAATTAACTGGCTGGGCGTGAGTTGAACCTGATGGGAACCAGTGGAAGGGAAGGTTTGCACCCATTGAATCATCTGCTGCCCATTCCATATTGGTGGCTGTTGTATCTCTGTTACGGTGTAATTACCGGGCGGCAGCCCCATAAACCAATAATTCCCTTGGGCATCTGTCACAGTTGACCAGAGACCACCATTGCCTTGAAGCTGAATCGTCCAGCCCGCCAGGCCCATTTCACCGGCATCCTTCACCCCATCCCCATCCAGGTCGTGGAATTTTTGGCCGTGAATCTCGCCAAAAAGCTGTGTCCAGTTCCCAAAATCTAAATGTTCAATGGCTTGCGATGGTACATACAGGACAATGTAGTTGCCCGGAGATGGCGGGAACGTTTGTTGCCAGCCCTCTTGCAGTTGTTCTGTGACGGTGTAGGTGCCGGTGGCAATGTCCATAAACCAGTAATTTCCATTGGCGTCGGTGGTGGTGGTGAGGGTTGTTGTGGGGCCTTGTAATTCGATTACCCAATCGGGCAGGCCATGTTCAGTGGCATCCCAACTCCCATTGGCGTTTTCGTCATAAAACTTGGCACCATGAATGCCACCAGCCCCCATGCCCCTGGTATTGCCAAAATCAATCCCATTCACAACCTGGCCGTCAATTATGGTCACAAAATGAATGCCTGGGCCACCGGCCGGGTCTTCTGGGTAGGTTTGGGTCCAGCCAGGTTGGTTCACTTCCTGAACGGCATATTGGCCATCAGCCAAACCATCAAAACAGTAATAACCGTCTATATTGGTGGTTGTGGTGACGAGGGCGCCATTTACCATGATCTGGATAGTCCAGCCAGGCAAGCCTGGTTCGACGCCTTCATCCCAGATGCCATCTCCATCTAGATCGTCCCATTTTGCGCCACAGATAGCACCGCCACCCTGCGCCAGGCTGGTTTGGGTTTGGGGCACGGCCGTAAGCGCCAGTGCCAATACCACCATGACCACACCAATCAGGCCGACCAGCAGTAAACAACGCGACCAGTTCACACCTGATTGCCTAACCCTGTTCTCTTGCTTATTCATTGTTATCTCTCCTTGTCAGGTAACAGTTCAGCGAGTTGATAAGTGAAATGTTTCAATTGATAAAACGAACGATGGCATCACCTCCTGAAATCGGTGCAGATACCCAAGAAGGTTAAACCGGCAATATGACCTGTGTTTTGGGTAGCTACTCCAGATACAGTTTTGATCAACTACGCAAGGGGATGGTAAAAGAGATTGTAGCAGACGGACGTGTAGGCGTAAACAAGCGGGTGAACAATTGAACGCTCCATGCTTGTATCTCATTTGACAGGATAGAACACCCGTACTACCATCGTGGTGTTATACTTCTCCAACTCTGGCAGGTATTAACTACGTTAATACAGACGGTTACACGGCATTACGGTTGGCCTGCTTTTTCGGCCACAAAACAACCGCTCTCTGACTGATGACCAAAATGCTGGTGTTAACACGGTTGCCCAAAATAGCATGAAAATAACGCCTGTTCATGCGGCCGCTGCCAACAACAATCTGACTGTGTTGCGTGCTTTGTTAGAAAAGGGGGCCGATGTAAATGCCCAACAACAAGGTGGTTTTACTGCTCTGCATGAAGCCGCCCGCGCCAATAATGTTGCCATGGCCCGGCTTTGCCTGGAATTTGGCGCAGATAAAGAGCTGGCAGCCGAAAATGGAGAAAAACCTCTTTAGCCTAAAAGTTAGAGGGGGCAGGTTTTCCCTGCTTCATAACCAGGTGCAGTTGTGTGGATAACAGGGTAGTAAGCCAATCATTCTTCAACTTCATCGGCCGTCGGCCTGGGCAAATAACGCTGTAACTGGCGTACAGGCACTTTGACGTGTTTACGGCAGTGAGGGCATTCAATAACCACTGATTTCTGTTTCTTTTCTTGAGCCTGGGGCACGGCCGCCACCAAAAACTCACGGCTTAAACTGAACGAGTGACCACAAAAATTGCATCGAACATTCATCCCGTTTTCCTCCTGTTCAGGCGCAGACATTGTATCCATGACCATTTGGCGTGCAAAACAAAGTTTAGCTCCTATTGATTCATGTTAGGTTCAAGAGGCATAATCAGCCTCTATGAAGAGTAAACCGGAAAGTAGCCAGGTGGCTGTTTTGTTGCAGGAGACAATCGCTACAGGAGAACAGGCCTCTCTCACGGTAACCAGCAACAGCATGTCACCGCTTATCCGTCGGGGGGATCAAGTGGTTATTACCAGATTGGCACGGCCGTTACAGCCCGGCGACATCATTACATTTTTGACTGGCGATGGATTGCTGACGCATCGGTTTTGGGGATATTGGCCAGATGTAATACCGCCAGCGGTGTGTACACGCGGCGACAAACCACAACTTTTTGACCCCCCCACGCCGGCCGATCAGGTGTTGGGGCAGGTCATTATGCGGCAGCGGCACGGCCGTTGGCTCGATTTGCAGCAGGGGCGTGGATACAGGCTCAACCAGCACCTCATCTGGCTGGCCCATTTGGATAATCAGGTGATCACGAGGGATGAAATAGTGGTCAGCACACATTTCCGGCCAGCCTGGTGGCGGCAAGGCATCCACTGGGTGTTGCACCTATGGGCCAGGGTGGTTACGGCTGTTGTTCTATGAATCCAGAACCTGTCGAATTTTCCGGGCCAATACTTCCAGCGTGAAAGGTTTTTGAATAAAGGCCGTGCCCGCTTCCAATGTCCCCTGTTTTGCCAAAGATTCGTCTGCGTATCCAGACATAAACACAATACGCAAGTCAGCATAACGGCCGCGCATCTTATCGGCCAGGGCCGTCCCGGTAAGTCGGGGCATCACAATATCTGTAAGCAGCAAATCCAGTTTTTGGGGCAAATCTTCGTTATCAATCAGGCGGAGAGCGTCTTCACCATTCACGGCTGAAAACACCGTATACCCCTGTTGTTCCAGCAGTTCCGTCACAATCTGGCGCACGGCCGGTTCGTCTTCTACCAACAAAATAGACTCTTCCCCTTTGGGCAGTGTAGTTGTTGGTTCGTTTGTCGGCCGTTCCCCTTCCGAGGCTGGCACAGAAGGAAGATAAATATAAAACACTGTGCCCTTACCTGGCACACTATCCACCTGAATATGCCCCCCATTTTGCTTGACAATACCATAACAGGTCGCCAGGCCTAATCCCGTACCTTTACCCGGTTCCTTCGTCGTGAAAAAGGGATCAAAGATTCGCGCCTTTATCTCGTCCGTCATGCCCATGCCGGTATCGCTCACACTCAAACAGACATAATCACCTGGCGTTATGTCCACATGTTGGTAAGCATATTGTGGTGTCAGCACCTTATTCTCCGTTCGCACCGTCAATTTGCCCCCTTGTGGCATGGCGTCGCGGGCATTCACCACCAGATTTACCATCACTTGTTCAATTTGCCCCGGGTCCACCTTCACAAAATTCAGATTTTGCCCTGGTAATGTAACCAATTCAATATCGGCGTTAATCAAACGACGTAACAACTTGTCTAAATTCAGCACAACTTCGTTGAGATTTAAGGTACGTGGCGCTACCACCTGCCGCCGGGCAAACGCCAATAATTGATGCGTCAGGTTTGCTGCTCGCTGGCTTGATTCTTCAATGCCCACTAATTTGCTATAAACTGGATGATCAGGCGGCACATGCCGCCTGGCCAAACTGGCATAACTAAGAATTGCCGTCAGTACATTATTAAAATCATGGGCAATTCCACCGGCCATATGCCCAATGGCTTCCATCTTTTGTGCCTGGCGCAGTTCAGATTCCAGTTTCGACCGTTCGGCCTGGGCGCGATAACGTTCCACTGCATAGCGAATGGAGCGCTCTAAAATCTGGGGGTTAATCTGCCCTTTTACCAGATAATCGGCCGCACCCGCTTCCATCGCTTCCAGGTCTACCTGATGATCTCCCTGGCCGGTAAGCAAGATAATGGGGGCTTTGCAGCCACTTTCCATGGCCCAACGCAGTAGTTCCAGCCCGCTATATTTTCCCAGACGAAAATCTACCAAATAAATGTCGTGGGAGTTCTGGGACATTTTGTTGGTAGCTGCTTCATAGGATGAAACCCAATCCAGCACATAACGATCATCTCCAATGTCTGCTAATAGATCTTGAGTGATCAGGTAATCATCTTCATCATCATCTACCAATAATATGCTTATCGAATCCATAGTGGTCTATACAGCCAGATCAAGATCTGCGGGAGGGAGTTCAACCAACTCAAACCAATACTTGCCGATAGCCTGAATTACTTTTACCAATGCAGCAAACGTAACAGGTTTAGTGATGTAGGAGCTGGCGCCCAGATCATAACTTCTATATATGTCTTCTTCACCTTTGGATGTGGTTAATACAACGATAGGTATACGACGCAAGTGCGGGGTGCGCTTAATTTCTTCCAGCGCTTCACGGCCGTCTTTTTTAGGCATGTTCAAATCAAGTAATATCAGGCCTGGCATGGGGTCGTCTTGCAGGTGTGCATATTTGTCGCGGCGAAACAAATAATCCATCAACTGCTCCCCATCTTCCACAAAGTGTAAATAATTCACCAATCGTGCTTCTTCCAGGGCTTCTTGCGTCAACAAACGATCATCAGCATCATCATCTGCCATCAAGATGGTCAATGGTTGTCCTGCTTTGCCCATGCTTTGCTACTCCTTTTTTGAAGATTTATCGATGTAAAACCCGCCGGAAAAGTATACTCCAGCAGATTGCCCGTCTATCACTATCATATAAAAATTATATAAATCTGCCACCTGATTTGTAAGCAATTTATAAATTTGAAAATCTTCAGGTTCTGACTTTGTTTTAGTGGTAAATCCTTTCATCCTTTGTAAAAGGTATACCGGAGGCATTCACCCCGACAAGAACTTCATTTTTGGGGGATTAACATTTTTAAGAAGGGGTTACAATTTTAGCGGTTTGGATTCATTTGTGATGATCGTGGAATGTCTGGGATAGAAGGCCTTTCAAGTCTCATCATGGGCATCAATTCTGGTAGTCAATGCTTTGGCCTCGCGAATCCACTCTTCTGGTTCCACATTTTGCCACTTTTTTGGCTGAATGATCGCCACAATTTGTTCAGGTGTGCATTTGGCTAACTCCTGAAGGGTAAACACACCAGCCTCATTCAATCGGCGGGCATATGCCGGGCCAATGCCCCGTATGAGTTGCAATTGATTTTTGCCGGTGTAGTCCATGGTTTGTTGCACGGCCGTCATCTTTTCCTGCAATGTTTCTGTTTGTTTTTCAGCCTGCTTCAACCGACTTTGCATCTCCACCAGTTTTTTGCCTAAAATTTGGGCATCGGTCAATTGGCGTGCGGCCGTATCCACCTGCATCTGTAACTCGTTTATATGGATTTCGGCCCTGTTCAACTGCCCCACTAATGCCTCGTTTTCGGCTCTCAAGGCCATGACTTGCTCCTCACACCCTTGGGCCGCGGCCAGGTCATGCTGCAAATGTTTCAACTCAACCCCCATCACCGCTACTTGCTGAACCATTTGCTGATTTTCGTTGCGTAGAATCTCTTGCTGATTTTCAAGGCGGGTGATATTTTCTTGCAGTAGTTTCGCCTCGGTACTGCTGGTTAGCAACTCTTTTTGCAGTCGTTCTGCCTGTTCCTGGCACTCTTCTAGCTGGCCTCTGGCCTGATGTAAACCAGACTGTAGCCGGGCAACTTCTGCTTCGGCCGTCTCCAATTCCTGTTTCGTGTCCTGAAGGTTGGCCGTTTGTTGTTGCAAATGCTCATTCTGTTTAAGAATATCTTGCCGTAAACTCTCGACATCCTTTTGGGCCATCAACTGACCCTTTTCGGCGCGTTGCAAACGCGCCTGCGTTACTTGATTGAGGGCCTGGGCCTTGTTGCGTTCGCCAGCCACTTTTTGTTCCCGCCGCCCCCAATAGCGCCAATCTGCCAGAAACACAACCAGTGCCCCAAACATCCCTCCGACCAGTAACAACAGGACAATGAGAATTGTAGAATTCATGGAATCACCATATAGATTCAAGCAAGAGGAGTTCCCACAGAAGTCTGGTTATGTAGACTGAGCGGCCGCCAGAATGGTTTCAGCACGGCCGGGGGTGATTTGCAGAATGTGGGCCAACTGTATTGGCGATAACGCCGATACCCTGGCGATACTATCTATGCCTTGCGCATGCAAACGATCAGCAAACACGGGGCCAATACCCTTGATATGCGTCAGGTCATCCGGCACGGCCGTAGCCAGGCGCTGCAAAAACGCGGGTGCCTCATCCGTTGGCGGGGTTTGAATTTGAATAGGTAACGGGGCGGCCGTGCCTCCAATTGGAGTTTGTCCCTTTAATTGCCGCCAGCGACGGTCTAACTCCGCCAACCTATCCAGCAATGCTAATGCCCCATCTTCGGCCGACGTGCTTTTTTGGTAATACCAGATAATCAACGCAGCCATACCGCCAATCAATAAGCCGAAGAAAAATGTAAGTGTCAAACCTTTTCTCATAATGTACCCCATACAAGGTAAACATAATACTAAATCTCATTCTAATGGGTAACGCCGGAGAAGGCAACAAAAGCTGTCAGTAATCGCAGGGCAATCGCCTGCAGGAATAGGATTGCCGGGCGGCCCAGAACCGGTTGCAACAACGGGCATCTCAGTAATATAAGGAGATGCCCTGATGGGGCAAGCCAGGCAAACATATAATGGCCTGGCAAGAATAAGCTCCATTGGGTGTTGGATGTTGTTTTTCGTGAAGACCACCCTCGCGCCCGTCAAAGTCATAGTACCGCCGATCTGGCTGTTGTTTGTCATCTTGTTGTGAATCTGTTAGGCCAGGAAACGACTTTTAAGAGTGGCCTCCACGCCAGGCGGTTAAAGTGTGTTGGGGACTTCGGCTACTGATTTTTATGCGATTGCCCCGGGCACGGCCGTGCATCTCCCTCCCTTTGCGTTATACTGTGCCCATTAACAGACCATCACCACTGCCCACATCCTGGCCCATTAACTATTGCAGAGGGAAATATGTACGGCCGTGAAACAAAAACACAACGTTGGTCACACCTGGTAACGCTAACAGTTTTCAGCCTCTTGATTATCTTTGCCACTTTTTTTGTCCTCTGGTCACATGCCTATGCCGCTTTTCGTGTAGGTGGCGCCGGCAACTGTGGTAATTTTGCCGATGCCATTACATTAGCTGAGGACGGTGATGTAGTGGCCCAAATGGTTCCGGCACGGAACTCCGGTAGCCCGGTGATTACCAAAAATTTGCGACTGAGCGGCGGCTGGCTGCCGACCGAAAACTGTGCTGCCAACAACCAGTATTTCACCGAGACAACAGATTACCTGGCCTACGGTTTTCAATATGGCGCACCCTATACCCGTTCCGAGCTATTCCCCGCTGGCGATTCTGTCTTAATTTTAGAAGACCCCAACGCGCCCGGATTCCCTAATCTGGATAACCTGATCATTGAACATTTCATTTTAAGTGACGCCAATGGCAATGAAGGCGGAGGCATTATGGGCGTAATTAGTGGCAGTGCTGAACTGCTGCTGGATAATGTCTGGCTGCGAGGCAATCATGTTTCTCACAATGGCGGCGGAGTCAATCTGGAAGTACGGGGTGGGTCACATGTGGTGATAGAAGATAGTGCGTTTTATACCAACACGGCCGACGATTTTGGCGCTGGTTTGTATGTGGAATTGCGAGAAGGTTCATACCTGACCATTGAAAATACGCTGTTTAGCGAAAATGAAGCGCTCTTTGGTGGTGGCATGTATATTGCCGTTTACGATACCAGCCAGGTGTTCATTCGCCATTCGCAATTTAGCGCCAACAGCACTTATAGCCCCAATGCGCATGGCGGCGCCGGTCAGATCGTCATGTATGGCGGCCGCGTGACGTTGGATGGGGTTACGTTTGACGGGAACGCAGGTGGTGGTACAGGCGGGCAAGGGGGTGGTCTGTTTATTCAAATGGATGGTGGCCAGGTACTCATCAAAAACAGTTTGTTTGCGAATAACGCCGCCGGGCAAGGGGGGGGGCTTTTTGTGGAAAGCGTGGGCAGCGAACCAGCGAACGTACAACTCATCAATAGCCGGTTTGAAGGCAACACGCCTGACGCTTATCAATTTGTGCAGACGGGCAGTGGCGCCCTCAATACGCAAATTCTGGACCAATCTGTCTACTTGCCAGCCGCGCTAAAGCCAGCCACACCGCCCATAGCCTATGCCCGCATCAACCAGATCACATTGGATGAGGATTTCAACTTTGTGGTGGCGTATGACACCTTCAACTTCACGCCTGTTTTGCCAGGTGTGCATCTGCACTTTTTCTTTGATACGGTGTCCCCGGAAAATGCCGGTATGCCGGGTAGCGGCCCCTGGAAAATATATGGCGGCGCCAGCCCCTTTACAGGGTATCATTTCAGCGAACGGCCGTTTGGCCCGGATGGCGCCGAACGAATGTGTGTGTTAGTAGCCAATGCCGACCACACAGTGCGTTTGGGAACCGGCAACTGTGTCAAGCTGCCATAGCTGCCACAGCAATTCGAAATATGAAATCAATGAACTGTAGGGGCGGGACGGCGGGGGTTGAACTGGCTCTGATAGCGGCCCTTTTGCCCGCGCCGTCTCGCCCCATGTGGCCGCAAAACGGGGTGAGACAGGCGGGAACCACTTCCTTTGTGCAAAACCAAAACGTGGCCCGCCTGTCCCACCCCTACGGTTTAGACCATATTTCAAATTGTTGAGCTGCCATAATTGTATAGCAGGTTATTTTGCCACGATATTTTTAAACTTGATATTTCCATCGCGGATGATTTTACTGGCATCCGCAAATTGAAAAGGTGGCCGCAGTAGACCATATGCTTGCAGGTAATAGAGAGGCGCTACGGCCGTTTCTGTTTGCACCAACATCCTATCCGCCTCATGGTATAAATCAAAACGTTGTTGTGCGTGTACGGCCGTCTGCGCTTGATTCAGAAGATGATCAAACCAGGGATTTTGCCACCGAATGAGATTGTTCGGGCTTGTGCTATAAAAAAAACCTCGCAACACATCATCCGGGTCAGGGTAAGCAGCATAACAGCCTGACAAAGCCAGATGCCCCTGGCCCTGTTCCAGATATGCCGTGAACTCCTCGTCGCTCAGACCTTCCACCACTTCCACCAATACATTCAGGTGAGTCTGCCATGCCTCTTGCAAAATGGCGGGCGTACTGGCAAAGCCGGGTAACGTTAATAACCGGATGGGGGGCAAAGCTTGCCCATTCGGGAAACCAGCCTGACGCAATAAAAATCGGGCACGTTCCGGGTCAAAAGGCAGCCCTATTTCCGGGGAATGGCCGGGCATACCCGGCGGCACAAACCCGCCAGTGGCCGGTTTTTGCACACCGGCCCACACCGTTTGCACCAGCTTTTGCCGGTCAATGGCACTGGCAAAAGCCTGCCGTACCAGTTTGTTATCAAATGGTGGCGTCTGGCAGGCAAAGCCCAGAAAGAAGGTAACAAAACCCTGCACCAGAAAGGCGGAGTCAGAATAGAGGACTGGCAAATCGGTTCGGTCATCTACCCGGCACCAATCCACCTGATTTTGTTGATAATCTTGCCAGTTTGGTTCGTAGACGTGCAGAGAAACCTGGGAAATGTTGCCGGCGCGGAAACCGCGATAATGGGGATTTTGTTTGAGGTGTAAGGGGCCATCAAGGGCATCTGGGTCTGGTTGAAATGGGCCATTACAGACCAGACGTGTGGGACTGGCCCAATCATCGGGATGGTGAGCGACATGATGCGCAGGTTGGGGAAGTGTTACCGGGTAAGCGAGTAAATAGAGGAAGTAGTTAACCGGGGTATCCAGGTCAATTTCCATTGACCAGTCATCGAGGGCCGTGATGCCTACGGCCGTGACCGCCCGCTCCTCCCCTCGATGAAAGGCCGCCGCCCCACGAATCGCATACAACTGATGAGCCATACCGGCGTTTGTATCCGGGCTAAGATTACGCCGCCAGGCAAAAACAAAATCATGTGCCGTCACGGGGGTGCCATCACTCCACTGCCAATCGCGTCGCAGTTCAAAACGGTAACGCCGCCCCCCGTCCAACACCTGCCAGCGCCGTGCTAACAGGGGCACGATGTTCCATTCGTGGTCCAATTCCACCAGCCCTTCAAACAGGTTGATGATCAATTGCAAGGCTTCTCCGGTCTCCACATGAGCCGGATCGAGGTCGTGGGTAAATTCCGGCAGCACACCCCATCGGAACACGGGCACGGCCGTATCCCTCCCCTCTTCTTCTGCTGTCATTGGCCGCGTTGGTAGCTGTTCCAATAAGTCAAAGGCCCGTTCATAATAACTTTGCGCACCGTCAAAATCGAGGTTATTTACTTTGACCTGTGCCAATTTCAGGTAGGTTTTAGCCTGGCGATCCAACGTTACTGTGTCGGTTGGCAATTGGGTCAGCAGGGTGAGGATACGGCCGTACAGCAATTCCGCTTCCTCATGTGCATAAAGCAGCCGGGATTGGTCGGCCGTCAGATTCAGATAATAAATCGCCTTATCCAGCTCTTCGGCCTGTTCCCAATGATTTGACAGAAAGGCCATCTGTTCGGCAATTGCACCGGGAAAAAGCTGCTCAAACGCCTCAGCCACCTGCCGGTGATAGGCGCGGCGGCGCTCGTGCAGCAACGTACTGTATGCCCCCTCTTGAATGAGCGCGTGTCGAAAGGTATGCGCCGCCCCCAGGTCAGCCTGCGTCGGGCGGATATAGTCGCTCCCTTCCAATTCAGCCAGCAAGTTGTTCACCTGCTGCTCGGCGCTGCTGATACGCGCCAACACTTGATCCAGAAACGTCTTGCCAATGACGGCCGCCAGTTGCAGCGTATGGCGTGTTTCCACCGCCAGCCGGTCTAGCTGCGCCAGCAGCAAACCCTGTACCGAATTGGGCAAATCCAGCGCATCCAATTCCACATGCGCCAGATCATCCAGTTCGGTTAACTGCAACGTGCGCACCAATTCCACCAGAAACAGGGGGTTCCCACCCCCCTTAGCCACCAGATAATCCGCAACATGCGGCGGCAAATCAGGCGCACGAGCGGTAATGAGGGCGACGGCGGCCGTGTCAGTTAATGGGGTCAGGGTGAGATGGGTGAGGGGGAGTACGGCCGTGTCCCACCCCTGCACCATCCCCCAGGCGCGGCTCTCTGTTTCCGGGCGCATCGCCAGCAGCAGCAACAACGGGAGTTCGGCCGTTAAAGGAGCGATGCGTTCTACCAATTGCAGCGAAGTGGCATCCGCCCACTGTAAATCATCCATAACCAGGACAACCGGAAAATGGCGGCACAACTGGCGCAGCAGATCGGGAATAATCTCAAACAACTGCCAGCGTCGGCTCTCCCCGGCCAGCCCTTCCAGCCGGGCGGCGACATCATCCGGCAGCGGCAGGTTCATAAACGCCGCCAGGTAAGGATAGGTGCTTTCCAGCCGCGCCGGGCCAAACAGCTCTTCGCAAAAGTCGCGCAGGCGCTGGCTGGCCTGGTGTGGTGTGGTCGCGGGTGGCAAATTGAGCAAATCCCGCAGCAGTTCAATAAACAGGTAGCCGGTAAAGGTGTGGCCGTAGGCCAGGCTGATGCCGCTGGCCCAAATGCCCCCTGCCCGGCTCTTTTGCCAGACCGCCTCCGTTTCCGTGCGCACATTGTCTAGCAGCAATGTTTTGCCCTGCCCCACTTCGCCGGTGATGGCGATAGCAGCGCCGTGATTCGTAACCCGTAATCCGTCATCCGTGAGCGGTAATCGGATGGCGGATAACGCTTTACGGATAACGGACAACTCTTCGTCGCGGCCAAACAGTGGCTCCACACGGCGGGGCGGCCGTTCCAGAGGCTGGTAGGCAGTAGCAGCATAGACGTGGATAGGGTCGGCTTTGCCTTTGACCTGGATGTATCCCAGGTCTGTTGCGTGGATAGCGGCGCTGATCAGGCTGCGCACGGCCGTATCCATCAAAATCTGGTCGTCGGTTGCGTTTTGCATCAGCCGGGCAGACAGATTGATCGCATCACCCATGGTGGTGTAGTCATGGCGGTGGGGGGAACCAACTGGCCCGGCAAACACACGGCCCCCGCTGACGCCAATGCGCTGCCTGGTGATAAACGGCAGCTTCCTACATTCTGCCTGCAAATCCAGCGCACAACGAATAGCACGCTCTTCCTGCTCTTCCACGCTGCGCGGCGCGCCAAAGATGATGTGCAGCAGGCTGCCTTTGTCCCCGGTGATGAGGCGGTTCAGGCGGCCGTCGTACCGCCCCACAATCTCTTGCGCCAGACCAAAGTAGCTTTGTAACCTGTCGGTAATTTCCGGATCGGCGTCATAATCCAGCCCGTGAAACTGCACAAACAGGCTGACCACCGGCTTCAACTCCGCCACCTGCGTTTGCCTGGCTTGCAGCGTCTCCACAATGGTGCGGGGCACATAGGCCGCCAGTTGGTCCACCAGCGCCATTTCATCGGCCGCGCTCCACCTGAGGGCCGGCCAGGGTTTGGGGCGGGCGGCGCGGCGTAGCTGGCTGACCACCGCCACGCCCTCACGCCATCTGTCTGCTATGACCACATCGCCCACCAGTTGCAGCGTCGCAGCGTCAGCCATGATGTCGCCCGGCTCGGCGTGGTGCTCATTGTCTGCCATGCGGTCTAGTGTGGCCCCCGCCAACACATCTTCATAACCGTAGGTGGGCAGCCCCAGGTTAAACCGTTTGACCGGGCCATACGCCAGCCCAATTTTCATGCGCAGGGTAACGGGGCCGATGGGGGTGGGGATACGGCCGTGCTGCTGCATCACGTGCTGCATCCGGTGGGCGGCGGTGAGCGCACGGTGGATGACGGCCGTTTTCCTTTCCCTTTTTGCCCGCCCAAACCAGATAATCAGCGCATCACCGCCAAACTTGATGACGCTGCCCCGGTAGCGGTGTACCTGGGCAATGAGCGGCGTAAACACAGAGTCCAGTGCGCGGGTCAGCTCTTCTGCGCCGTGGTCGGCCGTTAGACCATGGGTCAGCGCCTCCGTCAGCGGCGTAAAACCAGAAATATCCGCAATGAGCGCCACGCCGTCATCGGCCAGGGCAGTTTGCGCCACCATGTTTTGCACCCGGTCACGCGGAATGTAAGCGGCTAATTGGGCAATGAGATGGGAAGCCATACTGCAATCCTGTCTAATTTTTCGCTACTGTAAGTCGTAATTCGTAAGCCGAAAACCGGCACGGATGACGGTTCGCGGCTTACTTCTTGCAGGCGCGAAATGTGCGCCAAAAGCGCCAAAAGGCAAAGATTACTTGGGTTGTGGCGGATTACGAATCCTCCTGGCCGGGTACGGGGAATTCGATGCGCACACGGGAAACGGCACGGCCGTCTACAGCCAATACCCTCATGTGAACGGTATCATTGTAAACCACCTCGTCGCCAACTTGCGGCGGCCGTCCTAACTTCGTTACCACCAGCCCCCCTACCGTTTCCACATCTGGCAATGCCTCTTCATCACCCCAAAACCCTTCGTCAAAGTCATCCACCAGATAATGCCCGGCCACTTCCAACACGCCGGGGCCAATTTCCACCAAAGGCTCTTTCTCCAGGTCAAACTCATCCCGCACTTCTCCCACCACTTCTTCGACCAAATCTTCCAACGTCACCACCCCGGCCATACCGCCAAACTCGTCCAGCACAATCGCCATATGCAACCGTTGTCGCTTAAAAGCGGCCAGCAAGGTCTCTACCGGCAAATCTTCGGGCACGGCCGGAGCCGCCCGCAAGATGGAGCGCAGGTTAAACCGGCCCGGCGCATCCACCGTCTGCCGGATTAAATCTTTCAAATGCAAGATGCCAATGATGTGGTCACGGTCTTTCACATAAACGGGAAAGCGACTGTGGCGGCTTTCGGTGACAATTTTGAACAGATGGTCCCGCGATACGTCGTGTGGAATGGCCTGTACTTTGGTGCGTGGCGTCATCACCTGCCCCACCGTGCGCTCGCTGAATTCAAAGATGTTAAGGATCATTTCTTGCTCATCCTCGTTGAGCAGGCCACCTTCGGTACTTTCCGTGACGATGAGTTCAATCTCTTCGGGCGAACTGACGCGGGCGTGCCCTTCGGCGGGCGGGATGCGGAAGAGATGCAGCAGCCACAGCCCCACACGGTTGAGGGCACGCACGGGGAATTTGAGAATCAGACCGGAAAATTGCATGGGGCGGGTGAGAAATAGCGCCATTTTGGGGGCGTCGGTGAGAGCTAATGATTTAGGCACCATTTCGCCCAAAACGACATGGAGGTAGGTGAGCAGCCCCAAGGCAATGAAATAACCGATGGTTTCCACTGTTTCTGGGGCCAGTCCCCAGGCGGCCAGGTACGGCTCGATGAGATGGGCAATGCGTGGTTCGCCGACCATGGCCAGCGCCAGGGAGGCGATGGTGATGCCCAGTTGGGCGGTGGCGATGTACTGGTCTTGTTTGGGGCGAGATTCGAGGATAGAGAGGACGGCCCGGGCACGGCCGTGTCCCTCATCCGCCATTTGCTCCATCTGCGTGGCCCGCACACCAATGATAGAAAATTCAGCCGCCACGTAAATACCGTTCAGCAACACAAACAGCATAATCACGACCGCCGTGGCCAATAAATAGCCCAGACGGCCGCTTTCGGCCGTCTGGGCTTGCGCCACCGAGGTCATCATGCGAACGGCCGGAAACGTGAGCAGCAAGAGAAACAGCTTACTCATGGTCGGCCACCTCCCATTCCACAAAAGTGGGCGTTTCATCGGCCGTTTGCGGCAGGCACATAGAGAGTTCAGAAACGGCCTGATCATCTATCGCTTCCACGCGAATGGTCACATCATTAAAGCGCACTTCATCACCCACAACGGGTTTGCGCCGGAGTTCGCTAAAAATGAGACCACTGAGGGTATCGGCCGTCTCTTCGGGCAGGTCTAGCTCCCAATACTCGTTCACATCGGCAACAAGCAAATCACCACGCAAGTAAATGCGCCCTTCTTTATCGCGGGCATAGGGGGCCATTTCGTCATCAAATTCATCTTGCAATTCGCCAAATACTTCCTCGATCAAATCCTCAAACGTAACCAGCCCGGCCGTGCCGCCATATTCATCAAAAACTATCGCCATATAATTACCGCGTGAATCCAGGCGCTGCCAGACATCCACCACCGGCAGGGTTTCCGGCACATGCACGATGTCACGCAAGATAGATTTAAGAGGCGCGTCGGGCGAGTCGGCTATATGCAGCCGAAACAAATCCTTTACATGCACAAACCCGATCACATCATCTATCGAGTCCTGGTAAATGGGAATGCGGGAATTGCCGGCTTCAATTGCTAATCGCATTAAATCCACGACCGAGATATTAATTGGTGCGGCCACAATTTTGGTACGATGCACCATCACCTGCCGGGCCGTCAGGTCACGCAGGCGGAAGGCATTGCGCAGCATGCGCCGCTCTTCATCATCCAGCAGGCCACTTTCATGGCTTTCTGTTACCAGCAGTTCGATCTCCTCCGGTGAGTGGGCGTGTATGCCCTTTTCCCGAACATTTCGCCCTAAAAGGCGCAGGATGAGGTTGCCACTGCCGTTAAATAGCCAGATGAGGGGCATGAACAGCACCCGCGAAACCAGCATGGGCAGCAAAATATACCAGGCCGAGGCCAGCTTTTCTGGGTACATAATGGCTACCGACTTGGGAAAGAGTTCGCCCAGAATGACCTGCAAAGTGGTAATGAAGGCCAGAACGAGGAGGACGGCAATAGGAGCGGCAGCGGCTTCGGCTAACGTCATGGCGGATGTCAATCCTAACCGCCCGAAGAGTGGTTCCAGCCAGACGAATAATTGGTTCAGTGGGGCAACCAGGGCGGCCGCAATGACATTTTGGCCGTAAGCACCAACCACAAGGGAAGAAATGGTGATACCAATCTGGCAGGTAGCCACGTAGTTATCTAGCTTGTGCCGGTCTTCGACGATGGGGTGCAGCAGTTGGGCCATGCGGTTGCCCTGCCCGGCCATCTGGCTGAGGCGGGTGCGGCGTGAGGAGACGGTGGCAAATTCGGCGGCCACGTAGAGGGCGTTTAGGAAGATGCAAATAAAGACAATGGCGAAAATGGTCACTGTTTCGGCAAACATACATGAAAGGTGGGGCGATGGGTTACACGGCCGTGCCTGGCCCATGCCCCCCAACAAAAACGCCCGCGCCTGATAGACGGCCGTACCAATAACGGCCGCTCAGGTGACGGCCGTTTACCCCAATGGTGTTATATGCAAATGGCAAATAATGGGGAGGTTTATCAGAATCAGCAGGGTTAGGGGAGGGTTCCATTAACGATATTCTACCCCCAACCCAATTGGGTTGTTCATTTTTTGAGTCTTATTGTGACTAGCGATCATAAAAATTTGGTCAACTGACTACCGCCAGCTGACCAGATTATAGAGGAGGGGTATAGATCGGTCAACGAAATTTAGGCTTGCCGGATTTTGTTGGCATGATGGTACGGCCGTGACCATCTACCTCTGTTGCTGCTGGCCCTGCTACACCATCGCTGCTTTCGGTTGGCTGGATGGAGGGTGGGGTGGGAGGTTGGTTAATCTCTCACTCTCCCGGTCTCATTCTGCCGGCCGTGCTGCCGGCCGTGCCGCCGGCCGTGCCGCAATCTGCATCTTCATCCCATGTTTCGGCCGTAACGTGACGCTGGCTTCGGGTTGGATGATCTGGCCGGGGAGTAGCTGGAAGTCAAAGGCAGTGACGAGGCTGGCCAGCACCAGCCGCATCTCCATTAGAGCAAATTCATTGCCGATGCACTGGCGCGGGCCAGCGCCAAAGGGGAAGTAGACGAAGGGGGACGGCCGTTTCTGATCTGGGGCAAAGCGTTCTGGCTCAAAACGGTCTGCGTTCGGCCAGTGGTCAGGATGGCGGTGCAAGATGGCCGGGCAAATAAAGACCATATCGTTGCCCGAAAGCGCATAGCCGCCAATCTCGTCTGGGGCGATGGGGGCGCGGTAGATGAGCCAGAACGGGGGATAAAGCCGCATCGCTTCTTCAATGACCATGTGCGTATACGGCAGGTGAGGCAGGTCGGCAAATGTGGCGGTACGGCCGTGCGGCACGGTATGGCCGTTGCATACCCCATCCACCTCCGCCCGCAAAATTGCCAGCTTTTCTGGGTGCTGCGCCAACAGGTAGAGCGCCCAGGTCAGGCCAATAGCCGATGTTTCGTGCCCGGCCAGAAAGATGGTCATAATTTCATCCCGCAGTTGAGCGTCGCTCATGCCCACGCCCGTCTCTTCATCTTGCGCATCCAACAGCAGTTGCAGCAAATCATCACCCGGCTCCCCGGCACGGCGGGCCGCAATCAGGCCATTCACCGCTTCGTCCAGCAGGTTAAGGGCGGCGTCAAAGCGGCGGTTGGCCGGCGTGGGCCAGGAGTCGGGCAGGCGCAGCAGCGCCCAGGATTGGGCATTAAAATGGTGCAGCACCGTTGTCCACGCCTGGCCCAATTGGTCGGCATTTGCCAACCGGCTGCCAAACATGGTCTGCAAAATAATGTGCAAGGTCAGGTGCATGATGTCGGCGTGGATGTCTACGGCCGTGCCCGACCGCGCCCGCCAATCTGAGAGGAAGGTGCTGGTCACGGCCGTCATCTGCTCTGCCAATGCCGCGATTTTTTGCCGATGAAAAGCAGGCTGCATCAATTTGCGCTGGCTACGCCAAAACTCCCCCTCATTCGTGGCCAACCCCTGCCCCAACACCCGTTTGGTCAGCGACAGCGTGCTGCTTTTCTGATAATTGCGGTAATTGTCACGCAGCACATATTGGATATGCGCTGGATTGTTGAGCAAAAACGCCTGCCGCGAGCCAAAATCCACCAACGCCAGATCGCCATACTCCGCCGCCACCCGCTGCAAAAACGCCAGCGGATCGCCCCACATCTTGGGCAGCACCCCTACAAATGGATACCCTTTTGGCCCCGGCGGCCGTTCATTCAACTTGTTAGCAACCATCTTTCAACCTTCGCGTCCCTTTGCGCCCTTAGCGGATCACAACAACTCATACTGCTCTGCATACGCCAGCAGCGCATCTTCAAACACATTCATCGGCGGCAGCACCAGCCCCGCCCCCACCTGCCCCACGCCAGGGGACTTGTGGGCGATGCCGGTGTTGATTTGCGGCCGTATACCCAATTCCACCACCTTGCGAATATCCACCCCCACTGGCGTCCCCCGGAAACCGAGGGCGGGAATGGTAAAGGCGGTGTGTTCGGCCGTGGTGATTTCGTACATCTCCAGTGTGGTATTCACGGCCATCTCCGGCGTGCCGCTGATGAAGGTGACGATGGCCGGGGCCGAGGCCATGGCAAAGGCGCCAATGCCCGCCGTTTCGGTGATGGTGCTGTCGCCGATGTCGCCGCTGGCGTCGGCGGCGGTATAACCGGGAAAATAGAGACCATCCGGCTGCCCCACCGGGCCGGTAAACCAGCGATCCCCCAACCCGCTGACGCGAATGCCCAGGTCAGTGCCATTGCGAGCCATGGTGGTCATGATCGTGCTGCCTTCCACCCCATGCCCGGCGTCAGCCATCGCCTTGCAGGCGGCCATCACCGGGTTGAGCACACTCAGGGCATTATCGGCCAGGAATTGCAATACCCGTGCTTTCTCGGCATGGGATGCGCCGGTTTGGGCGATAAGCGGGGCCAGCCTGGCGGTGTAGAGCAGGGAACCAGCCTTGTTGCGATTGTGCCCTTCGTCGCCCATGTGCAGGCTTTCGGCCAGCAGCGCCCGAATGTCCAGACCATCTTCGCTGAGAGCCAAAGCATCGGCCAGCATCGGCCCCATGACGTCATTCATCCAGCGCAATTTATTCAGCACTTCGGGGCTATATGCACCGTAGCGTAGCACTTTGCCGTATCCTTCGTTGAGGTTGGAGTAAGCTTTGTTACCATGTGTGACGTTTTCTACAACGTACACCTTCATGGAAGAAGAAGTGACACCCGCCATTGGCCCCACGCTGTTGTGTTCGTGGCACGGTTCCAGGCTGATCTGGCCGGTTGCTACCAGTTTTTCGGCACTGTGCCAATCGGTTGCCCGCCCTTCAAAAATCAACGCGCCCACAATGGCTCCTTTCATTGGCCCGGAGGCGCGTTCCCAGGTAATGGGCGGCCCGGCGTGTAACAATAAATCATCGTGCATTCCCGGTATCACGTTGCGGGCGGTTGCTACCGTGCGTAATATTGGGCGGGCGGACATCATGCGGGTGACGGCCGTGTGGTTGGCCTGGTTAATATCAATCATCTCAACCTCCTGATCTCATCGAGAAACCATTTTTAGACCGGACTATCTACTGGTTACAAGTAGCAGGTTACAAGTGGCAAGTTACCTGGAAAATGCCAGTTTAGGCCCTTGTGCGGGATAACCTATCGCTCCTCCTCGGTGCTGCCATTAACCAGGAATTCCATAGAAGACTTTTCTCGCCCGGCGCCCTGCCCGGC
>CAZOPF010000008.1:0-87408 GCA_964581605.1 uncultured Ardenticatenaceae bacterium
GCTTCCTGAATTTGGGATTGGTTGACGACGAGGGGGGGGATCCAGCGGATGACGTTGCCGTAAGCGCCGCAGGTGAGCAGCATGAGGTTGTGTTCGTGGCAGGCTTTGGCTACGGCCGTTGCCCTTTCCCCCCATGGTTCTCCATCCGGCGTCGTAAATTCGCTGGCAACCATCAGCCCCCAGCCGCGCACATCCCCTATTTCCGGGTGTTCCTCTTGCAGCTTGCGCAGCCCGGTGGTGAGGACGATGCCCATGTTGGCGGCGTTTTCGATCAGCTTTTCCTCGCGCAAAACCTGAATGGTAGCCACGGCCGCCGCGCAAGAGACCGCATTGCCGCCATACGTACCGCCGTGGGAGCCGGGCGGCCATTTGTCCATCAATTCCCGCGAGGCGGCAATGCCGGAGAGGGGCATCCCGGAGGCCAGCCCCTTGGCCATGATGAGGATGTCTGGCGTGACGCCGCTGTGTTCGCTGGCAAACCAGCGGCCGGTACGGCCGAAGCCGGTTTGCACCTCATCGGCTACCAGCAAGATGCCGTTCTCGTCACAAAGCTGGCGCAGCTTGTGCATGAAGCGGTGGGGGGCGGGTACGTAGCCACCTTCGCCCAGTTCCGGCTCGATGACGATGGCGGCTGTTTCGTTGGGGGCGGTCTGCATTTTGAGCAGGCGTTTGAGTTCCTTGATGCAAAAATCCACCGTTGTTTCTTCGTCCCAACCGTAGGCGTAGGCATAGGGGAAGGGGGCGACAAAGATGCCGGGCACAAGCGGCTGGTAGCCGGCGCGGTAGATGGTTTTGCTGGTGGTCATGGCCATGGTGGCGTGGGTACGGCCGTGAAAGGACCCCTGAAACACGATGATGTTGGGTTTGCCGGTGGCGGCGCGGGCTAATTTGACGGCCGCTTCCACCGCTTCTGCGCCGGAATTGGAGAAGAAGAAGGTGTCCAGCCTGGGAGGTACCACCTGGCTTAACTCTTCGGTCAGTTGAATCATCGGCTCGTGGTAAACGATGTTGGCCTGGGCGTGCAGGATTTTGCCGGCCTGGGCCTGGATGGCCTGCACCACTTGGGGGTGCGCGTGGCCGGTGTTGGTGACGCCAATGCCGCTGGTGAAATCCAGGTAGCGACGGCCGTTTTTGTCGTACAAATAAATACCTTCGCCATGATCGGCGATGACGGCCGCCGAACGGCTCCAAACAGGGGAAATACGGTTCAAGTTCAGGGGGTCCATCTCTTACCTCTTGTTGTGGAAATAGTGCGCAGATTGTGCCTGCAACGGCCATAACAGGCAAGCCGAAATCCATTCATTGGTATTGCGTAGTTATGTTTTGATGGGTGAAGATGGTATACTACGGCCGTGCTTTAACCCATCTTTTGCCATTTACAAAGGATGAAAACAGTTGTGCCCCTCAATGACAAATTGGGGAGCTAAATACACAATGGAGGAAAAATGAAAACCCAAAACCTTGCCTGTAACAGGCGAATTATTGTTGTGTGCGTGGCGATCTTGGCTGCGCTGATGTTCGGCATAAATCTGCTGCCGTTTACACCGTTTGCGGCGTTCACAGCTTTTGCTCGGAGCAAGCAGGAACCAGCAGCACCTGCTGATATCGGCCGCGCTTATGTTTCCTTGCCGAATTATGGGCGGGTGGCATATCTGGATACGGCCGCGCACACCTATCTTGGGTCAGTAGATGTGACAAGTGGGGGGTGTTACAGCCCGTATCAGTTGGTCATGTCTCCAGACGAAGCCCATGTGTTCGTGGCCTGTAGCTCTTCGGTAGCCGTGATCGCTACCGCGACCAATACCGTCATTCAAAACATATCATTACCCTCAACCGCCTATGACATCACCTTTGTGCAGGGTGGTGACTATGCCCTGGTGAGTGTGCGGGATTATTACACCGTCGCGGTGATAGATACGGCCACCTTTGCTGTTGTGGACAGCATGGCCACATCAAATCCGCCGGAGCGGCTGGCAACCCATCCTTATCTGGATTACGCCTATGTCACAACGGGTTATGGTGGCCTGGAGGTCATTGATACCAATACCTTTGCTGTGGTACAGACGATTGGCCTGACAGGTTATTCGTACGATGTAGTTGCCTCCCCGGATGGGCAATTGGCTTTTGTAAGCGATAATTATTATCCAGGTGGATTGCACGTCATCAATGCCAATACAAACAGCCTGATAACCACAATTACAGCGCCAGGCAGTATGTATAACCTGTCTATTTCGCCAGATGGTGAGACTGTGTTTGGCGGCTCTGGGTATAACGGCATATTCGTTTTTGACGTGCCTACGTTAACCTATGAGACAACCATCAACGGGGCTGGGGATGCCTACAATCCGGTGCTCAATTGCACTGGAACAGAGATGTATATTGGTGGTGGGTACAATAACAATGTGCCTGTCGTTGATATTGCTACCTACACGGTGAGTAATTATGTTTCGTTAGGTGGGTATTATGGCCCCAGGGGGATTGCTATTTGCCCGGATTACTCCCTTGATGGCGTGGTTTTGGCACCGCCTGAGCAAAGCAATGATGGCGCGTTAGGTGAAATGGTTGTCCACGAGATGATTTTGGTTAATGGTTCCGATACGGCCGATAGTTATGATGTGTCGTTGGGGGCTTTTAACTGGGATAGCGCCCTCTCCACTGCCCAGGTTGGCCCGTTGCAGCCGGGTGAATCTGCCACCTTCACCGTCAGTGTGACGGTGCCGGTGAGTGCGGATTGGTATGATGAGGACAGCGTGACCATTTATGCCACTTCCGTGACCAGCCCATCGGTGTATTCGGACACGGCCGTAGCTACCACCCGCGCTTATGCCTCCCCGCTAATCAGCACAAATCCCGATGAATTTGCTTCAACTCAATTTGTTAATGAAGTGGTCACGCAACCGTTGACTATCAGTAATGGAAATGGTATTACGCTGACGTATGATATTGCGGCACAGTCTGGAACATTGAGTGTAGAGGCGCAGTTGGGGCACGGCCGTTCCCAAGATGAAATCCGGTCACTTTTGGCTCAATCCCTCCAAACGGAGGACGAACACAATACAGGCTTACCTACCATCAGCCGTTACACATTGGACGAATTACGTGGGCTGCAAGGCTCACTTAATATCCTGGCCTGGACAACCTATGTAGATTACTATGGCGAATTTTTGAATAGTCTCAATGCTATTGCCCAATATACGACCTATTCATTAACAGAAACGACCACAACCGATCCGGTGCAACTGGCATTGCTCTTGCAGGGGGCAGACGTTTTCTTGGTGCCAGAACAGGAGTTTGCGAATTATTCCACCATGTATAACCTGGGTCAGGCCTGGCAAAATACCCTCAATGATTTTTTGGCAGCGGGTGGCACCATTGTCGTGATGGAGCATTGCCAGGTAGGCAGTGGTTTATATGTGGGTTCTGGTTTGATGGACGTCAACTTCTTTGATTGTGCTTTTGATGGTGTGGTAGACGTGGTTTCCCCTAATCATCCCCTGGCCTTGAATCTGCCAGCTTCCTTCACCGGCATGAACGGCCGTGCCGAGTATTACACCACCAGCGCTGAAACCATTATTACCAGCCAGTCTGGTAACTTTGTCACCGTTGCTGCCGATGAGGTGAATGAGGGCAGAATCGTGATGATGGGTTTTGATTTTTATAGCTATAACGACGAGATGTCCCGCCTTCTAGCAAATGCCGTTCTTTGGCAGGATAGAACTGTTCCCTGGCTCTATACCGTGCCTGTTTCTGGCAGTGTAGCGACCAATGATACGGCCGTTGTCAACGTCACCCTGGATGCCACCAATCTCCAACCTGGAGTTTACACAGCAGATTTACGCATCAGCCACAACGGCGAGCCCCAAAATCCCCTGTTGTTACCTGTAACCATGACCGTGCAGCCAACGGCTAACATGGGTTGGGTAGAAGGTATCATTACCGACGCCGGTACCGGTTCGCCGCTGGAAGCAACCATTATTGCCCAAGGACAACCCTACACCATCACCTCAGACGCCGATACGGGTCATTATCAACTGTGGCTGGATGCGGGTAACTACACGTTGCAGGTCTCGGCCGATGGCTATGTGGCGGAAACGCAAACGGTGAACATTGTGGCCCAGCAAGGTACTACCCAGGACTTTGATCTGGTGCTAAATGTGCCCGTGCTAAATATCACTCACGAGGATATGAGCGTTGCCCAAGATGTGGGTCAGACCACGACACGAGCGCTCACCATCACCAACGATGGCCCGGCTTCCCTGTCGTTTGAGATCGGCGAACAGGATACTTCGCCGGTGAGTCTGATGCTTTCCGCACAGCATAATGGGGAGAATGTGCGCCTGACGGAAACGCTGCTTGACCTGACAGGCGTTCACATTTTGTATGACCGCTCTCATGGCCAACCAGACCTGTCTTACTATTCAACTTTTGTGGCGGATTTGGAAAGTGCGGGTGCCACTATTGATGAGAACTTGAGTTCGCCAATAGATGCAGCTTTGTTGGCTGGTTATGATGTGTTGTGGGTGAATTGTTGTGGATATGCCTGGTCAACCGATGAGCTAACGGCCGTAGCCAACTGGCTTGATCAGGGTGGCGGCGTTTTGGTGCATGGCGATGCCAGTGACACAACGAACAACCTGGCCTCTTTGTATGACATCTCATATCAGGCTACTGATCACTTTGAAGGCCCATCGAATAACATCACGGAGCATCCCATCAGCGAAGGTGTTACCACCGTCTATGTTGGTCATAACGGTCATTACTCTCTATTGCCCACCAATGTTGATTCGGTGGTTGTCGTCAGAGACGCTCAACTCAATGAACCCCATATTGTGGCGCACCAGGACGGACAGGGGAAAATGGTGGTTGTGGCCAGTTCTGATTTTGATAATGGCTATATCACATATAACGATAATCAACTGCTGGCTAACAATACGATGGCCTGGCTGGCAATCAACACCCAGGTACCCTGGCTGAACACAGTGCCGGTTTCCGGGACCGTAGCCGGGTATAGTTCCCAATCGGTAAACGTCAATTTTGACGCAACCTATGTCCAGCCAGGCACATACACGGCCGATCTCATTGTCAAAAGCAATGACCTGGAGCATAGCCGTGTGACTGTGCCAGTTACCATGACCGTTTCCCCCGCGCCGGGCATGGGCCAGGTAATGGGAACGGTCACTGACCTATGGACGGCCGTTCCCCTGGCGGCAACAGTCCAGTTAGTCGGTGTCTACACCGATACGGCCGCTCCCGATTACTCCATCTGGGCTAACGCTGGCAGCCACACGCTTATCGCTTCGGCGGAAGGGTACATGACCACGACGTACACCATTACCATTCCGGCCAATGGGGTAGTGGTACAGGACATTGCCCTGGAACCGGCTCAGCCTCGTCTGGAAGATATGCCAGAGGAGTTGGTGGTTACGGCCGTGCCCAACGCCATCATCCCACACCACTTTACCATCGCCAACACCGGCCCCCTGCCTCTGGAATTTGCCTGGCACGAAATTACCCCGACACTTATGGTCGCCCGTACACCATCTGACCTGAATGGCAAAGTCATTATGTATGATCGCGCCCATGGCCAGGGGGACTTAGCTAACTATAGCACCCTGGCGGCCGCCATCAACAATGCCGGTGGCCTGCTCACCGTCAATTTTGCCTTCCCCATCACGGCCGATATCCTCAATAACGTGGATGTGTTATGGATAGATTGTTGTGGATACACCAACTGGACGTTTGCCGAGTTGCAGGCGGTGAATGATTGGATGGAAACTGGTGGTGCAGTTCTGGTTCACAGCGAGAACTATCCGGCAGCGGCCGATGTGGCCGGTATCTACAATATTACCTACCAATGTTGCCAGTACAGCTATGGCACCACTACCGACATTTTGCCCCATCCCACGACGGTTGGCGTCAGCTCCATTTACCTGGATTACAGCTATGATGCGCTCAATTACACCGCAGCGGCCGATGTTACTGTGCGCGATACGAACGGCTATGCCCAGGCGGTGGCCCAGGAGCAGAATGGCGGCAAAATGGTGGTGATTGATAGCTGGCTATTCAACGACGGCCGTATCAATCAGGCTGATAATATGTTGTTTGCCATGAACGTGATGAACTGGCTGGCCGACCCGGCTTATGGCGACGTGCCCTGGTTATCTGTCTTGCCGCTTTCTGGGGACATTGCCGGGCATAGTATAGAGGAATTCACAGTTATAGTGGACACAACTGGTCTGCCGTTGGGCACGCATGAGGCGGTGCTGGCGCTGGAACATAATGACCCGGCACAGGAATCGCCGCTGTTGCTGCCGGTAACGGTGCAGGTGGTTGCGCAAACGGCTGCCGTCACCCTGACTCCTATGACAACCAGCGGCAGCGGCCTGCCAGGGACACCGGTCACATACACGTTGACGGTGCAAAACAGTGGCAATGGGCCGGATACATTTGCCATTTCTGTTAGCAGCGATTGGGTGGCAACGCCCTCCATGGTGACGACGAGTGAGTTGATGCCCGGTCAGAGTCAGCAGTTTACTGTGGTGGTGCAGATACCGCAGTCGGCGGCTGTGGGCAGTGCAGATGACACGACCGTGACGGCCACCTCTCAATTCAACAACACCATTACCCAAACGGCCACACTGACCACAACGGCCGTCAGCAGTATGGTTCACATCTACCTGCCGGTTATCCTCAAGCCATAACCGGTAGACAAAAAGAGAGGGATTCAGCCGAATCCCTCTCTTTTTTTACCCGGTTTCCGTCCGTTTGGCGGTCGTTTTCCTGGGTGGGGATGGAGTTGGTTCTGTGGCAGGTGGGCTGCCATTATCATCGCCGGGGAAGGGGATGTCTTTGAGAATATCACGCATCACAAACGCTTTCACAATGTCATCGGCCGTCCCTATTTGCAGCATGGCGTGGCTGTTTCCCGCCAGCGCACGGGCAATATCCAGCTTGGCCGTGCCCACATCATAATCGGCCGCCGCCGGGTACTTCTTGATCCGCTCCTCCAGCTTTTGCAGGCGCAGTTCTTCTGCTTCGGCTTCCAGTTCTACCAGGCGGCGGCGGGCTTCGGCCTTGCGATATTCGGTCTCCAATAGCTCTTTATCCCGCTCCACTTGGGCCACCACTTGCTGCCGGGCCAACAATTCCGCGTCGGCCTGGCGGCGTTGGGCCAATGCCTGTCTCTCTTTTTGTTCGGACTGTTGCAAGATGGCTAACTGGCGGGCTTCTAATGATTGCATGAATTCTGCTTGGGGCTGGGCGAAGGTGACGTTGATGCCGGTGATGGCCGCGCCGTAAGCGGCTACGGCCGTGCTCAAACTCTCCACCATATACGCCAAATCCTGCTTCTTCAAATCCACCACCTGTTCGGAGGTAATGTGGCGCATCATCGAACGCAGACCATCCTGGCAGGCGGCCTGGAATACCTGGTCAAAGTCGCTGGCCGAAATGTTGTACACGAATTTGTAGGCGTCGGTAATGCGGAAGGTGATGAGCGTATCTACATTGGCCCGCACATTGTCCTGCGTGGTCGCTTCCACAATGGGCACATCAAAGGGGATTTCACGGGTGGTGACCAGATGGGAAATCAGAATCCAGGGCGGCAAAATAGCCGTGCCGCTGCCGATGGTGCGCACGTAACGGCCGCCACGTATGACCAGCGCATTAGCCCCCTCCGGGATGCGCACGATGAAGGAACGGTAGATGCCCAAAATGAGGCACAATACGCCCAATAGAATGGTCAATGAAACCAGGGCAATGCCCCCCTCAAAAAAATTCACCACAAACGAACCGGCAAACAACAAAAGGGCCACGATGACCAATTCGTTGCGAATGCGGTTCATTTGTTGGGGCACGATGATGATGGGGATACGGCCGTTGGCGTCCCGCGTGGCAAACGCATCGGCGGCCATCTCTAACGGCACCCGCGATTGGGTCAGTTGGGCATAGTCTGGCGGAGTTTGGGGGATGAGTGACTCTTCAGGCATTGTTTTCTCCTCTTTAGCGGTGGCAAGTGGCAGGTTGCAGGTGGCAAGTGACCTGCCACTTGCTACCTGCAACCTGCCACCTGATTAAGTTGTTTCTTGGGTAACTGCTGGTGGTTGTTTGCGGGCACGGCCGTGTTTATAAGCCAATGGTACCTGGGGCTGCGGCGCGTTAAACGAGGGCACCAGGGTGCTGTGCGGCAGCAGATGCGTAGGAACACCGGGCAACATACCGGCCGGGCGAGGGGGATCACTGACACGGCCGTAAACATACCGAAACACATCCCGCAGCGCCACCGTGATCGGCGCGGCGACAAGCACCCAAAGCAACCCCAACTCGCTGATCATCACAATCACCATCAGCAACAGCGCCGGGTGAATATCAATATAACGGCGTTCCAGATGGGGTGATACAAACATGCCCACCAACCACTGCGTAGCAAAATGAATGACGAGGGCGGCGATAGCGATTTCCGGCCCTCGCAGCAGCCCCAACAAAAACAGCACCACCGCCGCCACAATTGGCCCCAGCGTAGGAATTAACTGGAACATGCCCGCCACGACGGCAACCAGCACCTTATACCGAATTTCACCAAAGCCTAGAAACTCAAATATGGACAGACCCAGGTAAAAGCCAATGCCCACAGCCACAGACAATATCAACTGGCCCTGCACAAAAGCCCGGAACGGCCGATCAATCAGACGCACGATGGCCCAAAAATCGAGCCGCATCCATTCCGGTAACAGCCGGTTCACGGAGCGGACCCCCTCTTGCTCATCGCGCAGCACATCCAGCAGCCAGGCCGGTATCACCAGAAAGCCCAGGACAAAGCCTATCGTATTAAACAGAGTCATAATGCCCGCTAACCCGGCATCAACCAGGCCACGAATACTGTTATCTAGCTTGCTTTGAAAACCACTAACCGCTTCGCCTAATATATTGCCCACTGTAACCTGAATAGGGCCGGGCAGGGTGGCTACGCGCGTGTTAATATCATCTACCATTCCTTCCCACTCCGTCTGATCCGGTAGATTGGTGTACACATAAGTTATTTGCTGGCCGATGGGGGGCAGCAACTGAGCCAGGAAGTAAGCGATAAATCCCAACACCACACCTAAGGTCAACAAAACAGCCACAGCGCGGGGCAAGAAACGGTCGAGCCAGTTCACTACCGGCAGCAATACATAGGCAATGGTCGCGCCGACGGCAAAAGGGGCCAGAGCCGGCCAGGTGCGCACCGCCAGCCAGCCCAACAGACCTATCAATCCAATAACCATCACCGAGCGTGTCAGTTGCGAAGGGGTAAGCGAACGCAGGTGCGTGCCCACCCGCCCCCACGCCTGGCGGGCATAAGCGACGGATGGTTCAGGTTCATTTAAGGGAGAGTTTGTCAATTCGTTCATAGTTGTTTACTTCGTTCTCGCCGGCGCCCAATCCATTTGTCCATTTCTACGGCCACAAAAACGATGGCGCTGGCAATGACGGCAATGACAAAATCACTGGCGGTTAAAGGCTCTGTTTCAAAAATTTGCTGCATAAAGGGAATATACAACAAGGCAAACTGCAATAGAAAGGTGGCGATCACTGCCCAAATCATCATTTTGTTAGAAAAGAAGCCAATCGAAAAGACTGATTCTGTGTTGGAACGCACGGCTAACACATTGCCCATTTGGGCAAATACCAGCGTGGTGAAAATCATCGTCTGCCACACGCCGTCCTGATCTTCCAGCCAATACATATAGCCTACGCCCAATGAGATCAGCCCCATTAAGACCCCAATCCAGATGATACGAAAGCCCACGCCGCGAGCAAAAATACTTTCTTTAGACTTAAACGGCGGCCGTTTCATAATGCCTGGCTCTTTTTGTTCTGTGGCCAACGCCAGACCGGGAATGCCGTCCGTTACCAGATTGATCCACAAAATTTGCAGCGGCAGCAGGGGCAGAGGCATTCCCAAAAACGGGCCAAAGAACATGACAAACAATTCGCCGGCGTTGCTGGAGAGGATGTATTTCACAAATTTGACGATGTTGTCGTAAATGGTGCGCCCTTCTTCGACGGCCGCTACTATTGTGGCAAAGTTATCATCCAGCAAAATCATCTCGGCCGCTTCCTTAGAAACGTCCGTGCCCGTAATGCCCATGGCTACGCCAATATCCGCTTTGCGTAAGGCGGGGGCATCATTCACCCCATCCCCGGTCATTGCCACCACTTCCCCTTTGGCTTGCAAAGCGTTGACGATATTGAGTTTATGCTCCGGCGAAACACGGGCGTATACATCAATTTCGTCTACCACCTGCATCAGGTCGTTCATCTCCATTTCGGCCAGAGCGTGTCCGGTGAGATTGGCATTGTTATCGGAAATGGTCAGTTCCCGAGCAATATGTTGGGCGGTCAGGGGATGGTCGCCAGTAATCATGATGGTGCGAATACCGGCCGTGCGGGCGATGGCGACGGCCGGTTTCACTTCCGGGCGCGGCGGGTCAATCATCCCCACCAGACCTACCATGATTTGCTTTTCCTCCACTGGCTCATCAGCCGCTTCCAGCAATTGAAAGGAGATACCCAATACGCGCTGCCCTTTCTGGGCCATGCGGTCATTGGCCTCCTGCATTCGTTGTTTGTATTCACCTTCCAGCGGCACAATATCCCGGCCTGTCCAGATGCGGTCGGAAATTTCCAGCAGACTGTCCAATGCGCCTTTAGAAAAAGCAATGTAGGGGGTGACATTGATTGCCAGTTCGTCCCGGTCCAGGTTGACTTTGTGAATAGTAGTCATCCGCTTGGTTTCAGAGGAAAAGGGAATTTCGCGCACACGGGGAAAGGTGGCGTCCAGATTGGTTTTGTCATAGCCAAAATGGTTGGCGGCGACAACTAAAGCGGCTTCGGTAGGGTCGCCAATGGCGTGAATGCTGCCATCCTCCTCTTTTTCCAGGATGGCGTCGTTGCAGAGCGCACCGGCCCGCAGCAGCAGGCTGAGGGTGCGTTCCTGGGGTGGGGCATCCGGGTTGGTATCTACATCCAGCAGCACTCCCTTACTGGAAAGCAGGGTTTCTACTTCCTGGGTATGCCCCACCACATCCAGGACGGTGACGGTCATGCGGTTTTGGGTGAGGGTGCCGGTCTTGTCTGAGCAGATGACGGTGACGGAGCCGAGTGTCTCTACGGCCGGTAGTTTGCGAATGAGCGCCTGGCGCTTGAGCATCCGTTGGGAGCCGAGAGCCAGGGTGATAGTGACAACGGCGGGCAGACCTTCAGGCACGGCCGCCACTGCCAAACTGATACCGGTTAAAAAGAGCAATTGCAAGGTTTCCACCAGGGGGACTTCCGGGTCGCGGGTGATAAAACCGATGATGGTGACAATGGCAATGATGATGAGCGCGACCCAGGCCAGCTTTGTGCCCAGGTCTGCCAACCTTTTTTGCAGGGGCGTCATGTCCTCTTCCACGGTTTGCAGCAGGTCGGCAATGTTACCGAGTTCGGTGGACATGCCGGTGTTGGTGATGACGGCCGTACCCCGCCCATATGTCACCGTTGTCCCCATGAACACCATATTGGTACGGTCGCCTATCGGCAAATTTTCATGCGGCAGGGGGTTGGTCTGTTTTTCCACTGCTTCTGATTCGCCGGTCAGGGCGGATTCCTGTACTTTCAGGTTGATACTTTCCACAATACGGCCGTCGGCCGGGACCATATTACCCGTTTCCAACAATACCACATCACCAGGTGCCAATTCACGCGCCGAAATCTCCACGATGTGCGCATTGCGTTTGACGCGCACGGTGGGTACGGCCAGTTTCTTAAGAGCAGCAATCGCCTGTTCAGCCTGATATTCTTGGGAAAAACCAATGATGGCGTTGAGGATGACAATAGCTAATATGACAACAACTTCAATATACTCACCCAATAGGAGTGAAACCAGCGCCGCTACCAGCAAAATAATGATCATCGGCCCCTTGATCTGATCAATAATAATTTCTATCGGGCGGCGGCCGCCACGTTCAACCAGCTCATTAAGACCAACTTGCTCCAATCGTTTTTGGGCTTCTTCAGCGGTCAGGCCGGTTTCCAACGAACTGTTCAGTTGGTGAGCCGTTTCTGCGCTGCTTAGTTGATGCCAATTTGCCATACTTACTCCTTCTGCCACATGCTGTTGGGGATGGCCTGAGTATAACATATCTGTGTTGCCGGGGCGATTGACCATACGCAAACGGACGGCCGTCCGATATAATCGCGTGTTTTAGTGACTTTGTGGTTTAGTGACTTTGTGTTTTAGTGTCTGAGTTGCTGAAATATACAAACACACAAACACGAAAACACACAAACACGAAAACACACAAACACACAAACACGATTAAGGAGATGTACATGAGCCAAAACTATATTCCTGAACGGGCCATGTTTATTTTTGCCCACCCGGATGATATTGAGTTTGGGGTGGCGGGTACGGCCGTGAAATGGGCGCGGGGTGGCTGTGAGATCACCTACGTGGTCATCACTGATGGCAACGTGGGCACCCATGACCGGGAGATGACCCGCGAGCAGCTGGCCGTCATCCGGCGCACAGAGCAGAGCGCGGCAGCCGAAGTGGCCGGGGTGCATCGCTGCATTTATTTGGGTTATGACGATGGCCTGTTGGAGCCGTCGCTGGAATTACGGAAACAGTTGGTAAAGCTCATCCGGCAGCATAAGCCGAATGTGGTGGTGTGTGGCGACCCGACGGCCGTGCTCTTTGGCGGCCGTATCAACCATCCCGATCACCGTGCGGCCGCTACGGCCGCCATTGACGCCGTTTTTCCTGCCAGCGAGATGCACCTGCTCTATTCCGAATTTGAAGAGGAAGGCATTACGCCCCATAAAGTGAACTATGTTTACATCAGCACCTACACCGACCCCGATTTTTACGTGGACATTTCTGCCACCATTGATACCAAACTGGCCGCCTTGCGCGAACATAAAAGCCAGTTGGGTGATTGGGACCCGGAAGAACGCATCCGCCAACGTGGGGAACAAGTGGGTAAAAACGTAGGCTTGAAATACGCTGAAGGTTTCCGCCGCGTGACGCTGCAAGCAGTCGTGGTGGAGGAAGAACCAGTGTTGGAGACAACGGTAGCGACGAGTGAGTAGCAGAGGAGCAGGGGGGCGGAGGAGCAGAGGGGGAATCTCCTTCTCTCCTCAGCCCCTCGGCCCCTTTTCTCCCCCGCTCCTCTGCAATGGAGAATGAGATGGCACAAGGAAACGACTACATTCCAAAACGGGCAATGTTTATTTTTGCTCACCCTGATGATATTGAATTTGGCGCGGCGGGTACGGCCGCGAAGTGGGTGCAAGGCGGCGCGGAGGTGCTGTATGTGGTGCTGACGGACGGCAACATTGGCAGCCACGAACCGGGCATGACGGCCGAACGTCTGGCCGAAATTCGGCGGCAAGAGCAAACAGCGGCGGCCCAGGTGGTGGGGGCGAAATGTATCTACATGGGGGAACCAGACGGCTACTTGCAACCGACCATTGAGTTGCGCAAAAAACTGGTTCGCCTCATCCGCCAGCACAAGCCCAACGTGGTTGTTTGCGGCGACCCCAACTTTTACTATAGTGATTGGTACATCAACCATCCCGACCATCGCAACGCCGGGCAGGTGGCCATGGAAGCGGTCTTCCCCTCGGCAGACTCGCCACTCATCTTCCCGGAATTGCTGGCAGAAGGATTCGAGCCGCACAAAGTCAACTACGTCTATGTCAGCTTCGGCCGCCGTGAGGCCAACACCTATATAGACATCACCGACACCATTGATCTGAAACTGAAAGCCTTACGCTGCCACGCCAGCCAGCTTGGGGAGTGGGACCCGGAACCAATGATGAAGGAATGGACATCAGAAGCGGGCGCGAAAGTGGGCTACAAATACGCCGAAGGCTACTTCAAAATCACGTTGAAAGAGGATGAACCAGATAAACCGCAGGAATAAAACAAGGCTGGCTGTTCATCTGTATTCTTGCTATGGAATCGGGCGGATTGGTTTTTCAGATACGGCAGTGCCAAAATGAGGGGTGCCGGTTTCGCTTTCCGGCGGTGGTGGGGAGTGGGGAAAGGTGTCCGTACTGTGGGGGACAGACGGCCGTAGCCGCCACCCCCCACCCCAAACGAGACACCCCTCTGACACACCGTATAAACAGCCTACATCTGGAACTGCTGCTGGACAACATTCGCAGCCTGTACAACGTCGGCTCCATTTTCCGCACGGCCGATGGCGCGGGCGTAAAACATCTGCATCTGGCAGGCATGACGGCCACGCCGGAACACCCCAAGCTGGCCAAGACAGCATTAGGCGCGGACAGCCAGATGGGGTGGAGTTATAGTCGGAATGGCGTGGACACGGCCGTACAGCTGCAAAACCAGGGCTACCGGCTGTGGGCCTTGGAAGACGCGCCAGAGGCGGTGTCGTTGTTTAACTTAAGAGGGGATGAAGGGGACGGCCGTCCCCTTCTGCTCGTCGTCGGCAATGAAAACGTCGGCGTAGACCCGGCCATCTTGCCGCTCTGTGAGCAAATCCTGGCAATCCCCATGCTGGGCGTTAAAGACTCCCTCAACGTAGCAGTGGCCTGTGGCATCGCCATCTATCACCTTTGTTTTGGAGCCTATCGTGATGTGTGATGCGTGACAGGGCAAAATCACGCATCACACATCACAGGTCACGCCTCACTACGGCGTCTGGTCAATGGCGCGGTCAATCAGCGATTGCGGCAGTTCAATGCCCTGAGCCTCGGCCCCGGCGCGGTTGATGAAATAGTCAAAGACACCCACCCGTTGAATATCGGTGGTGGCAATGTCCAGCGTGCCATCCAGAAAAGCGGCGGCCATTTCACCGGCCTGACGGCCGTCTTCCGCCAACGATGCACCCAAAGCCACCGCCCCACCTTTCGCCACCGTAGGAATATCGTTGGTGATGATGGGAATACCGTATTCGTTAGCTACCTGCACCACCGCCTCCGAACCAGAAGCGACCGTGCTGTCTTGCGTAAAGTAGAAGAAATCTATGTCCAAACCGGCCAACGATTCGGCGGCCGTGCGGATTTCCGAACTATTACTCACCGTGGCAATTTCCAGCGTGATACCGCGCTCATCGGCAATTGCCTGAACGGCCTCCGTCTGCGCTACCGAGTTCGCCTCGGCCGGATTGTAGAGGAAGCCAATCCGCGATACATCCGGGTTGATCTCCAGCATCGTGTCGAATGTTTCCTCCAGCGGCGGGAAGATTTGCGAGCCAGTCATCCAGGCCGGGTGATCATCTGGCGCGGTGGCGATCCCGGCCGCATAGGGGTCGGTGACGGTGGTGAAAATGATCGGGATCGGTTCAGTCATATCTTGCGTGGCGTTCAAAGCCGCCTGTGCCGCCGGGGTGCTGGTGGTGACAATAAGATCAACCCCTTCGTCAATGAACTGCTGGGCGATAGTGTTCAGGGTGGCAATGTCCCCTTCGGCATTGCCGCGAATAATCGTCAGGTTCTCCCCTTCCACATAGCCGCCCTCAGCCAGCGTCTCAATAAACGATGCCTGCACCAGTTCCAGTGCCGGGACAGAGGCGATGACCATCATGCCGATGGTGAAATCGCCTTTCTCCTCCTCTTCCATTGGTTCTGCGCTATCTTCAAAATCGGCCGGAGTCTGGTCAATGGCCCGTTCAATCAGAGAGGCGGGCAGTTCGATGCCCTGCGCACTGGCCCCGGCGCGATTGATGAAGTAGTCGAAGACGCCCACACGCTGGATGTCGGTGGTCGCCAGGTCTATCTCACCATTCAGGAAGGCAACGGCCATCTCACCGGCTACACGGCCGTCTTCCCGCAAGGAAGCGCCTACGGCCGCCGAACCCCCTTTGGCTACCGTGGGAATATCATTGGTGATAATGGGGATACCATTGTCATTGGCTACCTGGACGATAGCTTCAGAGCCAGAGGCCACGGTGCTATCCTGCGTGAAGTAGAAAAAATCTATGCCTAAACCAGCCAATGATTCAGCGGCCGTTTTAATTTCAGAACTGTTACTTACCGTGGCGATTTCCAGCGTAATGCCGCGTTCTTCGGCAATTTGCTTGACGACCTCTGTCTGGGCGGCCGAGTTAGCCTCGGCCGGATTGTAGAGGAAACCAATGGTGGTCAAGTTGGGGTTAATCTCCAACATCGTGTCAAAGGTTTCTTCCAATGGCGGGAACATTTGCGAGCCGGTCATCCACGCCGGATGTTCATCTGGGGCGGTGGCGATGCCCGCAGCGTAGGGGTCGGTGACGGTGGTAAAGATAATGGGGATGGGATCGGCCATGTCTTGCGTGGCGTTCAGGGCCGCCTGCGCCGCCGGCGTGCTGGTGGTGACGATGAGATCAACCCCTTCGTCAATGAATTGTTGGGCTATGGTGTTCAGGGTGGCAATATCCCCTTCTGCGTTGGCGCGGATGATAGTCAGATTGTCTCCTTCCACGTAGCCGCCTTCGGCCAGGGTCTCGATGAATGATGCCTGCACTGTTTCCAGGGCGGGGATGGGAGCGATGACCATCATGCCGATGGTAATATCTTCGCTGGCCGCTTCTTCCACCTCTGGCTCTGCGGCTTCTGGCGCTTCAGTTGGTTCGGCGGGGGCGTCTGTGGGTTCTACGGCCGTTTCTGTATCTGTTTCTGGCGATTCGGTCGTTGAGGGGGAACTACAGGCGGCCAGAAACCAGAGCAGCGCCATACTAATAACCAATAAACGCAAAAATTTCTGCTTCATTTCCTTCTCCTTTTTCTTTTTGGAAGTATCATCTCGTCATGATCGATCACTTCCATTTGTGCAGCGGCCGCACAGTTTACACAAGCCAAAGCCGCTGACACATTGATAAACCTGATTAGATTGGTTCAATCTCTGGCAATTGAACCAATCCGGCCCCAGCCCTTACTCCGAGAGCAGCAGTTCATCATCCATGAGTGCTTCATGGCGCACTTCGCTGAACTTGTCTACCAGACCTTGCACCGTCAGGCCCAGCCGTTCTTCCCGGGAAATATCCAAAACGATCTCTCCCTTGTGGAGCATAAGGGTGCGTGTACCGTAGGTTAGCGCTTGCTGCATGTTGTGGGTGATCATCAAGGTGGTAAGCCGTTGTTCAGCGATCACCGTTTGCGTCATCTCTATAATGCGCACGGCCGTTGCCGGGTCTAGCGCAGCCGTGTGTTCATCCAGAAGCAGGAGTTTCGGAGAGGAAAGGGAAGCCATGAGCAGGGTCATCGCCTGACGCTGCCCACCGCTGAGCAAAGCCACTTTGTCATCCAGCCTGTTTTCCAGGCCCAGGCCAATTGGCGCCAACAAATCGGCCAATTTTTGGCGGCGTGCGCGGTTCACCCCCAGGCGCAGCCCTAATTTTTGGGTGCGCAGCATGGCCAGAGACATATTTTCGGCAATGGTCATATTGGCGGCCGTGCCGTGAAATGGGTTTTGAAAAACACGACCCACCAGTGACGCCCGCCTGTACTCAGGCCAGTTGGTAACATCCACATCATCGAGGAGAATACGGCCGTGCGTAAGGGCAAATTCCCCGGCAATGGCGTTGAACAGCGTGCTTTTGCCTGCGCCATTGCTGCCGATAATGGTCACAAATTCTTCGTTTTGCAGGTGCAGGTTAATACCCTTCAGGGCGTAGACCTGGTTAATCTCACCTTCATTAAAGATTTGGTGCAGATTTTCAACCCGTAACATCAGCTTGCCCCCCGCTTCTTCCTAAAATTGGTCAGCCAGAGGATGATGAGCACCAGCAAGGCGGTGGCTAACTTGACGTCGGTAGCCTCAATACGTAGGGTCTCGCCAGAGGGCAAGGTGAATCTCAAACTCAGCGCCGCCGCAATAGCAACCCTGTAAACAATCATGCCGATGATGGCGGACAGGGTTGCCAGGGGGATGGTTTTGGGGCGAATAATCGTTTCCCCCACAATAACGGCCGCCAGCCCGGAGATGATCAAACCCAGCCCCATATTGACATCGGCAAACCCCTGGTATTGGGCCATGATAGCCCCGGATAAGCCGACCATGGCGTTGCTGATGGCCACCCCCAAAATGATGAAGGTGTGGGGATTACGCCCTAACGCTCTGACCATTTTATTGTTGTCCCCGGTGGCCCGCATAGCCATGCCGGTTTCTGTTTTGGTAAACCAGTCAAATAGCAGTTTGCACACGATGACGATGACACCGACGATGAGAATGGTCTGCAAATTACTGGCATACCGGGAGGCATCTTCGCCAAACCGGGCCACGATAAATGCCTTAAACCCATCGGCAAAGGGGGAAAAGATGGTTTCCGTATTCAGCAAAGGAATGTTGGAGCGCCCCATGATGCGCAGGTTGATGCTGATCAGCCCGGTGGCGACGATGATGGAAGCGAGCAGGCTGTGAATTTTGAATTTGGTGGCAATCACGGCCGTGATCGCCCCAAACAACGCTCCCGCCAACAAGGCCACCGGCAGCGTCAGCCAGGGAGAGTAACCAGCCGTCAACATCACCGCGGCCAGGGCCGCTCCCAGCGGGAAGGTGCCATCAATGGTCAAATCGGGAAAATCGAGAATGCGGAAGGTAATGTAAACGCCCACCCCCACCAACGCCAGACAGAGGCCGGTAGCGACTGCCCCCAACCAGACCCCCAATGAACTCACCCCGCCAAAGGCGAACATCGCCAGAATAATAGGCAGGATAACGACCAACAGCGGCGTCCAGCGGGATTGCAGCAACTTTGTCAGCCAGCCTGACTGCTTTTGGACGGAGTGGGAAGTGCTGGTTTCGCTCATACAGATTCCTGACTATGCCCCCACAGAGGTGCCGCCATCTACAAAAATGGTTTGCCCGGTGATGTACGAGGCTTCTTTTGAGGCGAGGAAGGCGTGGACGGCCGCAATTTCTTCCGGTTCGGCAAAACGGCCAAAGGGAATCCCTTTGAGCAGGTTTTCCACGATCTTTTCGGGAATGGTGGCGGTCATGTTGGTATTGACGCCGCCAGGGGCCACACAATTCACGGCAATGCCGTACCGCGCCCATTCCAGGGCGAGTGTTTTGGTTAAACCGATGATGCCCGCTTTGGAGGCCGCGTAGTTGGCCTGGCCGATGTTGCCCAAAGCGGCAATGGAGGCGGTATTAACGATACGGCCGTAACCCGCTGCTATCATGGGTACGGCCGCCAGCTGGCAGCACAACCAGCTCCCTTTCAAATTGACCGCCAATACAGCGTCCCATTTTTCGTCGGACATGAAAAGGGGTTCGCCTTCTTTGAGGCGCGTCGTCAGGCCGTCGCGGGTGATGCCAGCATTGTTGATGAGGATGGAGAGTTTGCCATAGGTGGTTACGGCCGTGTCCACCATGCGCTGCACATCGTCACGGGCGGCCACACTGCCCACCACCATCGTCGCCTGCCCCCCGGCTACTTCCACCAACTGCTGTGTTTCAGCCAGCCCCACTTCATCCACGTCGGCCAGCACCACTTTGGCGCCTTCTTTGGCAAAGCGCACGGCCGTAGCCCGCCCAATGCCATTGCCTGCACCCGTAATTATGGCTACATCGTTTTGCAGTAACATTTAATTGGCCGCCTCCTGTCGCTTCATCAACTGTGTCCACACCATGTCCACCACCAGTTCATCCCGCTGGTTCAGCACCCGTGCTGCCAGCTTCACAATTCCCCGATCCGGTTTTGATGTTTCCCGCTTTTCGATCACTTCCATTTGCAGCCGGACGGTATCACCAAACCGGACTGCGCCCGTGTATTTAATGTTTTGCTCCAGCAAAGCAATCGTCGTCCCGGCCATCAAACCGGTCATGTTCGCCATCCCGGTGGAGATAGCAACCGTTAACATGCCATGCGCAATGCGCTGGCCGAAGGGGCCATTTTTGGCCGCTTCGGCATCCGTATGGATGGGGTTGAAATCACCGGAAAGCCCGGCAAAGCGGACCACATCCGCTTCGGTGATGGTGCGGGCCTGTGTGTCGTAAATGGCCCCCAGTGCAAATTCTTCGTAAGTGAGTCCCATTTTTTCTCCAATCCTGACTTAATTTCTGGATGGCGAGCCGATACCGTCAAAAAAGAGGGTGACGATGGAGTCAGCCATTTGTTCGGGGCCGCCCAGCAGGTTACGGCCGTATTCATGCAACGATACTTCCACCACCGCCACATGCTGCCAGGACAAAAGCCGGGCATCCATGGAGACAATCTCACCCATAGCCATCCCCTCCTGCAAGAGCGCCTCGATCTGTTCCGGCAGGGCAGCCTGATAGGTGCGGATCAATTCTGTGCGCACCGGCTCCTGGAAAACATTGATATTGCGGCGAATGGAACGCATAATCGCCAATGACTCAAAAGGTAACTGCAAGAAGCTGGCCAGAGAAAGGTATAAACGGTTGCGGCAGCTTTGCCCCTGGCTGTTGTGCAGCGAGTCTTGAATGGTCTGCTTTACTTCGGCCAGGCAGCGATACACCGTCTGTAAATAGAGATCTTCTTTGGTGGCAAAGTGGTGATACAGTGCGCCTTTGGTCACACCGGCCACTTCCGTTATTTCCCGCAAAGAAACGTCAGCATATTGTTTTTCGGTGAAAAGCATCCTGGCTGCATCCAGGATGTTGCCGATCGTCGCTAGAGACCTGTCTTGCATTCACACCTTCTTGATTCGTTGGCTTTCAGTTGTTCCGATTGATAGCTCTTGGTTTGATTTTTAGGAAACGGGTTGTATAATGTATATAAAAACCGGCCAGCCGGTATGTTTTTAATCTTAACATGAACCAGATAGCACGTCAAGAGTTGTCAATCTCAATTGATCACTCTGGTAGTGCAATAGAAACGCCATGATGTATATCACTCAAGGATTGAAACGAGCGGCACTGGTCAATGCACAGGGCATTGCCACCATTGACGGGGAACGCCATCATACCTGGCGCGAGTTTGCCGACCGTGTGGCCCGGCTGGCCGGGGCGCTCGTTTCGTTGGGGCTAAAAGCGGATGATCGGGTGGCCATGCTGGCCCTGAACAGTGACCGGCATTTGGCGTATTACTTTGCCACCATGTGGGCCGGCGGTATTTTTGTGCCCATCAACACCCGGCTGGCCCCCCCAGAAATAGCCAGCATCCTCATGGATGCTGCCCCCCAGATTCTTGTGGTTGATGACGCGCTCCAATCGCAGTTAGCTCATATCGCCAACCACACCACCCTACCCAAACATGTTATCTTTGCCGGTGACGGTGAACCCGTAGCTGATCTCATTGAGCATGAAACCTTTTTAGGCACGGCCGTGCCCGTTCCCGATGCGAATCGCGGTGGAGATGACATAGCCACCATCATTTATACCGGCGGCACAACAGGCACACCGAAAGGGGTCATGCTCACCCACACCAACACCGTCAGCAATGCGTTATCCTCGCTGGCCATTATGTATGATGGCGAACCCTGGACGTATCTGCACACCGCGCCCATGTTCCATATTGCCGACTGTCAATGGAACACTGGCGTGACTATGGTGGGGGGCACCCACGTTTTCACCAGGAGATTTGTGCCTCAGGAGGTGCTTGAGCTGATCGGCCGCCACCGGATTACGCACATCGCTCTGGTGCCGACGATGATCAATATGTTGTGCCAGGTGCCGGGCGTGGAAGCGTATGATGTCTCTAGCCTGCGGAAAGTGAATTTCGGCGGCTCTTCCATTGCCCCGGCCGTGATCCGGCGGGCGCGCCAACTGTTCCCCACCTGCCAGTTTATTCAGGGGTACGGCCAGACGGAAACGTCGCCAAACATTGCCATGCTGCTGGACAGGTACAACACAGATGAAGGGCCGTTTGCGGGCAAGATCGAGTCGGCCGGGCAGCCGGTGTTTGCGATGGAAGTCCGAATTGTGGACGTTAACGACGAAGAAGCGCCCCCCGGAATTCCTGGCGAAATCACCGCCAGAGGCCCACACGTGATGCGTGGCTACTGGAACAAGCCGGCGGAAACGGCCGTTGCCCTGCGCGGCGGCTGGATGCACACGGGGGATGTGGGCTATCTGGATGAGGACGGGTTTCTTTTTATTGTGGACCGACTCAAAGATATGATCATTAGCGGCGGGGAAAACGTCTATTCGACGGAAGTGGAGCATGTGATTTATCAGCACACGGCCGTTGCCGATTGCGCCGTCATTGGCATCCCCGATGACAAATGGGGAGAAACCGTTCACGCCATCGTGGTGCCCAAAACGGGCTTTGACCTGACAGAAGCCGAAGTGATGAACTACTGTCGCCAGCATCTGGCCGGTTATAAGTGCCCACGCAGCGTCGAAATTCGCCTGGAACCCTTACCGATGAGCGGCGCGGGCAAGATTCTGAAAAAAGCTTTACGTGCGCCTTATTGGGCGGACAATACACGCCAGATCAACTAACACTTCTTGTCTCACCGCAAAGAACGCAGAGAATACAAAGGAGAAAAAATAAAACCATGAAAGCAATTGATGTTCACGTTCATGTACCAGACCCACCCGGCCATCCAGCGGCGAAAGAAAAAGAGGATATGGCCGCCTATTTTGGCATGACGGATTTGCCCAAAACACCAGAAGCGCTTTACGAAAAATACAAGACTCTGGACATTTTGGGGGTGATCTTTTCGATAGATGCCGAATCCAATACCGGCGTTCCCTATATCGGCAATGACTATGTGGCCCAGGTGGCCCAACAATATGCCGACCAATTTATCGGTTTTGCTTCGGTCGATCCATGGAAAGGGAAGACGGCCGTGCAAGAAATCCGCCGCTCCGTCAAAGAATTAGGCTTACGGGGACTGAAACTGCACCCCACCACCCAGGCATTTTTCCCCAATGACCCCCAATTTTATCCGCTGTGGGAGGCGTGCGCCGATTTAGCCATTCCCGTGCTGTTCCATTCCGGGCAAACGGGCGTGGGCGCCCGCGAACCGGGTGGCGGTGGTTTTAAGCTCAAATACTGCCAGCCCATTCCCTATATTGATGATATTGCCGCCGACTTTCCCACGCTGACCATCATCATGGCACATCCGGCCGTGCCCTGGCAGGAAGAACAACTTTCGGTAGCCCTGCACAAGCAAAACGTCTACATAGACCTCTCTGGCTGGTCGCCCAAATACTTCCGCCCCATTTTGCAACAATATATGAAGTCACTCCTGCAAGACAAGGTGTTGTTTGGCTCCGATTATCCCGTCTTGATGCCCGAGCGGTGGCTGAAAGATTTTGAAACGCTGGAACTCAAAGACGAAGTTCGCCAAAAAATCCTGTTAGAAAACGCTCGCAAAGTCCTCAATTTATAGGCGTACTCATTTACCCAATTACTCAATTACTCAATTACCTTCTGCAGGCACAACACACCGGAAACCCACATCCGGTATGCCCTGAAATTCTGTGGCGCGTTCGTTGTCCCGGTTGGTAATGCGTAAGTCGGCGGCGGGGCTGCGGTAGCCGCCACCACGCAGAACGCGCGGGCTGTAGTTGTTTAACGGCGGGGCGGAGGGGTTGACGTTCTCGCCCCGGTCATAATAGATCACATCATAGCCATCCTGTATCCATTCGCGCACATTGCCAGCCATGTGGAAAAGACCAAAGGGGCTGACGCCAGCGGGCAGACTGTCTACCGGTTGCATGGTGGCAAAGGCGGGGTTGCCAAAGACGGCCAGGGTTGCATCTGGTTCCGCATTGCCCCAGGGGAAGCGACGGCCGTTGCCACCCCCCGCCGCCAATTCCCATTCCGCCTCCGTCGGCAGCCGCCCGCCCACCCAATGGCAATAGGCATCTGCCCCATGCCAGGTGACGTTGTTGATAGGATAATTTTCAAAACCGGGCCGGGCGATATACTCATCCAGGTCAACGGCCAGATAACTGTTGAGGGTCTCAAAATGGGTAGCCAGACACAAAAAGCCATTACATTTAGCCACATACCCCTCTAATTCATTGATAAAACGGGCATATTGGGCCACTGTCACTTCATACACATCTATGTAGAAGCTGTCCAGCGTGACTTCATGCTGCGAAAATTCATCCCCTTCGGCCAATGGGTCATCAGCCAATGCGCCCATCAAAAAGGTCGTGGCGGGAATGAGAGCCATGGCCGCGCCGTCAGCCTCGCGGGTGATGACGATGAGGGGCGTGGTGCTGGGGGTGGGCGTGATGGTCGGTGTATTGGTGGGGCGAGGGGTGTTGGTGGCGGTCGGTTCAACCGGGCTGACGGCCGTTGTCGCTGTTTCGGTTGGCGCATCGGCATTGAGCACGGCCGACGTAGCCGTTAGTGTGGCCGTGCTGGTTGCGGTGGGTTGGCGTGTGGCCGTGTGGGTGGCCGTAGCCGTTGGCGTGGGCGTGATGGTGGGGGTGTGGGTGGGTGTGGGCGTCAGGGTGGGCGGCCAGACGCCATTGGCGGCCAGATAGGAAAAATCATTCATATCCCGATTTTCCACAGTCACCAGATAAAAACCGGCAAAGATGGCGGCCAACACCACGCTGAGGGCGATTAAAAAAAGAAAAAAGCCAACCAGCAATTGGGCACAACTGCGCTGGTTTGATTTTTGCATAGCCGATTCCGGCGCGCTGGTGGTCGGTTTGGCCACCACTTGCCCTGGCGAGACCATCACGGCCGCCGGGACGGGCGGTAATTCGCGCTTTTTGGTGGAGATGGCGATCACCGGTACTTGTGGCAGTTGTTCCCGATTCACGGCCGTGATCTGCAACCCCAAAATCGAAGGCACGTCCGGGTTCAACTTCAGCGCCCGATCCAGCGCGTTTGCCAGTTCTGTGCCGTTAGACGGCCGTTTGAGCGGCTTCTTTTCCATGGCCATCATAATCACCGCTTCCAACGACTGGTCAATGGCTGGCTGAATTTCATGCGGCAGCGGCGGCTCTTCGCTCAAATGCTTCATGGCCACATCCAGCGGCGCGGCCGCCTGAAACGGCAATTGGCCGGTAAAAATCTCATACAAAATCACCCCCACCGCGTACAAATCGCTCTGCGGCACCGCCCCTTTGGAGGAGACAGCCTGCTCCGGGGCCATGTAGTGCGGCGTACCAAATATCTCCCCTTTCGTTTCCGTGTCCGCCAGCAATGCCAGGCCAAAGTCGGTGAGGTACGCATGGCCCTGATGGTCAATCATAATGTTGGAGGGCTTCACATCCCGGTGAATGATGCCTTTGCTATGGGCATAGTCGAGCGCCTGGCATACATCGTGGATGATCTGACTGACTTCGGCGGCAGGCATCGTTTCGCCCCGCTCGCGGTATTCAGCCAGCACCGTTTTCAGGTCACGCCCTTCGATGTATTGCATCGCCATATAAAACAGCCCGGAGACTTCGCCATAACGATAAAGGCTGACGATATGAGCATGTTCCAGTTGGGCAATGGCCTGGGCTTCACGTTCAAAACGGGCGCGGTAATCGGCGTCGGTGCGGTAGGTGGCGTCAATCACTTTGATGGCGACGTTACGTTTCAGCCGCACATCGTAACCGCGATAGATGCGGGCCATGCCACCCTGGCCGAGCAGTTCGGCCAACTGGTATTCGTCGAGCTGCTGGCCGAGCAGTTCATCCGCCTGGCGGCGTGCCCCTTTGAGGGCACGGGTGAGATGCTCCATCAGTTCGCGGCCGGTGCGGTACCGTTCTTCTGGTGTTTTGCTGAGAGCTTTGAGCAGCACGTCAGACACGGCCGTGTTTAAGGCCGGATTCAAACTGCGCGGCGGTGGCGGTGGTTGGGTCACGTGCTGCACGGCCACGCTGGTGGGCGAGGGGTCGTCGAAAGGCACACGGCCGACGAGCATTTCATAGAGCATAATGCCCAGCGAATAGAGGTCGGACTGGGGCACGGCGGCGGCCGATTTGCGGGCCTGTTCCGGCGCGGTGTAACGAGGCGAACCGACGATGTGGCCGGATTCCGATTCGGCAATATCCAATGCCAGGCCAAAGTCAGAGAGGATGACACGGCCGTGTGTGTCAATCAGCACATTGGCCGGTTTCACATCGCGGTGGATGATGCCGCCGCTGTGGGCATAATCGAGGGCATTGGCAACGGCCGTGCCCACCCGCAGCACATCATCATGGGGCATCAGCCGCCCTTTGGTGGTGTATTGGGCCATCGCCTGCGCCAGGTCTACCCCCGGCACATACTCCATGGCATAAAAATAGAGCAGTTCCCCGGCCACTTCTTCCACGCCAGCATAATAAATCTGAACGATATTTTCGTGCCGCCAGCGGGCTAACGCCTTGGCCTCTTGCACAAAACGCTGGGCGTAGGTGGGGTGGCTGCGGTACCGTTCGTCCAGCATTTTAACGGCCGCCGGCCGATCCAGCGCCTCATCCCAGGCATAATAAACCTGCCCCATACCACCCCGCCCCAACAACCGTTCCAGGCGGTAACTGGCTAATTTGCGGCCGAGTAATGGTTCACGAATCAAACGAATTCTCCGAAAATGTGTTCAAGTGTTCAAGTGCTCAAGTGTTTAGGTCTTCACCTGAGCACCTAAACACCTGAGCACTTAACTACGTGAAAACAACCCCCGCTGCTTATACTGCGCCCCGGCAATACGTTGCACGTCGCGCACATATTGGTTCAGGCTGGCAGCGTAGGATTCCAGCAAATCGGTAGCAATGAAAATGGTGAGGTCAGGGCGGCCAACGGCCGTGAGCAGCCGCACATGTGGCCGAAAATCACGCAGCGTAATACGCATAATCTGGTCGGCATCCGTCATCAGCCCCCACACCAATTCCTTCTTCTCATTATCGTCCTTAGCCGTCATAAACCGGGTAAGCGAACTGGTGGTCGCCACCTGCCCCACGTTAGAAAACACCTCCCGCCCCTTGAGCATATCGTTTAAAACATCAAACCGGGACGGGATACGGTCTAAAAATCGCTGTACGGAGACGGGCAAATGGGCCAACAGGCGGATGGTGGTAATGCTCATACTTTCGCCGGCGGCCGCTCGTTTTTTATGCTCTTCCAGGCCGGCCCCAAAACCGGCCAGCATCGCCATATACTCTTTTTGCACCTTTTCAAACTGGCTGTAAGCATGTTCCCGGTTGCGTGAAGCCCGTTCGTAGGTGTTCAGGGCCGCCAACGCCTTTTGATGCAGGCTGATGAATTCCAGGCTAACCATATCCATGCCAAAAGTCATGGGATACACCCGGTCACGCGGCGACCGTTTGCTGGCGTCCACCGGCACCAGCAGCGCCGGATTGCGTTCGTTTTTGGGGTCAATGGCGGCCAGGGCAGATTCGGCCGCTTCTCGTGCCTCTGGCTCTTCATCACGCAGCCGTTCCAGCATGGCCACCAGTTCCGGCGAGGGGCGGTAGATGATGGCATGAAGGGCGCGGTAGAGGATGAGCAGGTCGTTGACGGTGAGTTCCAGCAAGTCGTTGCGCCGCTTAAACAGTTCACGCAGGGATAAAATGGCGGGCACGTCTACGGATTGGGTTTCGGCGCTGGCTTCCATGGCCACCTGCGGGGCCGCTTCCAGCCGTTTGTGGTCTTCAGGGCGCAGATGCAGGGCGGGGGAGTACGGCCGTTTCTGCCCGGGTTGGGCGGGTGGCATCTGGTGTAAATGGACGGCCCAGGATAACGCTTCATTGGTCAAAATCTCGGCCAGCGCCACCCCCCAAACCCCATCAAAATAGATATGCGACAGGTCAAAAACAAAGGTCTCCCCCGTATCAAAAATGGTGAGCGGGTGGTCGCCCACGGCCCGTTCTCCCTGGCGGATGGCAGAAAGAGGCAGATGGCGGGATCGTTTGTCGGTGTTAATCCAGATGGGGGCCAGCCGCAGCCCATCCAGTTCATTGTTTAGCACGTCTGTCAGTGCTGCCCGCATGTCTGGCAGGGCGGCCCGACGGACGTAGGTGAGTTTGTGCAGTTGGGCCGGCGGGGTCTCGGCGGGGTAGGTCATCAGGGTGGCAATACGGCCGCGCATGGTGGCTACGTCTACCAGCGCAGAGCTGTTCTCCAGGCAGATGGGCAGCAGGTAATAGCGCCCCTGGTAGATGATGCCCACGTGGGTGGATTCCAGCGGTACGGGTTTGCGCACTTCGCCATAAATGCCTGGTTCCAGGTAAGAGCGGATGCTCATCTGGCGTTGGTAGGCGGAGAGGTCTTGTTGTTCGGCCGTTTGCACCCGCCTGGCCCATTCGCTTCTTAACGCTTTGGGCAGGCCATCCATGGCCGTGGCCAGGAATTCGTCAAACTTACGGCGGCGGTAGGCGGGGTAGTTTTCGTGGGGCTGGGCGTCTTGGGTGCGGGTATACGGCCGTTTCCCATCCCACAACCGATACATGCGCTTAAAATGGGCGGCGTCGGGCCTGTCGGCTGTTAACTCCTGCAATTGATAGATGTACACCCGTTCCCGCCATTCATTTTCCAGCAGGTCATAATAGTGATGCAGGCAAGAAGCGGTGGCCATGGCCCAGGCTGTTACCCGGTCTACGGCCGTTAGTTTGATTTTGTGCTGGTTGAGTGTGGTGTCAAACCCGTGTGTTTCGCAGGTGTGGCGGGCGGTGTCATCCCGCAGAGCATAATCAATATAAAACTGCCAGATGCCTTCCGGGAAAGATTGTTCCACGTCTTTTCCCGCCAGATGCAGCAACTGCTGGTAAGCACCCAGGATAGCGGCCGGGGTTGCGTAAAATGTGCCATAGACAGCCCGGTCTAACACGATCTGTTCCACCCCTTTGAATAGCAAGTTAATATCGCGCTGCACCACATCGGCCGGTGGGATGCGCTGGGGCAGCCGTAGCAAACCGCTGAGGATAACACCGGGCACGTTACCGGCGGGGGCATGGCGGGCAATCTTGTTGACGATTTCATCTATTTCCGGTAACGATAGCGAAGACAAATCCTGAACACGCTGAGTGCGGGCGATGGTCTTGAGATCATTGATGGTATTTTGCGTGGCGTCAAAAAACAGGTCACGGTCATCCATGCGTCACTTACCGCCCACTCTTTGTTTCACCAACAAACTGCCAGGATCGCCACTTTTTGATTATCGTACTACCTGGTGTAGGGTAATTATACTTGACAAGGGTTCAAGATGTCAGGTCAAGGTTTAAACGCGATCCCCAGCAATTCGAACTATGAAATCAATGAACTGTAGGGGCGGGACGGCGGGGGTTGAACTGGCTCTGATAGCGGCCCTTTTGCCCGCGCCGTCTCGCCCCATGTGGCCGCAAAACGGGGTGAGACAGGCGGGAACTACTTCCTTTGTGCAAAACCAAAACGTGGCCCGCCTGTCCCACCCCTACGGTTTAGACCATATTTCGAATTGCTGCACGATCCCGAAAACTCATGCTAAAACAGAAGGGCCGGTGGCGAAGTGACGGCCGTACACCCCAACCAATAATAATTTCATCAGGGTTAGCAACATCTATATACTTCCAGATGCGCATGATGGGCGGAAGCTGGAGATCAATTTCCGAAACCAGCCAGTATGGTGAGCAAACGAGCATGGCAATGCACAACTTCCAGGTCAAAGGCACACCAGGCACGCCCCTGGTTTCCTGTTCACTTAACCCCGATATGCCTTAACAATCTCGGCCATAATAGAGAGGGCGATTTCTTCGGGGGTGACGGCACCGATAGTCAGGCCAATCGGCGCATGGATACGGCCGATCTGCTCGGCCGTGATGCCCATTTCTTGCAGGCGGGCCACTCGTTTGGCGTGGGTTTTGCTGCTGCCCAATGCACCCACGTAAAAGGCGGGGCTGTGCAGCACCAGTTCCAGCGCGGGGTCATCAATTTTGGGGTCGTGGGTGAGCAGGGCGACGGCCGTTTCCGGCGTTACGCTGATCCCCGCAAACGCTTTCTTGGGCCAGGCCTGGATCAATTTGTCCACCTGTGGGAAGCGGGTTTCGCTGCCAAAAGCGCGGCGCGGGTCAACGACTATGGTCTGGAAGCCCAACACTTTGGCGTACTGCGTCAGGGCCACGGCAATATGCACCCCGCCGACCATGATGAGGGTGGGCGACGGCCGTATCGTGTCCACAAACACCTCCACTTCATCCGTCAACGGCACCCGCCCCGGTGACTGCAATTTTTTCTCGGCGGCTAAGGCCAGCGCGTCCAGTTCGGGGCCAAGTGTGCCAACGGTACGGCCGTCTCGCGCCACCGTCAGCTTTTGTCCCACCGTACCTTCTGGCCCGCGAATAATGGTGATGGACGCGCCCGCTTTGCCCTGAGTGATCAATTCGTGCATCAGGGCGTAGGCGTTAGCGTCCAACGCCTCTACAAAAATTTCAATCGTGCCGCCGCAGGCCAGCCCCACATCCCAGGCGGTCTCGTCGGCCACGCCAAAATGGAGCAGTTTGGGGCGGCCGTTCGCCAATGCCGCCACCGCTTCCTCAAAGACTGCCCCCTCCACACAACCGCCAGAAACAGAGCCAGCCATACGGCCGTCGGGTGTAACCGCCATCTTGGCCCCCACCTTGCGCGGCGCGGACCCCCACGTTTGCACCACCGTCGCCAGGGCAATGGGCTGCTTCTCCGCCTGCCATTGATTGATGTCGTTTGTTACCTCTTGCATGAGACACCTCACTTTTGGTAACCAGATTGTACACGTACCTGTGGAAAACTGTCGAAGTCAGGGAGGCAAAAAAAAGGCCGTGTAACGGCCGTTTCTTTTTTTCAGTTTTCAGTTGGATGGACTCAAGGAAAAGGGAGGGGTGGTGGGCTTTAGCCCACCACCGGATAACTTTTCTAGCTGCTAAGGAACGACTTCAATGCCATCTGCCACCTCTCCGGCAAAGCCATTGGCCGAGCCGTCCCAATACATGCTATAGGTGCAGGTGGTTGTAGCGCCTAACGACCCAGGGACACAGATGAAAATATCTGCACCATCACCGCTCACGCCAGTGACGGTAAATGCCCCCAGTGTGGTCAGGTAGATATGGCCGTTAGTTGCGTTTACCCAGACGCCATTGGTATCCTCTGTGGTGCTGTTGCTTAACTCAACATCAGAACCATCAAAGTAGATTGACCAGGTGCCAGCCGTATTGCTGCCCAATGAAGAGGGGGTGAAGGCCAGCAGGTCTTCATCTACCGCGCCAGAGACGCCAGTTACCGATGGGCTGCCTGTTGTGCTGAAGAGCAGACGGCCGTCAGGAGCAAATCCAAAAGCATCAACATCCTCACTGGTCGCCGTCAGTTCCACATCAGAGCCATCAAAATACCACTCAAACAGGCCAGTAGAGGGGACGTACCGCACAATATCGGAATCATCCACCGTGCCCAGGCTGCCAATGGTGCCGTCAACATCAAAGCTCATCAAAATGGAACCGTCACTTTGAATATCAAAGGCGTCCACATCGGCCGTTACGCCAATGGCCGAACCGTCAAAGAACATCGTCCAGTTTCCACCATTGAACGCCAGAATATCCTCATCACTAAAACTCACACTGCCGGCCGTGCCACTGGTCGAGGATGAGATATAGATTGTGCCGCTGCCAGATGGTGGCGTGGCGGTTGGTGTGGGTGTATTAGTCGGAGTCGGCGTATTGGTTGGTGTGGGGGTATTGGTTGGTGTGGGGGTATTGGTTGGTGTGGGGGTGGGGCCGCCGCTGCAACCGGGGAAGGCAAAAGAGCCAATCCGTGTTTGCCAGTTGGTGCCTGTAGAGATGTAATACTCGGTGGTATACCAGAACGTGCAACCATCCACGTCCACCGTCATGCCGGAATAATCGCCCCAGCGGTTATAGCTGGTTTGTGACCCGGTACCGGCGATCAACGTCGCTTCGCCCTGTGCCAACGTGTTAACCGCATCACCCGCCAACCGCCCCGCGTAGCGGATTTGCGGATTGATGCTGGAGCTAGAAGCACTGTAGCCCACGGCCATATTGCCCTGGCTGTCTACCCCCACGCTGCCCATCCAACGATGTGTGGAGTCTGGCTGATAGGTGCCTTGCTGGAATACAGAAGGGGTACCACTCAGGTTGCGGAACTCATACCAGCGAATACCGGCCACACCGCCAGAAGAGACGGAATGGGTTGTCCACAATGCGCCCGTGCCCCCCACATTGCTGTACATCAACTGCACCATTAACCGCCCGGCCAATGAATCCAGCGTAACGGATGTGCCGGCCTGAGGCACAGAACTGGCATTGGAGTAGGAAGCGATGCTGGTACTCAATGGCCCGGTGAGGGTGGAATTGGCGGGGGTTATCCAGTCAATCGCCAATTTCCAGGTGTACATGGTGGTGCTGTTTTGCAACGACATCAGGTAGTTGGGAGTGCCAGCCGGGGCCTGAGACACTTTGGCGTTGGAGGGTATCAGGCTGAAGTAAGCGGAACCAAGATCGGCATACTGATAATTGAGTGCAGAACCGTTGATCAACTCATTCCGGTTGAGCGCCCACATACGCACTCCTTTGTAGCTGGCGCTGGAGCAGGTGCTGGTGAGGCAGTCGAACATATTGGCGGTCATATAGATGCCATCATGCCAGACGCCCAGTTTGGGGTAGTCATTCAGCCAGGGGTGGGTGGCGTCGTCGGCACGCAGCCCATAGAACCACCAGCCGCCGGAAACAGGGTCGGCCGTTTGCGAGACCGCGATACACTCGTAATACGGCCCGTTTTGGGTGTTTGTCCAGGCGAAATCGGTGATGATCCAGCGGCCGCTTACGTTGTCATACAACACCACCGGATCCCCGTTGTTGTCGGCGTCACAGGGTGTACCAGTACCGTTGAACAGGGTGTCAAAGGTGAAGGCGGCCAACTGGGTGCCGGTTTTGGAGTAGATGCCAATGGAGGTATTAACGGTCTGGATGTAATGGTTGGGGCCAACATCACCATTGGTGTCTGGTGGCCAGCCCGCGCCCCAATTGGTCAGGTCCAACCCGGCAAAGTTCTGGCTGGGGCTGGGCATGGTATTGGGGGCCAGGAAATCCTGACGGACGGGATCAACAAAGTTGGGGTTGGGTTTTTCCATCTCGATCATCTCGAATTCAACGCCCAGGCTTTTGTCTTCGGGACCTGTTTGGGGTAAGTTGCGGACGTCGCCATTGAACGCAGCCGCAGCGGCCGTAAAGCCTTGCTGTACTTTGCTCATGGAGGTGTCGTTGGGGTCACGAAAGACATCCACTGTGTTGGGCGCACCGGGGATGGAGAGTTGGATAGCGGCTTCCGTTGCGGCGTTTTGGCCTCGGGACATGCCAGGGCCCTGCACCAGAACCAAAACACCACAAAACGTAGCGGCCAAGATAAGAAAACCTGCTACTTTCCGACGAGAAATTTTAAACATACTGCCTCCTCAAAATAATGGTTCCCCTCCCTTTTCCTTGACGTCCGGCGGATAATTTATCCGAGCAGCAGAATAAGTCAATAATCTTGCAAACATCGTTTCAATTATGGAGCGGGAACAGGGTGTATTGAAGCGCTTCCTAGCGGTATCCAGGGGAATTGAGCGGTGATGCGTTCGTCGAGGATGGGCAACGGCCGTTGCGTAAATGCCTCGTACAATGTCACCATGCCACCGACGGTCTGGCCGGGCACGGCCGTTTCACTGACAGCCAACACGGGCGCGCCCGGCGCGGGTTTGGCGCTCTGGCAGTAGCTTTTATAAACAGGCGATCCTTGCGTATAGTCAATGATATGGGGAGAGGTAACAGACGACCCGCCAATCCATTTGAGGGTAGGAATGGCTCCCATGGCGGGCACATAATCTACCAGATCGCACCACGCCCAATGGAAACCATCTGCCTCATAACCTGCTAACCGGGTAGAAACGATGTAGTCACGCCAGAGGGGGAAGCTGGCAACGAAATGTTGGGGGAGGGGGTAGCTTTTACCAGGGGAGATTGGAGATTGGAGGTTGGAGATTGAATCGCCTGCCCAAACGATTCCTCCTCCTAACGGAACATACTGCTGTCTCAGCTCGCTGTTTACTTTCCACTGTTCACGGCTCACCCCCCATGGGCCAGCCAGTGGTGGCAACATCACATCTGCCCCATCACGCACCTCGGCCACATACCCATCGGCCGTTTGCCAGTGCAGGTAGAGACGTGGCAGTTCGGGCAGCGTGTGATCCCAATCATAGCCGAACAAACGGAGCGTGTTTGTTCCCCGATAAACCCGGTGTTGGGTCAGAGGCGGCTGGCTCATGGGGGTGACGGTGAGGGTGGTGACGGCCATACTCTCCTCTCCACCACCCACGCGAATTGCGTAATCACCTGGTTGTGCCCCAGGGCGGGGCGTCAGGCGGAACTGGGTGAGGGTGAGGCCGTCCGGTTGGGGAATTACATTGAGATCGGATTGGGCGTAGGAACGGCCGTCGGGGCCGATGAGGTGAGCGTTCAATGAGATGGGAGATGGGCGATTGGCGGTTGTTGACTGCCAGGCGAGGGTCAGGATGGCTTCTTGCCAGATTTCGGTGGTGGGGCTGCTTAGGTGGTAGCCGAGCAGTTGAATGGTTTCGCCGAGGGTGGCGTCGAGTGGTATGAAGTTGGTGGGCAGGGTTGTGCGCGGCTGTTGGCGGAACCAGAATGTTTCGTGAAGTGGTTCAGGCGGCGGCAGGCTGGCGTAGGCGGCGGGGTCATACCAGGTGGCGATGACGTCACGGCCGTTTCTCCATTCGGCCGCGATTTCCTGTGCCCACGTTTCGCCATAGGCTGCTGCACCGGGAGCTACATACTGTATGCGCACATCCGGCCGTTGCCCTTCTATCTCCTGCAAATACCAGAGCGGTGTGGCCCAATGCCAGTTTGCCAGAATCAGCGCGTCTGGCGGGGCATCGGCCAGTAAGGGTTGTGCATAATCGCGGGCATCTTCCACCAGGTGCATTTGCCGATAGCTGGGCCAATGTGACCAGCCCTGAAAGATAGCGGCCGTGAACATGATGGCCGTGAACAGAGAAGATATGGGGAGATTGAGAGATTGGGTAATTCTAGTCTCCCACTCTCCCCCGCTCCTCTGCTCCTCTGCCCCTCTGCTCTTCTGCCCAACTACCCCTACTGCATAACCAAGACACAATACCATCGGTACATACGCAGGCAACATATACTCCACCGTTTGCGGGGCGCGGTACATGGCGGTGATGAGGGTGAAGATGCCAAACGAGAGACCAAATAGCAGCCCCAATTTCCATTCGCGCCAGAGCAGCAACGCCAACCCGATGACCATGCCTGCCAGCAGCCAGCCGGAAAATTGGAAGGTGAGGACATTGCCCATAACATCCAGGCGCAGCCTTAATGTCAGTGGGGCGGTGAAGTAGAAAAAGTCACCCTGAAAACCCAATCCCAGCACGTGTTCCACAAAACCAGACCAGGTTGCCAGGCTGGGGCTGGCCCCATGTACACCGGCATTGGCGCGTAAAGGCAGGTAGAGCAGGGGAAGTAGACCGAGGAGGGTGGCGAGCAACGGCCGTAGCCAGCGCGAGGGCATCTTTATAATAGCCGGGTCTACGATTACCACGAAAAGCAAAAACAACGCCCCCATAAAAGCCAGCGACAGGTGATGGCTTACCCCCAAACCCAATGCCAGCGCCACCACAATCAGCCAGCGGTCTCTCACTCTCCACTCTTCACTCTTCACACTTTTCTCTCTCTGCACCTGCTGGTAAAAACGTACCAGCGCCCACAACGCCAGCGCCGCAAACAGCGCCGTCAGGCTGCGGATGTTGGCGGTGGTGGCCTGTGCCCAAAAGGTGGTGGCGGTTCCCAGAGCAATCACGGCCGTCACCGGCGCCCACATCCGCTTTGTTATGTCCCACACCGTCTGGTAGACCAGCAGCAGCACGGCCGTACTGGTCAGCACCGACAGCAAATTGACCCGGTAGGCGGCCGTCTCACCAACAGGCAGCCTGGTCATCAGGTGCGCCAGCATGGTGTAGAGGGGGAATCCTGGTGGATGGGCCACACCCAATTGGGCGGCGATCAATTGAAATTCGCCGTTATCAGCGGGCAGCAGGCCGGGGGCCAGGGTGAAGAAGTAAAGCACGCCAAAGAGAACGGCCGTGCCCACCAATCCCGCCCGCACCAACCACCGTTCCGGCAGGGCGGGCAGGGGGATCATCTGGGCAAAACAGACGGCCGTCAGTAAGGCAACGGCCGTCCATACCAGCGGATCAGGATGAGGGTACAAGATATACCCCCACAACAGCAGCAAGGGCCATGTGGCGGACAGGGGATGCGGCCGTGTTATCAACAGCGCCACGGCCGTTGTGAGCCCGGTGATGACCACCGCAACGACAATCTGGGGTTCATAAAGGTTAGTCCAGGCTTCGCTGGCAATACGGCCGCTGAATAATCCTAATGCCAGCCCTGGCAGCAGCCACGCGCCCAGAGCACGCAAATGATTCCACATACGCTGGATTATATCTGCCTATGCGTATTGGGGTATTCGGATATTGAGGCATCGCCCATATCCCAATACCCCAATATCCCGGTATAATTCAGAACTGTAGGAGACAAAAGCTATGTTCACCATTTTCCCAGCGATTGATTTGCGTAACGGCCGTGTCGTGCGTTTGCAATATGGCGACCCCATTCAACAAACGGTATTCAGCGATGACCCGGTAGCGATGGCTGAACAATGGCTGGCAGCCGGGGCTGAATGGCTGCATGTAGTGAACCTGGATGGGGCGTTTGATGAAGCAGGCGCGGTCAATTGGGAACTGCTGCCCCGCCTGACGGCGTTGCCGGCGCAGGTACAGTTTGGTGGTGGCGTGCGCACATTGGATGATATTGAGCGGGCGTTAGAGGCAGGCGCAGCACGGGTCATTTTGGGCACAACGGCGATAGAAAAACCGGCGCTGCTAGGGCAGGCGGTGGCCCATTTTGGCGCTAACCGCATTGTGGTGGGGATTGATGCCCGCGACGGCCGTGTGCAGACTCGTGGCTGGTTGCAAGACACGGCCGTGACCCCCATTGAATTGGGCAAAAAGATGCGGGCACTGGGAGTGCAAACGGCCATCTTCACCGATATTAACCGGGATGGCGTTTTAACAGGTGTCAATGCAGTAGCTACGGCCGAACTGGCCCAGGCAACTGGCCTGCAAGTGATTGCTTCCGGTGGGGTAGCGGCATTGGCCGACGTGCAACGCTGTTTTGAACTGGCGGATCAAGGGGTGGCCGGGGTTATAATGGGGCGGGCAATTTATGACGGCCGTGTCAATCTCCAGGAAGCCATCACCCTGGTAGGAATATCCTGATGGCATACCAGACAGTATGGCGCCAGGGATAGATAGCCAGTGGCAGGTAATCTGCCACCTGCCACTGGTCACCCAATTACGACCGCACATCCCGGCCCACGGCCGTGGCTATGGCCTTCATATCCCGCACCAGTTTGGCAAAACGTTCTGGTTTAAGCGATTGACGGCCGTCGGACGAAGCCTCCTCCGGTCGTGGATGCACTTCAATAATCACCCCATCCGCCCCCGCCGCAATACTCGCCTTCGTTACGCTTTCCACATATTCCCACTTGCCCGTGCCATGGCTGGGGTCAGCAATCACCGGCAAATGGGACAGCTCCTTGATGACCGGGATGGCGTTGATGTCAAAGGTATTGCGTGTGTATCGTTCAAAGGTGCGAATACCCCGTTCACACAACATCACCCGCGTATTGCCATGGCTCAAGATATACTCGGCGCACATCAGCCACTCTTCAATCAGGCTACTCATGCCCCGTTTGAGCAATACCGGGTGCTGTGATTCGCCCACTGCATGAAGCAGGGCATAATTTTGCATATTACGCGCCCCAACTTGCAAAATATCCGCATATTGGCACACTAACGGTACCAGCGCCGGTTCCATCACCTCGGTAATAATGGGCATGCCCGTCACTTCCCGCGCTTCGGCCAGATATTGCAGCCCTTCCTCACCCAATCCCTGGAACGAGTAGGGCGAACTGCGCGGTTTGAACGCGCCGCCGCGCAAAATGTGCGCCCCGGCTTCTTTGCACGCCTGCGCCGTTTCAATAATCTGGCTGCGACTTTCCACCGAACATGGCCCGGCCATGATGATGATTTCATCACCGCCCACCACATGATCGCCAATAGGGAACTGGGTGTTTTCCGGCTTAAACTCCCGGCTGGCGATCTTGAATGGCTTGAGGACGGGCATGACCCGTTCCACACCGGACATACGCTCCAGTTGCTCTCGGTTAATTTGCCGGTCGTCCCCGATAATGCCAATGAGGCTGCGCTCACTGCCAGAGCTGATATGGACCTTATATCCATGATCTTCAGCCCAGGCGACAATGCCTGACTTCTCTTGCATAGTGGCGTTTGGTTGCATAATTACGATCATCATTTGATTCCTTTTGGGTTTGAGATTGATTAAAAAGCGGCCTGTAACACGCGCATCATCGCTTCCATTGCATCAATTTGACGAGGACGCACAGGGGAAATGGTGGGGACATCTTTGCGGTCTGGCCGCAAAGAGACGGCATCACGCAGATAGACATGAACAATATCGCGGGCAGATTTGGTGGTGTTCCAATGGATTAAGACGCGGATGCAACGATTGAGACTATCCGGCACATCCATTTCATGGCCGCACAACAGGGCCACATCATACCAACCCAATTGGCGGGCCGCCAGCGCCGGGTAAGTGGCGTTCAGGTCAACGGTGGTGGTGAAGTAAACGCTGGCAATATCATCCGGGAGTATCTGGTTGGCCTGGGTGATGGCTTGCAGTAATTCGCGGGTGGCGCTGAGGATTTCCTCGGCGTCATTGTGGCTGACGGTGATGGCGCCGCGCACACCCCGGCAGGCTGTGGCCGCCGGCCATCGTTCTGATTGTGCATATCCGTTTTTGTTGTTCATGTTCTTACCCCTTCTTGTATTGTTACCAAAATAAAAAGACGCGGCTTTTTGGGCCGCGTCTTGTATTGCAGGTGTGGTCGTTTTGCCTTTACTTTTTTAGCGCCAAACGACCCCCGGCCTTACAAGCGCGGCGGCTGCTAAAAAAGTAAAAGTAAAAGTTTACAGCATGTATTTCCATAACGGCCGTGACTATAACACTTCCCCCACTCATCGTCAACGGGCAATTTTGCGGTATAATCATGGGATGTCGTTTTTGCAACTTGTTGCAATAAGGAGCAGGGATGTCTCACGTGGCGCGTGATTTTGCCGGGCACATCCGGCAGCAGGGCTACCGCATGACGCCGCAGCGCCAGATGGTGCTGGATGTGCTGTGTGGGCAGGGAGGGCATATGACGGCGAATGAGGTGGTCACGGCCGTGCAGCAGCAATCTCCTTATCTCAACCGGGCCACCGTGTATCGTGCCCTGGACTTCTTATGTGCCTTACAGTTGATCACTCGTACAGAAATGGGGGGACAGGTTGTCTATGAACTGGCGGAAGAGCAGCCGCACCATCACCTGGTTTGCCGGGTGTGTGGAGATATGCAAGAGTGGGACGGCCGTGCTATGGATGCCTTAGCCGCCCATCTCCTGAATGAACACGGTTTTCAGGTAGAACTCAATCACCTGGCGCTGTCGGGCATATGTGCGCAGTGTCGCCCTGGCGGTACTCCATAATCGGTAATCGGATTACCGTTCACGGTTTACAAAACAAAGGAGGTAGAACATGTTGGCAAATTTCTCTCTGGCGGCAGGCATTTTGCTGCATATTCCTGATGGTTTTTTGACTCTGGTGATTTCGCTGTTGTGTTGGCTGGCGACTGTTGTCATGCTGGCGGTGGCGGTGCGCAAGGCGCAAGCCGATTATGACGAGCGGCTAATCCCGGTGGCGGGGGTGATGGCGGCGTTCATCTTTGCAGCGCAGATGTTGAATTTTCCGGTGGCGGGGGGCACATCCGGCCATTTGATTGGGGCGGCGCTGGCCTTTATTGTGCTGGGGCCTTGGTTGGGACTGCTGGTGATGACGGCCGTGATCGCCCTGCAAGCCCTCCTGTTTCAAGATGGCGGCCTGGTTGTCATGGGTGCGAACATCCTGGTGATGGGCATTGTGCCCGGTTTTGTGGGGTATGGCGTTTACCGGCTGGCTACCAGCCGAAGCAAATCTATCAAACTGGTCGCTGCCGGGGTAGGGGCGTGGCTCTCCGTTGTGGCTGCCGCGTTGGTAACATCTCTGTTGTTGGCTTTTAGTGGCACAGCTAACCTGTCTATCGTTGTGCCAGTCATGGTGGGGGTGCATATGCTCATTGGCATTGGCGAGGCGCTGGTGACGGTGGCGGCGCTGGCCTTCATCATGCGTTCTCGCCCGGCACTGCTGGACGAAAGCGCCGCCAGCGCCGGTGGGCGATGGGTGTTGGCCGGGTTGGGCATCGCCCTATTGGTGGTCTTGTTTGCCCCCCTTGCCTCGCCGCACCCGGATGGGTTGGAATGGGTAGCCGGGCAGCAAGGCTTCCTGGAAACGGCGCTGGATGCCCCTTATGAGTTATTGCCTGATTACACCATTCCGGGTTTGGGGGAGATAGGACTCTCCACCATTGTGGCCGGGATTGTGGGGGTGTTGGTGGTCACGGCCGTGGTCCTGCTTGTCGGGCGTTTACTCGGCCGTTCGCAACAGTCACAGAGTAGCACCTAGGCCCTGACCCAAATTAGCTTGAGCAGTGAGCATCCTCAGATGCGAACGAGAGGCATCTGAGAAGGTCTCACTCCTAATCCCAACTTTAGTTTGTTGAGGTACTGGTTGATGCACACTAACACCTTTGATCGCTACATTGGCCGGGAAAGCCCGGTTCATCGGCTTGATCCGCGGCTGAAAGTGGTGGTGGCGCTGGTTTTTATTTTGGCGACGGTGCTGCTGCCGGATGGGGCATGGACTGGGTTCGCCTGTTCCTGGTTGCTGATTTTGGTGATCACATGGCTGGCGCGGCTGCCGTATAGCCTGGTTTTTAAGCGATCATTGGTGATTCTCCCCTTTATGTTGGCGGCAGTGACGGTGCTGTTGAATGTGCCAGGCACGGCCGTATTCACCACCGACCTTGGCCCTTTTACCCTCACCATCACGAACGCCGGGCTGGTGCGCTTTGTCAGCATCCTCATGCGCGGTTGGCTGGCGGTGCAGATGGCGATATTGCTCACGGCCGTGACCCCTTTCCCCGACCTGATGCACGCCCTCACCCACCTGCGCGTCCCGGCCATCCTGGTCAGCATCATCAGCTTTATGTACCGCTACCTCTTTGTGCTGGTGGATGAAGCACAACGGCTGATGCGAGCGCGGCAGGCACGCAGCGCCCGGCTGCCCGGCACAGGTGAACACGGTGGCTCGCTGCTTTGGCGGGCAAAAGTGGCCGGGCATATGGTGGGCCAGCTTTTTGGCCGCAGCCTGGAACGCAGTGACCGGGTGTATAACGCCATGTTGGCGCGGGGGTATCACGGCCGTATCCTCACCATGACTCCCCATGCTATGACCCGGTTTGATTGGCTGGCGGGAGGCACGGCCGTGATGCTGATAGTGATAATTCAGGTGATTGCCCGTTATCCGTAATCGGTCATCCGTGATCGGTTTACAGTTTAAGGTTTACAAACCATGCCTGTTACTCATCCAAACATGCCCCCCCCTGCCATTTCAGCCAACGGCCGTGCCTCTTTGCAGGTCACGAATTTGCGTTTTTCTTACCCGGATGGGCAGCAGGCATTAAAAGGTGTATCGCTGTCCATTGCTGCCGGGGAAAAGGTGGCGTTGGTGGGGCCAAATGGGGCGGGCAAAAGCACCTTGATGTTGCATTTGAATGGCCTGCTGCATGGCGAAGGGGAGATTGTGGTGGCCGGGCTGCCGGTGGTGAAGGCTCATTTCCCGGTCATTCGGGCCAAGGTGGGCATGGTGTTTCAAAACCCGGACGACCAGCTTTTTTCGCCGACGGTGTTTGAAGATGTGGCCTTTGGCCCGCTGCATATGGGCTACCCGGAGGCGGACGTGCGCGAACGAGTGGCATCGGCGCTCACGGCCGTCGGTATGGCCGGGCATAGCCAGCGACTCTCGCACCACTTGAGCATTGGGCAGAAAAAACGGGTGGCGATGGCGACGGTTTTGGCAATGGGGCCAGAGATATTAGTGCTGGATGAGCCGTCCGCCGGGCTAGACCCGCGTGGGCGGCGGCAACTGATTGACCTGCTGCGAGAACTGCCTCTCACGATGCTGGTTTCTACCCATGATTTGCTGCTGGTACGGGAATTGTTTCCGCGCATGATCATCATGGACGATGGGCAAATTGTAGCGGATGGAGCAACGGCCGTGCTGCTGCAAGATCAGCCTCTCCTGGCGGCGCACGGATTGGAACAGCCTTAGTCAGAATCCTCTTTCTTAAACTCTCCTTAAGATAATCACAATCTACTGTTAAAGGCGCAGCGGCCGCTTTTGGCTATGCTGTTATCCGTATTGGTTAGCCCATGCTCAACGCGAAAATGTATTGTAACAACGTTGAGAATGGGGAAACAAAACCGGAGGTGATGTCTGACGAATAACAACAGTGTATTGGTAACACCAGGGGAGTGTCTGGCATCACTCTCTGGTTTACACAGCAAACAATACAGTTTGATGCACACACGGTATGGATGCTACTTATTTTGAAACTGTCTCAAGTGAGAACCATCTCTTGGGCAGGAGCCAACTACTTAAAAGCTGTTCGATTTGAATTCCTCCTCCTACACACGAAAAAAGGCCATAACCACCCCCGGTTATGGCCTTTTTCTTTATTTGCATGGTGGCATCATGTGGTAGAAGCACATCACGGCCGCATTGGGGGGGAGAGCATACCAGGGCAGGGCAGCAGCTTTTTCTTTTCTCTCCCACTCAATTGAGTGACGACCTTTTCAGCAATTCGAAATATGGTCTAAACCGTAGGGGTGGGACAGGCGGGCCACGTTTTGGTTTTGCACAAAGGAAGTCGTTCCCGCCTGTCTCACCCCGTTTTGCGGCCACATGGGGCGAGACGGCGCGGGCAAAAGGGCCGCTATCAGAGCCAGTTCAACCCCCGCCGTCCCGCCCCTACAGCTCATTGATTTCATATTTCGAATTGCTGCGACCTTTTCCCAGAAAATGGCAGTTTGCAAAAATCTGCTAAAATTTTTGGTTTGATTAAGAGTGGCGGCCATTTTTTGCTGCCATATTGAACTAAAAATTGAGGAGTTTGAAGGAGTAAACCAGAAAAAATGAGAGTTTATCGTTTGATTATCTTGTTAACGGCCGTATTTCCGCTATTCGTTGGTTGCAACAATGCCCCAGATTCAGTAGAAGTCACCCGCGTCGTTAATGAGGAAATTCCCGTCACGGTGGAGGTGATCCGCGAGGTGGAAGTGGAGGTCACTGTCCCTGTAGAAGTCGCGGTTGAGGTCCCGGTGGAAGTGACTCGTATTGTGGAAGTGGTGGTTACGCCGACGGCCGAACAGGCTACCCCCACCGGTGAAACAGCCGCAACATCTGCTGCTGAAACCACACCAGAATCCACCGGTGCCGCCACCAATATCTACACCGTCGTGGATGGCGATTCCTGGGCACTCATTGCCTATAAAACCCAAACGCCGGTTGCCGAAATCCGCGCCGCCAACAATATGACCAAGCCCACCCGTCTCTTCGCGGGCATGGAACTGACTATTCCTGGTTGGGATGGAGTCGCGCTAGAAGTTGGAGAACCGGAAACGCCTGAAGCAGAAGTAGCATCACTCGCGGGTGTTACTGTTGGAGCCAACTTGTTGCCCAATGCCTCCTTTGAGGGGGATTGGTATTTCTATAACGGCGTGCAGGAATGGCAAATTTCTGAGGGCTGGAAATTGGCAATAGATGAAGGCCCTAACCCTTTTACAGATGCCGATGATCGCTTTATTCGCCCAGAAGTGCGGGTAGTTTCTAAAGCAAATTTGCCGCCACAAGAACACGCGCAATTTGTATTTGACGGCGAGAAAACGATTAAGATTTTCAAAGGTGGGGCTCCTGTTCATTTTGCGGTGTTCACCGATTTGCCTTTACCGGCTGGCTCTTATCGCTTCACCATCAACTTCTTCGCCGATACGGTGGCTGAATACAACCAGGGAGGGAAAGTTTGGGCCACCCATCCCCAGGCGGCCGAAGTCCGATTTATCCTCAACAATGGCGGCAGTGATTGGCTATATGCTGCGCCGGGACAGAAAAATACGCTGACCTACGACTTTACACTGACGCAACCGGCTACCGTGCGCCTGGGCGCTGATTTCCGTAACCGCTTTATCAACAACAACAATGGCTGGTTTTTGGATAACTGGATTTTGCAACAGATAGATACGCCTTAGTAACCGTGCAGTAATTATGTAATTGAGTAATTTGGTAATTAGGGTAATTAGCCGCTTCAATTACTTAATTACCCAATTACCCAATCGCTAACTTATTTGCAAACGATCACTTAATGCCTTATCAGCCAGATTCTGGCGCAGTGAGCAAGAATTTTTACCGCAGAGACACGGAGGAGATAGCATGTAGAACTCTGTGCTTCTGTGGTGAAAACCTCTTTGGTTCTGGCTTGTCCAGGTTAGGTTTTCAGAGAAGCCGGGTTTTACCATGAACCCGGCTTCTCTCTTTTCCGCCACTACTCGTCTTGCCAACCCTGACCCATACGCATCGCGTAATAGATTATTGAGCCGACCAACCCAGAGCCGTGGGAATGGCTGTTCTGATGGGGAAAAGTGGTTTCATGTTGTTTATCCTTAATAGTTGCCCGGCAATTTTCGGTTCAGGCACTCTGGTAATATAATTGCCACCAGGCACAATACAGTTATGAAACCTCTTTTTCTATTTTTTTTACTTCTTCTCTTCTTCTTGGCTGCTTGCGGCGAAGATGAAATACCGATAACACCCACGCCGTTTGATATGGGGCAGACGGCCGTAGCCATTATTGCGGGTAGGCAGCCAACGGCCGTGTCGCTGGCCGAATTATCGGCCGGGCCGGAATTATTTACCGGCCAATTTTTGCAGCTTTCTGGCGCATACCAGCACCTGCCTTTGCTGGTTTGCAATGGGGAAATGAAAACAGGGCCGGCTGGCTGGCTGCTGGTAGACACAATCCAACCTGTGGCGGGGGAAGAGGGAGAAGAAGCAGAGATCATTGAAGTTGCGGCCGGTGGCTTTGATTCACAGTTGCGCAGCCTGGTGCCAGAGGGGACGCCGCTCACAGTGAATGGATTCTGGCGCTATTGGGAAGGGCCGGTGGGCTGTGGCAAACAGGCTGTGCCGCGCCAGTTGTGGTATTTTCTGGTAACGGAAATTGTGGAACCGGCTCAATTAGCCCGTAGGCCAGATATTCAAGTTACGGCCGCCATTTCGGGCACGGCCGACAGTACAAATGGTGCATGGGGTACACCAGAGGGGGGTGGTACGGCCGTGCCCGGGTTACCCATCACTCCCACCCTGCCTGTGTCCATCACCCCCACCCAATCGCTGCCGTTAACGCCGACGCTTGCCATTCCGCCCGCCCCTACAGCCACGCCCACCGCCACCACCAATGCCCCGCCGGAGTTGCCGCCAACAGCAACGGTCGAAGAAACCAAAGAAGGTGAAACTACGCCCAACCCCACACTCACTCTGACCAATACGCCACAACCTGGTGCATCTCTCACCCCCACACCTGCCATGACCAATACGCCTTCCCCTACCATTACACCGGCACCCACAGGGCAGCCCGGTAATTATGCCATTATTGAGGTTGAACCGATTGAACCGGATGAGGCACAGTATGGGTTGGAGACAATGGGTGCCTGGCAAAAACAAAACTGGCCGGTTTCGTTTACCAGTAGTACAGCCATTACCATTAGTGTCGCGGCCGAACCGACCATGGACATGGTTGTCGCGGTTTTTGATGAAGTAGATAACGTGGTGTGGGCGCCACAAAATAATGCTCCGGCCGGCCAGATGGAACAGGTTGTTGCTCTTCCGGTGAACCCGGCTAATCGTTATGTTGTTCAGGTGTATGAAACAAACGGCCGTGAAGGTAATTACTTTATGACGATTGAGGGTAATGGGGCGTCGGTGATTATTCTTTCACGCGGTATCTTAACGAACGATGACACTCAACAAGATTTTATCATTCCTTATGCCCGCCACTTCTGGTATTACTACGGCGAGGTTGGTGATACGGTTGACGTGCTGACAACGGCCGACGATGGGCAGCTTATGCTCATCTGGCTCCGTGACCAGCGGGCTAATTTATTAACGGATGATCTGGGAACGGAAGAAGAACTGTTGGAATTTACACTGCCTGAAACGGGCCTTTATCTCGTCTGGCTAGAAGAGTTATCTTACGAAGAAGCCTTTTACGAGGTTACAGTAACGAATAATTAACAAGTGGCTTTGGTTCAATTACCAACGGTGTCTGGCTGGTGTGCAGACGGCCGTGATACGGCATAAAAAGCCACAAAACCCAGTAGGCTAAATGAGAATAACAATCCGGCATGGCTGACGGCCGTCATGCCTGCCCGGTCAAACAAAACTCCTGCGGCCAGCCCGGCAGTGCCCGCAGCCACCGCCACCAACATTTCACTGGCCCCCTGGGTACGTGGGCGTTCGCTGGCCGACAGGGAATCTGTGAGCAAGGAAGAACCAGCAATAAAGCAGAAATTCCACCCTAATCCTAATAAAAAGAGCGCCAGGGCCAAGGGCAATACGGCCGTAGAAACCGGCGTAAGGATAGAGGCAATCATCAGCACAAATGCCCCAGCCACAATCAAAGGCACACGGCCGTAATGATCAATCAGCCATCCAGTCACACCAGACAAAGCAAACATGCCAACAGTATGGGCACTGATGACAAAAGAGATCGCGTCCGCTCCATGATCGTGGTGGTTCATGTGTAGGGGCGTAATGACCATCAACGTCGTCATCACCAACTGGGCAATGGACATAGCCGCCACAGCCAGGAGAATGGCCGGCTGCTGAAATTGTGTCTGTAACGGCCGTGCCGGTGCGGGGTTCATGGTTTGTTGTTCTTCTGTCTCTAGCGCTGCTCCAATCTCTTTTGGGTCTGGACGTAAAAACACCATGGTCACCAACAGCCCCAACGCATACAGACCAACACCTGCTAAAAACGGCCCGGCATTGGCCGCCAGGCCCCATGTCACTGCCACTGTTTGCGATGGTGCTACCAGCGCCGGCCCTAATACCGCCCCAATAGTCCCGGCGAACACCAGCAGCCCAATCACCTTGGCACGCCTATCCACCACATGAATTTCGGCCGCAATATAGCGGCTCTGATCGCTGCCGGCTCGCCCCATGCCCATCAGCATCGCCCCCATACAAAAAGCCGGAAAAGAACCAACGCCAATCGCCCACACAGCCACCACACTGCCCATAACGCCCAGCCCAAAGCCGGCCGATAACCCCAATCGCCGCCCGGCACTGTCCAATAACAAGCCGATAGGGTAAGCCGCTATCGCTCGCCCTAGCAGGGTCAGTGTGCTGGGAATGCCGGCCATCGCATCACGGCCGCTCAGATCGGCCGCTACAATTGTCATCAGCGTAAACGTGGCAATCATCGCGGCCGCAAACAGGCTTTGACCAACAAAAAGCGTAATAGTCAATCGTTGGCGCACAGATTCTGTTACAGGTTTTATCATCATCAAGCACATCCCAGAAAAAAATAAGAGAACATCAAACAAGAGTTACCGGGTATTTAATCTAGCACCCATATCTCCCGCAGGCAAAAAAATAGCCCTATCGTTTGATAGGGCTATTTTTACTGATGAGTTCGAACCAGGTTTATTGCAGACCGTGGGTAATACGGCTGAAAACGTTACCAATCTGCGGGCCGAGCAGGGTGAGGATTGCGATGACGACCACAGCGACCAGCACCAACACCAGCGCGTACTCTACCAAACCTTGTCCATCTTCACGGTGTAAAAACAACATTTCTAAATACCTCCATTCATAAATGTGATTGATAAGATGACCATAGTCTAGCATGGTGGCAGGGGTGAATCAATAGCACTAAGGTCGTATCTGATTCTATAAACAAACCAGATGATTTGTAAGGTTTATACGGAAATTACCAGCAGGCAAAAAAATAGCCCTATCGTTTGATAGGGCTATTTTTACTGATGAGTTCGAACCAGGTTTATTGCAGACCGTGGGTAATACGGCTGAAAACGTTACCAATCTGCGGGCCGAGCAGGGTGAGGATTGCGATGACGACCACAGCGACCAGCACCAACACCAGCGCGTACTCTACCAAACCTTGTCCATCTTCACGGTGTAAAAACAACATTTCTAAATACCTCCATTCATAAATGTGATTGATAAGATGACCATAGTCTAGCATGGTGGCAGGGGTGAATCAATAGCACTAAGGTCGTGTCGTATTTGTACTTTCTTATGTACCGTATAGAAAAAATGAATAATATAGATGTTCATGGCTGTACTCAACCTCCTCATTGTGGCTGATGACCCGTTAGCCCAGGCAGGACTGAGCCTGATGCTGGCCCAAGAAGCTGATGGTGAGGTTATTGCTCATGTTAATCGTGCTGACCTGGCCGAGGAACTGGCAGACGGTCTAAAACCGGATGTGATTATCTGGGATGTCGGGTGGGAAATTCCAGCACAACTGCCTGAATGGAGCGAAATCGGTGTGCCGGTTATTGCCCTTCTTCCTCCTTTATGGCCCGATGAGATGGTTATTCATTCATTGTGGAATAGGGGGGTAAAGGCTTTTTTAGCCAGGCAAGTTGATGGAGCTATGCTCATGGCGGCCGCCCACACGGCCGTACACCATCTCGTTGTTCTGGATAACGAAATTGCTGCGGCTTTGCTCTCCACCAACCAACAAGAGATAGAACATGAAGTAGTTGAACCGCTAACACCTCGTGAGAAAGAAGTGCTGCAATTACTGGCTGAGGGTCTGACTAACAAAGCTATTGCTCGCCAACTGCACATCAGTGAGCATACCGTCAAATTTCATGTGAATGCTATTATGGTAAAACTGAACGCGCAAAGCCGTACTGATGCTGTTGTCCGGGCCACACGATGGGGAATCCTGGCATTGTGAAAGTGGGTTATAACTCGTAATCCATTGACCATGAGCTATGCCCGTGTCAGGCCCTGAAATAGATTTATAGCATATGGATTATGAGGCACAGCTACGTATTACGGCTCAAAATATCCCCTCATTTCCTCGGCCGTCAGGTGGCCGGTGTTTTGAAAGATGATGAGCAAGGGTTGGTCATAAACGGTGAAGCTCTCGTCGGCACGGCCGAGATTGAGGGTGGGTTGGGCGATCAGGAGTGATTCGACTTCATCAGGGGGTGTCAGGCCTGGCCAGCCAAACCGATCCGCATAGAGACGAATACCAAACAAAGTGGGCATGCGCGTAGTGACGTAAACGGGTTCATAGCCGAGTGTGCCATCAAAGAGCAGTTGGTGGAATTGGCCAGATAGGGGATAACGCTCATCCAGCCGGGGGGCAACGCCATATACCCGATTGGACATGATGGTCAGATAATCGCCTGCCGCCAGCCGTGCCAGGTTTTCTATTAATTTAGCTTCATTATCCGCGTCATCTGCGCCTGTGAGCCAGGTCAATTCTTCGTTCCTGTATTCGTTGCGGAGGTGAGGAACGCTATCCAGAAGCATGGTGGATGGTAGGGCGTCATCCCATTGTTCGCTAAGGATGAGTGTACCGGGTGGCACGTTTTTATATACCCAGGCGGAACCGGCCAGCCAGGGGTGTGGCTGGTGATACATATTGATGAAAGCGAGGGCGTAGAGGCTGGTGGTAAGCAACACGGCCGTAATCACTCCCCGGCGCGCCCACTTCCAACGAATGCTCAACAACAGTGCGGCCGCATACAGTATCAAAAAGGGGGTAATTGGTTGCAAATAACGTATAAATTTAACGTAGAATGAGCCGGTAAGTAGAAAGTAGGGGATCACCCAGGAGAGGAGAAGGAGATTGGGTAGCTGAGTTATTGGGTAATTGGGTGATTGGGTAATTGAGCGATTCCTGATAACCCAATGACTGACGCGCCAGATTTCCCGGGCTAATCCGGCAAAGGCGGCCAGCCCTAGAAGAAAGCCCATGCCCCAACGCAATTGCATTTCGATGTAGTAGAGATATGGCCAGGTGCCGCTATACTGCCGGGTGAAGGCCACATCGCTACGGCCGCGTACCATTGCGCCCTGAGTTACGATGTCTTGCAGGTAACAGGAATGCCAGTTTAGTTCGGGGATGGTGATGGGGCCAATAGAGGTAGGGGGTGCCACCACCTCACACGTCAGGTCAAGCACGGCAAATGGGTTGGTCAAGAAGAAGGTGAGGGCCGTAATGAACACGGCCGTGACCAGCCACCGCCCCCACCTGTCCCCACAAGCTACATAAACCGTTACGGCGAGAGGTAAAAAGAGAAGGACGGCCGTGAACTTTGACCCAATAGCCAAACCGACAGAGATGGAGGCGAAAAAGAGGTAGAGAGGTAATCGGTAATCCGTAGTCGGTAATCGTAGAGGTGTGAGCCGTAGTGCGTAATCCGTGACGTGTGCTTCATCACCAGCCACTTGCCACTTGCCAGCCGCCACCTGCACCTCTGCCACCATAAAAAACAACGCCGCCACTACAAAGAAGGTAAGATAGGGATCAGAGATGAAAAAGTGAGACAATTGGATGTGTATGACGTTGACGGACAGGAAGGCGGCGGCGAGTAGGCCAACAGATGCATTGTAGAGCCTTTTGCCCAGCAAGTAGACCAACAGGACGGTAGCGGTGTCAAAGAGGGCGGTGAGGGCGCGGGACACGGCCGTGAGATGCCGGAACTCTAGCGCCCCGTGCTCATTCAATATGTCGCGGCTAAGTAGCCACTCCGCCGGGAAAAAGGGGGCAAGTGTCGGTCCGATACGCTCCACCAACCGGGTGGCTGCTACCCCCAAATAAAGTGGCAAATGCCCGTAGGCAAAATCACGATGTTTATCTTGCTCCACCACAATGCCTTCGCTGGCAGCATCTGGCGGCCAGAAAAACGGATTGAAAGAAGATAAGGTTGGATTGAGCGCGGTACGCCAGCTAGCAGGGAACTCGATTGTGGTGGCTACCCAGGTAATGTACCGCTCATCTGGGTGGTAATGCTGGTAGTCATCCCAATCAACGCCTGTCAGCCGTAAGGAGACGGCCGTGAGCAAAATGAGAACCAGCAACACGTTTTTCAGCCAGGGCTTCATGGTGAAAGTGGAGATCAGAGATTGACCAATCTCCGATCCCTTCATAAACATAAAAGGCTGGAATTATTGTCCAGCCTTTTATTTGAAATGCCAAAATTGTATCTACAGTCGCATAAACAGTTACGATAAAAGGGCCGTCCATGGCAGCCTCCTTTGGTCTTTTGAAGAGTGGTTACTGCGTTATTGACCAGAAGTCCACCTCATTTCAAATTAGCAATCAGGGTGACCGCTATCTGGACGGCCGTCTCTACACCATTGGCCGCCCGTTGGCATTTGCCCAGTTGGGCAGGGTTCATAATCCTCATCCCAGCCTTAATTCGCCATAAGTTGGCGAGGGCATTGTTATGAGCAAAAACGCTTTGAACAATATCTCGCAAACAGATTGGGATAAGGTGGACGCTCTCACTGACGAGGAAATTGACACGGCGACATTCCACCTCTAGGTGATGACTTTTTTACCAATGCAGAATTACGGCTGCCGCAAGCTAAACAAACCATCACTATGCGCCTGGATAAAGATGTGTTGAATACGTTGTTTTCCATTTTCTCCGCCATTTTTGAAACCGACGCTTTTCACTGTTGGTCATCGGTCGGGCAGTAAGTTGTAACGGTTGAGCCGTGCGAACCAATCGCTAATCTTCAATCTCCTGCTCCAACAATTTTAACACGGCCGTCACATTCAGCAGCGTCTTCGGTATCAGCGAAGGCACATAGAGGTACTCTTGCTCTTTACGGCCGTCGTCACTCCGTTCCGAGCAGTGGGCATTGCCGCCCGACGGCCCCAGCCCGTCCAGCGTGGGCATGTGTGCCCAGAGATGATTGCCATCGCTCAGACCGCCCCGCTCTTCCCGGCGCACGGTGTAGCCCAACTCCTGCCCCGCTTCTTGCCAGATTGCCAGCAGCCGTTCCGTGGCCGGATTCACCGGCCAGGGCTGTGTTTGGCCGGTAATTGTCACCTGCGTGCGGCAGGTGAAATCACCGTTGGCGCTGCCCACGCTGGCGACATTGTTTAGTGACAGCATATGGTGGATGCCTTGTTGGAACACGGCCGTGTCAAACGCCCGCATCTCCACCGAAGCCGCCGCATAATGGGGCACCCGGTTACTCACCGTGCCACCCATCACGGTACCCACATTAAAGGTCAAATCCTTCTTATAGTCAGTAAAGTGGTGAATCTGTTTGATCACCTCCGCCATTTGCACGATGGCGTTGGCTCCTTTGTCATGGGCAGACCCGGCGTGGGCCGCTTTGCCTTCCACCTCAATATGAAAATTTGCCATGCCTTTGCGGGCGACCACCACCTGGAAGGTGTGCCCGTGCATGGTACCTGCCTCAAACACCAGGCAAGCCAGGCCATTTTTGCCCCATCGCGCCCGGCAAAGACGGCCGAAGTCATCTTCGCTCACCTCTTCGCAAGCGTTCAGCCCCACATGCCAGGTGACGGCGTTGAACAGGTCTGGTCGGTGCTGCTGCAGCGCATCCAGCAGCATGTAAATCAGCACAGTGCCGCCCTTGATATCTATTGTGCCGGGGCCGTAAATGCGTCTGTTTACCGGTCGCCAGTGAAAGTCGTGGCGTTCTTCTTCTTCAGCCGGGAAGACGGTGTCCAAGTGAGCGATGAGGGCAATCTGGCGCGGACTGTGACCAGGACGGGTGAGGAAAAGATGACGGCCGTAAAGGGGATTTTCAGCCTGAATCATTTCCGCTGTAAAACCGAGGGGGGCGAAGGCAACGGCCGTGACTTCTCCTAATTCATTTACCCCCTCTGGATTAGCCGAAAAGCTATTAACACTCACCATCTGTTCTAGCAGTGCCAGATACTTTGTTTCATGGGTTTGCAGATAGTTTTTGATCTGTTCAATTGATTGTGCGTAGGGCATGTTGTACCTCTGATTGGAATTTGCATGTGCAGTTATAGCACTGGCCAGGAGAGCGAACAACTATAGGCGAGTTTCAGTAATCGGTGAATTACTTGACAATAACGGAATTTTGGCGAAAATTTAGAACATGCGGTCTACAAATTAAGACCCAAAGGTTTTTTAAAAGCCCTTAGTGATCGTTTGCAAATAAGTTCGTAATTGGGCAATTGGGTAATTAAGTAATTGAAGCGGCTAATTACCAAATTGCTCAATTACATAATTACATAATTACTGCACGGTTACGCAGGGTTTGCCCGAATAATGACACGATTGGCTTCGCGCACATCGCGCTTACGGCAGATTGAGGAGATTTTGGTGCTGCACCCGGATGGGATGCGGGCGATTGACCTGGCGGAACAGGTGGGGGTTGACCGGCGCACGGTGTACCGGGATGTGGAGTTTTTGTGTGAGCAAGGGGTGCCGGTGTGGCAGAAAGACGGCCGTTTTGGTATCAACCGCACCAGCTATATCAGCACCGTTCACCTGACTTTCCATGAGGCCATTGCCCTGATGCTGGCCGGGCTGTTGCTGTCGCGCACCATTGACGAGCGCAATCCACATGCCATGACGGCCCTGCGTAAACTGGCGATGACCTTGCCACGGCCGTTTACTCCCCATCTCAAACGTGCCGCCGACCGGGTGCTGGCAAACCAGGAAGGCCAGCAGCAGATCGCCGTGCTAGAGGCGCTGGCCGAGGGATGGGGCACCGGCCATAAAGTTAGAATTGGCTACCGTTCGCCGCGCAGTGGACAGTTGCGGGAACGGCTGCTGGCCCCGTATGCGCTAGAGCCGACTCCGTCTGGCATTTATGTCATCGGCCATGATGATTGGGCTAATGATATGCGCACCTTTAAGCTGGATCGGTTGGAAACGGCCGTTGTCACCCCCCGCAAATTTACCATCCCAGAGACGTTTGATCTGGAAGCACATCTGGCCTCTGGCTGGCGCATTATGGCCGGGGATACTATTTCTGAGGTGGTGCTGCAATTCACGTCAGAGGTGACGCCCCACATTCACGAGCGACAGTGGCACCCCACGCAAAAGCTAGAACGGCTAGACAATGGCGGCTGCCTGCTCAAAGTGCAGGTGGCACAGCCGGAAGAGATGCAGCCTTTTATTCGCAGTTGGGGGGCGCAGGTGAAAGTGTTAGCCCCGGATTGGCTGCGTGACCAGATCGCCGCCGAACTGTATCTGGCGGCACAGCAATACCAGGAAATAAAAATGGAGACGGCCGTTGGTTGACGGCCGTCTCCATTTCTTGGCAATTACCAACTTTTTTCAGCCAGCCCGTTGCCTACCCCCGTTCTGCCATCGGCACAAAGTCGCGGCGCGGTGAGCCGAGAAATACCTGGCGTGGCCGGGCGATCTTTTGTTCAGGGTCGTTTAGCATTTCCACCCACTGCGCCAGCCAGCCGGCCGTGCGCGGAATGGCAAATAACACCGGAAACATGGCAATGGGGAAACGCATTGCCTGGTAAATAATGCCCGAATAAAAGTCCACATTCGGATACAGGTTGCGCTGCACAAAAAAGTCATCTTCCAACGCGATCCGTTCCAATTCCAGGGCAATATCCAGCAGCGGATTACGGCCGGTCACTTCAAAAACCTGGTCAGCCACACGCTTGATGATGCGGGCGCGGGGATCATAATTTTTGTATACCCGATGCCCAAAACCCATGAGCAGCCGCTCCCGGTTCTTTACTGCCTTCATAAACTCCGGCACATGCTTCACATCGCCAATTTCCAGCAACATGCGCAGCACTTCCTCATTTGCGCCACCGTGCAGAGGGCCGTAGAGGGCCGCCGCTGCCCCGGCCATCGCTGTGTAAGGGTCAGTATGGCTGGAGCCGATGACACGCATGGCGGCCGTACCACAATTCTGCTCATGGTCAGCATGAAGAATAAACAAAACATCCAGGGCATGTTCCAATACCGGGTTGGGTTCATATTTCACCTGGGTCATCTTGTCCAGCATGTTCAGGAAATTGCCAGCGTAGCTCAGGTCATTGTCCGGGTAGACGTAAGGCAGCCCCCGGCTATGGCGGTAAGAAAAGGCGGCGACGGTGGGCACTTTGGCAATGAGGCGCTGAATCTGTTTCATGCGCGTCTCTTCGTCATGGATCAATCGCCCTTCCGGGTAATAGGTGGACATGGCGGCGATGGTGGCGATAAACATGCCCATGGGGTGTGCATCATGGCGAAAAGCGTGCATCAATTGTTTGATATTTTCATGCACAAAGGTATGGTGCAAAATGTCATATTCCCACACATCGTATTGCTCTTTGGTGGGCAGTTGGCCGAAGAGAATGAGATAGGCCACCTCTAAAAAGTTAGACTTCTCCGCCAGTTGTTCGATAGGGTAGCCGCGATATTCCAGAATGCCTTTGTCGCCATCAATATAGGTGATGGTGCTTTTGGTGGAAGCGGTATTGGTGAAGGCGGGGTCGTAGCTCATCATGCCAAAATCATCATCGTTGACTTTAATCTGGCGCAGGTTCAGGGCTTTTATGGTGTCGTTTTCAATGGGGATTTCGTAAGTACGGCCGGTACGGTTGTCGGTGATGGTTAATGTCTCTTTGCTCATGGTATCCTCCAGTTTGTTTTTGAGGGAGATGGATAAGTGGTATTAGGGGAGAAGTATACCTGTTTTGGAGAGGAAACGGTAATGCGTGAGCCTTGATGTACGAACGAATTCCCCACCAGGCTTCCTGATTCCTAATTCCTATTTGCCGGTCAGTCTTCATCCACACATCAACCCGACTGGTCTGCTAACCTGGCCTCTACTGCTTGTTTGATGGTGCCATCGGCGACCAACCGGCGCACCTGTTCGATGTAAAGTGCCAGCACGGTATCATTGGCCAGGAAGGGGACGGATTGACGAATCAGGTGGTGGGCGACGGCCGTGCCCCGCCCCAACGGCCTGTCTTCCCCCATCACCCGCCGCCGGAAGTCTACCCCCTGCGCTGCGCCGAGCAGTTCAATGGCTACTATCGTTTCCACGTGATCCAGGATTTGCGCCGCCTGGCGCACGGCCGTCGCTCCCATACTCACATGGTCCTCCACATTGGCGCTGCTGGGGATGGTGTCCGCGCTGGCGGGGTGGACGAGGACTTTGTTCTCCGAAGCCAGCGCCGCCGCCGTGTATTGGGCCATCATCAGGCCACTTTCCAGGCCGCCGTCTGCGGTGAGGAACATGGGCAGCACACGGCCGTTGCTGTCTGCATCCACCAACCGCGCCATGCGCCGTTCGCTCATATTGCCAATCTCCGTCAGCGCCAGCTTCATATAATCCATGGCCAGGGCAATCGGTTCGCCATGAAAATTGCCCGCCGAAATGACATCCGCCTGCCCGGTAGCCTCATCCACAAAGATGATGGGGTTGTCATTGACGGCATTCAGTTCAATATCAATGACCCATTGGGCGTAGGCAATAGCGTCACGGGCCGCGCCATGCACCTGGGGCACACAGCGCAGCGTGTAGGGGTCTTGCACATTCAGCGGATCGTACCCTCTTAACAGCTGGCTGCCCTGCAACAACTGGCGCAAGAAGGCGGCGCACTCGATTTGCCGGGGATGGGGGCGGGCCGCGTGGACACGGCCGTCATAAGCCCGATCCGTCCCATGCAGTGCCTCCAATGTCAGGGCAGCGGCGATGTCAGCCGTCAGCGCCAGGTTAATGGCCCGGCGCACTTGCAGCGCCCCCATACCCACCATGAAGCTGGTGCCGTTGAGCAGCGCCAGCCCCTCTTTGGCTTCTAGTTCCAGTGGGTGCAGGCCGCATTGTTCCAGGGCGGCACGGCCGTGCATCACTTCCCCCTGCACCACCGCCTCCCCTTCACCAATGAGGACCAGCGCCAGATGGGCCAGTGGGGCCAGGTCGCCGCTGGCCCCCAGCGACCCCTGCGCCGGGATGCGTGGGTGGATGTGCTGGTTGAGCATCTCTAACAGCAGTTGCACGACCAACGGCCGTACCCCGGAATGGCCGGTAGCCAGGGTATTGGCCCGCACGACGAGCATGGCACGCACGGCCGTATCCGGCAGCAGTGGCCCCACCCCCACGGCATGGCTGCGCACCAGATTGACCTGTAACTGTTTCACCTGGTCAGGAGAGATGATTTTGTCTTTGAAACGGCCGAACCCCGTCGTAATGCCATACACCACCTCGCCGCGTGCCACTAATTCATCCACAGCACGGCGCGAGCGTTCCATTTGGGGGATGGCGGTGGGGTCTAATTGCACGGGTCGGCCGTGGGCCACCGCCACTACGTCATCTACCTGTAAATTTGTGCCGGAAATAGTTAAGGGAATCATGCCGCAATTATACGCCACAAAAACGAAATGAATGGTCGTGAGGAATCTCTCGAATCCACAAGGTGAAGATCAGGCAACAGCTCCCGTTCACTCTCGGGCATCAGCACCAGCTTTGGTCTATTTTGTTAAAGTGCGTTAAATTTAGCCAACATTTTGGGCCTTCAATTGACCAGTAGGTTTTTGTATGATGATTGAAATCTGCTCGTTTGTGGTGGCCCATTTTAGTTTTGAATTACCAACACTCTCGATTGTGACATGAGGTGAACCAATGAACGAACTGCCCCTGAGATTACAGGAGATTGTTGAGGATTTTGGCTACTGTGAAGGGCAGGAAAAGCTGGAACTGCTGCTGGAATATGCGGAAAAATTGCCGCCGCTGCCAGCCTGGCTACAAGGCAAACAGCAAGAGATGGATCAGGTGCATGAATGTATGACGCCCGTTTTTATCTACCCGGAAAAGCAGGACGGCCGTCTCCATTTCCACTTTGATATTCCCCCCGAAGCGCCCACTGTGCGTGGTTTTGCCGCCGTTTTGCAAGAAGGGTTGGATGGGAGTACACCAGAAGAGGTCACGGCCGTGCCTGACATGTTTCATCTGCAAATGGGCCTACAACAAGTCCTCTCGGGGCAGCGTCTTAATGGCATCAGCGCCATGCTCAACCACATCAAAACCCTGGCTAAAGCGGCGTAGCGTGGTTCAATCTTCAGCATTGAACCAATAATCTCCTACGAAAAACGGCCGTCTGCTGGCAGACGGCCGTTTTTTGTTGCTCGTTGACTTTTGTATAGCGATTATTTATTATTTAGACATATCTAAAAATTGTCGTGTAAGGTAACATATGCAACTGAATGGAAAACCACTTATTGGATAAACCCCATGGCACTCGAACTCTTTTTCAAAATCGCCTTTCTCAAAGAAATCGGATGCCTGAGGCTGAGATGATCTACGAATTTTCTACACTACCCACAGGCAACGTAACGGCCGTTGGCAGCAAAGGTGGCACACTGGCGCAACTGTTTCAAGCGGGTTATCCCGTGCCCAATGGTTTTGTCATTGCACCAGAAGCGTTTGGTGAAGATGAACTGCGTCCAGAGATGTGGACGGCCGTGCAAACCCACCTGCGCCAGTTGCAAAATGGCAACGGGCCAATGAACGTGGCCGTCCGCTCCTCCGCCCGCAACGAAGATTCCGTTCATGCCTCCTTTGCCGGGGAATTTGAGTCTGTGTTAAATGTCAGCAACGAGGCGGACATTTACCGCGCCATCCACACCGTTTACCAATCAGGGCAGACCGAGCGGGTGCAGGCTTATAGCCAGGCACAAGGGTTAAACACCCATCATCAGGTCGCCGTCGTGGTGCAAAAGATGGTGCGGGCCGAATGGGCCGGAGTGCTGTTTACGGCCGATCCCGTCAGCGGCAGCCACGCGCAAATGACCGGCAACTTTGTACGCGGTCTGGGAGATAAGCTGGTTTCCGGCGAAGTGACGCCGGAGATGTTTACCATTTCCCGCCCAAAAGGAATATATGACGGGCCAGAGGAGATGAAACGTTACGGCCGTGTCCTCTTCAAACTGGCACAGCGATTAGAAAATGAGCTAAACGGGCCACAGGATATGGAATGGGCAGTGGCCGATGGCCGGGTCTACCTGCTGCAAGCCCGCCCCATCACCACTATGCAACCGTATAACCCGGCGACGGGTGAATGGAATGACAGCCTGCGCGGTGATTATCTCTGGACAAACGCTAACTTTGGCGAAGCCGTGCCGGACGTGATGACGCCCATGACCTGGTCGCTGCTGCAAATTTACGAGCGGGAAACATTCACCCTGCCTCTGCCCGGCCAGCACCCTTTTTTGGGCAACATCGGCGGGCGAGCCTATGTCAACATCAGCCTGGCTGTGACCCTGTTTCAGGCGTTGGGCTTTAAGAATGAGCGTCTGCACAACCATATGCGTGAGTTTTTTGGCTATCTGCCAGAGGATGGTCGCCTCGCCCGCCTGCCCATTTCGGATTGGGCGGTGTGGAGCGCATTTCTGCGCGGCGCACCATCGGCCATGTGGCAGGTGCGGCGAGATCGAAAGCGGCTGGTGGAATTTGCCACGGCCGTGCCCACCCGCGCCACCTCCTGCCACCAACAAATTGCCACCGCCCAAACCACCACTGATTTGCTGACCATTTGGGCCGAACTGCTGCCTTATTTTCGGCAGACCTGCCGCATGTTGAAGGCAGGCACGGGCTTGTTTGAGGATGTGGTACGGCCGTTGCGCCAAAAGTTGACCAAATGGACCGACGCGGAAACGGCCAATACCCTGTTGTCGGGTTTCAGCCAGGGCGGGGATCCGCTTGCCAGCCTGGGGCCAGTCATTGGGCTGTGGCGGGTGCAGCAGGGGCAGATGAGCGAAGCGGAGTATATGCAGCAGTATGGACACCGGGGCGCACATGAATTTGAACTGGCCTGGCCGCGTCCATACGAGGATGCTGATTGGTTGGCACAACAGCAAGACAATCTGGCTGATATAGATGTGCCTTCTGTGCTGGCCCGGCAAGAGGCGCAAAAGGTGGCCGCATGGGCGCGTTTTGCCGGTCAGCAGCCAGGGCACGCAGCCAAAGTGGAGAAGGAGCTGGCACATGTAGCGGCCGTAGCCCGCAACCGGGAAGCGATCCGTTCAGAGACGATCCGGCTGGTGGGGGTGGTGCGGGCGTTTGCCTTGCGGGCCGGGGCGTTGACCGGGTTGGGTGATGGTATCTTTTTCTTGCAGTTTGAGGAAATGGCGGCCGTGTTGGGTGGGGAACAGACGGCCGCCGCTACCGAAGCGGTAGCCCACATCCCTATCCGTAAACAGGCCCATGAACGGTTGTCTGCATTGCCGGTGTATCCGGGGATTATTCACGGCCGTTTTGACCCGTATGCGTGGGCTAAAGACCCGAAAGGTTTCCAAACCCCTTTGGGTCTGGCGGCCAGCGCCGACGCCATTACCGGCTTTCCCGGCGCGGTGGGGGTGGTGGAAGGGGTCGTGCGCCGGTTGGATACGCCGGAGCAAGGCCACCTGCTACAACCGGGCGAAATCCTGGTGACAGCCACGACCAACATTGGCTGGACACCCCTTTTCCCTAAAGCAGGTGCGGTCGTTACCGATGTGGGCGCGCCGCTGTCCCACGCGGCCATCGTCGCCCGCGAATTAGGCATACCGGCAGTGGTGGGCACGGGTAATGCGACGGCGCGATTACAAACGGGGGATTGGGTGCGGGTGAATGGGGGAAAGGGAATCGTAGAAAAACTTGTGAGGTGATTTTGAAAATCGCCTTACAATTCGCCAGCCGCCTGGTTTTTTGGTAAATGTTGGGGGATGAGTATTACTGATTTGAGTGTCAATTTATACCGCAAGACGTTGAAGCGCATTCGCCCGGCGCACCGGGCGACGCATTGGTTGATGGGGCATGGGGTGATTCCACTGTTGGAACGCGCCAATGGTTTTGGCACGATGCCGGATGACCCTTTCTGGTTTCGGCTGGAACTGCTGACGAGGCGGCATGAACGGGAAACGATGGCGGTGCTGGATAAATTGGTACGGCCGTCAGCCACCATGCTCGATGTGGGGGCACATGTAGGTTATTATGCCCGCCGCTATGCGCCGATAATTGGGCGTAACGGCCGTATCTTTGCCTTTGAACCCCATCCACGCACATTTGCCATCTTGGGCCGCAATGTACAGCCGTTTGCCCAGGTGATCCCGGCCCAAGTGGCGCTGGCAGAGGTGGCGGGCACGGCCGTACTACACGACTACCTCATCATGTCCGCCAGCGGGTCGCTGCATTACGACGAAGCGATGGTCGCTTTGCAGCAGGCGCATGTGCAGGCGGGGGACGTGGCCCCGCGCATTGGGCAGGAGTTTCAGCCCCAAACATTCACCGTGCAAACGCTGCCGGGGGATGATTTTCTGGCGGAACAGGGCGTGTCTCAGGTGGATGTGATCAAGATGGATATTGAGGGGGCGGAGATTGGCGCCCTGCGTGGACTGCGCCAGACCATTGCCCAGTCGCCGGGGTTGAAGCTGGTGATGGAGTATAACCCGGCGGCGTTGCAGGCGTTTGGGCATGAGCCGGCGGCGGCGCTGGCGGAGGTGTGCGCTCTTGGTTTTCAGCGGGTGCAGGTGATTGAGGCGGGTGGGGCGTTGACGGATGTGACGGGGCAAACGGCCGTGATTGAGCAATTAACCGCGCAGTTGACAGAGCATATGGGGGTAGTGAATTTGTTCTTTAGTCGTGCTGCGTGACCCGTGAGATCGGATACGTATGATGCTGGTAATGGAGAGGAATGTTAAACGTTAAGCGGATGATCCTGGCCGGCCTGGTAATGGTGAGGTGGTTGACGGCCGTTGCCTGCGGAGCCGATTCACCAACAGTCATTCCTGCGCTGCCTGAGCCGCCATCGCCACCAGCAACGGCCGTGCCCGAAAACACGCCATTACCCCCGGCACACCCACACCACGCACAGAAGTGCCACAATTCAAGGAAAATCTGAATGGCGCAGCAAAATCCATTGAGTCATCGTGAAGAAGAAGTGGTCAGGCTACTTCTGGAAGGTAAAAGCAACAAGCAGATTGCTTCATCGCTGGGAATCTCTGAAAACACCGTTGAATTTCATTTGAAAAACATTTATGCCAAGCATCAGGTGAGTTCCAGAGTCGAGTTAATCCTGAAACTGGGGAATTCCGTAGGGGTAGAAACCGAAAACCCAGGGCTTTCCGTAGTTGATGCGAACGGGGGAAATGCCGAAAATGACGAGCGGTCCCATTCAGCGAATGGGGCGATCACTTTAAGAGAAGCCGTCTCTAAAATCGGCAAGGAGATAAAAATGACAGACCTGTTCAAAGTAGATGTCTACGATGAAGAAAATAGAATGACCTTCTTTGGTGCGATTCATACCTGCCTGGTGAAATATGCACAGTTTCACGGCCGTGCCACCCGCCCCGAATTCTGGTGGTTTACCCTGTTCGTCATCCTGGTATCTGGCGCGCTGGCCTACTTGAGTGAAGCGTGGGCGAGCGTCTTCCTGGTAGCTGTGCTGCTGCCCTTACTGGCGGTGGGCGCCCGCCGCCTGCATGACATCGGCAAGAGCGGCTGGTGGCAGTTATTCCTGCTCGTTCCCATGGGTTTCGTTGTGGTGGGCACATTGTGGGTGCTGCCATCCACAGAAAAGCAACCCGAAGATACATTCTAAGAACGTGATGCGTGATGCGTGAGGGCGTCACGCATCACGCATTACCTGAATTTATCCTTGACAAGAGTAATCCAATGGATTACATTTTGCCGCATGATCACTGTTGTCGAACTCCCCGAATTCATCCGCCGATCAAAAAAGCTGTTATCTGGGGAAGAACTCAACAACCTGATTAACCATCTGGCCACTCATCCCGCCGCTGGTGTTCTCATACAAGGGACAGGTGGTATCAGGAAGATCAGATGGAAACGAGAAGGAACAGGAAAAAGTTCGGGAGTCCGGGTGATATATTACTTCCACAATGAACGGTATCCCCTTTTTCTGCTAACGGTCTTCGGCAAGTCGGAAAAAGCGAACTTAAGTCAGGCGGAACGCAATGAGTTGGCAAAACTTACACGTCTTCTGATAGAAAGTTATGAGGGAAAGTTATGAGTGACGCATTCAAGAGTATCAAGCAAGGGTTAACGGAAGCTATAGAATTTGCTCAGGGCCAGCCGAGTGAGGCCATTGTGCATGAGTTTGCCCCCCTAGATATAAAAGCCGTGCGGACCAAAGTTGGTATGACGCAGATAGAGTTTGCCACAGCGTTTGGAATCAGTTTGGGAACATTGCGTCATTGGGAACGTGGCGACAGAAAACCGCAAGGGCCAGCATTAGTTCTGTTGAATGTGGTCGCCAAGGAGCCTGAAGCCGTTCTGAGAGCCTTAAATTACGCCCAATCGTAATACATGAGAGCCAGATGGCCTCACGAGTCACGCATCACGGGCTACGGCCGTAACCACTCCTTGAAAAAGTCCGTCATTGTGTTATACACCTTCACCCGGTTCTCAAACTTCAACACGTCGTGCCCTTCGTCTTCAAACATCAAATACTCCACCTGATTGCCTTTGGCGCGTAAATCCTCCACCAACTCCCGCGACTCAATCTCCAACACACGCGGGTCATTTTTGCCCTGCACTACCAACATCGGGCATTGTACATTTTGAATATAGGTAATGGGCGAGCGTTCTTTCAGGAAATCCTGCTCCGTTTCCGGGTCGCCAACGAGCATTTTGATAAATGGCTTCCAGGTTGGCGGCACCCGGTCGGCAAACGTCAGCAAGTTATACGGGCCAAACATATCTACGGCCGCTGCCCACAATTCCGGGTGGCGGGAAGCGAGTGTTAATGTCATATAGCCGCCATAGGAACGGCCGACCACTCCCGCCCGCGACACATCCAGGCGCGGGTCTTTGGGCAATACTTCCGTCATGGCATGAACATGATCCAGCCGGTCAGCTCCGCCCCAATCGCGGACGACATGCTTCATATAGTTGAAGCCATACCCCGTGCTGCCGCGCACATTGGGCACAAAAACGGCAAAGCCGTTCAGCGTCAGGAATTGGATAAAGGGCATGGAAAACCAGGCAAAGTCTGGCCGTTCCTGCCCCTGTGGGCCGCCGTGAATGTAATAGATAACAGGCCGTGCCCCCGCATACCCCAGTTCCGCCGCCGGTAAATAGAGCCGTGCCGAAACCCGCAGCCCATCATAGGAATCAAACGAATAATCCTCACCGGGCGAGAGCAGGCCATCGCCAATACCCAAAATACGCTCGTTGGTGTGTCGTTCCCACTGGTCCCGTTGTGAGCCGGAGATGGTGTAGAGTTGAGTGGGGGATACGGCCGTGCTAAAGGCCAGTGCGTACCGGTCGCCCGCCTTATCATACCGAATTGCCTCCAACACCCCATTTGCCAGTTCACCCTGCCCCACCAGCACCCGCACCAGCCGCAGCACCAGCCGCTCCTCATCCAGCACCGCCTCATACGCCCAGGAACAGCCGTCAATGTTGTACTCCACCAGGTAACGGCTGCCTGCCAGATGTTTCAGCCCCACCATCTCCCCCTGCCCGGTATGCACTGCCCCCTCCACCGCCACCGGGCGCGGCTGCTCCGGTTCTGCCAGCGACAGAAAGCCCGGCCCATACGTATCCGAAAAAAGGCTCGTTGAAAAGAACAGGGCAGACTCGTCGCGGATAAAATAAACCTCATTGATATTGTTAGGCGGAAATTCCTGCCCCGGCTGCCGCTGGCCGATGGGTGTGCCAAATAAGGCGGTGGGCGTTTCGTCGCCCAGATTGTAACGGAACAGCACCACATCCCCTGCGCCATACCCTTCGGCCAGAATAAAGCGGGTATAGTTCTCATTGCTGCCGACAGGCATACCGCCATACATGCTCTCGTTCAATTTGGTCAACTGGCCGGTTCCCAGATCAGCCAGGTACGAACGAATGATGGGTTCGGTGCGCGATTGGGCAATGAAAAAGATAGAATGGCGCTCAATATCTTCGCCACCGGCAAAAACAGTATTGCCGGTAAAAATTTCGCTGTGGAAGGGCTGTGGGTAGCCGCCTGTGGTGGGAATGAGCATAGGCTGGTAATTCTCGTCGCCGTCCTGGTCAATCATCACCAAAATCTGTGCCAACTGTGGGAAGACCACAAAAGAAATCCCTTCAATCAGGTGCGGGTTTTGCAGGGCAATGTGGGGCGGCAGCAGCGGTTCGGGCACACTGCCACCGCTTTTCATGCGGTAGAGGGAGTTACGGCCGTTCAAATTGCTGATGAAGTAGATGTACTCATCCACCAGTTGCGGCCGTAAGAACAGCCGCGCCGACAATAAAGATTCAATGGGAAACATACAATCGCTCCTTTTTAGCCAGTACGGCCGTGATTATGGCACTATCTGCCATAAAAAAACAGAGGCGCAAAATCATTCTGCGCCTCTGTCTCATTATACAAATTGGCTCAATCTCCAGGATTGAACCAATCGAACCAGCAGATTACGGTTTGGCGATGACAGGCAGATAGAGGTAAATCATCTGCTCGGGTTCCTCTGTTTCCAACCGTACCTGATCCAGATGTAATGGCTGCGTAACGCCCTCTGGCAAGGTAAAGCCATAGCCCCACATTTCTGTCAACGTCAGCCCATCATCCGGTGCGCCGGCTGGCTGGCTGGCACTGCGTTGGAAGTTGCTGAAGGGCAAATAGATTTGCTGCCAACCAGTGAAGTTATCCACTATGGAAGCTTCAAACCGTTCGGCCGTGTCTGCTGCCTGGTAAACGCGCACATAATCCACCGTCATCGTTTGCGGGAAGACAGTTGTATCATCCGGGTAGCCAGGCCAGGTGCCGCCAACGGCTACATTGAGCAGCAGGAAGAAGGGATGATCAAAAACCCATTCTGTACCGGGCGGAATCTCATTGATGGTGGCGGTGAAGTAGTTGGTGTCGTCAATGTACCAGCGAATGACCTCTGGTTCCCATTCAATGGCAAACAGATGAAATTCATCAGAGAGTTGACCGCTGGGCAAGGTATAACTGCCGCCCACACCATTGCCACCAGAGTAACCAGGCCCGTGAATAGTGCCATGTACGGTAGCCGGTTCACGGCCGATGTTTTCCATGATGTCCAGTTCGCCCGATTGAGGCCACCCAACGGTGCCAATATCGTTGCCCAACATCCAGAAGGCAGGCCAGAGTCCCTGGCCGTAGGGAACTTGCAAACGAGCTTCTACACGGCCGTAAGCCATTTCAAACCGATTCGCGGTAATCAGCCGGGCTGAGGTATAAGCGCACGGCCCATAATAACATGCCAGGCTGGTCGTGTTGGTATCCACTTCGCTGGCGGTGATAACCAGGTTGCCCGCGCCGTCTATCGCGGCGTTATCGGCGCTGTCGGTGTAATACTCCAGTTCGCCATTGCCCCAACCGGTGTTGCCATTGAGGAAGCCGTCGCCCAGTTCTGGCTTCCAGATGTTCCGGTCAGGCACCGTGCCGGCCGTGCCGTTAAACTCATCATGCCACACCATCACCCACTCATCGGCTGGGGTGGTGGCGGTGCTGGTCGTGCGGTTGTCTTGCAGTTCCAGGGTGATGGTTTCGCCGCTGTTACGGCCGTACACCCACACACTCATCCCTTCATACCCCGACCAATCCTGCGCCTGGGCATAACTTTGGCTGAGATAGGCCGCGCCGCGCCGGGTATCGTCCGTATCAATCGTCAGCACCGTTTCAGATGGCCCCTGGTTGGGCAGCGCCATCCCATCTCCGGCCAGGATTTCTGTGAGGGTTAGCTGAACCCCGGCCGTATCATAGAAGCGGTGGAAGCCTTCAAAATCATCCAGCAGTTGGGGATCGGCCGTATCTATTTCCAGGATGGTCAGCCGGGCGCGATATGGATAGCTGCGCTCCGCATTGACCGGCCCAGACAACACCAACACGATAACTTGATCCCCCTTGGCTTTGCCGTTTGCCAATGTTTCTACTGTAAAGGTATGCCATGTTTCGCCAGGGGCAAAGACAAGAGTGCCGCTGGCCGGGGTGTAATCGTGGACCGGGGAGGCATGGGTTTCGGCCGTATGGTAGTTCACGGTAATCGGTTCGGTAGCCGTTACATCGAGGCTGACGGTGATCACGGCTGACTGCCCTTCTGTCACCGCAAAGTTAGTGGCGCTAAAGCTCACTTCTGGCAGCCCATTGCCGCCCGTATTACCATAAATCGCCACCTGATCCACATAATTGGCCTGCACCCCCATGGGCACAGAACCGTAAGCGCCAATGGCATATCCATGCACGGCCGTCAGCGTGAAACCATCATTCGGCGCGCCATTACCAATATCCTTCCGGTTGAAATCGGTGAAGGGAATGGCAAAGAAGCGCCAGCCGCTAAAGTCATCGGGAATATCTACACTAAATCGTTCAGCATCATCGCTGGTGGAGCCGGGATGGCGGTTGTCCAGAATATCTATAAACAACGTGCCGCCCGTGTTGTTGCCATACAGCCAGAAACAGACCCCTTCATACGTACTCCAATCCTGAGGTGTCCACTGCGTCACCGTCTCATCTTCAAAAGCATGGGTGAAGCCGGCCCATTCGCCGCCGTTCACATCGGTATCCAGTTGCAGCACCGTGTTCGGTGTGCCCAGCCCGGGCACCGGTTCTGGCTCCCCGCTGGTAACAACCTGTGTCAGCGTAATGGCCGAACTGGCGGCCGGGGCATTCCAGGTGAGCCAGCCAATGTCGGCCGTGCCATCCATGCCACTGACCAGTTCTGTCAATTCATAATCGTCAATGATAGTGGTGCGGACAACAAGCGCCACCTGATCCACAAAATTGGTCTGCGCCCCCATAGGCACCGAGCCGTATGCGCCAAAAGCGTAGCCATGAACCTCGGCGAGGGTGAACCCGTCATTTGGCGCGCCGTTGCCAATCTCTTTGCGGTTGAAGGCGGTGAAGGGGATTTCAAAGTAGCGCCAGCCATTGAAATTGTCTGGGATGTCCACACTGTACCGTTCGGCGTCATCGCTGGTGGAACCGGGATTGCGGTTGTCCAGAACGTCTACAAACAGAGTGCCGCCGGTGTTGTTGCCATACAGCCAGAAAGCCAGACCAACATACGAACTCCAATCTTGTGTGATCCATTGGGTGGCGGTCTCATTCTCAAATGCGTGGGTAAACCCGGCCCATTCGCCGCTGTTCACATCGGTATCCATCTGTAACACGGTGTTCGTCAGAGGCAGGCCCGGAATGGGGGCAGGTATGCCGCTGCTAACGACCTGGGTGAGGGTAATGGCGGAACTGGCGGCGGGGGCATGCCATGTCAGCCAGCCGATGTCGGCCGTGCCGTCGGTGCCGGTTACCAGTTCTGTCAGCTCAAAATCATCCACGACTACCAGTTTGGTGTTGGCAGGTGTGGGTTCTTCGTCGTCAACAATGGTCAGTGTGGCCTGCTGTGGGTTGCCAAGTGTGACGCTGATCGGGTCAGACAGGGTAAGCGTGAGGTCGCGGTTGCCATCGGGGTTGCCGTTGTTCAGGGTGGTAACGGTGAAGGTTTGGGCCAGGCTGTCTGGCGGGAAGGTGAGGGTGCCACTGACGGGGGTGTAGTCCACACCGGCGACGGCCGTGCCATCGGCCGTCGCATAAGAAACGGTCACAGGTACACTGTTGGTCATGTTAAGGGTCACCGTGATGACGGCCGTGCCCCCTTCTGGCGTTTGATAGGCAGCATCGGCAAAGGCCACGGTCAGTTCCGCCAGGCCGGGATCACCATAAACGGCCAGTTCATCCAGCACAACGGCCGCATTCGCCGCCGGTAACGGGAATGCCCAGGCGTGAATCTCAATCAAATTGAAACCATCATCAGGTGCGCCCGGTTCCTGAAAGCCACCGCGGAAAAAGGTGGAAAACGGCAGCGCGACCAAACGCCAGCCAGAGAAATCATCGAGTATGGTAGCCTGGAAGCGCTCCACCACCGGGTTGCCCGGCGTGCCATCTTGAATTTCCACCGTGTAGGTGGCCCCATTGTTCTGGCCGTATACCCACAGGCTGACGCCATCCAACGCGCTCCAGTCCAGCGTGGAGGCAAACAGTGCGCCAAAACCGCCCCAGTCGGTGACATTGTACGTGCCAGAGAGGATGCCATTATCCCCAATCTGGCCGGGCAGGGCATAGGGATGGGTGTCGCTGATCGTCACAAAGCCGGGGGCCACGGCAGAGCCAGGGCCGTTGTATTGGAACCAGCCGGCCGGCGCGCCGCCGGTAAAATCGGCAAATGGTAGTAATTCCACGACGGCTACATTGTCTAGCATAAAGGCCGCATTGCCGGCCGGAAGTGGGAAAACCCAGGCAGCAATTGAAGTTAACTGAAAGCCATTGTCTGGCGCGCCAGGGTCCTGGAAACCACCGCGTACAAAAGTGGCAAAGGGCAGAATGATTTGCCGTTTGCCTGTGAAGTCATCCGTAAAAAATGCCTGGAAGCGTTCCACAACGGGGTCTGCGCCATCTTGTATTTCTACGGCGTAGGTGAGGCCCGAATTCTGGCCGTAAAATTCAAAGGTGATGGCCTGATAGCCTGACCAGTCTGGGCCGGGCAGCAAGGCGCCAAAACCGCCCCAGTCGGTGACGTTGAAAGAAAGGGATAAAACGCCGGTACCGCTTATGGTGATGAAAGCGGGCGACAGGCTGGAACCGGGGCCGTTGTATTGAAACCAGTCCGGTGGTGGGCCGCCTTCAAAGTCGGCGATAGGGGCGTTGGGGGTGTGGGGGGAGTGGGTCACGGCCGCCGCCACTTCTTCTGCTTCTCTTTCCACGGGCGCGGCCAGGGTGAGGCCGGTGAATAATAAAATGGCGGAGAGCAGGGTGACGGCCGTCAGACCCAAAATGGTTAAAAATCTATGGATTCTCATGGGGGTTCTCCTTCTGTTGGTACCTATCAATTGACGAAAGGGGTGAATGTTGTTATATTGCCTGAAAACGATTTCATAAAAATACGGGATATTGCCTGAATATATGAAACCGATTTCAGAAAATGTAGCATATTTCCATTTTTGTGTCAACGAAATAATGGTTGCGGGATATAATTCCCGGCGAGGTATGAGATGGCCCCAGACGAGAAAATAACCATTGCTGATATTGCCAGCCACGCGCAGGTATCCAAAAGCACCGTTTCCAGAGTGCTCAATGAAACAACGCCGGTAGCCGCAGAAAAGCGGGAAGCGGTGCTGGCCGCGATGTCTGCGCTCAATTACAAACCCAATGTTTTTGCCCAAAGCCTGGCCAGCGGCCAATCGTTAACCATCGGGGTGTTGACTCAGAATTTTGGCTCGCCGGTGTATGATGTGATGATGCGTGGGGTGCTGTTGGGGTTGGAAGAGACGCCCTACTCCGCTTTGTTTGCCGACGGCCGTTGGCAGCCCGAAACGGAACAGAAAGGAATTGCCATGTTTCTGGATCGGCGGGTAGATGGGTTGATTATCATTGGCGGTTACTGCCCGGAGGCGGTTTTGGCGGAAACAGCCCGCCGGACGCCGCTCATTATTGTGGGGCGGGCGGTGAGCACACTGCCCGAACAGTGCCTGAATGTGGATAATGTGCAGGCGGCTTATGCGGCTACCCGTTATTTGCTCGACTTGGGGCACCGGGACATTGGGCACATTACCGGCATTCTGGCGCATGAAGATGCGGCCCAACGGCTACAGGGGTATCGGCAGGCGATGGCCGATGCCGGCATTGAGCCGCACCCCGACCTGATCATTGAAGGTAATTTCCGCCGACAGTCGGGCATGATGGCGGCCGAAATGCTGCTGCTGCGTGGCCGGCCGTTCTCTGCCATTTTTTGTGCGAATGACCAGATGGCGTTTGGAGCGCGGCTGGCGCTATACCGGCGGGGCCTCCGTGTGCCGGATGATGTGTCGCTGGTGGGGTTTGATGATCAGCCAGATTCGGCCTTTATGACGCCGCCGCTGACGACCATGCGCCAACCGGCTGAAGAGATGGGGCGAATGGCTGCTGCGGCCGTATTGCAACTCATTAAAGGAGAGACGCCACGATTGCCCGCTTTTTCTGGTGAATTGGTCATCCGCGAATCGGCAAGCAGACACCATTAATATATACTCAGCGAGGCCATTAAGTGGCATTTCATCTGCTGGCAAGTTACATGTGGCCAGTTACTCTGGCATCCATCACCTGCCACCTGCCACTTGCAACCAAAAGGCAAAATATCAGATTATACCCTTTGCCAATATAGTGATGAACCTGAAGAGTGACTTCCCCTTTTTTTTCCCTTTTCGTGTGCGATATTCTGAAGTGGATGCGCAGGGGGTGGTGTTTAATGCCCATTACCTGACCTATTTTGACACGGCCGTGACTGAATATCTCCGCTGGCGGGGATATAACATCTGGCAGCAGGCAGCGGCAACGGGTTTTGACTTTCACACCGCCAAGACGGTGGTGGAATATCGTGCTCCCATCCACTTTGATGAGGAGATTGAGGTGGGGGTGAAGTTGGGCGGGCACGGCCGTAGCTCCCTCACCTGGGAACTGGCAATTTTTCCTAAAGAGGACGACAAAATAATCTCGACTGGCGAAGTAGTCTGGGTCTATGTGGACATGACCGCCCACAAAGCCACCCGCATCCCGGAAGCCCTGTTGGCCCAACTATACCCAATCCAAAGTTGTTTTTGAACGCCCCTAACCAGTTCCGCCTTGGGCCTTAAACCAGGCGATGGTGGCGCGGATAGCGTCTTCGTATGGGGTGTATTGCTCGCCAAAAGCGGCCGCAAACTGGCGGTGCTCCACCACATACGGCTCGGCAAACTCGTAAAACACCTCCTTCATTTCCCGAACTTCGGGCACAAACAGGCCCAACAGGTTGACCATTAGTTTGTTTACGGTACGGAGTTTGACAGGCTGACCGAGCTCGTTTGCCACCATGTCGGCAAATTGGCGAGTGGAGACGGCCGGTGGGTTGGGGATATGCCAGGCACGGCCGTAGGCCTCTTCATGCTCACTCAACATCACCAACCCCCGGCCGAAGTCGCGGATGTAGGTGTAGCTGTGGGGTAAATGAGGGTTGCCCAGTACATTGGCCGGTTTTCCTTGTAGCACGGGGCCAAAAAAGATTTGGCCAAGCGCCGAACCCGACACCCGCGGGCCATAAAAATCGGAGCCGCGACCAATCGTTGCCCGCACCTTGCCTGCCTGATGTGCGTCCAACACGGTGCGTGCCATAGCCGTGCGCGTTTTTCCCTTATGCCCGGTGGCTGCATAGGGCAAATCCTCATGGATAGGCTGCCCGTTCGTTGGGCCATACATATACAGATTGTCCCCCATCACCAGCCGGGCATTGGTGCGGGATACCCCTTCTAAAATGCCATCAGTAATGGGCGGGAACTTTTCCGGCCATTCGGTGTAGGCGGGTTGGGCACAATGGAACACTACATCCGCTTGGGCGCACAATTGGGCTACTACGTCTGGATTGGCCGCATCCCCGGCGACAACCTGCACGCCGACAGGCAGTGCTTCGTCGGCTACACCACGCCGGTTGACAATGGTGATACCATTTTTCCCCCGCTCAATCAGGGCATCCATGACGGACATTCCCAGTGGGCCGCTGCCAAAAATGATGGTTTTTGTTTCTTGATGGTTCATTATTCATATCTCCTTTATTGGCTGGTGGGGCTGGTGCAGGCAGCCAGAAACCTGCTGCCGCGCAGCTACATTTGTTTATGCTTTGTTTGATTGCCAGTGGTGGCTTCCCGCCCCGGCGATTACAAAAGCGTTAGCTCTTCACAAATGGCGGTCACTTCCATCTGGTACAGTGCCCCTGTTTCCGCCAGACCTGGGTAAAAGTGTTCAAACAGTTCGGCCCAGACAACGCCATAGAGCCGTGCCCAAATGGTCATGGTTAAGACAATGCCTTCAGGTGGCACACCGGCCGGTAAAGATTGCAGAATGTCGGTTACGGCCGTATCCATTGCGGGTGGTATTTCTTTATAAGCTTGTGGAATGTTGAGCCGTCCTGCCTGCCAGGCGTCCACCAGCACCGCGCCGATCGCTTGCAATACCTGGGCTGCCGGAGCTACTGTTTGTTCACGCGGGGCCTCGTAGCCAGGAATGGGCGTGCCATAAATGAGGGCAAAATCTTGACGATGTTGCACGGCCCAGGTGCGGAAGGCCAAAGCGAGGGATTGGAAACGGCCGTGAAAATCGCCTCGCGCCTGGGCTTCATCTGCTGCTATCATGGCCGCTGCCAATGAGTGATACGCTTCTACGATCAGAACTGTCACCAGCGCATCCCGGTTGGGAAAGTAACGATAAAGCGCGGGCGCGGTTAGCCCCATGTCACGGGCAATGGAACGTAGTGAGAGTCCGGCCGCACCTGCTTCGGCTATCTGCCGTCGGGCCACTTCTTTTATTTCCGTTTCTGTTTCTTCACGTTTCAGTTCTCGTCTGGTAAGGGTCATGGGATCCCCATAAGTGTACACCGCTAACTAAGTTAACAGTGTAAACTATTATTGAAACATTGTCAAGGGCCTGATTCCCAGGCTTACCTTGTTATCATTGGCCTTTTTTTTCGATCTTCGGCTACAATTTGGTTGCTTACCTTCCCCATCAAACACCGGTAAGGATTGCTCTCCGGAAAATTAGCATCAACAAAAGAGGTCATGATGAACTTCCCCAAATTTGAAATATACAAAGGCCAGGACGATCATTTTTATTTTCGCTTGTTAGCCACGAATGGGCAAAATATCTTGAGCAGCCAGGGTTACACAACCAAAGCCAAATGCCAAAACGGGATTGAGTCAGTGAAGAGCAATGCTCTGGATGCGGCTCATTTTGAAGTAAGAGAGGCGGCCGACGGCCGTTACTATTTCATTTTGCTGGCCGTCAACAAACAAGTGATAGGCACCAGCCAGATGTATGCCAATAAGCGGAACTGTGAAGAAGGGATTCAATCGGTGCAACACAATGCCCCACATGCGCCAGTTGAGGATGCCACTGTGTAATCTGGTTGGCAAGTGGCTTATTCCAGTTGGCTTGCCACTTTCAGATTTTGCCCCAAACGTCTAAGTAACCGTGCAGTAATTATGTAATTGAGTAATTTGGTAATTAGCCGCTTCAATTACTTAATTACCCAATTACCCAATCGCTAACTTATTTGCAAACGATCACTAAGAGTGCCTTGTGGAGATTCAACCCTTAACGGCCGCCCATTTCCCGCATATTCCTGCTGTTATTTCTGGTTATCAGACGGCCGAGATATACCAGGTGGGGTATGAGGAGGGAGAAAGTGAAACGGCCGTCACCCTTACCCTGACGACCTTGCCCCAACCGTTGTACAAACGTTTTCCACCGTTAGAGCAAGCGGACCTGGAACGCTATACAGCTGTTTCCGCACACGGTTTTTCCTTTGGCCTGTTCAACCAGGAGATATTGGTGGGTGTTGCGCTGGCCGAGCCAATGCCCTGGAATAACAGCCTGTGGGTGTGGGAATTTCACATTGCTGGTGGCTATCGTGGCGAAGGCTGGGGGCGGTTGTTGATGACCCGGCTCATCGCCCGGGCGCAGGCGGCCAGGCTGCGCACCATTGTCTGCGAAACACAAAACAGCAATGTGCCTGCTATCCGTTTTTACCGGCGCATGGGCTTCCGTGTGGAGGGTATAGACATCTCCTATTACAGTAATGATGACCTGCACCCCGACCGGGAAGTGGCGCTGTTTATGAAGCGGAGATTGGCGATTGGAGATTAGTACGTTACGAGGCATATCCTTGTGCAGTGAGCAAGAAAACTTCAACGCAGAGGCGCGGAGGTGCAGAGGGATCAATTCTCTGCACCTCTGCATCTCTGCGTTAAAAATTTTGGTTCTGGCTTGTCCAGGTTAGGAGATTCTATCTTCAATCTCTGATTGCCAATCTCATCCCCCTGTTTGAGGAGCAAGCATTTGATCCACCGCCGCCAAACCGTTGTGATCGGGTTGTTTTTCTTTGTGCTGGCAATCATTTTTATGGGCCGGGCACTGTTTCCACCCGCCGGGCAGGCGTTGGCCGGGCACGATATGCGGGCGCTGTTTGTGCCCTGGCTCACTTTTACCAGAGAGGCGTTAGGGAACGGCCGTCTCCCGCTCTGGGATGCCGCGCAATTTGCCGGTTACCCCTTCCTCAGCAACCCACAGGTGGCGCTATTTTACCCACTGACCTGGATCGCTTTGTTGCCGCCAGTCAACGTGGGCCTGAGCTGGCATGTCGTTTTGCACATTGTTATAGCCGGGCTGGGCATGTATCTGTTTGTCCGTTTTATGAGTGGCAGTGAGCGGGGGGCGCTGTTAGCGGGGCTGGCTTTTGCCTTTAGCGGTTTTGGGGCAGCACGCATTTGGGCGGGGCATGTGGGGTTGCTGGCCACAGATGCCTGGCTGCCCTGGCTGCTGTTGGCAACAGCCTGGAGTGTGCGGCGGCGTGATGGTTGGTCGGCCATTCTGGCGGGCGTTCCTTTGGGGCTGGCGATTTTGGCCGGGCATACCGCTTCGCTGCTATATATAGGGTTGGTATGGGGGCTGTTTGCTCTGTATTTGTTTTTGGACGGCCGTGATTGGCGTGTCTGGCGGCAGCTGATGATTGCGGCTGTGATAGGGCTGCTGTTGAGTGCCGTCCAACTCCTGCCCATGCTGCAATTTACGGCCGTCTCTGCCCGTGCCGAAGAAGCAACCCTCGCTTTTGCCACTCAATTCTCCTTTCCGCCCACCCACCTGATTACCCTGCTCATCCCCGAATTTTTTGGCGAACCCACCCGCGCCGGTTATTGGAGTGTGCCCTCCTTTGACGAGTTGACCTATTACGTGGGCGTGTTGGCGTTGGTGGGGATCATTCTGGCTTTGTGGCGGCCGTCGCGCCTCACCTGGTTTTACATGGGCCTGATCGTGTTGGGTTTGCTGCTGGCCTTTGGCAGCTATGGCTTTTTGTACGAGATTTTTTTCCGCTTTCTGCCGCCGTTCCGGCTGGCGCGTGCCCCGGCTCGTGCAGCCTTCCTGTTTGTTTTTGCCGCGCCAGCCTTGCTGGGCGAAGCTATCGCCATTGGGGAACGGGAAGGTGAGGGATTGTCGAAGTTGATGCGCTGGGTGTTGGGTACGGCCGTTGTTGCCGGTCTTGCCGCCCTTGCTGCCACCGCCGCTGTCTTTGCCATCCAACACCCCAGCGATACCAGTGGCCGGCAGTGGCACCAGATTGGCGGATGGGCGCTGGCGTTATTATTGGTGTTGATTGGTGGACTCTTGCTCTGGCGATATCTGGAGGGTAGAGATGGGAAAGTAGAGATTAGTGACCGGCCTTCAATCTCCAATTTCCAATCTCCTGACTTCCTTTTTTTCGCCCTCATCGCCCTCATCCTGGTAGATTTATGGCTTTTCGGCTGGAAGCTGGTGCAGGTGGGGCCAACGGCCGTGCCTCCTTTGTGGTCAGACGCCAAAAGTATTATTGGTGAAACTGAGGGGCGGGTGCTGCCCTGGGGCATCTCTATTTTTGAGCAGAATGGGGCAGGGCAGGTAGGGCTGAAAACTGTTTTTGGTTATAACGCCCTGGAAGTGGGGGCCAACACCGCCTTTGCTGCCTCCGTTCCTGACCCGCGTTCGGCCGCTTATGATCTGTTGGGGGCGCGGTATGTGTTGGCGCAGTCAGGGTTGGAGCAGTATATGGATGGGGAACGGCCGCTTACCCTGATTGGCCAGACGGCGCATGTGCGGGTATATGAGCGTGCCCGTGTGCTGCCGCTGGCACGGTTGGTAACAGCTTATGAAGTGATTGCCGACGAGGAAGCGGCCATTGCCCGTGTCCACCAGCCCGATTTTGACCCGACGACGACCACTATTTTGGATCGGGAACCAGATTGTGAAGTTGGGAATGCAGCCGCCGGCGCAGCCGCCGGCGCAGCCGCCGGCACAGCCGCCGGCACAGCCGCCGGCACAGCCGCCGGCACAGCCGCCGGCACAGCCGCCGGCACAGCCACTATCACAGACCAACGAGACGGTTACTGGCGCATTGAGACAGACAGCAATACCCCGGCCTTGCTTGTTCTCAGCGAGACCGCTTACCCCGGCTGGCAGGCAACAGTGGATGGAGAAAAGGTGGCGTGGATGCCGGCCTATACGGCCGTGCGCGCGCTCTGTGTTCCGGCGGGAGAGCATCTGGTAGAGTGGCATTTTGACGGCCGTATCTTTTTGTTGGGTGGCCTCATTTCCGTCCTGACCCTCATGCTGGTTTTTGTGGCCATGATCAAGGTTCGCAAGAGGCCGGGCCAGACGGCTGCGGGTATGAAGTGAGCGAACAGGTGTATCAGTGAACTTGCCTGTCGGCTTATCTGTTTCCTACCGGCTGCCTTCAGAATTTGCCGTTTGCCACCTCTAGTTATTGTCGTATTATCCCCATCTATAGTAAGATCATGCGCACACCCGCAGACCAGAAGCTAACGCCTGATTACCACCTGCGGGTTGCCGATTTATTTACCCCATGAAGTAAGGAGAAAAGAATGAGAACGCAAAGGATTACACAAATGTTGGTTTTGCTGGTGCTTGTGCTGACGGCCGTGCTGCTGGCAGCTTGCGGTGGTGGCGGCGAGGATGATTTGCTGGCCGAGATTGAGCAGCGCGGCGTCATCCGCATCTCCACTGACCCCAATTATGCACCCCAATCTTTTCTGGACGAAAACGGCGAATTTGTGGGTTTTGATATAGACGTGGCCCGCGAGATTGCCGAACGGCTGGGCGTCGAAGTGGAGTTCGTAACGCCAGATTGGGATGTGATTACGGCCGGGAACTGGGGCGGCCAATGGGATTTGAGCGTTGGCTCTATGACCGTGACCACTGCCCGCGACGAAGTGCTGGACTTTGCTTCCCCTGCCTATTACTTCACCCCGGCCCAATTTGCTGCCAGTAATGATTCCGGCATTGATTCGCTGGAAGCCATTAACGGACAGGCAGTTTGTGTGGGTAGCGCCACCACCTATGAAAGCTGGCTCAACGGCGATCTGGACGCGCTGGGTCTGCCGGAAAGCAGTTACTTTGCCACGGCGCCTACTGGTGTGACGGTTGTGCCACTGGCAACGGATAATGAATGCTTTCAGGCCATTCAGGCCGGCCGCACCGATTTTCAGGTATTCCTCACTTCCAACACCGTAGTGGAGGCGGCTATGGCTGGTGGGGTGCCCATTCATAAAGTGGGTGAGCCGGTTTTTTCGGAGAATCTGGCGGCGGCCGTAGACAGCAACAGCGCCAAAGATAGCAGCAGCCTGGTGGCCCGTGTGGGCGAGATTATCCAGGAGATGCACGATGATGGTACGCTCAGTGCCCTTTCGCAGCAATGGTTTGATGGGGTGGACTTGACCCAAGACCCATCACAATAAACGGCAGTCACTTATTACCTGTGGTGGGCGGGCACCCCTTTTGCCCGCCCACCTGAATTTATGTGCGCAGTGTGCGCGTAGGAGGACAAAATGAATAAGGCGACCTTCGTTTCATTTTCCACTGCGGTCAATCTGGATTTGTTACCGGCCGGCTCCCCGTTCAAAGTGACCTGGACTGTGCGCAATTCAGGGGATACCGTTTGGGGGCCAGGTTACGTGCTCGCTCACATCCATGCCAACACCGGCAGCCAGTTGATGGCCGCCAAGTCCAGTTACCTGTTGCCTGAAGTTGCCTCAAAAATGAATGTCAATCCGGGTGAGAATGTGGAAATTTCATTGGAGATGACCGCCCCGGCCGTTGCCCACCGCCGCGCCTTCACCGACTGGCAGCTAAAGGATCCCCAAGGTAAATTGTTTGGCGATATTTTATGGCTGCGGCTGGTGACGACCACGCCACCACCGAAAACTGAAGACAAACCACCCCTTGCCGGGCAGAAAATAAACAATAGCAAATACATTGACGACCACAACATTCCCGATGGCACGCCGATTCAAGAAGGCAAGAGTTTTACCAAGCAGTGGGTGGTGAAAAATAACGGCGACCTGCCCTGGACATCGGCTTACCGCCTGGTGTGGGTGGGCGGCGAATCGCGCATGGCCGGTTCCATGAGCCACCTGATACCGGAGGCCAAACCGGGTGAGGAGGTGGTGCTTTCTGTGCCCATGCTCGCCCCACCGGCGCGGGCCGAGGCGTATACCAGCTCGTGGCGCATCCATGATGACCAGAACCGGGCTTTTGGCGATTCGTTTTGGGTGAAGATTCAATCTACGGCGAATGTGGAGGGGTTTGGCATACGGCCGTACTGCCAAAACGATCCGCAATGGAAAACCCACAAACTAGGGCACGGTCAGAAAACATTGGGCGAATTTGGCTGCCTGCTGAGTTGCATGGCCATGATGCTCACCGGCTTTGGCGAAAATTACACCCCGCTCTCGTTGAACAATGCCCTGCTCAATCGCCCCGCCGGGCAGGGGTTCGACGCTTCCAACGTGTTTTTCATCTCCCCAGCCGCGCTCATTGACCATGTGAAGTTTTATGATAACTGGAAGCCATTGCCGGAGACGGGCGCCACTTTTGCCACCTATGACCCCAACCTGTTCAGCCGCATTGACCAGGAGATTGCCGCCGGGCAGGCGGTGATTTTGCAGGTAGACACCGACCCCACCGACCCGTACACCTATGGCACGGAGCAGCATTGGGTGTTTGTGCTGGCAAAGCAGGGCAATGATTACCTGGTGCTGGACCCCACCGACGGCCGTCCCGTCTCCTTGCTCACGCGCTATGGCTATGCCGGGCGTTCACTGGCTGAGGCGGTCAAATCTGCGCTCATTTATCGTTCCGATCGGGTACGCATCCAGCGGGGCGCACAGCCGCCAGCTGTAGAACCGGTGAAAGAGAGTACGGCCGTGAGCGCCATTGGCCCCACCGATGGCGAATTGAAATACACCGGGCCGGCCTGGGAATTTGGCAAGATGCTCAAAGGGGTGCATGACCGCGCCAACCGCCACCCGGTGCAGGCGGATTGGGACCTGGCGCGGGGCAAGTTTGAGTCGGTGAAGGTGATGAGCGGTGTCTCCGTTCAGGAGATGCAAAATTATCAGGCGAAGTTTTATATGTGCCGGTTATTCGAGAGTTGGAACGGCCGTCATGTGCCCGTGCAAGATTTTGTGAACACCGTCGCCAACGACATCGAGCGGCTGGTCAATGCCGGCGTCACCTATTTTGAATTTCACAATGAGCCAAACCTGACGCATGAGGGGCTGCGCTACAAAGGGGTAGCTGGCTCCTGGAGCAACGGCGCGGAGTTTGCTCAGTATTTTATGGAAGGGCGTAAACTGCTGCGGCAGCGATTCCCCGGCATTAAAGTGGGCTTTCCGGGCCTCTCGCCGGGGGCGGACGCGGAGTATCAGTTTGGGCATGATCGTGGCTTTCGGCTGAACGATGTCACCTTTTTGCAGCAGGCGGAAGCGGCCGTGCGCGCCGCCGATTTTCTGTGTGTCCATGCCTATTACATCTCCATGCAAGAAGTGGAAACAGAAGCGATTGCCCTGGTGAAGAAGTACCGGCGCATGTTCCCGGACAAGCTGATGTTTGTGACCGAGTTTAGCAACCCTGACCCGCAAATGAAGACGCCGATTATTGACAAAGGTAAACAGGCCAAACGGTTCTACGAATTATGCAGCCAGATTCCCGGCATGGGCGCAGCCTATTATTTCATCATTTCCGGTTCGGGCTGGGATCATCAGGCATTGCGGCGGGACGCAGACGGCCGTTCGCTGGGCATCATTGAGCAAATGTTGTAGAAGGTGGCAGGTGGCAAGTGGCAGATATTGATCTGCCTTTGAAACGGGTTTGCCATATAATTTTGTAATGGTTTTCATCGAAACTACAACATTTACCAGACTAATCTATGATTATCTGACCGATGATGAATACCTTGGCTTGCAGGGATACTTATTTGAACATCCCGAAGCTGGTGATGTTGTTCCTGGGAGCGGGGGGGTTCGTAAAATTCGCTGGATGATGACAGGGCGGGGCAAACGGGGAGGCGTCAGGGTTATTTATTACTGGAAGCGACAAGATAATGAAATCTGGATGTTGACAATTTATGCTAAAAATGAGGCGAGTACCATTCCCAGCCACATTTTGAGAAAGATTGCCGAGGAGATAAAAAAATGAGCGAACGAGATATTGGATTAGAAATCCTGGAAGGCATTCGCGAAATTAAGGCGTATAAAGAAGGGAAAATTAATTTACGAACGCGAGAAATCAAAGCGCCAACGTCTCCTGAAACCATCCGGGCGCAAATGAACCTTTCACAGGCAGCATTTGCCGGTTTGATCGGCGTGAGTTTGCGCACTATTCAGGATTGGGAAGAGGGTAAACGTGAACCCAGTGGCCCCTCCAAGACGCTGTTACGAATTGCCGAGCAACATCCTGAAGTTTTAAGAGAATTGACTCAATAAAAGGATAAAGTTACAGAGGAACACCAATGGAAATTAAGATATTCTCGCTGGATGAAACGAAATTAAAGACGCCGCCGGCCGATGATTTTGGCTTTGGCAACAAGTTTAGTAACCGCATGTTTAGCCAGAAATACACACCGGACAAGGGCTGGCACGACGCCACTATTGGGCCGTATGCGCCGTTTTTGTTGGATCCGGCTACGGCCGTGTTCCATTACGCGCAAGAAATTTTTGAAGGCACCAAAGCATATCGCCGCCCGGACGGCCATATCAACCTCTTCCGCCCCTGGGAAAATATGCGGCGCTTCACCAACTCCGCCCGGCGTATGGCCATGGCCCCCGTAGATGAGGAAGAGCATCTGGCGGCCATTATCAAACTGATTGAACTGGAACAGGAATGGGTACCGACCTATCCGGGGGCGTCGCTATACATCCGCCCGACGATGATTGCCACAGATGTGGCGTTGGGCGTCCATGCCAGCCACAGCTATTTGCATTTTGTGATTGTGGGGCCGGTGGGGCCGTACTTCAAGGGTGGCTTCAGTCCGGTGCCGGTTTATATTTCCGACAAATACCGCCGGGCGGTGCGCGGCGGCGTGGGCGATGCCAAGACGGGCGGTAACTATGCGGCCAGCCTGCTGGTGGGTGAAGAAGCACAGGCCAAAGGGTATTCGCAGGTGTTGTGGCTGGATGCGGTTGAAGGACGCTACATTGAAGAGGTGGGGGCCATGAATATCTGCTTTGTGTATGAGGGGCGGCAGATTGTGACGCCACCGCTGACCGGCAGCATCTTGCCGGGTGTGACGCGAAAGTCGGTGCTTGAGCTGGGGCGTGACCTGGGGTATGCGGTGGCCGAAGAGATGATTGACGTTCACGAGATGCTGGCCGACATTCAATCGGGCAAGATTACCGAGGTGTTTGGCTGCGGCACGGCCGCTGTCATTGCCCCAGTAGGCAAGTTTGGCTTCGAGGAAAAGGAATACCTCATCAACAATTACCAGAGCGGCCCGGTGGCCAAACATTTATATGACGAGTTGACGGGGATTCAGTACGGCCGTATTCCTGACCGATTTGGCTGGACATTGACGATTGAAGTAAATTGAGTGTGCCGATCATGCCTGACTTTGAGTTTTCAACACATGCCAAACAGATGCTCCGTGAACGTAAGATCGTTGAGCAGTGGGTTTGGCGTGCAATCGAAATAGGTAAGAGTAAGAGAGGCATTTATGAAACTAAAAATTGATAAGGAAAGTGATGCTCTTTATTTTTGACTTGACGATGATGAGATTGTGGAATCCGAAGAGGTGCAATCCGGTATCATCCTGGATTATGATGAAAACGGCCGTGTTATGGGCATCGAAATTTTGTCATTGAGTACCCACTTTGCGCCAGGAAAGTTGCGCATTATACAGTTTGAGACAGCATAGGCAAATTGTGAAGAAGGAGGGTAAATGATGCCATTTGAGGCTCTTTACCAGGAATTGGCGCGGGGGTTGGAGATCATTCCGCTGTTGGTGGCGGATATGACGCAGGCGGAAGCGCAGGTCAAGCCAACGGCCGATTCATGGTCGGCGTTGGAAGTCATCTGCCATCTGTATGACGAAGAACGTGAAGATTTCCGGCAGCGGCTGGACATTATGCTGTACCGGCCGCAAGACCCGCTGCCAGACATTGATCCACAGGGCTGGATTACCAGCCGCCAATATAACCAGCGTGATCTGGCCGAAATGGTAGAGAAATTCAAAGCTGAACGCACCCAATCACTCACCTGGCTCAATACATTGTCCGCGCCCAACTGGGAGGCGGTGTATACCACCCCATGGGGTTCCATGAAGGCAGGCGATATGTTCGCCGCCTGGGTAGCGCATGATAATTTGCACACGCGCCAACTGGTGGAACTGCGCCGCCACCGCCTGCTCCACCTGACCGCACCGTATGATGTGGGGTATGCGGGAGATTGGTAAATCGAGATGCGTACTTGGTGACCCGTGAGGTTTTCCTCACGCATCACCAATCACGCATCACGTCCGGGATCAAACAATGAAAATGTCCAAAATCGAAGATGGGCTGCGTACTGTGTTGGCGTTTAACGAGGCGTTTAACCGGCATGATGTGGCCGGGATGATGGCGTTGATGAGTGACGACGGCCGTTTTGAGAACACCTACCCCGCCCCCGATGGCACACTCTATGCCGGGAAGGAAGCCGTTACCCAATTTTGGCAAGAATTTTTCCAGCAGTCGCCCCAGGCGCACATTGAAATTGAGGAGATTTTTGCCTTGGGTTTTCGCTGTGTCATGCGCTGGCGGTATGAATGGGTGGACGATGCCGGGGAAAAGGGGCATGTACGCGGCGTGGATATTTTCCAGATAAAAAATGGCCTCATTACCGAAAAGCTCTCCTATGTGAAGGGCTAAAGTTTGGGCAAGAGTTTTATGGAAACAGTGACAACGATGCTGAATCCTGGCCGGGCAGAGAACAAGAAATATGGTGGCATGAAGCGATGTGGGGAGAACGGCCGTATAGGGCATCTGGCCGATTACTCAACACCTATGACTCTGGCAACGGTCATGCGTTCAACGCGGCCACAGCGGCAAGCTGGCACGTGCGCGAGCAGGGATTGGCCTATCCAGACAAACCGGGCGCTGATCAATGCCTGCCCAACCGGAATGAGGCTATCTATCGCCTTCAGGTATTTGGCAGTTTGCTGGCCAATTAATGGCTACGGCTCCTATGAACAGATGTGTTTGGCTATGATTACTGGCCAACACCATTTGACAGCCGTACCCCCACACGTTATCATCCCGCCCACATTAACAACCCAACCAGCTTAAGAACCCGTCAGGGGAAGACCGGTGGACGATTGACCCAATCGTGAATCCGGCACTGTCCCGCAACGGTAATGAAATTAGGAATTATGAATTAGGGGTTATGAATGGACGACAACCTTCATAATTCATCCTTCATAATTCCTGATTACGCTAAGTCCGACTGCCTGCCTGGTTCTTTTGCTCGCATGACCTTCGTGGACAAAGGGACAGCGGGCCACATGACCGTTTTTGTTTCATCTGGCCCACCGTTTGGTGGGCTTTTTTATTGGTGAACGTCTCCTGCCCCTGGCGATCAGTCGCCTGCTCCGAACTTTTCCGCGAACGGCCGTGCCCAACTCAATTTCAAGGAAGGAGATCGTCTCATGACCAAAAAAGCATGCACTGTCTTGTTGTTATTACTGCTCCTGGCCGCTTGCAGCGGGCAGGCGCAAACGGAGACGGCGGCCACGGCAATAGCCGCGCCACCTACCACTGCGCCGACCACAGCCCCAACCGAAAGGCCAACGGCCGTAGCCACCACCGAGCCTACCGCTGAACCAACAGCCGCAGCCACCACTGAGCCTACTGCTGAACCAACGGCCGTGCCCACTGTGGAAATCGCCGCGCCCACCACTAACCTCACCAGTGGCTGCCTGGAAAACTACCAGGAAGATGTAGATTACTTCCCCGAAAAAGCAGAAGTCACCCACAGCAATGGCTTTACAATTGAATACTTTGATAGCTACAAAATCGTCACCGTTAAATCGCCGTACCCTGGCGCGGCCGAAGTGGCTACCTACGTGCTGGTGCAGTGCGGCGCGCCAGCCCCCGCCGGTTTTGAAGACGTTGTCACCATCGAAGTGCCCATCAACAGCCTGGTGGCTATGTCCACCACCTACCTGCCCCACCTGCCCACCCTGAACGCCGTGGACAGCCTGGTCGGGCTGGACAGTCTCGCCTTTGCCAGCACCCCAGAAATCCGGGAACGAATTGATGCCGGACAGGTGGCCGAAGTTGGTTTTGGGGCACAGGTGAATGTAGAGCAGGTGCTCGATTTAGACCCGGATGTGGTGATGACCTATTCTAGCGGCTCGGCCGATTTTGACGCCCAGCCCAAGCTAGAAGAAGCGGGTATCACTGTTGTCGTCAACTCCGATTACCTGGATGGCAACCCGTTGGGGCAGGCCGAATGGGTGAAATTCCTGGCCGCGTTTTACAACCAGGAAGCCGCCGCCACCACCTGGTTTGATGGCATCACGGCCGAATATGACGAATTGGCAGAACTGGCCGCAACGGCCGACAGCCAACCCACCGTCCTGCTCAACACCCCCTACGAAGGCACCTGGTATATGGCTGGCGGCCAGAGCTACGTTGCCCAACTGCTGGCCGATGCGGGTGCAACCTACCTCTGGGCCGACGATCCGTCCGACACCACGCTGTTTCTCGATTTCGAGTCAGTCTTTGACAAAGCACAGGCCGCCGAGTACTGGCTCAATCTCGGATTTGTGGCTTCGCTCGCCGATTTAGCCGCCACCGACGAGCGGTTTGGCGAATTTGCTGCCTTCCAAAACGGGAGCGTTTACAACAATGACGCCCGTGTCAACGCCAACGGCGGCAACGATTACTACGAAGGCGGCGCAGCCAATCCCCATCTGGTGTTGGCCGACCTGATCAAAATTTTCCACCCGGAACTGCTGCCGGATCATGAGTTTGTGTATTACCGGCTGGTAGAGTGAGCAGTGGGCGGTGAGCAGTAAGCAGCCCCCACTGTTCACCGCTCACCGCTCACCGCTTACTGTTCACTACCCACTCGCTGATATGACTGAAATTACCACCCTCCCCACATGGCCACGCCTGGGCATTCGCCGGGTGGTAGTGGTGGCGCTGCTGGCAGGATTGGCAGGGGCGTTTTTACTCAGCCTGACGTTAGGGTCGGTCAAAATTCCGCTGCGTGACATCCTGACCATTCTGGCGGGTGGTGAACCGGCGCGGGCGACGTGGACGACCATTGTGTGGCAGTTCCGCTTGCCCAAGGCGCTCACGGCCGTACTCGCCGGCGCTGCCCTCTCCGTCAGTGGGCTGCAAATGCAAACACTGTTTCGCAATCCATTGGCCGGGCCGTCGGTGTTAGGCGTCAATGCTGGCGCCAGCCTGGGCGTGGCGCTGGTGGTGCTGGCGACGGGCGTGGTGGGGGCCAATCTGCTGGCCGGGCTGGGCATACCGGGTGACTTGGGCATTGTGGTGGCGGCCAGCCTGGGGGCGGGGCTGGTGTTGGCGTTGGTGCTGGCTTTTGCCCGCCGTGTGGAGACGATGACGCTGCTCATTTTGGGGCTGCTGTTTAGTTATGGCGTCAGCGCCCTGGTTAGCGTGTTGCTTTACTTCGCCATTCCTGAGCGCATCCAGGCCTACATTTCCTGGACGTATGGCAGTTTTGGCGGGGTAACGTGGAGCCAGATGCGGTTGATGCTGCCGATTATTTTGGCCGGGCTGCTGCTGGCGGGGGTATTGGCAAAATCGCTGAACGCGCTACTGCTTGGCGAAAATTATGCCCAGACGGTGGGGTTGGATACGCGGCGGGCGCGCTGGTGGGTGGTGCTGAGTACGGCCGTGCTTTCCGCTACCGTCACCGTCTTTTGTGGCCCCATCATCTTCCTGGATGTGGCCGTGCCCCACCTGTGCCGTGCTTTGTTTCACACCTCTGACCATCGGGTTCTGATACCAACCTGTATTCTCTTGGGGGCGACCATTGCCCTGCTGGCCGATCTGATTGCCCAACTACCAGGCAACCAGTTGGTACTGCCGCTCAATTCGGTGATGGCCCTCATCGGCGTGCCGGTGGTCATGTGGGTAATTTTGCGGCGCGGGGTGACGATGGCGGGCAGCGGATAAGGAGCGAATAATGAAATCAATTTTGCAAACCGACACACTGGTAATTGGTTATAAGCAGAATGGCACGAGCCGTGTAGTGGCTGAGGGCATAAATGCCTCCTTACAAAAAGGGGAACTGGTCTGCCTGTTGGGGCCGAATGGGGCGGGCAAGTCTACGCTGTTGCGCACGTTGGCGGGCATGCAACGGCCGTTGCGCGGTACAGTCCATCTCGGTCAGCAGAACATTCACCAACTGGATGCCCGTACCATTGCCCGGCAAGTCAGTGTGGTGCTGACAGAGCGGGTGAGTGTGGGCATGCTGACGGCGTATGCACTGGTGGCATTGGGGCGGCACCCCTACACCAGTTGGACGGGCCAGTTAACGGCCGTAGATGAAGAAGTGGTGCAGAGGGCGCTGACGGCCGTGTCCGCCGCCCATTTGGCCCCCCGTTTGGTGCATGAACTCAGCGATGGCGAACGGCAAAAGGTGATGATCGCCCG
>CAZOPF010000008.1:87508-91182 GCA_964581605.1 uncultured Ardenticatenaceae bacterium
AGCGCCGGTATTGTCTTTGACGCGCAAACCGGCTCGTTCAAAATTCGGCGACCGGAAACGGGGCACATTGATCTGGTGGGTGAAGGGTTAGGGGCCATTTGGGCCAGGCGGGCGTTGGAGCGCGAAGGTTTCCAGGTTCACCAGGGGCCAAATGGATCGGGAGTGCAGGTACAAGTGGTGGCGGGCAACGGCCGTCCGCGCTGGCAGCTTACCCACAATAGCCGAACTACCCAGGTGGACTCTATTCAATCCCTCCTGGCGGAACTGCAAAACGAAAGTTAAGCGGCCGGTAGTGTCTCAAAGTTTTTGCTACCCCTTAAGGCTACAACAGATGGAGAAATGAGCGGATAAATTTCCAGAGAGGAGTTCGTTTATTTCTTTAATCCGCTGTAGTCATGGCGAAAAACTAATCCATCCAATCCTTACTCAAAGCAATCCACAGTTGGCCATTTGGAAAGGTTAACCCTTGCTCATTCGTCTTCTTCATAAATATCCTTTCTGGAGGTGAAAGATGAGCAAGAAAAAGTTCAGCCTGTGTTGTTTACTGGTATTGTTTTTGCTGGCAACGGCCAAATTCGCCCCTACCCGCCGCTCCGCCCATGCCCAACTTTTAACGACAACGTTCGCTGCGCCAGACGCACCCCAGACGGCCGCGCAAATTTACGGCGTAGACGCGGCGGCTGTCTTTGAGAACAATAATGATATTTACTATTCGTTCTATGGGCACACGGCCGTAGCCCCCGCCCCCGATCAAGACCCTCGCATTCCGCGCCCGCTCGACCAACCGCAGAACTGGAGCTGGTGGAGCATTGGCGCCGCCGGCGAAGCAGACACCACCACAAAAACCCGCCCCCTGGTCGAGACGGCCGATTACGAATGGCAGCCGGATATCGCCTTTTCCCGTGAAGGGTTTGCCCTGGCCGCCTGGGCACGGGAGAGCGAACCAGAATACACCTTTTGTGTAGACCCCTATGGCAACCCCAACTCTTATCCACAAGTGCGCGGTCATCTGGAAACGGCCGTTCTCCAACCCCAACCCGACGGTGACGTGGAATGGCTGGCCGGCCCCACCATTGCCCCCCCAGCCAACACCCCTACCACTTCCCACGTTTACCACTTCCCCTCTGTAGCCATAGATAACAACGGTACTGCGCTGCTGGTGTGGGCTTACACCATCGTCAATCACCACCCCGACTGTTCCCGCGACGCCACCGTGCAAATTCTGTCTCGCCGTTGGGATGGCAGTGCCTGGGTAGATGAACAGGGGGTCATGCCCGCCCATGAAACGCCCTGCAACCCCTTTACCTATGGTTATCTCTTCTTCTCCTGTCCCCACTTCACCGACATTACCTTTACGGCTACGCTGGTAGCAGGCGGGGCGACGCGCCAACAGGCTGTAGCCGCCTGGAATGATTTTATTGAACCCGCTACCATCTGTTCTGGCCTCTGGCCATTACTATGGCCGAAAGCGGCCGTCTGGGATGGCAATTCCTGGAGCGCACCGGAGGAAATTCCGGGACGGCCATATCTGACGTGGCTCGGCGGCAATCACCAAAAATTGGGCCTTTCCGCTGACCAACACGGTAATGTTCGCCTGCTTTTCCCCATGCTGTACGATACCGATCCCTGTACGCCGCCAGATACTCTTTCCCACACCCGCTATGCCAATTGGGATGGGGCCGCCTGGTCTGATGGCCTGGTATTGGCCGAAGGGCACAGCCCGGATATGGCTATGTTGGCGGCAGATACGGCCGTTGGTGTGTACGTAGATGCCGATGCCCTCAAATGGGCGACGGCCGATACCGATGGCGATTGGACCCCGTCTGGCGATATTACGACCGGCACATTTGTCGGCATGCCCAGCGTGGCGGCCGTTCACGCCACCGGTGGCGATGCCGCCCGTACCGTTGCTGTCTGGACAGACGGTGGTTCCAATATGCGATTTAGCGAACGGATTGGTGATGGGGGGTGGAGTACGGCCGTCACCCTGGGCACTGGCGTGGGGCATATTGAACTAGCCGCCCATACCGGCAGCCCCAGTCTGCCCCTTGCCGAATGGAGCTACATCGGCTACCTGGCCGCTGATAATGACCTGCACTCCTTTATCGCCGAAGATGACCGAACCGAAATTGTCGGTGTTGGCTCAACGGCCCTGGTCAACATGGTTTTGTTGACAGACCCGCAATTTACCATGCCCTTCCCCGATGGTGATGCCCGTTACGAATATGCTAAACAGGATGACCCGGTGGCACGGCAAAACCTGGGCGAATTGGATACGGGCGACCCGAACGCGCTGCGAGATTATCTGGCCTGGGCGGTAGAGATGTATCCGGCGGAGCGGTACATGCTCGATCTGGCCGATCACGGCGCGGGCTGGAAGCAGCTTTGCGAAGATGTAACGGCCGGGGATGATTGGTTGTCGTTGCCGGAATTGCGCGATGCGTTCACGGCCGTGCAGGGCGGCTCTGCCCATTCCTGGAACATTATCGCTTTCAGCGCCTGCCTGATGGCGCAACTGGAAGTGGCTTACCAGATACGCGACCAGGGAAATATGATGGTCGCCTCCGAGGAGTTGATGCCCGGTCCCGGCCCCCATTACGATGACCTGATGAACGACCTCATCGCCAACCCCTTCCGCACCGATGGGGCGCAGGCACAGGAGATGGTGACCATTTTCCAAAACAACTATCTCGGCGGTGCAGGCGACGACGCCCTGGAAACGCTGGCGGCCATTGACCTGGGCCAGGTGGCGGCGCTGGCTGGAAACGTGGACGATTTTGCCACCGCTTTGAATGGCTGGCTAACCGATGGCACTGTCCCGCCGGAGACCCTGGTATTGCGCCTGGCTAACATTCAAGCGCAACGCAATACGGCCGAAGAATTCCCCCACGCACTCTACCAGGCCACCTATTCAGCCGAAGGGTACCGCGACTTAGACCATTTTGCCGAACTGGTGCATGACAGCCTGCTGCCTGATGACCCCACCACAACGCTGGACGATGTTGTGCGGGCAACGGCCGGCGATGTGCGGGCGACATTGGCGACGGCCGTGCTGCAAAATTTTGCCGACACGGGCCACCCGGATGCACGCGCCCTTTCCATTTACCTGGAAGGAGCAGAAGCCGCCTGGTTGGCGCACCAGGCCGCTTACGGCGAAACAGAGTTTGGCAGCGACATGCCCGCCTGGGGTCAATTTCTGGCGAATCAGGCGGATGAAGGACTGTCGTTTTTGCTGGAGCTAACGGGCGATTCGGCCGACTTGTGGCTGCGGGTGACGGAAAATGACGGCGGTGAAATTGGTTTGTTAACGGATGGGGGGACGCGCTGCGACGGCCGTTGTGGAGTCAGCCTGAGTGAGGGTATCTGTTCCCGTTTTGGCGGCCGCACCTACATTGTCGTGCCAGGGGAAAGTGGGTTGGTGGGCACGGCCAAGGCCCCAACCACTGACTACCAACTCGTCTGGACAATAGATGGCAGCCTGCTGCAAATGACGGCCGCTTACAGCCTTACCATCCAGGTGGTGCAATCTGGCGTTATCAGCACCACCCTCTTCAGCGGCAACCTGGACCCCGGCCAGATCATCAGCGACACCTTCACTTACACCTTGCCCGATCCGCCAACACCAACGCCATCGGCGACGCCACCCTCCCCAACACCAACGCCATCGGCGACGC
>CAZOPF010000009.1:0-26459 GCA_964581605.1 uncultured Ardenticatenaceae bacterium
CTCCAATTCAGTTACTTGCACGAAGAGTTTAACTTATCTTCAATCTCCTGTCATAGGTTCCGGTTTTGCAGATGATTTCTCTTTAATCCCCATCATCCGCGCCACCATTTTAGAGCCGACGGAGAGGTGGTGTGTTTCCAGGCGGGGGTTGAGTACCTGCTCCAATCCCTGCCCCAGCAGCGTGCAGCCCAACACCAGCCAGACAATGCCCAAACCCGGCGCCACCAGCGCCCACCACGCGCCCGCGCTCATCGCGCCGCGGGTGAAGGCAAAGTTGAGCATTTGGCCCCAACTGATCTTGGTAGGGTCAGACAACCCTAAAAAGCTGAGTGCGCTCTCGTTCAGCACCGCCAACGAAATGACCAGGACGGTATTGACCACAATGAGCGGCAGCACCAACGGGAAGATGTGCCGCCGGATGATATGCAGATTACCCGCGCCAATGGCCCGCGCCCGCAGCACAAATTTGCGCTGCTTCACAGACAGCGTTTGGGACCGCACCAGCCGCGCCGAACTCGTCCAGCCCAGCAGGCCAATGACCAGGATGATGTTCAGCAGGCTCGGTTTCGTCAGGGCGACCAGCAGCACAATGAGGGGGAAGTCGGGGATAACCAGCATAATGTCTGTGAAGCGCATCAGGCCATTTTCCAACCTGCCGCCGTAAAAACCGGCGCTGATACCGATGACGCCGCCAATGAAGATGGAGATGAAGGAGGCAAAAAAACCAACAATGAGTGAGACTCGTGCCCCGTAAATGAAGTTGGACAGCACATCCTTCCCGGCATCATCGGTGCCCATCGGGTGGGCCGGGCTGGGTGGGGCGTAGATGTCATCAATGGTCACGCGCACCGGCTGGTAGGGGTCGTAGGGGGCCAGAACAGGCGCGAAAACGGCCATCAAGATCACCAGGATGAGCATGATGGCCCCCACCATGCCCATACGATTACGCCGGAAGCTGCGCCAGAAGCCGCGAATGGGAGGGGGAGAAGCTGACATATCATTGGGTAATTGGGTAATTGAGTAATTGGGTAACTGTGTAATTACCCAATTACTCAATTACCCAATTACGAATCTTCCACTCTGGGATCAAGATAGGAATACAACAGGTCGGCAGCCAGGTTGGCGAAGATGACGCTGACGGCAATGAGCAGGAAGGCGCCCTGTAATACGGGGTAGTCGCGGCGGTTCACGGCCGTAAAAATCGCCCCACCTAAGCCTGGCCAGGAAAATACCGACTCAATCTGGATCGCCCCGGTCACAGTAAACCCCAGGTTCAGGGCAATAATCGTCACCATCGGCAGCATAGCATTGCGCAAGGCATGGCCTTTCAAAATCTGGAATGTGCCGATGCCTTTGGCTTTGGCCGTCAGGATGTAATCTTCCGACAGCACATCCAGCAGGGTGCTGCGCATGATGAGCATGTATTCACCCAGGAAGACGATGGTGTAGGTGAGGGTGGGCAAAATGAGGTGATTGCCAATGTCCAGCCAGCGTTCGATGGAGGTGTTATAGACAACGCCGGGGGTGATACGGCCGCCAATGGGCAATCCCCAATGGGTAGAGCCGATAAAAAGCAGAATGATGCCCAACCAAAAGGTGGGCAGGCTCCAGGCCGCCAGGCTGAAGAGGAGGGCGCTGTGGTCTATGGCCGTGCGTGCCTTCCACGCCGCCACAATACCCAACCCCATGCCCAGAATAATGGCAAATATCTGCCCCAAACCAATCAGGATGATCGTGTTCCACAGCATTTCCACCAACATGTCGGCTACAGGGCGGTTGGTGTGGTAGCTGATGCCCAATTCGCCGCGCAGCAGGTTGCCGACGTAAATGAAAAATTGGGTATCCAGGGGATTGACAAAACAGTCGCTAAATTCTATCGGGTTTAACGTTTGAAAACAGTTGATCACCGGCTTATCCAGACCAAAACGCACCCGAATCGCTTCCACCGCCTCTTGCGTCAGCCGGGGATCACGCACACCGGCCCGGGCCGGGTCGCCGGGCAGCACCCGGAACAGGAAAAAGTTGAGCGTGATGACAAAAAGGATGGTCACCACTGCCCAAACGACTTTGCGGGCGATGTAGCGGCTTCGTTTCATAGTGAGCAGTGAGCAGTAAGCAGTGAGCAAAATACTGCTCACTGCTTACTGCTTACTGGTTTACAGGCTCAATCACCAACATGGAACTCAGGTCTTCCAGCGCCACTTTCCCGGCGTCGGTCAGCCAGCCGCGGAAGGCGTCCGTGCGGAATGCCTGGACGGTTTGCTCATAATAGGGAATGATGTAGGGGATGTCACGATGGGCAATGGCCTGCATCTGGTGTACCAGTTCGATGCGTCGCTCTTTATCTATTTCCACCGACTGCTCGGCAAAGAGCGCATCATATTCGGGGTTGGAGTAGCCAGTTTCATTAGTACCGGTGGTAATTTCAGCGGTAGTCATTACACTGAGCAGGAAACTGGGATCAGGGTCTGACCCCCACCCCCACAGCATAATGTCAAAGTCGAAGGCGGGGCAGCACACGGCCGTAAGTGCATCGGGATCGAGCGCCTGTTGTTCGGTTCTGACGCCGATCTGGCCCCAATTACCGGCCAACAGTTCCGCCATGCGCGGGGCGTTCAGGCTGTCAGAAGGCCAGTTGAGGCGGAAGATGAGGGGACGGCCGTCGGGCGTTTCCCGCACCCCATCCTCATCGGTATCCACATACCCGGCGTCGTCTAAAATCTGGTTAGCTTTGGCAATATCAAAATCGTAATCTTGAATCTGGTCATTGTAAAAGACCCCTAAACTGTCTGGAATAAGGGTCAGGCCAGGCGTACCCAGCCCAAGCAGCACCACATCAATGATATTTTGTTTGTCGGTGGCGTGAGCCAGCGCCAGACGGACATTGCGGTCGAGCAGGGCAGGATGGCCGGAACAGATACCATCGTCCGGCGGGCAATTTTCCGGGGCGGTGACATTGAGAATAATGTCAGCCACAGAGGGGGCCAGAGGTGGGCCAGAAACCACCTGAACATTGGCGTCATTGCGCAGGGCGGCTACGGCCGTGTTCGGCATCTCCGTAATCATGTCCACCTGCCCCGTCTTGAGCGCCTGCACCAGCGCATCTGGATTGTCAAATGTCTGGAAGACGGCCCCGTCAATTTGTGGCCCTTTCAGGTAATGGTCCGGCACGGCATCCAGCGAGACAAACTCATTTTGCCGGTACTCCTTCATTTTGAAGGGGCCGGTGCCAATCATGGCCGTGTTTTCAAATTCGGCCGGGTTGGGTACGCCAGACCAGATATGTTCCGGCAGGGCATAGAGGTAAATAAGCTGGCTTTCGATATTGGGAATGGGTTCGGTGAGGGTGAGTACCACCGTCTGATCATCGGGCGCTTCCACGCTGGCAAAGTATTCAGTATAGACCGGCAAAAAGGGGAAATCTTCCTGCGCCGCATACAAGTTATAGGAAAAGACAATATCAGAGGCGGTGAGTGGCTCCCCATCATGGAAAGTAATACCGTCACGCAGGTGGAAGGTGTACACTGAACCGTCATCCGAGACATCTACACTTTCCGCCAATTCCAGGGTATAGGAACCATCGGGCTGCAACTGGTACATGGAGTCATAAACCAGTTCAAAGATGGTATATGCTTCAGTGAGTACGGCCGTGCCTGGATTTAGCGTATCTGGGCTACCCCCCCACCCAATGCGTACAATCGCCGGTTCGGTGGATTCGGCTGATTCGGCCGCATCGGTGGTGGTGGATTCGCCACTTTCCGTTGTTTCTTCACCTTCGGCGTCTGGTGTTGTTGTCCCCCCACCACAGGCAGCCAGCAACAAAAGCAACAAAGCTAAACAGATGACCCAGTAACGATTCATGCTTCTTTCCTCCATCGGTTGGTAACGGCCGTGTTCCGGTAATCGGCTATCGGCATACGGCTCAAACAAGGCGATTATACGGAGGAACGATCAAAAGACAACCAACCGACTGCACCTGGCGATGGAATCCCCAGACTGTTATAAAAACGCGCTCAAGCACGTTAAGGGTGGGCTTTCTAACCTGCTTGAGCAGGTTTTTTATATCAGACACCGGATTCCATCCGGTGGCAACAAGGCGGTATTTTCATATTGAACCATTCTTCTAGCCGCCAGCCTGATTGCGAACGGTTGCTAATAGCAAACTTTCCAGGCCGCGCAAAGCAATTAATGGCCGCCAGGTTAACTCGTTGGTCGCTAACTGCATATACGGCCGGCGGCGCAGCAGCGTGGTGAGCGCAATCTCCGCTTCCAGCCGGGCCAGAGGTGCGCCGACACAATAATGGATACCGCCACCAAACGAGAGGTTACGGACTTCCTGACGGGTGATGTCCAGACAGTCAGGGTCACTGAACACGGCCGTATCCCGATTCGCCGCCCCCAAAATCAGACACACCGTTTGTCCGTACCGGAAGTTGGCCCCATTGAATGACATATCTTCGGTGACCGTGCGGAAGGTCATTTGCACAGGGCTGTCGTAACGCAGGAGTTCCTCTACGGCCGTGCCCACCAGGGCCGGATTTTCTCGCAGCAACGCCAACTGATCCGGATGTTGCAGCAAGGCCAGCATCCCATTGCCAATCAGATTCACCGTCGTCTCGTGCCCCGCACCAATAAGCAAGATGCACATGGCAATCAGTTCACTCTCGCTCAGACGGTCGCCCTGTTCCTCGGCCGCAATCAGCGCCGAGAGAATGTCATCCTGCGGATGTTGGCGGTGCCCGGCAATGACTGTTTGCAACATCTCCGTAAACGCAGGCATGATCTGGTTTGCCTGGAAAAGTTGGGCCACATCCTGGCGCACATCAAACCCGGCCACCACCGCCCCCGTCCACTCCCGCAAATTAGCGCGTTGGGCCGGTGGAATGCCCAACATCTCGGCAATCACCGTCATCGGCAGCGGAAAAGCAAAATCCGCAATCAAATCCATCTGCTCGTGCCCCTCCACCTGATCCAACAACGCATCGGCAATTTCCTGGATGCGCGGCCGCAGCCGGGCCACCGCCTGTGGCGTAAACGCCTTATGTACCAGCGTCCGCAGCCGGGTATGGTCGGGTGGGTCTTGAAACAACATCCACTGCCACAACATATCAAAAAAGGGGCGAAACGGAGAGGCAATGGGTATGCGCTTCTCTGGTGGGGCCAATCGCTGCCAGTCACGGCCGAAACGATTATCGCGCAAAATCGCCTGTACATCAGCATAACGGCTCACCCACCACGCGCCGGACATCATCGGGTTTACCGGTGGCCCCCAATACATAGGGCAATCTTGCCGCAATTCGCGGTAGACATCGTAAGGATTTGCCCGAAAATCGGGCGCAAATGGGTCAAAAAACCATTCGTTCATAAATACCCTGGTTTGAATATAGTGAGTGGTTAATGGCTGGTACCAGCCATTAACCACCAGGGAGAAGTGGGCAACCTCAGATGCCCACCGGTGGGCATCTGAGGTTGCGAACTCCACATCAATCTATTGGTGATGCTTTTTTAACGGGTGATGACCGGCAAGAAGATGAGGAAGCCTTCCACCACTGTCACATCTACTGTATCAAAATTATTGCCCGGGTTGTCGTCGAATTCGTCCAGGTATACATCGGCGCGGTTGGTGAATACCGTACCTTCCGCAAGACCTGCATCCACTGTCACAACAATCTGAATGGTGGCGCTGCCGCTAGCCGGGATCGTGCCCAAATCGCACATGATCCCCTGGCAACTGCCCTGGCTAGGTGTGGCCGTCACAAAACCAACTTCCAATGGCAGATTATCTATCACGGTAACATTGGTCGCCTCCAGGTTTTCGTTTAGATTCTCTACTAACAGCGTGTAAACCAGACTGGTGCCGGCAATAGCCTGGCTGGATGAGGCCGTCTTAGTCATTTGCAGGTCTACGGCATTGGAAGCCTGGACGGTGGTATTCGCCGTCGCCAGATTATTGCTCGTATCCGGGTCGCCTTCGTTGGCGGAAACAACGGCACTGTTAGCAATTGTGCCAATGTAGGTATTCGGCGTGGTGACGTAAATCAAAATAGTGGCCGTTTCGCCGCTGGCAAGTGTGCCCAGATTACAGGTGACAATGGGATTGCCACTGCAACTACCCTGGCTGGGATCGGTGGTGACGGAGAGAAGCGATGGCGGCAGGGTATCCACTAATGTCACACCGGTGGCATCAGACGGGCCATTGTTGATCACTTCAATGGTATAAGTGAGCGGAGAGGCAACTTCCACCGGATCGGGGAAGTCTTGCATCGTTACGGCCAGGTCGGCGGAGAGGAATACGGCCGTCACCGCCGTCGAGTCATTGTTATTGGGGTTCGGGTCAGGGGAGCCGGTGACAGTGGCCGTGTTGGTGAGGGTGTCAGTGGTCACGGCCGTGCCCACAATCGTCACCGTCACCACCGCATTGGCCGCCAGATTACCCAGATTGCAGCTAATCGTTGTCGTGCCAGAGCAGCTCCCGGCCGTCGAACTGACCGAATCCAGGTCAAACGTGGCTGGTAATGGATCGCTCATCGTCACCCCATTCACCGGGTTCGGCCCGGCAAAAACATTGATCTGATAGGTCAGCGGCGCGCCGGTATAGGCCGGGTCAGGACTGTCCGTTTTAATGATGGTCAGGTCGGTGGGGGGATTGATGGTGGTGTTTTCGCTGTCGCTGTTATTTGCCAGATTGTTGTCAATTTCGTTGCTGGTCACATCCGCCAGCATGGTGGCCGTTCCGGCTGTTGTCGGCGCAAGCAAAATGTCTACCGCCACGCTGCCACCATTGGCAATTAAACCTAACCAGCATGTCACCACGCCGGCCACTTCGGTGCAGTTGCCCTGGTCAGGCACGGCCGTGACAAAGATAGCATTTGCAGGCAAATCGGCGACCACTTCCACCCCCGTGGCCACGTGCGAGCCGCCATTATTGACGGTCAGCGTATACGTCAAATCATCCCCCACCGCCACCGGGTCGCCAGAGTCGGCAATCGTCAGCGCCAGATTGGCCAACCCCGATTCAAACGCGCCCATATCACAGGCCGCCCCCACCGGGCGCGGAAAGCCACGCTGGTCAGTAGATAACCCACCACCGCTCTGGTTGGTGCAGCCACCGAGATTGCCCGTGTTGCGGGCCGGGCTGTCATACAACAGCCCATGCGTCTCCGTTTCGCCGCCATTGTCCTGCAATGGGCCGAGCAGCGGGTCTACATCCACAATCATGCCGGTAGAAACGCCGGTCAGCGTGCAGCCGGTATCGTTGCCAATCAGGTTATACCCACCAGAAGTGAGGGCGCTACCGCCACAATCAGGCGGGCTACCAGGCTGGGTGGCCGTATTTTGGGCAATAATGCTGTTTTGCAGGTTGACTGTGCCGTAGTTGAGGATGCCGCCGCCGCTGGTGGCACTGTTGTAGGCAACGGTAGCATTGAATAAATGGGCAGTGGAATTGAAGTTGATGTACATTCCCCCACCGTCGGTTGATGTGCTGATGTTGTGGCTGACGGTACTGTTGATCAGGGTGAGTTCGGCCGTAGGGCCACTGACGTAGATGCCTGCGCCACTGCTCGTTATGCCGGTGTTCAGATTGTGGCTGACCGTGCTATTGATCAGAACAAAGTTACCGTTGTAGGTATAAATACCACCACCGCTATGCCCGGTCACATTGTGGGTGATGGCGCTGTCAATCAACGTCGTCAGGGTATCCGGGCCGCCGCCCAAACCCGCGCCGCCGGCATTGCCGTTATCGGTGTTGTTGGTGATGAGGCTGCGGGTAATGGTCATGACGCCGCTATTCCAGACGCCGCCACCAGAGGAGGCGGTGTTGCCGGTAATCATGCTGTCTTCCAGGGTGAATTCTCCTTGCGAGAGGATGCCGCCGCCAGCAAAACCGCCGGTATCCTGCCCGCCAGAGATGGTGACACCAGCTACTGTGACCTGGATACCGGAGTAGACTTCCAGCACGCGTTCGCCCATCTGCCCGTGAATATGGGTGGTTTCTGCACCCGCCCCCTGAATGAGCATGTTGCTTTGCACATCCAGGTCGCCTTTGGCGTCTTCGTCGCCACTGGTGAGGGTGAGGTTATATGTTCCGGCAGGGATGTTGATGGTGTCAGTGCCACTTCCGGCGGGGCAGGCGTCTACGGCCGTGTCTGTATTCGCCGCCCGGATCGCTTCCCGCAACGAACAGTCACCATCAAAGTTCAGTTCATCGGTGGTGGTGTTGACGTTGATGGTGGTAGTGGGCGCGGCCGTCACCTGTGATGGGTGCGGCGTGAACCAGAGGCCGACCAATGTGAAAATGAGGATGAGGGGCAACACAAATTTAGACCGCAAAGCCAACAGAACAGAAAATAACTTATTCATGTTTTTCTCCTCGAAATGGAGTAGGGCGATTTGGCAAATCATCCTACAGTTAAAGGGGTGGAAAATTAAGTGATCGTTTGCAAATAAGTTAGCAATTGGGTAATTGGGTAATTAAGTAATTGAAGCGGCTAATTACCCAATTACTCAATTACAAAATCACTGCACGGTTACTAAGGCATAACATCGGCCACAACAAACAACGGCCGTGTCTGCCGATGGATAAACAGGTAATAGATGGCCAGGGCGGCGCTGTAGAGCAGCACGGCCGTGTACAGATACAAACTCAACGCATGTTCTGGCTTTACCGCGCCAAAATGGGGGATGAACCGGGGCAGCAGCACCAGGTCATACGCCAGAAAACTCCACAGCGGGGCAACAGCATAATGCCAGCGCGGCCGCAGCACCGCATAAAGAAAATAGAACGCATCACCAATAAAAATCAGCCCAAAGATCACCGAGGAATCCGCATTCAGCGGCCAGGGAAAGATGATGGGCACACGCAAGACAAGGGCGATACCGACGAGCAGAAGCACGGCCGTGAACACCACAAACGACCAGCGCACCAGATTGGGCGTAGACCGCGAATCACGCAAAGGCAGCCGATGACTCCACCAAAACAGGGCCACATTGAACAGGGCAAACAGGCCACAGATGGTGGCATACACCGGCAGCCCCACCGCCAGGAAAAAAACGGTCAACCCGGCCATCATCACCACCAGATTCAGCGCCCCGCCAGCCAGCGCCCCCCATTCGCCAGACACGCCAATCCAGAGCAGGGCGGCGGCAATAGCCGCCTGAATGGCCGCAATAAATGTGTAGGAGAGTGGGCCATCTGGCCAGGGCCAGGTCGCCAGCGCCCAGGGCCACTGCCAGAAATAGCCCGCCGCCAAAACCAACAAAGCTATGCCACTGCCAATTGTTACCAGACGTAAAAGTTTATCCATCTCTCGCTCTCCTAGGCTTCAATTACCGCTACGGCCGCCAGCCGTTCCTGCTCTTGCTCCACCAATACCCGGCGTAAAATTTTGCCGGTAGGGGATTTGGGAATGGATTCAATCAATTCAATCTCACGGATTTTTTTGTAGGGCGCGACCCGTTCGGCCACGTAAGCCAGAATTTCTTCAGGCTGCGCCGCCGCTTTGAGAACCACAAACGCTTTAGGGATCTGCCCGGCCGTTTCATCTGGTTTGCCAATGACACAGGCGTCGGCTACGGCCGTGTGCCCCAACAGCACCGCCTCCAATTCCGCCGGAGCCACCTGGTAGCCCTTGTACTTAATCAGTTCCTTCAAGCGGTCCACGATGTAGAAATAGCCATCGTCGTCCACACAGGCAATATCGCCGGTGTGCAGCCAGCCATCGGGGTCAATGGTCACGGCCGTAGCCTCTGGATTGTTCAGATACCCCTTCATCACCTGTGGGCCACGCAGCCATAACTCCCCCCGTTCACCTGGCCCCACCGCCTGCCCCGTCAGCACATCCACAATCTGCACTTCCGTATTGGGCACCACAAAACCGACCGTGCCCGGTTTATTCACCTCTCTGCTCAGTGGCCCGGCGCACACAGTCGCCGACGCTTCCGTGAGACCGTAGCCCTGCATAATCCAGCGGCCCAGCCGGGACTGGAAAGCCTCGGCCACCTCCCGGCTCAACGGAGCCGCCCCGGACGCTATCAGCCGCAGTGAGGAGAGGTCGTACTGGTCAACCAGTGGGTGCTTCGCCAGCGCCAGGACAATCGGTGGGGCGACTGTTGTGAATGAGACCCGATACTTTTGGATCAATTCCAGAAACTGCGGCAGGTCAAAACGGGGCATCGTCACCAACGTACAACCACGAATCAGCGCCAGCCCCAACACCATCGTCAGCCCCATCGTGTGGAAAAATGGGGCTATGCCCAGCACCACATCCTCCGGGAAAAAGGCCAGATGCCCGGCCAATGCTTCAATTTGCAGCGCGTTGGCCAGCAAATTGCGGTGGGTGAGCATAACTCCTTTAGGCAGCCCGGTGGTGCCGCTGGAGTAGAGGACAACGGCCGTGTCCTCCCCCGGCTCAATCGCTACCGGCCGCAACTGCCCATCATTCTTGAGCAAGGTGGCAAAGGATGTTGCTCCTTCGGCCTCCCCTACCACAAAAACTTCTTCAACAAACGCTTCCCCGGCGGCCATCTGGGCGTTTGCCAGGAATGGGGGGATGGTGAAGAGGCAACGGGCACGGCTGTCACGCAGTTGAAACGCCAGTTCATGGGGCGTATACAGCGGGTTTACGGTGGTTACAATCCCGCCAGCCAACAGCACACCGTAAAAAATACTGGCAAATTCGGGTAGATTGGGCAGGTAGAGGGCGACCATATCCCCCTTTTGCAGCCCGCGCATTTGCAGCCCGGCGGCTACCAGGTGGATCATATTCTTGAGTTGGGCATAGGTGAGGGCACGGCCGTTTGGCCCATCAATCAATGCCGCTTTATCGCCATGCTCCGCCAGCCGGAGCAACAGAAAGTCACTCACTGAAACATTTGGAATGACAACATCAGGAATTGGGCTTTTATAAATCATCGCTTTTTTAGCTAATTTTGATTGGTTGGTTGGCGTGTTGCCGGGGTAGCGACGGCCGTTTCTATTTTCTTTTCCTTCCACCGCAGCACCCGCCACAAAACAGCCAGCTTAAACAGGCTCGTCGGTGGCGCCAACAGATTCATCACCTGCAAAAACGCTGCTCCTACCACTTCATCATCATGTGAGGCCCGGTTCACCTTTGCCGTATACCGATTGATGAAACCTGTGCCCGGCGGTTTGATCCCACTGGTGGTCACAAAGCGGAAATCTTCACCCACCGCCATTTGCCAGGGGATGTCCACCACTTTGGCCGCTTTCTTGAAAAACGGCCGTGCCACCTGGTCTAAAGATGTCCCTTCCGCTAACACTTGATCCAGCACCCGCACCTGCATCGCCGCTGATGTCATCCCCTGCCCGTAAGTGGGGTTAAAACTGGCGATGGTATCCCCCAACACCAGATAACCCGCCGGAAAATAAGACAGCTTTTCGTAATGGCGACGCAGGCTCGCCGGGAATTTGTGGGTCATGATCTCTGAAATCGGCTCTGATTGGCTGATGATGTTGTACACATCCGGCGCGGGCAGGTTACGGGCAAATTCTAAGAAACCAGCCTCATCAGTGGGACAATGACTACCGCCCCACCCACCCATCGTCACAATCCAACGGCCGTTTTCAATGGCAAACGCCCCGCCAAAATAATTCTCGTTCACCGCATCCGGCGTAACCAGCACCCACTGCTGCCCACGTGGATCGTCCGGGTCGCGGTTGTAGAGGCGCGTGGCATAGCCCACATCCACCTTCACCTCGCTTTCTGGCGGCGCATCATAACCCAGTTCCCTGAGCCACTGTGGTGTACGCGACCCCCGCCCGCTGCAATCAACGGTGAAGTCGGCCGTCATATGTACCAGTTCTGTCGTCGTTCCCCGCTGCTCCACCATCACCCCAATCACCCGCTCTTTGTCCGGCGTGGTTAGCAGTTGTTTGATGGCGCAGTTATCGCGTAGGGTCACATTCGGCCGGGCCAGCACCCGCTGCCGAATCATAAACTCCAACTGCGGGCGGCTCAGTGTCACCCCGTCCAGACCAGAGTGGAAATTCCTCCGGTAGCCGCCATGTGTGTACCAACGCATGGTTTCACCCATATCGCCCATAAAGGTATCGAGTTCGGCCAGCGCCGCTGGCAAATCAGGGAAATAGTAGCCGAAGATTTGCAACCCGTTAGCCAACAGCCCGTGTAAATGGCGTGTGTGTGGCTGCCCCTTGCGCGCTTCGGGCTGGTCATGCACCGGGTCTCGTTCCACTATCGTCACCTGTTCAAAATGATCACTTAACACACGGGCGGTAAGTAAGCCGGCCATGCTGCCGCCAATAACAATGGCATGGGTTTGTTTATCGTTTTTCATGGGTTTCTCCAAAACAAGTGGGAAACGGCCGTAGCCATTTCCCGCACACACGGCACACAAATACCATCGGCTGAGGCATGACTAGAGGACCAGGCGGCGACTTCTGGGCCGGAAATCCAGATGACTGGCGAGGACAACATGTTGCTGTGGCAACGGCCGCCACAGATTCAGCCAGGTTTGTTGATGTTCCAAAAGTCGCTGCCGATTGCGCAGTACACTCAACTCCTGGTCAGTGTGGTCAAATTGGGGCTGGATAGGGTCTTTTGTCTGATCTTGCATCATTCGATCTTCTCGGCTGACCTGGCAGGTTTTTCAAACCTGTCAGGTCTGTTTTAACAAACAAGTTGCTATATAATCCCATCCTAGCAGGTCATCATTTTTGCATCGTATTTTTATCGTTTATCCAACTAAGAGGTGAGACGCACTTTTTGAAGTGCGTCTCACCTCATCAGATGGGTGCAGCATTGCCCGGCACATTACAACTCGCCGTATTGGGAAAACCGCACATTACCTGCCAAAACCAGCCGCTGACGGCCGAACTCGTTTCGGCCAAAGGGCAGGCGTTGCTCATCTACCTGGCCGTCACCGGCCGTCCCCATTCCCGCACGGCACTGGCCGGGCTGCTCTGGGGCAACATGCCCGAAGAAACCGCCCGCGCCAACCTGCGCCTCACTCTCTCCAAAGTTCGCAAGTTCGTGCCCGATGAAATTTTGCAAGCTGGCCGACTGGAGATTGTTCTCACCGATTTCTGGCTGGATGTGGCTGAATTTGAGAAAAGAGTAGAGAGTGGAAAGTGGTTGGTGGAGAATCAATCGCTCTCCACTAGCGAAGCGACCCAATCCCTGCTCTCCCTCTATCGCGGTGATTTCCTTGAAGATTTCCACCTGCCAAACGCCCCCGATTTTGACGAATGGGCCATGGGGCAGCGCGTCCGGTGGCGGCAAACGGCCGTGACCGGACTGAGCAACTGGCTGGATACGGCCGTACAACAAAACGACCACTCCACCGGCATCCCTCTGGCCCGCAAACTGCTCTCCATCGAACCCTGGCACGAAGAAAGCCACCGCCACCTCATGCGCCTATTGGCGGCCAGCGGCCAGCGCAGCGCCGCCCTGGCCCAATACGAAACCTGCCGCCGCCTGCTGGCCGACGAACTGGGCATTGAGCCGTCTGCCGAGACCACGTTGTTGTGGGAACGGATGAAGGCAGGGGAGCGGGGGAGCAGGGGAGCAGAGGAGCGGGGGAGCAGGGGAGCGGAGGAGCAGGGGAGCAGGGGAGCGGAGGAGCGGGGGAGCAGGGGAGCGGAGGAGAGTTCTCCTCTGCCCCTTCGCTCCTCCGCTCCTCTGCCTATTTACAACCTCCCCCCCCAACTCACCCCCTTCGTCGGCCGCCGGGCAGAATTGGAACACCTGGGGATGCAGCTGCTAGACCCCAACTGTCGCCTGCTGACGATCATAGGCATGGGTGGCATGGGCAAAACACGGCTGGCGCTGGAATTGGCCGTTTCGGCCGTGCCCCACTTTCCCGATGGCGTCACCTTTGTGGATTTATCATCACTGGCCGGAAGCGCATTGCTGGTCACGGCCGTAACCGACGCCCTTAACCTCCCCCTCACCGGCAGCCCACCACCGGAAACACAACTGGCCGATTATCTGGCCCCCCGCCGCCTGCTCCTGGTGCTCGATAACTTTGAAACGGTACTGGAGGGGGCCGGATTGGTGGCTCACTTGCTGGCGGCCGCCCCCCACCTCAGCCTGCTCATCACCTCCCGCGAGCCGCTCAACCTGCATGGTGAATGGCTCTACCCGTTGGGCGGCCTGGCCCTGCCTGACGAAACAGGGGGTGAAAGCGCCCCCTATGCTGACGCGCTGGACTTTTTCGCCCGCTGCGCCCGGCGTGTGCGTCCTGAATTCTCTTTGGCTGAGGAGACGGCCGCCGTCATTGAACTATGCGGACTGACCGGCGGGATGCCCCTGGCATTGGAACTGGCCGCCAGTTGGGCCAAAACACTCTCCGTCGCTGACATTGTGGCCGAAATCCGGCAAGACCTGGACATCCTCCAGGCCCGGCAGGCCAACCGGCCCAAACGCCAGCGCAGCATCCAGACCATCCTCAACCAGACCTGGCAGCGATTAACGCCAGACGAGCAAACCATCTTCGCCCGGCTGGCCGTGTTTCAGGGGCCATTTGACCGGGCGGCAGCACAGCAGGTGGCCGGGGCCAATTTGGGGACACTCACCAATTTGCTAGACAAAGCATTATTGCAGCGCCGCCAGCACACCCATTACACCATGCACCCCCTCGTGCGGCAGTTTGGCTACGGCCGCCTCCAGGCCAACCCCACCGCCTACGCCGAGACCCAGGCTGCTTACGCCGCCACCTATGCCACCTTTTGCGCCAACCTCTTGCCCCAACTCATTCAGCGTGACCTGCCCGCCCTGGCCACTCTTAAACAAGAACAGGAGAACATTCGCGCTGTGTGGGAATGGGCAACCGCTCATCAAGAAGTGGCAGTGTTGGGCCAGATGGCGCAGCCGTTGGCGCTGTATCTGGCCCATTACAGTCACAACCAGGAGCATTACCAACGGTTTCAAACGGCCGTCGCCGCCCTCACCCCTCTCTCCGACCCCATCGCCCGGCAAACGCTGGCCTATGCTCTGCTGGAAATGGGCAACGCCCACATGACGCTGGGCAAGCTGGCCGATGCCGACGCCGCTTTGGAGGCCAGCGAAACGCTCTATGCCCAACTGGCCATTCCCCACGCGCCTGGTTTAGGCACCGACCCTTCCGCCATCCGCAGTATTGTCGCCTGGATGCGTTCCGATTTTGGCACGGCCGTACAGTTTGGCGAGAAAGCGTTGGCCCAGGCCCGCACCGAGCAGAATACACACAACGAGGCCTACGCCCATTTTGTGTTATCCGGGGCCAACATTGCCCTGGGTGAATACACAACCGCCCAGAACCATGCCCGGCAGGCATTTGTTTTGGCACACTCCTTCAACGACCCCTGGTTTTTGGGTTACTGCCACATGGAACTGGGCAAATCAGCCCTGGCGTTGGGTGACTATACGGCCGCCGATCACCATTTTGAAACAGCTTTTGCCCTACCCCAACAGGTGGGCAACCGCACTGGCATGGCCATGGCCCGGCTCATGCTCGGCGAAAGCCGGCGGCGGCAGCAAAGGTGGGCCGAAGCAGCCGACGCCTTTGGCGAAGCGCGGCACATTTATCGGGAAATCCACAACCGCATGGGGTTGGCGCGGGCCTGCGCCGGCTTGGGTGATGCGGCCACAGGCCAGGGCGCGTGGGCACAGGCGCGAGAGTGGTATGTGCAAAGTCTGAAACTGGTGGTCGCCGCCGGGCTGCATACCTATGCCAACACAGTGTTGGTCGGTGTGGGGGAGTGGTTGTGGGCGGTGGGGCAACGGGAGCGTGCAGTGGCGGTGCTGACGGCCGTTGCCCAGGACCCCCTGGTGAATGTAGATTTGAAGGAGCGAGCCTTGCAGCGGGTGGCGGCCGTGCCCGCCCCACCAGATTGTCCACCCACCGACACCTTTCAACTCGCCGCCACCCTCACGGCCGAATTGGAAAACATTCCAAATCTGTAGCAGCGTCTGGCCATACGCCCCTTACAAACCTATCTCCTTCGTAAATAGGACGCGGATTGACGCGGATGACGCGGATAAAATGTTGTGAACAGGCGTCCTGTTTTCATATGTCGTGGTGCGTATCCACCCATGAAGCCTCCTCCCTCATCTCTTCCACAAATTGATCCCATATCGGGTATTCGCCTTCTATCCAGACGTGGGACATCAATTCGTCGGCCTGGTCAGCCGTCCAACCCTGGTGTTTCATGGCGTAGAGGGAGTAAAAGGCCGTTACCCGGTAATTGGCGGCACAGTGGATGAGGGTTTTGTGATGGACGGCCGTGTGCATCGCCTCCTCAAACGCCGCAAAATCACTTTTCTGTGGATCACCCCATTCCACTGGAATAGCGATATAGCGCATTCCCAACTCTTGTACCAGTGCTGCCTCATCCGGCAGCGAATAGCCTTTGCTAAACGTTGCCAGGTTTATCACCGTTTCAAACCCCTCGGCCGCCGCGGCCCGCAACTGCTCCTCTGTGGGCTGCCCGGCCGTGATAATATGATCAGTAATTTGCTTAAAATTGTAAATGTCCTGCGTACTCATCAATCAGCTATCTCCTTTCATGCCATAATTATACGCCCGGTAATCCGAAATTAGGCAAAATCTATCCAACGTAGAGATTGCTCCTATCGGGTGATCAGGAGACAATGGATCAAATGATGAACAAACTAAACCTTTGCGTCTTCATTCTTTGTTACTTAGCCCCTTTGCACCTTTGCGTTGAAAGATTTTGAAGGAGACCGTATGACCGAAACGCCTCCCACCCGCAGTCGTCTGATTGAATGGCAAGACCCCCGGCTCACGGCCGTGAAAGCCACCCAAATGTCCGGCCTGGACTTTTTCCGGGCCTGGTTTACCGGCGAAGTGCCCGCCCCGCCCATCGGCGTGTTGATGAATTTTGGGCTGAAGGAGGTGGATGACGGCCGTATCACCTTCACCATGCAACCCGCCGAATACCACTTCAACCCCATCGGCACCGTACACGGCGGTGTCATCGCCACCATCCTGGACTCAGCCATGTCCTGCGCCGTTCACACCAAACTACCCCTGGGCGGCGGCTATACCACGCTGGAAATCAAGGTCAATTACATCCGCCCCGCCCTGGCTGACAGCGGCCCGCTGGAATGTATCGGCCAGGTCATCCACATGGGCCGCCGCTCGGCCACGGCTGAAGGCAAATTACAGGATGCCAATGGCAAACTGTATGCCCACGGCACCGCTACGTGTATGCTTTTGCCTTAAGCGCGAATGGTTTTCAGATAATGGTACAACACGGCCGTCACCGTAGCCGGTTCTGCTTCGCGTTCTTTGTTATAGCTGCGGGTGGCGCGGCTGCGGCTGAGGTGCAGGATGCGCCGGGCGCGGGTGATGCCCACATACAGCAAGCGCAGCCGTTCGCTGATAATGTCAATGTGGGCTGATTCGGTGGCGGTACGGCCGTCATAAATCCCCGCATCCCCCGCCATCAAGTAGCGTAATTGGGCCACCGCTTCGGCCGTCGGGTCGCCGCCCAGCAGGTCACTGACGCCCATGAAGTAAGCGTCCAGGCTGCCCGGAATCCAGTTGCCATCCACCCCCACCATAAACACCACATCCCATTCCAACCCTTTGGCGCTGTGCTGTGTGCTGAGAGCAATGCGCCCCGGCTGCGGTTCATAGCCCATGTCCGCCTGGGAAGCAATGGGGAAACTGCGCCGCCCGGCGGCCACTTCGCCTAATTCAGCGGCCAGTTCCGGCAGGCGCAGTTCCGGTTGCGCATCGCGCCGGTTGCGCAAAAAGGTGGCGATCTGGTAAGCAATGGAGAGGTCGCCCTCGTGAATGTCGCCCCAGGCAAACAGTTCATCGCCCAGAGCCAGGGTGAGGTCGTCAATGGGCAACGGCCGTAGATCAAACAACCGCCCCACAAACGCCGCAAACCGCTCCATTGCCGCCATATCTTCGGGCGTAGCCACGCCAGCGGGCAACGCCGCCGCCACATCTTCCGGCTCCCAGGGAAAAAGCAACCGCTCCGGCTGATGCACGCTCTTGAGCAGGGTATGGAACTGCGCCAGGTTTTCCTCTGGTACCAGTGCCGCCGGGTGGCCCAATTTGTGCAGGCTGGCATGGGCGCTGACCATCGCCCGCAAGTCCAGCGGATCGGCCAATATCGCCAGGACGGCGTGCATGGCGGCGGCAATTTCCCGTTCGCGGGTGCCACCGCGCAGCAGGTTGTCATAGTTCGCATCCAGTTCATCCAGATGTTCGGCCATCAGGTAGCCCAGATTGTTGGTGGGCACCAGAATAGCGACAGTGTGATCCGGATGCTGGCGGGTATGGGCCAACGCTTTTTGGGCCACGCCCGGCAACTCTTCATCTTCGCGATGGCGGTAGACGGTGATGCGGATGTCCGCCTGGCTGTCTGGTGGATTGGGTTGGGCATCGCCAGGCGGCGTGGGTTCGATGTGCTGGCGGCGGAAGGTGTGGGCGCGTACTTCAGGCACAGGATGTTTGTCTAGCACCCAATCGAGCATGGTGTTGGCCGCGCCGATGATAAAAGGGGCGCTGCGGCCGCTGTTGGGCAGAGGCAGCGCCAGCACATCGTCCCGGTCAATGAAGGCGTTGAAAAAACGGGGATGCGCGGCGGTGAAGGTACTGGTGATCGCCTGGTTGGGGTCGCCCACACGCACCCAGTTGCCGTCCGGCCCGGTCAGCGTTTCCAGCAAAAGTTCTTGCAGCGGGATGCTATCCTGGGCTTCGTCTTCCAGCACGTAGGGCCAGCGGGCGCGCAACGTTTCCACCAGCCCGGCACGATGATGCAGCAGGTCGGCCGCCTGCCAGATGAGGTCATCAAAGTCCAGCGCGCCCTGGCGAGAGAGGATGGTCTGGTAACGGCCGTAGATGCCAGCCAGCATCCAGAGCAGAGGAGCAGAGGAGAAAGGGGTCAGAGGAGGCTCGCTCCCTTTCTCCGGCTGCTCTGCTCCTCCGCTCCTGTGCAAATGTTCCAAAATGACATCCGGTCGGTAGCGTTCGTTTTTGGCGGTGCTGATGAAGCTTTGGGCCATTTTGCTGGTTTCGTCGCGCCAACGGGCGCGGGTTTGCGGGCTATCGTCAGGCAGGAAGACACGCCAAAGATCGGGATGCTGGTCAATCCATTGGTCAATGGCCTGGTTGAGAAAGTGACGCGCCTGCGAATCCCCCGCGACGGTCAACGAGGCGTCGCTGCCAAAATCGCTGTTGGCTATTTTGACGATCTCGTTGGCCAGGCTGTGCAGGGTGCGCACGTCAAAACCAACGGCCGGGCGGCCCATTTCGTCCAATCGCTGCCGGATGCGGACGCGGAAGGTGTCTACGCTGGAGTTGAGGTAGGTGACAATAAGGACTTGCTGCCCGGCATTGGGATTCACACGGCTATCGGTAATAATCTGCGCCGCCAGCAATGACAACGTAAACGTCTTGCCACTACCAGGCACGGCACTGATGGCCATACGGCCGTGTTGGTATTCAAGGATGCGGGCCTGCGACGGTCTCAAATTCATGGCTTAACTCCTGAACCAGTCACACCCACTCATTACTTGACGGTTCACCTTCCTGGCTCAATCTCTCTAAAATCCACATACGCGCCAGTGTAGACGGCGAGACTTCTTTGCGGGCCGCTACTTCTTGCAACCAGGCCAGGCTTTCTTCAGACATGCGAATCGTGAATACCTTTGGCTTGAATCGGCGAGGTGGCAAATCGTTCTCTGAAAATTCCGTCTTTATCAAAAGTTCCTGCTCCATATTGTCCTCATTTACGCTGATAGCGTCTTTTTTTGGTGGCGGTCATATCCCGGCCATGAAATACCCATATTTCATCAGCGCGTATTTCAACCACTAATTGCAAGTAACGGCCGTCATCTGTTCGCCCTAGTATTTCGTAATAATCACCATCTCTCCGCCGCTGTCTCCAACCATCATAATAAAGCTTCTTCTGCCTCGAAGAGATCAATTCCGTGCCTGGCCAGGTTATAGTGATGATAGCGAATGGTCTTCATAACATCAAAGTGTAATACGCATGTATTACATTTGCAAGGGTTAATGATGCCAACAAAAAAGCCCCACCTTGTCTTTAGGTGGAGCTTTGTTGCCCCGTAGGGGAATCGAACCCCTGTTTTAGCCTTGAGAGGGCTACGTCCTGGGCCGCTAGACGAACGGGGCGGGTGGCAATCAACAGGCGGCAATCAGACGATTGTGGGTGGATTCTAGCAAACGGCCGTACCCCTGTCAAAAAGCTCCACTCAATTTATTGCCTGGTAATCAGGTTGACAGGTTGGCGCGATATTTGCTAAACTCATTGTGAATTTCGTCACAATTCTGTCTGGCAACTCGCTACAACCTGATAAATATGGAGCTACACATGTCCTCTGTTGTTGCAAACCACAAGCTTAAGAAGAAGCTCAATCACCCGCCTGGCCCGAACCCGCCCTGGCCGTTTGGCATCATTCGCCAGTTTCAGGGGCGGCCGTTAGCCAAAATGGAGGAACTGGTAGCCCAATACGGCGACGCGGTGCGCTTCCGCGCCGTGTTGCACTTTTACGGCTACATCTTTTGCCATCCCGACCACAACAAACATATTTTGCAGGACAACAACAAAAACTATACCAAGCTGCCTCATCCTAGCCTGCTGCTAATCACACCGGTGGTGGGCAATGGCCTGCTCACCAGCGATGGCGACTTCTGGCGGCGGCAGCGGCGGCTGGCCCAGCCCGCCTTTCACCGCCAGCGCATTGCCGATTTTGCCACGACGATGACCGACGCCACCAGCATGATGCTGGACAAATGGCAGGACGGGCAATCGTTTAATCTGGCGGAAGAGATGATGCACCTGACGCTGGAGATTACCGGGAAAACGCTATTCAGCATTGACCTGACGCGGGAGGCCGATACGGTGGGCGAGGCATTCACGGCCGTAAACAGCGAAATTGGCGCCCTCAGCAGCACAGCCTTTGCCTACGAACGGCTGCGCTACGTTCCCTGGTGGCACAGTACCCGCGTCATCCGGCAAAACACGGCCGTGCTAGACAACATCGTGCAAAAAATCATCAACGAACGGCGGCAATCTGGTGTACAAAAAGATGACCTGCTGGGGATGCTGATGGATGCCCGCGACGAAGAAACGGGCGAAGGCATGAATGACCGCCAACTGCGCGATGAGGTAATGACGATTTTACTGGCCGGACACGAGACAACGGCCGTCGCCCTCAGTTGGGTTTTTTACCTGCTCTCACAGCACTCGGATGTGCGCACCCGATTGGAGCAGGAATTGGCGGAGGTGTTGGGCGCGGGGCGTGCTGACCGTGTCCCCACCATGGCCGACATTCCGCAACTGCCCTACACCACGATGGTCATTGAGGAGGCGATGCGCCTTTATCCGCCTGCCTACGCCCTGGGCCGTTTCGGCCACGAACCGGATGTCATCGGTGGTTATGACATACCCGCCAAGACCATCGTCACCCTCAGCCCCTACCTGACGCACCGCCATCCCGATTTTTGGGAAGAGCCGCTGCGATTTGATCCGGAACGGTTCACGCCGGAGCGGGTGGCGGAACGGCCACGTTACGCCTACCTGCCCTTTGGCGGTGGGCCACGCCAGTGCATCGGTAACAGCTTTGCCATGACAGAAGCGATCCTGCTGCTGGCGACCATCGCCCAACGCTTCCGCGCCGAATTACAGCCAGGCTACCGGGTGGAAATAGAACCACTCATCACCCTGCGGCCCAAAGGCGGCCTGCCCATGATTTTAAGGGCACGTTAGAACCTCACAGGTGGCTGTCCTTCAACGGTGACAGTCACCCATTTGCTCTCTATAATCCGCCTCACATTTCTATCAAACGCCGAGACACAAATTGTAGGGGCGAGGCAGTTGGGATCGCATTTTGTTTGGTAATAACAATCCAACCCTTAACTGACTCCCCCCTCCTTCGCGTTTCTTCGCGTACTTCGCGGATCAAGGATGGTTTATGTCACAAAAAATGCGCTTATTCACGGCCGTACTCATCCTCTTGCTTCTGGCTGCCTGCACCAGTGAAGAAGAGGCCACGCCCACACCGATGCTCAATGATCAATTGCCAACGGAGCAATTGCCAACGGCCGACCTGCCCACTCCCACCACGGAAGCCCAAAACCCAACGGCCGAAAGCCAACCACCAATTACCGAAACCCAACCACCGATTACCGATAACCGATTACCGATTATCACCTCTGGCCCCTACCCTGATCTCAGCCGCGAACCCATTCAAGAGGCAGAACGATTGACGGCCGTGCAGCTAGACGCCAATTACCCACTCGACCGGGACGATATTGCCCTGCTGGTAGCTTACAAAGGGGCCACGCCACCATCAGATGACTACACCCCCATGGCCGAGGTGCTGCCGGTGGGCACGCGCCAACTGATCACCGTCAACAACACCGATACCAACGTCAACACCACAGCCGAATTTGTGCTGCAACACGTCAGCGACCACGCCTACTTCTGGTTCGACACCACCGCTGGCCTGGATCAACCGTCTCGCTCAGACCTGCAAGAGGCGGGCGAGGGGTTTGATGAAATTTACGAGCGCACCCGCCTCTATTTTGGCGAAGAAGCCAGCCCTGGCGTGGATGGCGACCCACGCATCCACATCGTCAATGCCTCGCCGGTCAATTTATGCGATATTGGCCCCGATGAATTGGACTTCTGTTACCTGCTCGGTTATTTCAGTTCCCATGACCTGGTGCCACAAAGCGTAGACCCCACCTCTAATGCGCGGGAGATGTTTGTGATGAACGGCCGTGAATTTGGCTGGTCTGGTTATCTGGACACCCTGGCGCACGAATTCCGCCACATGATCGAGGAAAATTACGACAGCAACGACTGGGATTGGGAAGTGGAAGGGTCGGCCATGCTGGCCGAAGAACTGGTTGGTTTTCCCGGTGATGGTATTGACCGCGCCAACCTCTTTCTGGAAGAGCCCGATCAGCAATTGAATCGCTGGACAGACGGCGACACCATTCCCCATTACGGCCAGGGCTATCTGCTCAACCGCTACATCTTCAACCGGCTGGGCGAAAAGGTATACCGCGATTTTGCCACCCACCCCGCCCCCGCTTTTGCCGCCCTGGATGAACTGGCGCAGGCGCACAATCTGGATTTCAGCAGTGGCATGGAGCTATGGCTGGACTGGCTGGCAGCATTAGCCATCCATGATGCGCCGGGCGCGCCGGAGAAGTATGGATTAGCCAATGGAGTGGACACGGCCGTACCCCAACCCCTGCCCACATCCGAAACCACCGTCAACCAGTTTGCCGCCGATTACTACGCAATTCCCGCCGGGCAAAAGAGCGCGCTCACCTTCACCGGCAGCAACCACGCGCCGCTGCTACCGGTGCTGCCCACGTCTGGCGCGCACATGTGGCTGGCCAACCGCGCCAATTACAGCAGCGCCCGGCTGACCCATGCGTTTGACCTGACGGCCGTGCCCGCCGCCACCCTCACCTACGACGTGTACCACGACATCGAAGTGGGCTACGACTTTGCCTACGTCACCATCTCCACCGATGGCGGGCAAACCTGGCAGCCGCTCACCGGGGCACAAATGCAGGGTAAAGCGTTTGAGGATGACCCCTCCGATTCCGCCCTGACCGACCGTTTTTACACCGGCGAGAGCGGCGATTGGGTGCAAGAAACGATTGACCTGACGCCTTACGCCGGGCAAAACGTCTTGATCCGCTTTGAATACGTCACCGACCCCATCCTCACCTTTGGCGGGCTGGCGCTGGACAACATCGCCATCCCCGAAATTGGCTACACCGATGACGCCGAGACAGACACTGGCTGGACGGCCGAAGGGTTTGTGCGTGCCACCGGCTATGTGCCCCAAATCTGGCATCTCATCTTCATCACCTTTGATGAAAATGGCCCGGTGGTGCAGGAAATCCCGTTGTCGGCGGATAACACGGCCGTTATCACCCCCCCCAACAGCACCCAGGACAGCATCCTCATCGTCGCCGCCGCCGCTCCGATGACGTTGCTGCCAGCGCATTATCAGTTAGCCGTGAGCCGTGAGCAGTGAGCAGTGAGCAGTGGGCCGTGAGCAGTCTACCGCTCACGGCGCAACCGCTCACCGCTTATTACTCACTCATCACTTATCAGGAGAATCCATGAAATACAAAGCCTACTTCATCCTCATCATCGCCATCTTGCTGTTGGCGGCATGCAGCGACCCGGAGCCAACACCGACGCCAGAACCCGCGCCCACGAACACGGCCACTTCGGCAAGCTCAGCGTCCGCTGAAGCCACCAACACACCAGAACCTACGGCCGTACCCACCGACGAACCAACCGCTACGGCCGTGCCCGCCGAACTCACCCTCGAACCAACGGCCGAACCAATTACCGATAACGGATTACCGTTTACGGATAACGATGAAGGCGGCCCCGTCGTCGTCACCGGCCTCGTCACCTACACCAACCCCTTCTTCACCCTCGGCGTAGCTGCGCCGGTGGTCATCCTGGAAGACCAGGCTGGCTTTGTAGACCGGGACAAACAGTACATCATGCCCGTCGAGTCGCAGACGCTTGGGCAGATTACCTCCGATTTCTACACCTCCCCCTTCTCCTACTCCATCGCCCTGCCCATCGAACCACAGGGCGCGTACCGCGATGTAGATTTTGACGGCGAAGAAGAAAGCGGGGTGCAGGTGTTTGCCATCGCCTACTGGACCAACACTTTTGGCGACCCCTTCCTGGAAGAGCGCGACCTGGGCGGCGGCGGCTGGTCAACCGCCTACGCCTCCACCGAAATCAGCCGCGACCCGGCTCATGACCGCGAAATTGTGGGCGGCAAACTGCTGGTTTACGCGCCCGACGACCAGCAAAGTTTCCCGCAAGACTTCGGCCCGGACGGGCTGCTTTTCACCGGCGACGAAGAGATGATCACCTTGCCTGCTGGCTACACGATGGTCAATCTGGACACCGACCCGTTCACCTTTGACCGCAGCCGCGAGCAGCGCGTAGACCTGATCGAGCCGGACGGGGCGGCCCTGGTGGACTACTCCGACCTGAGTTATGCCGAGGCGTTTAACGCCCTGGTAGATCAACTCATCAACGAGTACGCCTTTACCGAATACAAATCCATTGACTTTGAGGCGCTGAGGGCGGAGTTCCTGCCCCGTTTTGAGGAAGCGGACGCCGATGGCGATGACCTGGCCTATCGCCGTGCTTTGCGTGATTTTGCCTGGCGCATCCCGGATGGGCATGTGGCCGGCCCGTTTGTGCAGGAGGATTTCCGCGACGCGGTATTGGGAGGGATTGGGTTAGCGATTAAAGAATTGGATGACGGCCGTAGCCTGGTCACCTTCCTCAGCGATAACGGCCCGGCCGCGGCCGCGGGCATTGAATCAGGCGCAGAAATTATCGCCATCAACGGCGTGCCCATCACCGAACACATCAGCCAGACCGTCTCCCACTTTGGCCCCTACAGCACCGCCCACGCCGAACGGGAAGACAAACTGCTATTTGCCGTGCGTTTTCCGATTGGCACGGCCGTAACCGTCACCTACCAGAACCCCGGCGGCAGCCAGCAAACGGCCGACCTCACCGCCAGTTCCGAACTGGACAGCTACTTCTACTGGGTGGACGAGGAAATTGGCGACGGCCTGCAACTGCCGGTGGAGTATGAACTGCTGGAGGAAGGCATCGGCTATGTCGCCATCTACAGCTTCTCCGACAATGATGTGCTGACGGTGCAGTTGTGGGAACGCATGATCCGCGATTTCAAAGAGGCGGAAGTCCCGGCCATCATCATTGATATGCGCCACAACGGCGGCGGCAGCGGCTTCCTGGCCAACCAGATGGCCGCCTACTTCTTCGATGAAGCGTTGGAACTGGGCAACACGGCCGCCTATGACCGGGATCGCGGCGAATTCCACATGGACGAAGAGCCACAATCCTTCATTCTGCCGCCGGACGAGAGCCTGCGTTTTGACGGCGATGTGGTCGTGCTGGTAGCGGCCGATTGCGCCAGCGCCTGCGAATTTTTCAGCTATGACATGACGTTACAAGAGCGGGCCACCATCATCGGCCACACGCCCACCGCCGGGTTGGGTGGCCCGGTGGACGAGGTGGCCATGCCGGAAGATGAGGCGTTTCGTTTCACCCAGGGCCGCGCCGTAGACATAGATGGCCACATTCACATTGAGGGCATTGGCGTGGTACCGGATATTGTGGTGCCGGTGGATGAAACGGCCGTGCTCGGCGAGGATGACGCGGTATTACAGGCCGCCATTCGTTTCTTACTGGGAACATCGGTTGATGGTGGCTCGCTGGTGTTGGGCGACACAGCTACCGGCACACTCACTCCCAAAAGCAGCGTGCAATACACCGTCACCCTCAGCGCGGGTGATGTGGTCAACCTGATCCTGGAGAGCAATACCGATGGCCAAGACATCATCATGCGCGTCATAGACCCCGCCTCCGGCGAAGAACTGGCCGAAACCGACCC
>CAZOPF010000009.1:26559-53767 GCA_964581605.1 uncultured Ardenticatenaceae bacterium
CACCCATCACCGTTGGGTTAAATGTAATCCGTGTGAGATGGTCCATTCAGAATGACACGTTATGGCTCAACTCATTTGAAACACACCCGATTACACTCTTTCAACGGTGAGCGGCCGTTGGCGTACCTGATATTTGCCGTTTTTGGCTAAGACCTGGGCCACAAACTGCTCTGGCACGTCTACCAGGGTATGTTGCTCTTGAATCTGAATGGCACCAATGGCCCGGCCGGGAATATCGGCGTGGAAGGCGATGGTGCCCACCACGTCATTGGGGCGGAGTCCATGTTGTTTACCAGCGTTGAGGCTGAGGCGAATCATCCCTTTTTCGTGAGAGCGATTGGCATGGGCACGGCCGTGTCCTGGCATTCTTTGAGCTGTGTGATGGGCAGGGATACGGCCGTTGCGCCCGCGCATTGGCTCTTCCACCACCTCGCTCACCGGGAAAATGGGGCGCTGCTTCTCTTCAGCGCGGGCCAGTTTCAGGGCGGCGGCGGCAATTTCCACCGCATCATACCCTTCGGCTACCAGCTTTTCCACCATCTCCCGCTCCTGGCGGCAGCGGCCGCGCCGCAGCCACACCAGCATACTTTCCACCAACTGCGTTTCCCGGTGCGCCTGAATTTCGGCAGTGGTGGGCAACGGCCGCCGGCTCATCTCCTGGCGCGTATACCGTTCAATCTGGCGGCGGCGGTATTGCTCTTTAGGCGTTACTAACGAAATGGCAATACCCGTTTTACCGGCTCGCCCGGTACGGCCGATGCGATGCACAAACACTTCCGCATCGGTGGGCAAATCAAAATTGATGACGTGCGAAATGCCGTCAATATCCAATCCCCGCGCAGCCACATCGGTGGCTACCAGCACCTTGATCTGGTTCTGGCGGAAGCGATTCAAGACCTGTTCGCGGTTATCCTGGCTCAGGTCGCCGTTGAGCGCTTCGGCCGGGAAACCACGCACGGTTAATTCGTTCGCCAGTTCACCCGTGCCCTGCCGGGTGCGGGCAAAAATAAGCACACTGCTCATCTCTTCCACTTCAAAAAGGCGGGTAAGCGCGGCCAGTTTGTCCGCTTCATTCACCAGGTAATACCGCTGTTCAATGGCGGCCACCGTCAGCTGCTGCCGTTGAATGGTGATAGCCTGGGGCTGGCGCAGGTAGCTGTCGGCCAGGCGGCGAATTTCGGCGGGCATGGTAGCAGAAAAAAGGGCGGTCTGGCGGCTTTCTGGCGTTTGGGCCAGGATGGCCTCCATATCCTCAATGAAACCCATACTGAGCATCTCGTCCGCTTCATCCAGCACCAGGAACTGCACCTGGCTGAGGTCGAGCACTTTTTGTTGGATGAGGTCGAGCAGCCGGCCGGGTGTGCCCACCACAATGTCAATTTCGCCCTGGCGCAGTTGGCGTTTCTGACGGCCGTAAGCCTGCCCACCATAAATCGCCAAAACGGTTGTTTCCCGGTAACGGCCGTATCCTTCCAACGCCCCGGCCACTTGCAGCGCCAGTTCACGGGTGGGGGTGACAATGAGTGCCTGCACCAGGCCCAAACCGGGGATGAGGCTGTGCAAGATGGGCAGGCCAAAGGCGGCCGTTTTGCCGGTGCCGGTTTGCGCCTGGCCAATGATGTCTTGCCCATTGAGCATGAGGGGGATGACGGCCGTTTGAATCGGCGTCGGCTCCGTAAACCCCATTTCGGTAACGGCCTGCACCACCTGCGAATGCAGACCTAAAGATGAGAAATCTGTTGTCATATTGCTCCTACTAGAGATGTGAGATTTGGAGACTGGGAGATTAGGAGACTCAATCTCTCAGTCTCTCCGTCTCCTCATCTCCCCCATTTGCGGGCCAGCAGCCAGCCCGTCCCAACCGTAAGAGCCATTCTGCTGCCACAAAAAATGCCCGGCCAACCTGGGCGGGCATCCAATTGGTATTATCCAAACAAATGAGATGATAAAAAGAGTGGTCCTTGCGGACAACGGGCGGAAGTATAACATAGTTTCACGGCCGTACCATGAGAAATGCGTAAGCGGTGGGCCGTTTATGGCTTATCCAACACGACGATCACTATCGGCAGCCTGGTAAATGCTGGAATTACCATCTCTGGGCCGGCCAGATGTAACCCGGTTGAGGTGCCACCATCCAGGTTAAGAGCCACATCCAGATTCAGATCAGATTCAGCCAGCCAGGCGCTCAGTTGGTGCAGAGTGAAACTGCCCCACGGAGCGAGAATGAAGAGGATACGGCCGTCACCATCTTGCCCCACTACTGTGCGCCGGCTGGCCTGCCCATCCTCATCTGGGTAGCCAATCTGACCACCAGGTTTAACCAACATGGGGAATGATTGCACAGCAAAACGCAATGGCTCGTCCGGGTTATACGGCCGTTCCCCCAACCAACGCACCGCCGGCCCCGTGCCATCCACCGCAAACATGCCCGCAAAATCGCCATAACTCTGGCCGCTGCTTTGCCCGTCAATCACGGTTAGGCCGGTTGCCACATACGCCTCAGTAAAAAAACCGCCATTCACCACCAGCAGCGCCCCTGTTTCTGCCTGCCACTGCGCCAGCGTTTGCGGTGCGCCAGGGTGGTACGCTACCTGAAACTCATAAGCTGCCGGGTCTATGCGGAAAATGGAGATTTCTTCCTGCATCCGGCCGTCGGCGGCCAACAACCGAATCACCCGATGTTCCAGACCGGGGCGCAGGGTTTGCCAACCAGTATCCGGTGGGAGCGCAGGGGTAGGCGTGGCGGCCGCCGTCAGTTGAGCGGGTGTGGGGAGATGGAGAGGTTCAGATGACGGGGTGGCAGGTTGAGCAGTCAGCAGCCTGCACCCCAACACGCCCGGCAAACAGATCAGCCCCACCAACAACCACCTGAACACCCAAACACCTGAACACCTGAACACCCAAACACTCATTCCCCCTGCAACGCAATATGGGTGCGATGAATGCGGGCGGCAAGGGGGTCTAACCCCAATGCCTGCAACAGTTCGTCTGGCCGCCCGGTTAGCGAAGGTTGCAGCAGCAAGCGCATGTGAATTTGGGGCCAGCTATCGGCCGTATCAACCAGGCAGAGGTGCAGGATTAACGGCCGTAAATCATACGTTTTCATCTTCCCCTTATGCTCCTGCTCCCGCAGCAACACCTCTTGCGCCAGCAGGACTCTTATCTGCTCATCCAGCGCGGCCCAATCCACCGGATCGAGCAGCGTAGCCACATAGGTTGCCTCCTTCGTGCTGGCCTGCAAAGAAGGCACATGAATCGGCACCTCCGTCATACGAAACACATCAATACCAGGGGCCATCTTAGCCATCAACTGCGGCCGCGCCTGCTCTGGCTCCACCCGTTGCACCAACAACAGATCGGCCAGTTCATATTCACTGGTATAACCCAACGGCAGCGCAGAAGCCATTTGCAACCGGGGGCGGCGGTTAAACCCGTGGGTATAAGCCACCGGCAGGTTAGCCCGGTTTAAGGCCCGTTCCAGCGCCCGCGCCAGGTCTAAATGGCCAATATAGCGTGCCGGGCCACTCTTACTAAACGTCATGCGTAATCGCTGCACATAATCTGCTTGCATAATGGCGCAATTGTAGCCCGCGCCTGCTATTCGTGAAAATGCGGCAGGCGGGATACAATCGCCGATATGAATGGCTCACGCATCACGGTTCACCTTTTGCCTGTTGTGTTTGTCGTTTTATGCCTGACCGCCTGTGAACGGCCGGATCCGGAAGTAAACATCCTCTCCGTGGGGAATGTGACGGCCGTGCCCCCGACCCTGGCCGCTCTTAGCTTTAACCAGATAGGCATTGCACCACCCGAACCGGCTGCCCCAACGGCCACTGCCCTACCCTACAGCCACACCCCAACACCAGACCCACCTCATTACGACTCCACCAGTGGCAGCGGGCAAGAGCTACACACCATCAATTCCGGTGATACATTGGGGTACATTGCCCAGCTTTATGGGGTGTCGCTGGAAGAAATTTTGGCAATGAACGAGTTGCAGGTTACGGATATTTTGCAGGTGGGGCAGCAAATTCGTATTCCCGGCCAGGCCAGCCTGGTTGGGCCTTCTTTTAAAATTGTGCCAGACAGCGAGCTGGTTTTTGGCCCGGCGGCCAGAGGGTTTTATGTACGGCAAACGGCCGCGTTTTATAACGGCTACTTGCTGCGCTACACCGAACAGGTGGAAGGCAAACAGTTGGAAGGGCCAGAAATTGTGGAACTGGTTGCCCATCGGCACAGCATCAACCCCCGCCTGCTGCTGGCATTATTGGAATATCGGTCTGGCTGGCTGACCCAGGCGGCCGTGCCGGAAGAGCTGTTTTCTATGGGCAAAGGTGGCTCAGGTATGGAAGGGTTATACCGGCAGCTGAGTTGGGCTGCAAATGAACTGAACTGGGGCTATTACGGCCGTGCCGAAGGCAACTTGCACTCCTTCGCCTTGCCCGATAACACCCGCATCACTTTTGCGGCCACCATCAACCATGCCACAGCCGGGGTGCAGCGCGTTTTGGGCGGCGCCGATGTGATCACATATGAAAGCTGGCTGCACGATGTGGGGCCAGACGGTTTTTATGCTACCTACGAACAGCTTTTCGGCAATCCATTTGCCCAAACTATTGAACCGATTATGCCTGCTCATCTCATGCAGCCAGCGCTGCAATTACCCTGGAGCAGCGGCGAAACATGGTACTTCACCGGCGGGCCGCACGGTGGCTGGAACAGTGGGTCAGCCTGGGCCGCACTGGACTTTGCCCCGGAGGCTGATGTATTGGGCTGCTTTGATTCTGATGCCTGGGTAACGGCGATGAGCGATGGTGTTGTCACACGCAGCGGTTTTGGCGCAGTTGTGGTTGACCTGGATGGGGATAAATTTGCCGGAACGGGTTGGGCGGTTACTTATATGCACCTGGCAGAACGGGACCGCATCCCCGCCGGTTCACCTGTGCAAACCGGCGACCGTTTGGGGCATCCATCGTGTGAGGGAGGCTTTTCTGATGGGACACATGTGCATGTTGCCCGAACGTATAACGGCCGTTGGGTTGCCGCAGATGGTGTTGTGCCGTTTAATCTAGGGGGGTGGGTTTCCCAAGGGACGGGGCAGGAATATGATGGGTTTCTTATTCGGGGTGCTGTGAACAAAGAAGCGTGTGCCTGCCGGGAAGAGAGCAATGCCATTACGGCCGAATGAGTTGCTCAATTTATGATTCCGGCGGCCGCAGTGCATACCCCACCCCCCGCTCACTCACAATCCAGTTATCATAGGGCACAATGGCACGCCGCAGCCGTTTAATCAGTGTTTTCAAGCGGTCAGGATCATCCACCAACACTTCACCCCATACGGCCGCTTCCAGATCATCCCCATGCACCACCTGCCCCGTGTTCTGGCACAGGCAAACCAAAATAGCAAACTGTGAGGTTGTCAGTGCAATCTCTTGATTCTCTGCCCAAACCTGATGCCGTTGTAGATCAATGATAAAAGGCCCCGCCTGAATCAATCCTGGCACCCCCTGGCGGCGCACAAAACGGTGCAAAATTTCACTGGTGTAAGAATAACGGCCGTTGCTATTTTGCAGCAAACATTGTTGTTCCAACTGGCGCAGGGTATCCACTGCCCCATGGGTAATTGCCAGGGTATACTGCTCCTCGGCCGATAAATTTTGCCAAAGGTAACTGAGATGGGAAGCAGCTTCCATTTCAATGGGATCATCTAACATGGCAAAGTCAACGGGTGCGAGAGAAGATGTTTCCATCAACGCCCGATAAGCATAGTACCCGGCAATATGCAAAAAGAAAGGATGTGGCCCGGCTAAAAAAAGCAGATAATCCACCAAATCAGCAGAGAAGGTAATGGGGCTTTCCTGCAAGCGTTGGGCCAGCATAGCCCGTGCTTCATCCATGGTAAATAGTCCCAACGGCAATGTGACAAAGATGTTGAAAAATGGGGAGCTAAGGATTTCTTCTTCGGCCGTGATATTGAATAACGGCTGCTGGCTGGCTGTTAGATAGGCCAACCCATATTTCGTCGTCAGCCCCCGCAAACGGGCAAAGAAATAAGGGGTCAATTGGTTGTTGGCCGCTAATAGTTCAAATTCATCCAGAAGCACAACGACGGCCGTGCCCATCCGGTTCATCTGGTGCAATAAGCGGTCAATGGCGCGATAACTGCCAGACGTATCGGCTACATACCCTGTTAAACCGGCTGTCTTGGCCGCATCTAGCAGTCCATCATACAAAGCCTCATACACCTCATCAGCCGGCGATTCGCCAAACTCCTGACAATCCAGATGCACAAATAAAAGCTGGGCGGCCGTCTGGGTTGGCCCCCAGGGAAAGCCAGCCCGCACCTCTGGCCGCATTAAATGGATAAGCAGCGAACTCTTGCCAATACGACGCGGCCCTATCAAAGAAACACTTTGCCCGTTTCGTAATAACCCCAAAATCTGGCCGATTTCGGCTTCGCGCCCACAAAAATGCTCCACCTGCCGGATGGCGCCTCGATGGTAAAAGGGATTATCGCTGTTCATAAAGCTGCAATTTTAGTGGCCGGATGGTGTACTGACAAGGAAGCACGGTGACAGTTTTATACTCGGCAAGGGCATAAAGTTGCATTTCATCTGGCATATAGCAAGTTACGCTGGCATCAATCACCTGCCACCTGCCGCCTGCCACTTGCAGGCAAAACGTCAAATTATGCCCGTTGCCAGTATTTCCCACTCATCACTTCCGCAAAATGTGCGTAGCAATCGTTGCGCCGCTGCCGCCAATGTTTTGGGCCATGGCAATACGCGCACCGTCAATTTGGGCTTCGCCCGCATCGCCACGCAGTTGCAACACGGCTTCGGCAAGCTGGTAGAGGCCGGTTGCCCCTACCGGATGTCCGCGTGCTTTGAGGCCGCCCATAGTCGCTACAGGGATTCGGCCGTCCGGGAAAATCTCCCCCTCCTGTGCCAATCTGACTCCCTGCCCACGTTCGGCAAAACCACACGCTTCCAGAGAGAGCGCCGCCATCACGCTAAAGGCATCGTGCAGTTCAAATAAATCCACATCATCCGGGCCAATACCAGCCTGGGCATAGGCATACTGTGCCGATTGCTGCGCTGCTTTTAGCCAGAGCATATCCTCGCGGTCATGCACAGCCAGTGTGTCGGTAGCGACGGCCGAACCGATTACCCGCACCGCGCCCGGCGCTTTTTCAGCCGGAACGAGCAGCAAGGCGGCCGCCCCATCGCCAATGGGCGAAGCATCAAAAAGTGTAATCGGATCAGCCACCACCCGCCCTTTCTCATAAATTTTTTGCGTAATCGGCTCCCTGAACAGGGCGTTGGGGTTCTTGGCACCGTTGGCATGGGCGTTAATGGCAAACGGAGCAAAATCTCCTTTTTGGTAGCCATATTCGTGCATATAGCGGCGCATAATCAGGGCGTTCAGGCTGACAAACGTGACCCCGTGAATCCCTTCATAATCGGCATCGGCAGCGGTTACCAATGCGGCCGTCGTCTCCTCAAAAACGGTCTCCGTCATCTTTTCCACGCCAATAACCAGCACCGCGTCCATCTGCCCGCTGCCAATGGCGATAATGCCCTGGCGCATAGCGGACCCAGCCGAACCACAGGCTGCTTCCAACTTCACCGCTTCCACGCCGCGCTGCCCTAAATGGTCAGCCACCAACGCCCCCAACTGATGCTGTTCATTTAAGTTGCCGCTGGTCATATTGCTCACGTAAATGGCATCCACCCAGCTCATGTCGGCGTCAGCCAGGGCCGCCTGCCCCGCTGCCACCGCTAATTGGCGAATGGACAAATCCCAATGCTCACGCACGGCCGTTTGCCCCACACCTACAATCGCTATTTCGCGCATACAATCCTCCGTTATCGGTAATCCGTCACCGGTCATCAGTTATCGGTGATCATTCAGATTGAGTATGCGTTGCTTTTTCCGCCAGAAACTATCACAGACCGGATTACTCACTGCCAATTGCTGGCAAAAAACAGTAGACCGACGGGGTTTGCCGACACCCTTTGGGGCTTTATCATACCAGGCGGATTTGCTGCGGCCGTGCTCCTGGCACCCGCTCCAAAACCCGGCGCGCTTCCAGGTCTAACTTCACCGTTGTAAAGTACCAGGAAACCGAGCCATCAAAATTCCCATTCAATTGGGCAGTAACCGCCTGTTCCAGCCCGGAAAAAGTTTGTGGTTGATGGGCCTGCAAGGCAGCAATAATCGCCTGCCGTACCACCTCGTACTTCTCTTTTTCAATATTTACCCCTTGCTTGCCCTCCGGGTGGAGGGTCATTATTCGTTCACTCATGGCTTATATTCTCCTTATCTGTAACATCACAACTCAATCTCTATTTAATTCCGCCAGGCATTCATCACACCACGTGATCAGTGCCTGATTGGTGTGCAGGGCATGTCGAACGGCCATGCGCCGGAAGCGGGCATGGGGGTCGCCTTCGTCCATTTGTGCTTCTTGCCAGGCTTCAACAATGTGCAGATTCCCGATGTCGGCCGTTACCTGTTCCCGGTATGTTTCAATCTGGCGTCTGGTCGCTTCTATGCCGGCCTCATAACCAAAGATGAGCTTAAGCAACAGTTCGTTACGCACGGGCAGTGGCTCGGCCGTTTGCGACAACCAGGTCTGTAATGCCTGACGGCCGTTAGCTGTCAGCGCGTACAAATGGCGATTGGGGCCTTTATCCCGTTCTTCTACCTGTTTGCTTACCAATCCCTCTGCCAACAACTGGCGCAGGTTCGGGTAAATCTGCCCATAACTTTCCTGCCAGAAGCCGGCGATGTCCGCAAAAAACTTCTGAATATCATAGCCAGACATGGGCTGGTAACTGAGCATTCCTAAAATAGCATAACGGCTGCGGTTTTGTTTTTGGGCCATATTTTCTCGTTTATATATCTTGTAGATATATATGTTTTAGATATTACTGCAGGATAGCTAAAATGTCAAGGCCCACCTAAGGGCGTTGCTGTTCCGGCAAACAGCAGGTATGATGGGCGAACTTATCATCCAAAATCAATCTTTTTCGCCATGACAAATACGAAATATACACAAGGTATGGAAATCCGGCGGGCTGTGCTGGGAGAGGCCCACGTAGACCGGGCCGAGGCTAATACAACCGATTTTGATGCCGACTTTCAGCAGTTCATCACCGAAACGGCGTGGGGCACTGTGTGGGCACGGCCGGGAATGGACCGCAGAACCCGCCACCTTCTGACGATTGCTATAGTGGCGGCCCTGGGCCGGGAACAGGAACTGGCCCTGCACATTCGCGCCACCCGGCACACAGGCGTTACCCCGGCTGAACTAAAAGAGTTATTTTTGCAAGTGGCCATATACGCTGGTGTGCCGGCGGCGAATACGGCCGTTGCCATTGCCAAAAAAGTGTTGGCAGAAGAGTAAAAATGGCCTTTTCCCCCACCGATTCACTGCTATATGCGCCACTATTTGGTGATGAGGAATTGGCCGCACTCTTTAGCGACGCAGCATTTCTGCGCCAGATGTTGGCGGTAGAAGCGGCCCTGGCGAAAGTGGAAGGGCAATTGGGCATCATCCCCGCAACGGCCGCCATGCAGATCGCCGCAGCGGCCAGCGCATTGGCCCCAGACCTGACCCCATTGCAGGCGGGGCTGGAAAAGGATGGCGTGCCGGTCATTGAATTGGTACGGCAGATCAGAGAAGCAGCAGGCCACCTTGCGGCCGATTATGTCCATTGGGGGGCAACCACGCAGGATATTATGGACACGGCCGTTATCCTGCAAACCCGTGCCGCCCTCGCCTTGCTGCAATCTCGCCTGGGCACCCTCATCACCTCATTAGCAAATGTGGCCGATCACCATCGCCAGACCCTTATGGCGGGGCGAACTCATGCCCAGTATGCCCTGCCCATGCCGTTTGGTCTGAAGGTAGCTGGCTGGCTGGCCCCTTTGCTGCGCCACCGGCAGCGGCTGGTGGAATTGCAGCCCCGGCTACTATGTGTGCAATTAGGCGGGGCGGTGGGCACATTGGCCGCGTTGGGAGAGCAGGGCACGGCCGTGCAAGCCGCCCTTGCTGATGAACTACAACTGAATCGCCCGCTTATGCCCTGGCATACCCAACGCGACAATCTGGCAGAACTGGCCGGTTGGCTTTCGCTGCTCACCGGCTCGCTGGCAAAAATGGCCCAAGACATCATCTTGTTGGCCCAAAGCGAAGTGGGTGAACTACGGGAAACGAGTGATCCCGCACGCGGGGGATCCAGCACCATGCCTCAAAAGAGCAACCCCATCATCAGCGAAACGATTATTGCCGCCGCCCGCACCAATGCCGCACTGCTGGCTGCCATGCACCAGGCACAGATTCAAGAACATGAACGAGGCACACACGGCTGGCAGGTGGAATGGCTCACTTTGCCGCAAATGTTTGCCCTCAGCGGTGCCGCTTTGCAAAAAGCGATCTTCTTGAGTAAACAACTGGTTGTGAATGAAACCCAGATGCGAGCGAATGTTATCGCTTCAAATGGCGTAATGCTGGCCGAGGCGCTCACCTTTGCGCTGGCAAAAACAATGGGGCGGGTGGCGGCGAAAGGGTTGGTTCAGGCAGCCTGCCACGAAGCGATTGCCCGGCAGAGACATCTGGTGGATGTGGTGCAGGCTAAAACGGATGCTCCATTGGATTGGGCATTGCTTAAGGATGAGGGCGCTTATTTTGGTGCGGCCGATCAATTTATTGACCAGGTATTGGCAGAAGCCGGTGTGGGGCGTCACTCTTGAACTGTAATCGGTGAGTGTTTGTGGGGAAGGGACGGCCGTAGCCGTTACAATTCCCCTCCATGAAAAATCGCCGCCTATTTGCGTTGAGACACAGCGCTTATTCAGCCACACCCTGAACGCTCATGGTACCCCAAAAGAGTATGCAGCGCTGATGGCACGTATCGCCCAAAATGGCCTCAGCAATCCTAAGAGCAGCTTTCTGGCCCGAAAATATCTGGAATGGCCCATGGTGTTTGCGGACAATCAGGAGTTGTTTAGCAACCTGGGTTACAAAAATGGCTCGCTGCCCGGCATCCTGACAACCGCATATTACGCTTATCCACAAGGGGAAACTACCCCCATAGTCGTTATCCTCTTCTTCCACAATCTGCCCAACCGTACCTACCGACAGTAGCGTGATACGCTGCCCCATGATGAGTTCGCTCGCTGGCTGCTTTATGACCCGCCAGCGATTGAAGCGGTAAGGGCAGCAATCGGTAATCCCTGATATGGTTATCGTTACGGCTCTCCGATTCCACCCCTCCTTTACTGCCCACTTTAGCGCGTATGATATAATACCTCTGTGATTTTCTGGCCACAGCTCATTGCATTGTTCACCGAGCCACCAGGTAACATTGTTTACTATCTGGTGACGCTCTTCGCTTTGCAAGTTGTTTTTGTCATTTCGCTGAGCCAATGGCTGCGTGACAAACGGAATGCTGACGCCTGGCGACATCTGGCCGCGGCCGGAACGCTGATTGCCGGGCGGGTGCTGCTGTTGGCCATGGCTTTGCTGCTGGCCGGTGACGTTAACCGGGCAACCTCTTATTTGCTACCATTGGAGCAGGCGTTAACCAGTATCTCGGCCGTCATGCTGGTTTGGGCGCTGGTTCCCCCCTCGGTCCAACAACCACGCCTGGGCAGTGTTCTGCTTTTGCTCGCGCTATTTATTCTCACGTTGCTGGCCATTGCGTTTACCATCGCCTGGCAACCATTGGCCGCAGCCGGGGCGGTGTATGCTGAAACCTCACAGGTACAGGTATGGCTGATGCTGCAAGCAGGCACATATGGTTTGGGGCTGGCGCTCACACTGGTTCACCGGCACACTCGTACCGGTTTATCTCCTTTTATTTTGGGTGTGGCACTGGCTACGGCCGTCGCTGCCCTGCTCACCTCTCTCGGCCCAAACCCCAGCGGTACCCAGCTGCTGTTCTGGCTGCGTCTGGGCTATCTGGTTGCGTTGCCGCTTTGGGCGGTATTGGTTTATCGCCAATCCATCACCCCCTTGTTAGCCACCCAACAGGCCAACCGCCCGGCCGTGCGCCAGTTAACCGACGTACTGAATTTATCGGCGGCCGTGCTGCAAACAATGGATACCGAAAACCGCGCCCACCAGGCCGTCACCCTCATCGAGCAAATGGTAGACGCCGCTTTTGTGGGCGTGGGCATTTTCCCGCCTGATAGCCACCAGGTCATTCACCTCACCAGCAACCTGCCCCAGGTTGGCAACAATACGCCTAAAAGCTGGCAGCTCGATCTGGTGGAATGGCCGCCTTTTCGTGCCGCCATCCGTAAAAAGGAGAGTGTGGAACTACTGCCGGATGGCACGGGGATGCGCCCCTTGCAGGTGTTGTATGCGGCCATTGAAGTGGGGCCTTTGGGGGCCATGCTGGTAGAGCCGATGTTTATCGCCGAGGAGCCGGTAGGAATGCTGTTGCTGGCCAAGCCAGATGGCCGTCTGCGATGGACCGATCGGGAAAAAGCGATCACACCTGCTTTGGCCGCATTTGTGGCGCAGGCGGTCGTCAACACCTATGCCCACCAGCCAACAGCCCAACTTATCTCACCGCCAGCCACCACACTGCCGATTGGGGAGACGGCCGTCAGCGGACGGCTCATTGCCCTGGAAGCAGAACGGGACCGGCTGGCAGCCGAATTAGACACCACAGCCAACCGGGCCGCCCAGGCGGAGTCGCGTGCTGTAGTGGCGCTACAACGCGCTCATGATCTGGCTCATCTGCTTGAAGAGATGGAGCGTGCCAGCCGTGATGAGCGGATAAACGCTCTGGAGCAGGAAATTGAAACCCTGCGCGAATCGCTGGTGGAGGCGGAGGATGCCATGGCCATAGCGGCCGCTGGCGAAAGTGAACTCAGCACCGAATGGATTATGCTGACAATTACCCGCTACTCCGGCCAGTTGGAAGAAGCCCAGGCACGCATTGTGGCCCTGGAGACGGAATTGGAGCAGCGTGAACAAGGCACTTCCGAAGAGCTGTTGGTGGCGCTTATCCAGGAATTACGCACTCCCATGACTTCTATTGGCGGCTTCACGGATTTACTGCTTGGGGAGACATTAGGGATTTTGGGTACCCGACAACGCGACCTGTTGCAACGTGTTCAGGCGAATACCAAACGCATGGGAAGCCTGCTCGACCAGATGCTGCAATTGGTATCGGGAAGGGAACAACCCACCCCAACCTATGAAGAAGTGGTGGATGTGCAGGATGTGATTGAAACGGCCGTTACCGGCGTGCTCTCACAGGTACGGGAAAAGAATCTTCGGCTAGACCTGCATATTCCTCCTATGCTGCCGCCGTTAACCATCCGGCGAAGGGATCTCCATCAAATGTTGACTCATTTACTGCATAATGCCTGCCAGGCATCAGGCAATAACGGCCGGGTGATGATCACAGCGCAGGCGGCCGCCATTCACCCCCCTACTCATGCCAATGAGTGGCTCCGCTTTTTGCAGGTGAATGTGTCTGACAGTGGCAGTGGTATCCATCCTGATGATCTGGCGGCCGTTTTTGCCACGCATCACCGGGCAGATGCACCGTTGATCAGAGGGCTGGGAGAAACCGGAGCGGGGTTAGCTGTGGCCCGCAATCTGGCCCAGGCCAATGGCGGCCGTGTGTGGGTGGAGAGTACCGTAGGCGTAGGCAGCATCTTTTCGCTGCTTTTCCCACTACCCGGCCCCGATGAGATAATAGTGAACGGGGATACGGCCGCGCCTGCCAATGGAACGGTACGGCCGTGAATATGTAATGGAGCTAGAAACACAAGAATCGGAACGGTGGCTCTGGAATGTAATCATCACGCTTGGAGTGGTAGGCACGGTGCTGCTGGCGTTGCTGCTGGCGCAACTAGACCAGGCCCCCCCATCTGTGCCCACTGCCCCACCGCTTCTCATTGCTGATGTCACCATCATCGCCCCCAGCCAGACGCCGTTACAGGTCATTCCCCTGGTTAGCGTCACCCCCACTACCACGGCGTTCCCAACTCCTATCCCCACCACCTCCTCGCCATTGCCGGAAGAATGTGGGGCGGTTCCCGTCGGCTGGATACCTACTAGCGTGGCCGTTGGCGAGAGTTTGATGACGCTGGCTGTCCGCTCTGGAACCTCGGAGGCGGCCATTGTGCGTGCCAACTGTTTACGCCAGGATATGTTATTGCCAGATATGATTATTTATCTGCCACCGACGCCGCCAACGCGCCAGCCCTGCGGACCACCCGTTTTTTGGGTGCAATATGTGGTGCGGCCGGGGGATACAATGTTTTCATTAGCGCTGCATCATGGGACAACGGTTTATGCCATTATTAACGCCAACTGCTTGAGCAGTAGTGGCCTCAGAGCCGGTCAGGTGATCTTCTTACCACCTTTGCGCGTAACTGCTACGCCGCTGCCATCGCCTACAGAACGGCCGTCTGCCACCCCGCTGCCCCCAACAAACGCACCTAATCCACCAACGGATACGGCCGCCCCGCCCACCTTCACGCCATCTGCCACGCCCACCAACACAGCAACGGCCACGGTTACGACCGCGCCGCCCACGGCTACGCACACCCCAACTCCCAGCCAGACTCCCATTTCGCCTACGCCAACAGAGACGGCGACAGCAACGGCCACGGTCACAACTGCGCCCCCCACCGATACACCGACTCTGCCGCCGCCAACCGATACGCCTACTCTGCCGCCGTCAACCGACACCCCCACGCCCCCACCACCAACGGACACACCTACACCCCTGCCAACTGATACGCCAACGGCCGTACCCGTTAATGGGAACCTGAGATAGAATAGCAACCATTACAAGCCGTTTTGAACAACGACAATAAATATGCCTACAAGTTTGAGATTTGGGCCTTATCGGTTTTTCTTCTACTCTGGTGATTCAGTTGAACCACCTCACGTTCACATCAGACGGGAAAGGTATACAGCCAAATTCTGGCTTACACCTGTACGTTTACAACGAAGTGGTGGATTTAGCCGTCAGGAAATTAACCATATTCAAAGATTAGTGGAGGAAAATCGGGAAATGCTTTTGAGGGAATGGGATGAACACTTTAATAGCTGAAATTTCTATGATTAAGGCAACAGGTGTTATTGTCAGTGAGGACACTTTAACTGTGGAGTTGGCCGACGGCCGTACCGTTTCTGTACCTCTGGCCTGGTATCCACGCTTGTTGCAAGGAAACTCCGAAGAGCGTAACCACTGGGAATGGATCGGGGACGGCGAAGGCATCCACTGGCCTTATCTCGATGAAGATATTAGCGTGGAAGGTCTTGTCTTAGGTCGACGTTCTGGCGAAAGTCAGCGTTCTTTGCAGCGTTGGCTAGATAGTAGACATCAATCTGATTGATGGATATAGAAACGCACGAATCGGAACGGTGGTATTGGAATGTAATTATCACCCTTGGTGTGGTAGGCACAGTGTTGCTGGCACTGCTACTGGCACAACTGGATACAACACCATCAGCAGCACCACCCCCATTTCCTGTCCTTATCGCCGATGTCACCATCATCGCCCCCAGCCAGACGCCGTTACAGGTCATTCCCCTGGTTAGCGTCACCCCCACTACCACGGCGTTCCCAACTCCTATCCCCACCACCTCCTCGCCATTGCCGGAAGAATGTGGGGCGGTTCCCGTCGGCTGGATACCTACTAGCGTGGCCGTTGGCGAGAGTTTGATGACGCTGGCTGTCCGCTCTGGAACCTCGGAGGCGGCCATTGTGCGTGCCAACTGTTTACGCCAGGATATGTTATTGCCAGATATGATTATTTATCTGCCACCGACGCCGCCAACGCGCCAGCCCTGCGGACCACCCGTTTTTTGGGTGCAATATGTGGTGCGGCCGGGGGATACAATGTTTTCATTAGCGCTGCATCATGGGACAACGGTTTATGCCATTATTAACGCCAACTGCTTGAGCAGTAGTGGCCTCAGAGCCGGTCAGGTGATCTTCTTACCACCTTTGCGCGTAACTGCTACGCCGCTGCCATCGCCTACAGAACGGCCGTCTGCCACCCCGCTGCCCCCAACAAACGCACCTAATCCACCAACGGATACGGCCGCCCCGCCCACCTTCACGCCATCTGCCACGCCCACCAACACAGCAACGGCCACGGTTACGACCGCGCCGCCCACGGCTACGCACACCCCAACTCCCAGCCAGACTCCCATTTCGCCTACGCCAACAGAGACGGCGACAGCAACGGCCACGGTCACAACTGCGCCCCCCACCGATACACCGACTCTGCCGCCGCCAACCGATACGCCTACTCTGCCGCCGTCAACCGACACCCCCACGCCCCCACCACCAACGGACACACCTACACCCCTGCCAACTGATACGCCAACGGCCGTGCCTACACCCACACCGTAGCAGGATATTCGGCAAATTGACAGTTCCTCCTTGCCTTGTCTGGCCCTCTCAACTGTGCCACAATAACCTGCTATGGCATTGCCCCAAACCAAATTGAACAATTTCTGGAATCACCAACGCACGGCCGTTTTTGCCGTTTTTGCATATGCTGGCCTCACCGTGTTGATGACCTGGCCATTAACCGCCCAACTCGGCACCCACATTCCCGGCCAGGTCGGCGATTCATTCATGCACCTGTGGACATTTCATTTTGTCAAGGATGCTCTCCTCAACGGACAATCTCCCTACTTCACCGATCAGCTCTTCTATCCTGTTGGCGTGACCCTTGTCTACCACAACATCGCCTGGGTAAATATCGCCATCTGGTTCATACTGCAAACCCTGGTGAGCGATATAACGGCTTACACACTGATGATTATGGGGGTGTTTGTATTCAATGGGTTTGCCACCTTCCTGTTTGCCAGGGAGCTGTTTCAGGAAACAAAGGCAGCCTTTTTGTCTGGATTAGTCTGTGCGTTTTGGCCTTACATTCTGGCCCAACAAGATACGCCTAACCTGATTTTTATAGCCTGGGTACCTCTGGCATTGTTGAGTTTACGGCGGATGTTTGCCAACGGCCGTCTCCGCCATGCTCTCCTGTCTGCCCTTTTCATCACCCTCACCGGCATCACCCGTTGGCAGGTTCTGCTGATGGCCGCCCCACTCATTGGCTTTTATATTCTCTATGAGTTAGGGCGGGGCAGGGCTGCTCGCTCACGGCACACAGTGAAGTTGCTCGCCCTTATTGGGCTGCTCACCATCCTCGGCTTAACGCCACTACTTTTGCCCATCCTCTATAACCAGTTCACCCGCACCGATCCTACAGAGCTATTTTTAGAAGAAGAGGTTTTTAGTACAGATTTATTGGGGTTTTTTCTGCCCAGCCACTATCACCCGCTTTGGGGCAAATATCTGTTTGATGCGGCCTGGCAGCTATCTGGCAATGTCCTTTACACCCCATTCCTGGGATTCACCACCCTGATTCTGGCGGGAATTGGAGTGGTAAAAAGCTGGAAAAGTTCGCGTTTCTGGCTGTTCATCGCCTTGTTTTATGCGCTGTGGGCATTGGGGGGAACACTCTATGTGAACGGCCGTGCCCTCATGCCACTACCCTATGCCCTGGCTGAAAACTCTTTCATCATGCAGACCATCCGTTTTCCAGAGCGACTCAACGTGATATTGAGCATCCCCATGGCCATCCTGGCCGGGTATGGAGCGCTGGCCCTGCTCCGCCAGCCGCGCCTAAACACACGCCGCACCTGGGTTATTGGTGGGTTGTGCCTGCTCATTCTGGCTGAGTACATCGTCACCTATCCCACATTGGAAATAGCCACACCAGATTGGTATGAAACAATCAGCGAAGAGCCGGGTGATTTTGGCATATTGGATATTCCCATGAACATGCGCAAGATTTTTGGCAAGGAGTACATGGTGTATCAACTGGTTCACCAACGGCCGCTCGTCGAAGGGCATGTTTCTCGGCCTCCTGGTGAAGCGTATCGCTTTATTGAAAGCGTCCCCTTGTTGGCCCAAAGCCGCAACCAGAAAATGCCGCCAGCGGCCGTACCCAACGTCTCCGCCCAACTGCGGCAATTGGCCGCGGCCAACATTCGCTACCTCATCTTGCACAAAGAATACTTGCGCGAAACGGAGCTACAGGCCTGGCGCGACTGGTTAATCATTCCACCCTGGCATGAAGATGATGAACTGGTTGTGTATCGTACCGATGACGTTCACATTGACGATGAGATGCCCATTCGCTATCTATTGGCGAACGTTGGCGAGGTACAGGGGCAGTTTGGGCTGATAGCCGCCACAATTTCCCCAGAACAAACCAGACAGGGCGGATGGGTGAATGTGGCGGCACAGTGGGGTAGCGAAACGGCCGTCACCCAAAACTACAACGCCTGTCTCACCCTGACGTCAGAATCAACCCCCCCGCTCACCGTCTACTGCGGCCCCCCTTCGCCCACATGGCCTACCGCCAACTGGCAGGCCAACGAACTTGTCCACGCCCTTTATCAATTTCAGGTATCGCCTGAGTGGAGTCCCGGTATTTACCAGCTAAATGTGACGCTGGAAGATGTAAACGGGCAGCCAATGGGGCAGCCAACGGCCGTTGGCACGCTGCACATTGAAGGCATCACCCGCCAGTTCACCCCTCCCGATCCGCAATTTGCCACAAACGTCAACTGGCAAAACCTCATCACCCTGGTCGGTTATGATTTGCAAACCGAAACCGGGCAGCTAAACCTGACCCTCTATTGGCAAGCCCTGGCCGCAATGGATACTACCTATAAATTTTTTGTGCATTTGCTGGACCCGGCCTCCGGCGAAATTGTTGCCCAGGCTGACTTTGTCTCCCAAAATTGGCAATATCCCACCAACTGGTGGGCAGAAGGGGAATATATCCCGGATCCAATCACAATCCCCATTCAGGAGTTACCCGCCGGCCGCTACCAGATCAGGCTCGGCATGTATAATCCAGACACAGGCGCCCGCTTGCATCTGGTCGCCAACGGTCTGGAATTGCCCGATGACGCATACCTCCTGCACACCATAGAAAGATAATACCCGTTTGAAAACAGATTCAACGCCAAGATACAAAGGGGCAAAAACACAAAGAATTTTTATAGAGTTCGCCGCCTCAGATGCGAACAGCGGGCCTCTGAGGAACACCCCCTCCTCACCCCACAAACCTTGTTTGATACACTAGCCACTTGGGATCAACAACACCTTCCCCTTGTTCTTGCGGTTATGCAGGTAGTGATGGGCCAGAGGCGCGTCGGCAAAAGGGAAAGTGGTATCAATATGGGGGCGGAAAAGGGCATCGTCGTACCAGGTGATTATTTGTTGTAGATACGGCCGTAACATGGCCGACTGCCCCCACAAATGGTGCAAATCCACGCCAATCACCGCCTTGTTGTCCCGCATCAGGCGGAACGTGGAGTAAAACGGCAGCATCACCGCCCCCCGCCAATAGTGCCGCCGGGAACGAACTTTACCGGGGGCCATACTCGACATGCCCACATGCACCAACCGGCCCGTAGGCATCACCAACCGGTAATTTTTCGGCCAATGGATTCCACCCAACGAATCCAACACCATTTGGACGCCACGCCCACCGGTCAAATCCATCACCACCCGTTCATAATCAAAATTGCGATAATCAATGGGATGGTTCAGGCCGCGTTCTGCCAAAAAGGCATGCTTCTCTGGCGAGGCCGTGCCATACGTTTCCGCGCCCAGGATACGGCAGACATCCAACGCCGCCACGCCCAGCCCACCGCCCACATTGTGGATGAGTACACGATCTCCTGCTCGCAAAGCCCCCATGACCACCAGCGCCAGATAGGCCAGCATATAATTGACGGGCAGCGCGGCCGCGTCTTCCATGCTCATCCAATCCAGCTTTTTGAAGACCTGGCGGTAGGGCACACAAACCGTATCGCTGTAACCGCCATACTGAGTCAGCGCCAGCACCGCATCCCCTTCTTTGAGCGTGGGCACACCCTGAGCTACCAGATCAATCACCCCGGCCACTTCCAGGCCGGGCACAAAAGGGAGGGACGGCGCAGCGCGATCCAGCCCCATGCGGCCCATAAGATCAGCAAAACAAACGCCGGCCGCTTGCACGCGAATACGTACTTCGCCAGTGCGGGGAATGGGGTCAGGCGCGGTCTGTAATTTGAGGGTTTCCGGGGGGCCGGCTTTGCTGATCCAGATTTGCTGCATACTCAACTTTCAAAAGTTCAACCCTTAAAAAAGTTCAACTTTTTAGAGAAGTTGAACTTTTCTAGAATTTTCCACCTGGCAAGTATAGCGTTAAAATGGGGGTGGGCACAGCACAGTACAGATTGGGGAGTGTCTGGCCTGGTAACGGGTACTAGAATAGGAAAGATGGCCCAGTGCTTGATGAATGGTCAAGAGAGTGAACAGTAAACAGTAAACACAGTAGACTGCTCACTGTTCACTGTCCACTGTTCACTTTTATTTTACAGTTGGCAATGCAGTAATAACCAGAGTTTGCCATATGTTGAATCCGTTGTTAGCAGCACAGTTAAGAGAGTTTGGTCTGGAGGATGGGCAGACACCTGACGCAGAGACGTGGGCCGTACTGCTGGCGCGTGTTAGCCAGACATATGGGCAGCGGGCGGCAGAGCAAGATCGTTTGCAGGCCGTGCTGGATAATGTGGCTGATGCGATTATTACGTTTGATGAACACGGCCGTATTGAATGGTTCAACCGTGCCGCCGAGCAAATGTTTGGTTATCGGGCTGTGGAGGTAATTGGCGCGGATTTGGAACTGCTGCTGCCAAACCGTGACCGCTACCAGATTGAGCAAGATGCGCTGGCGCTGCAAACGGACAAACAAGACGGCCGTGCCGACATCGTGAGTATTCGCAACGAAATTGCCGGGCAACGGCAGGACGGCAGCCTCTTCCCGCTCGACTTCACCATCAGCCAGATGATGGTACAGGGAGAGCGCCAGTTTATTGCCATTGCCCGTGACATTACAACCCGCAAAGAGGCGGAGCAGGCAATTTGGGCAGCGAAGGATGCGGCCGAGGCGGCCAATCTCGCAAAAACCCAATTTTTAGCCAACACCAGCCACGAGATTCGCACCCCATTAAACGCCATTGTGGGGCTGACCAGCCTGCTGCTGGATACGGAATTGACGCCTGACCAGCAGACGTTTGTGGAGATTGCTCGACGCAGCAGCCATACGCTGCTGGCTATTTTGAATGATATTTTAGACCTGTCGCGGATTGAAGCGCGGCAGTTGTCGTTGGAGTTACGGCCGTACCACCTGCGGGCCAGTGTGAATGAAGTCCTCAATTTGCTCAAGACCAATGCCGATGAAAAGAAACTGAAGTTGGAAGCGCGTTTTGCGCCCGATGTGCCCCAGGTGTTTGTGGGGGATGGCGACCGGCTGCGGCAGGTGTTGCTGAATCTGGTGAGCAACGCCATCAAATTTACCCATATCGGGGCGATTTTGGTGCAGGTAGACGGCCGTTACCTGGACCCTACCACCTATGAAATTCACTTTTCGGTGCAGGATACGGGCATTGGCCTGCCGCCCGATTACCGTGAATGGCTGTTCCAACCGTTTCATCGGGGGCACGCCGGGCGCAGTCGCCGCTACAGTGGCGCGGGGCTGGGGCTGACCATTTCGCAGCGGTTGGTGGAATTGATGGGCGGGCGCATTTGGGCGGAGAGCGCGTCGGGCAAAGGCTCTAACTTTCACGTTTCCATTCCCAGCCCGGTGACAGAGCAGCCCTTACCCACCGCGCCGACATGGGAACGGGTGCGGCCGTTTGACCCCGATATGGCCCAACAACTCCCCCTGCGCATTTTGGTGGCCGAGGACAACATTACCAACCAGAAGGTGATGGTTTGGATGTTGGAGCATCTGGGCTACCGGCCAGATGTGGCGGGCAATGGGCTGGAAGTGTTAACCCTCCTGCAACGCCACCCGTATGATGTGATTTTGATGGATTTGCACATGCCAGAGATGGACGGCCGTATCACCACCCAGACCATCCGCGCCACTTTGCCAGCAGAGGAACAGCCCTGGATTATTGCCGTTACGGCCGATGTGCTGCACGAAAGCCGCCAGGATATTCTGGCCGATGGGCTGAATGATTTTCTGAGCAAACCGTTGCAAGCAGAGATGCTGATTACGGCGTTATGCCGCTACCCGACGGCCCAGGTGAGTAGCGAAGCCCAGACGTGGCCCGTTGACCGCGCCCTGCTCAACCAGGTGACGGGCGGAGATAGTGCCCGGTTAGCGGAGCTGATGCACATTTTCCAGAGTGAAAGTGACCAGTTATTGGCGCAGTTGCACACGGCCGTAGCCACCGATGACCTGGAAACGGCCCGCCACATGGCTCACGCCCTCAAGGGAAGCTGCGCCACAATGGGCATGGTTTCGTTGGAGCCGTTGTTCCGCGAGATTGAAACGATGGCCCGCCACCGCGACCAATATATTGCCGCCAAAGTGACGATGGCGATTGCCGAGTATGACCGGGTGCTGCTGGCGATGCGTAATGGGTGATGGGTGATGAGGGGAAGATGTGCTGAACGCCCCTGGTATGTGGCGATCTTGCCAGTATAACGGCTTCAGCTGATACGTTGCCGCCAATGATCTAAATCTGACGGGGCAGCCACATGATAGGCCGCAAAACCGAGGCGACGTGCCCGTTCCCGCACTCGGCCAAATTCAGCATTTGGCTCAACGGCAATCAATACCGGGTTATAACCAGCACGGGCTAACTGATGCAGCGTCTGGCAAACCGGTTCGCTTCCCTGGGCTGTAATAACCAAAATAGTGACACCCCAACTGAGATGAGCAGTGGCTTTGGTTGCCCAGGCCGTCAGCGGCACACTGTTTTCGTTTTCAATGCGGGCCAGTCGTTCCAAAATTTTCATCAGATGATTACGGCCGTGACGGGGTGGAATGGCCGGCGGCAAAAGAGCTATAGGGTCTTCTGCACCCAACAAGATAGTCTGGCGCAGCAAACGGCCGCTTTCTTCATCAAATGCCGTGCCTTCCCCCATGGCCAGTGGGTCAATGCCATTGGTGATCAGCCCCACCGCCTGCCGTTGGTCAACCAGATGCGCGGCCAGCGAAGCGGCCACTTCAATGGCCCACTCTATCGTGTTAGCGCGGGATTGGCGGGAATAGGAATCGGTGTGCAGGTCAAGGAGCACGGCCGTTTCCAACGAAATAGCCGGTTCATACGTCTTCACCAAAAGCTGCCGGGTATGCGCACTGGTTTTCCAATTTATCTGGCGTAAAGAGTCGCCTGAACGAAACTCGCGGATGCCCATCGGCCGTGCCGGGTCAGCAAAAAGTCGCTGGTGGCTGGCCAATACCCCAAATGGCAGGCGCGAAGGCAGCCCCAACTGAACCAACGGGGTAATGCGCGGATAAATGGTGATGTATTCGGCCGGCAGTTGGGCGTGGCGTTCCGGCTGGATGCCAAAGAGATCGCCCATGGTCAGGCGCAGCGGGCCAATCTGGTAAAAGCCTCGCCGCCGGGCCGCAATCGTATAAGTAAGCACAACCCGTTTTTTTCGCCCCAAAGCCACCACCTCATTGATCCCCTTTCCTTGCCGCAAATAGACGGCCACGCTTTCCACCACACGCACCCAGGGCAAAGGAATACGCCCCACATTTTCCAGGTGAATGGCTATAGTCACCGTTTCACCCCAAAAAGAATGGCTGGCATACTCCCGCCTGCTATAGAGATTTTTTATAGCGCGGGGTGTTGCCCACCGGCTCCAGATATACACCCCCAGGCAAACGTAAAGAATATAAAAAACAAAGTCCACCTGCAGGAAGAAGGCTATCACCAGGAAAATGAGGATGAGGGTGGAAAACTGGTTCATGGGGATTTATGAATCAGGAATTATGAATTATGAAACGGGTTCACAATTCATAATTCTCCTATGTCCAGCGGCGTGTCTTTGAGGATGTCGGCCAGGATGCGGGCGGTGGTGAGGCCCCGCAGGGCGCTTTCGGGGTGGATGAGGCAGCGGTGGGCCAGGAGGGATGGGGCCAGGGTTTTCACGTCGTCGGGCAGGGTGTAGTCACGGCCGTGCATGGCTGCATAAGCCTGAATCCCCCGGTACAGGGCATGGCTGCCGCGCGGGCTGGCCCCCAACACCAAATCTTTGTGGCGGCGGGTGGCAAACACCAGACGTACAATGTATTCACGCACGGTGTCATCCACATGCACCTGCCATACTTGCTGCGCCAGTTCCGGCAGGCGGCTGCCATCCACCACCTGTGCCAATGTCTCAATAGGATGTACGCCGCCCAGGTTGAGCAGCATCTGGCCTTCCGCTTTCTCATCCAGATACCCCAGGCTCACCTTCATAAAAAAGCGGTCAAGCTGCGCTTCCGGCAACGGGAACGTGCCCTCATACTCCACCGGATTTTGCGTGGCCATGACAAAAAACGGCCGTGCCAACGGATACGTCACCCCATCCACCGTCACCTGTCGCTCCCCCATCGCTTCTAGTAAAGCGGATTGGGTACGTGGCGTAGCCCGGTTAATCTCATCGGCCAGCAAAATGTGGGTAAAGGCAGGGCCGGGGATGAAGGTGAACTTTTGCTGCTGCTGGTCAAAAATAGAGACGCCGGTCACATCGTTGGGCAGCAGGTCGGGGGTGCATTGCAGCCGCTTAAACTGGATACCCAGGCTGACGGCGAAGGCACGCGCCAGCATCGTCTTACCCACACCAGGCACATCTTCCAGCAGGGCGTGCCCTTCACACAACAACGCCACCGCCAGCAGTTCCAGCGCCGGCCGTTTGCCGATGATAACCCTTTCTACATTGTCAATCAGTTGTTGGGTGAATGTCTGGATTTCTTGCATGGCAGGTGAATTGGTAGAGACGTTGCAATGCAACGTCTCTACCTTTTATTTTGCATCAACTTCTGAATTTCATTTTCAAACCGGGTATCCGGCATATACAGGAGTTGCAGACGGCGGATAACGGCCGTGCGTGCCGCCAGATAGGCCGCTAACAATTCGCGCAAATGGGATGCCGTAGCCTTTGTATCCTGATTAAAATAAGCGGTGAGCAAACCCTGGCGTGCCGGTTCTTCTGGTGGCAGCAGCGCCAGCAGGGGTGGCAGGGTGAAATGCAGCAGCTCCAGGTAAATGGTGAACGGTTTGTCCCGGTCACCACGTAACACCTGCCGGTAAACGTCCCAAAACATCACCCAAAAGCGTTCGTCAAGCTGTTCCAGTTCGGCAGCCGTCATTCGCGCCAGCGGCAGCACCGCCTGGGCGCAGGCCGCCTGATACTGTCCTGCCCAGCCATCATAATCCTTCAAAATGCGGAGGTCTCGATCCCAGGGGTTGGGCAGCAGCGACAGCGTTTCGTACCGGTAATCCACTTTCGCGCCGTTGCTGTAGAGGGTGATGTGAAAGTACGGCCGTACATGCACCGCATCAAACGAGCGGGCGGGCACATAAGGCATCACGGAGCGCACAAACTCCCGCCGACTGGCCCAGGCGGCCTCTCTGGTCGGCTCATCGGCAAAGACCAGAGCCACATCCAGGTCAGAATAGGCGTCGTCGCGGCGACGGCCGTAAGACCCTGCCAGAAAACAAACCAGTATCGGCCGTTCGGCCAACACCCGCTGCTGCAACCGTGTAATGACCCGCTCTTGTTCAAACATGAACCATAATCGGTAATCGGTAATCGGTAATCGGTAATCGGAGGGGATTATACTCCGTTTCACGTGATATAATAGGCACAATCTGAGGTTGGTGGCTGGCGGCTGGTGGTTTGTACCAGCCACCAGCCACCAATAACCAGCCACTACTCACAAGGAGAAAACAGGATGCATATTCAAATCACTGATGTTTTGTATGACGCAGAAACGCATCTGGTGATGGTTGAATTTTCCAATCCATTTGGCGTGGGGGTAGGCGAGTGGCGCGGGGAAACCGCCCCTGAACGATACAGCCATCATCGCGTGGAAATTGAAACGGCCAGCCGCCTGACCTGGGGCCAGGATATTGTGCCCGCCCCAGATGAGCACTTCATCATGGACTATGACTTGAACCAATTGGTCACATTACAGGGCAAATTGGAATCAACCCAACCTGATGGTGTGGCCTATGTGCTGATTGGCGCAGCACTGGTGACGGTGAAAACCATCGGCGATCCTTTGCCCCTGGATAGTTTTGTTCGTGTTCATGCCGATAAAATCATCCTTTTCCCCTATGAAGTATAACTATAACAACTTGCTTCTCTGGGAACTTGTCGGCCTCCTCATTTGCTTATTGGCCGGCTTCATGCTGCAACCGGCTGCGGTCATGGCAAACCAGGAAGGTTCAACAGCCGATCATTGCCCCCCGCTGCCTCCCGCTACCGGGTCGGTCATTTCCATCAGCAACGAAACCACGTTGCGCAATCAGGCGTATAACGCCGCGCCAGGCACTACACTTCTCATCCAGCCTGGCACGTACCACATGCAAAATTATGTCCACATTGTCAATGCCGGGATTAGCCTGCGCGGCGCAACAGGCAACCGGGCTGACGTGATCCTCGATTTTGGCGGCATGGTGGGTGGACATTTCGGCATTTTGGTGGAAGCAGATGATGTGACTATCGCCAATCTGACCATCCAAAATGCCAATGATCATGGCGTGTCCATTCAGGGGCGAGATCGGCCCGTACTCTATAATCTACACATCCGCGACATTGGCGACCAGTTGGTGAAGGTGAATCCAGCAGGCAATGGCCCGCCGGGCGGGGGCAGCGAAGATGGACTGCTGGCCTGCTCCCGGCTGGAATACACCACCACGGCGCCGGACGAATACACCAACGGCATTAGCGCCCACGACGCCCACCGTTGGACGGTGCGAGACAATGAATGGTATCGCATCCGCACGCCGGGTAACAGCCCTGTGCCCACCATTTTGTTCTGGTCAGGTTCCTCAGACACGATTGTAGAGCGCAATTTGCTGGTGGATTGTTACCAGGGCATTGCCTTTGGCAACGCCGGGCATGGGGAAGGTGACCACATCGGCGGTATTGTGCGCAACAATATGATCTATGCCAGCCAGCCGCATGATGTGGTCATTGAGATGGTTCATGCTTCTGGCTGGTTGGTGGCGCATAACACGGCCGTACTGCTTCATCCTGGTTCTGGCCTGACGTGGGGCATGGAGGCCCGTTTTAGCGACAGCCAGGGCACATTCGCCTATAATCTGACGAACATGGACATCTGGGGC
>CAZOPF010000009.1:53867-91051 GCA_964581605.1 uncultured Ardenticatenaceae bacterium
ACGGATTGGATTTATTTACCAATGGTGACAAGGTAGCAGGTGGCAGGTGGCAGGTGGCAAGTGAAGACCTGCTACTTGCGACCTGCCACCAATAATGAAGCCTTTCAATATATGAACGATTTTACCCTCCTCCCCCACCCCCAATCCATCACCTATACCGGGCAGATATTTAGCCTACCCGCCACCGGGCTGATTGCGCTGCATGGAGATGATGTACCGGCGATGCTGTTCACGGCCGTGTGGCTGCAAGATGCCTTGTTTGAACAGGCGGGCGCGGATTATGAACTGGTTGGTGGTGCAGGGGTACCGCCCGAGCAAATCGTCGTGCAACTCAGCCTGATTCCGGGCAGTGTGCGCCATGAACAGGGGTATGAATTAACGGTGGTAGACGGCCGTGTGGACGCCATTGCCAACACCATTCCCGGACTTTTCTACGCCGTGCAAACCCTTTGCCAGCTACTGGAACAGGTGGGTAACGAGCTACCCACCTTACGCTGCCGTGATTGGCCGGATTTCCCACAGCGCGGCGTGATGCTAGACATCAGCCGCAACAAAGTGCCCACCCTGGAAACGGTGCTGGACCTGGTGGATATGCTGGCCGGCTGGAAAATCAACCAGCTTCAGCTTTATACCGAACATACCTTTGCCTACCGCCGCCATCCCATCGTCTGGCAAGAAGCCTCCCCCTTCACCGCGGAAGAAATTCTCACCCTGGACGCCTACTGCCACGACCGCTGCATTGAACTGGTGCCCAACCAGAACACCTTCGGCCACATGCACCACTGGCTGAAACACCCCGCCTACCAACATCTGGCCGAAAAAGCGGACGGGGCCCAGACGCCCTGGGGTTATTACAACCCGGAGCCTTTTTCACTCTCCCCGGCCGTGCCCGGCAGCCTGGATTTGGTGCGCGATTTGCTGGATGAACTGCTGCCCAATTTCCGCAGCCGCCAGGTGAATGTGGGCGGCGACGAGACGTATGATGTGGGGCAGGGCATGAGCAAGGAGTTGGTGGCCGAAAAAGGCAAAGGGCGTGTTTATCTGGAGCATCTGCTGAAAATTTACCGGGAGGTGCAGGCACGCGGCCGTACCATGCAGTTTTGGGGCGACATCATCATGGAATACCCGGAATTGACCCACGAACTGCCGCGTGACCTGATCGCCCTGGAATGGGGGTATGAAGCGGGGCATCCCTTTGGGGAACACGGCCGCCTCTTTGCGGAATCGGGCGTTCCCTTTTACGTCTGCCCGGGCACATCTGGCTGGAATACGTTGGGCGGCCGCACAAATAATGCCATTGGCAATTTGCAAAACGCGGCGCAGCACGGCCGTACACACGGCGCGGTTGGTTATCTCATCACCGACTGGGGCGACAACGGCCATATGCAGCCGCTGCCCGTCAGCTACCTGGGTTTTGCCGTCGGCGCGGCCCTCGCCTGGGCCGATGAGGCCAACCGCGGGTTGGATGTGCCCACTGCTCTCAGCCGGTTTGCCTTCCGCGACGAGGCGGGCATCATGGGCCAACTGGCGTATGATCTGGGCAATGTGTACGAGATTACGCGGATTCCCAGCTTTAACGGCACGCCATACTTTTACGGCCTGGTGTATGACCTGGCACAAATGGTGAACGCGGACGACCCGGTAGAAATGCGAGTGCGGATGCAAAATCTGGCGCAGGCGGTCACGGCCGTAGACGAATTGCTGGCCTGCCTGCCCCAAACCGACATGCAGCGCGACGACGCCGACCTGATCCGGCAAGAGTTCATATGGGCGGCTACCATGATCAAACACGGCTGCCGCCGCCTCATCTGGGCGGCGGGCCGGGCGCTCGGCCAGGAAGATGCTGCCCTACGGCAAGCATTAGCCGCGGAGACGGGCTATTTATTGGCTGAATTTGAACAGGTATGGCACGGCCGTAACCGCCCGGGTGGTTTCCCTGCCAGTCTGGCCCGCCTGCAAAAAATGGCGGCCGATTACAACAAGAAGTAATGGAGCAATTGGGTAATTGTGTAATTTGATCGCTCAATTACCCAGTTACGCAACTACGCTATGACCCATCGCAAAGGACACACATGACAACCTACAACTTTCCAAAAGGCTTTATTTGGGGCGCGGCGACCTCTTCTTACCAGATCGAGGGCGCCTGGCAGGCCGATGGCAAGAGCGAATCTATTTGGGATCGTTTCAGCCATACACCCGGTAAAATTGAAGACGCCACCACCGGCGATGTGGCCTGCGACCATTATTACCGCTGGCCGGAAGATGTGGCGCTGATGCAGGCGCTCAATTTGCAGGCGTATCGGTTTTCCATCTCCTGGCCGCGCATTTTGCCGGAGGGCACAGGGCGTGTGGAGCAAAAGGGGCTGGATTTTTACGGCCGTCTCGTTGACGGCCTTTTGGAAGCAGGCATTACGCCCTTTGCCACCTTATATCACTGGGACATGCCCCAGGTGTTGCAAGACAAAGGCGGCTGGCCGGAACGTTTCCTGGTTGACGCTTTTGCCGAATATGCCGGCGTGGTTTCGCGCTATTTGGGCGACCGGGTGAAAAACTGGATGACGCATAACGAACCCTGGGTGGCTGCCTTTTTAGGTTATCAGGTGGGTGTTCATGCCCCAGGGGTGCAAAACCAGGCGGCGGCGTTGCGGGCGGCTCATCATTTGCTGCTTTCACACGGCCGTGCCGTGCCCATCATCCGCGCCCACAGCCCCCACGCCGAAGTGGGCATGGTGCTGAACACCACCCATGTGTACCCGGCTTCCCCCAGCCTGGCCGATTATCAGCAAGGGCGTTGGGTAGATGGCTGGATTAATCGCTGGTTTATGGATCCGCTGTACGGCCGTCATTATCCCGCTGATATGGTTTCTGCATTTGCCAACCACCTGCATGACATGGATTTTGTGCAGCCTGATGATATGGAGAGCATTGCCGTTCACACCGATTTCCTGGGCATCAACTACTACAGCCGGTCTGTGACCCGTGATGAAACAGCACCGGATAATCTGCCGCGTACCATCGATCCTTCAGCCAACGAACACACGGATATAGGGTGGGAAGTTTACCCCGATGGCTTGTATGATTTGCTGTTGCGTCTGCATACAGATTACCATATCTCCAAAATTTACGTCACTGAAAACGGGGCCAGTTATGGGGATGGGCCAGATGAGTTCGGCCGTGTGCCCGACCAGCGCCGCCTGAATTATATTCGCCAACATCTGTTGGCCTGCCACCGCGCTATCGAAAATGGCGTGCCACTGGCCGGTTATTTTGCCTGGTCCCTCATGGACAACTTTGAATGGGCCAAAGGGTTTTCGCAACGTTTTGGTCTGGTGTGGGTGGATTATGAAACACAGCAGCGCATCCCTAAAGACAGCGCGTTGTGGTATCGGGATGTGATTGCCCGCCATGGCGTGATGGACGCTGCGTAACACGTTTTGGGCGCAGCACCCATCACACCAAATTTTAAGGTCACGGCCGTTGACGGCCGTCTTCCCACAGATTTATAATGCCTTTGTCCTTGAGCATTAACAACCCCTACCTATACCACCCCGGATGACACAGTAGATCGACTAGGAAAGTAGGCACTTATGAAATCTCCGCTAGTGCGCCAGAAAGCTTCCACATATGAAGTGAGCACAGGAAGCCAACATCTGTCAAAGGCCACCAAGAGATTCGATTACAACTAGCTGCTGAACACTTAGCCAATTCCAAATCTACTGTCCCTCACCGGGGTTTTTTTGTGCCTTCGGCGATACAATCACCCTATGCAGCGATGGGCGGTGATTGGCATAGTCGTTATTTTTCTGGGACTCATTGTTCTGGGCATTATCCGGCAAGAAATGGGATTAACCGGCAACCAGGCCGCATCGGTACCCACCCTGGCAGCCACCTTTGGCCCCGCCTTGCTGCCCGCTCCGGCAACGGCCATGGCCACTATCCCCGCCACTTTTACACCGGTTGTTACCGCCTTGCCACCAACGGCCGTGCCCAGCACCCATACCATCCAGACAGGCGAAACACTCTTCAGCATTGCCCATCAGTACGGCCTGACGCCCGAACTATTAGCCGCTGCCAATCAGATCACTAACCCTGCCCTGATTCAAACCGGGCAAATCCTGAACATTCCCACACCTGCTCCGTTATCGGCATCTCCTTCACTGCCCGCTCCTGAAACCGAACCGCCTACCCCCTCGCCAGAATTGGTGGCAGCCTCTCTAACCGCGCCGGACAATCTCAACGGCATCCCCCTATCCAGCATCATTGTCTTGCCGGAAAATGTGATCACTCATGCACGGGCCATTTTTGCGCAGGGGCAGCTTTACGGCCGTAACCTCCACGCCTACTCCAAAGTGGGCGACAGCACCATCCAAAACCCGCACTTTATGACCCGGTTTGATGAACCGGGTGGGTATAACCTGGGGCCTTATGCCTATTTGCAGACGGCCGTAGACTATTTTGTGGGGTCACACGGCCGTGAAGGGCTGGCTGTGCGCAAAGGGTTCCACTCCTGGACCGTCACCGACCCCCTCTGGGCCGATAAATCCATTTGCCAGGCCAATGAAACTCCCATTGCCTGCGAAATTCGGCTGCACAACCCGGCCATCGTCATCATCCGCTTAGGCTCCAATGACGCCGGCGTACCGGATATGTTTGACCAGAATGTGCGGCAAGTTGTGGAATTGGCGATTGCCAATGGCATCATCCCCGTCATTGGCACCAAAGCCGACCGCTTTGAAGGCAGCAATATCAACAACGAGTTACTGCGCCAGATTGCGGCCGATTATCAGATTCCGCTGTGGGATTTTGACGTGGCCGCGCAGATGATTCCGGGGCGGGGTTTGGATGTGGATAATGTGCATCTCACCGGCTTTTTTGCCCACGATTATGGCTCGCCTGTTGCTTTCCAGCGCGGGCATGGCGTCCACAGCCTGACCGCCTTGATGATGCTGCAAACTTTGTTAGATGAGGTGATTTTGCCTGATGAATAAAACAAGAACAGTTCTGTTTGTAATGGGGGTTTTAACCGGATTGGCAGCCTGCGCCGCACCAACGGCCGTAGACACGGCCGCTCCCTCGCCGGCCGCTCCCTCGCCTGTTATTGAAGCGGCAAACACCTTGAATACGCCCCCACACACGGCCGCGCCTGCCGCCACAGACACGGCCGTTTCCTCACCCACCCTCACCCCATCTCCACTACCCACCCATACCCCATCATCCACGCCCAGCCCAACGCCTACCCATACCCCCACCATCACCCCCACACCATTGCCACCCCTTAATGGCCTTACCATTGCTGACATTTTGATTATGGATGAAGCGACGGTCGCCAACGTGCGCCAGATTTTTGCCAACGGTCAGCAGCGCGGCCGTGATCCCCATGCTTACTCTGTGTTAGGTGACAGCACCGTGATGACGCCCCACCTGCTGGCCCGTTTTGCGCGGGACGATTTGAACCTGGGGCAGTATGCTTACTTGCAGCCAACGGTTGACCACTTTCAGGGTATCTGGAAACGGTTTGGTGTGGCTACCAACTATGGTCTGCACTCCTGGTCAGTATTTGATCCTCTTTGGGCGGATAAGGATTGGTGCCTGCCCAACGAGGATTTGCTCACCTGCGAATTTCGGCTGCAAAATCCGGCCTTTTTGCTGGTTCGGTTGGGGTCAAATGATGCTGGTTCGCCGGGTGGGTTTGAATACAACGTGCGCCAGGTGATTGAACATGCCATCGCCAACGGCGTGGTACCTATCATCATCACCAAACCTGACCGCTTTGAAGGGGACAACACCAATAACGAGATTTTGCGCCAGTTGGCTGCTGATTATCGGGTGCCTATCTGGAATTTAGACCGGGTGGCGGAGACGCTGCCAGGCAAGGGGCTGGACGTGGACCAGGTGCATATGGTGGAGTACCCGGCCAATGATTTCAGCGACACGGCCGTGTTCAGCAGCGGCCACGCCATGCAAGATTTATCGGGGCTGATGGTGTTGCAGGCCATTTTACAGACGGTGCAATTGGTCGAGGATTAGTTATAATTCGTCACTGTCACTCGTGAACAGGTGAGGAGGTGAAAGGGTGACAAGATCACCCCCTTCACCTGTTCACCCCATCAAACTTTGGAGGAGATTGGATGAAGAGGTTATTTTGGATTGTATGCTTAACGGCCGTATTGTCTGCCTGTGGTGGTAATGGTGGTGGAGGCGACCCGGCCGCCACTGTGGAAACCTATTTGCAGGCCAAAGTTGAGAGCGACGAAGCGACCATCCGCAGTCTGTTATGCTCGGAAATGGAGCAGTTTGCCGACCGGGAAATCCACACCTTTGACAGCGTAGAGGATGTAACCATTGAAGGCATGGCCTGTACGGATGCGGGCGACGGCGAATCCGAAGCGACTTCGGGCCGTGTAACCTGCACCGGCATCATCAAAGCCCTCTATGGCACAGAACAGACTGAATTTCAGCTCACCAACTACCGCGTGGTCGAAGAAGATGGTGAGTGGAAATGGTGCGGCGAAACCCCGTGAACGGAAACCGGCAACGACCACTGATAACCGATTACTGATTACCGATATGAAGCGCCTTCTCTCTCGTGAAAACCTGATCGCCATCACCCTATGTTTCCTGGTTATTTTGTTGATCATCGCCACCACCGACAGTGCGCCACAATGGATTTATCAGGGCTTTTGAGGCGAGGACATCTGTCAGGTTTTTTGAAGCCTGACAGGTTTTGGATATTACTCTGGTTTTGGGTTACGGCCGTCCTGTTTACCGCTTGTACAGCAACCAATCAACTGCCCACAACGGCCGTGCCCACCCTCATTCTTGCCGCCAACACCGCCACCGCCACCGCACCCCCTCCCCCCACCGCCACGCCACCGCCTACGCGCACAGCCAGTTCAACGCCACGCAGCACCCATGTGCCCACCACCCTCACGCCCTCACCCACTTACCCCGCTGCCCTTGTCCTGGTGCCTCCACTGCCCACACCCATCCCCACCCTGGTTAACGGCCTTTTCCTGGAAGATTTCCTCATCATGGACGAGGCCACCCGCCGGAACGTGCGTACCATTTACCAACAGGGGCAGGCAATGGGGCGCAATCCACATGCCTTTTCCAAACTGGGCGATAGCGGGGCGATGACGGGCTATTACCTCACCCGGTTTGACTACCCGCCCCACTACACTCTGGGCGATTATGCCTATCTACAGCCGGTGATTGATTATTTCAAGGATTCATTTGAGCGGTTCGGCGTGGCAGTCGTTATCGGCATCAGTTCCTGGCATGTGTTAGACCCGGCGCGGAATAACCCCGATTGGTGTGCGCCAGAGGAACATATGCTGGCTTGCGAAATTCGGCTGCACAACCCCGGCATCCTCCTCATTCGCCTGGGCACCAATGACGCTTCTTCGGCCGATGTGTTGGAACGCAACCTGCGGCGTATTGTAGCGTTCAGCATTGAGCAAGGGGTTATCCCCGTTTTGGCTACCAAAGCTGACCGGTTTGAAGAGGAATATGACCAGAACAACGCCGCCATTCGCCGGGTAGCGGCCGAGATGCACATTCCACTGTGGGATTTTGACCGGGTGGCGGCCACCTTGCCCAATCACGGCCTGCTAGATGATCAGGTGCATCTTTCTCACTCAATCCGCAATGATTACACTGACCCGGAAACGTTTAGCAAAGGCTATCCCATGAATGACCTGACGGCGTTGTTTGTGCTGCAAGAAATTTTGAGAATAGTTACCGAGGAAAATGCGGCGGGTATGGAGATTGAGAGATTCCGAGACTGAGAGATTATCCAATCTGCAATCTCCCATCTCCCCATCTCCCCATCTCCCCATCTCTCCATATGAATGTTGACCTGTTGGCCATTGGCCTGTTTGTGGGCACGGCCGTCCTCTACACCCTCTTTATCCCCGGCCAATGGCGCGGCTGGTTTTTGTTTGCCACCAGCGTGCTGGCCGTTTACTGGCTGCAAACCTTCACGCCGCTGCGTTTTGCCGACTATCTGCTGCAAACGCTCACCATTCTGCTAACGGTGTTGACGTGGTGGGTGACCAGGGATTTTCAACGCAAAGACGCAAAGAGCGCAGAGGGAGCAAAGGGGGAGAAAGAAAATTGGGTGACGCTGCTGGTGTTGTTTGGATTGGTAATGCTGGTGGCGGGCAACCGGTATGTGGCGGCCGAATGGCGCTTTTCTCCTTCCCGCCCACCATCCGTTTTGTGGGTAACAGTTGGGTTGGTCACAATGGCCGGGGTGTGGGCCATGCTGTGGCGCTGGTTGCGGCGGGTAGAGCAGCAGATGTTGTGTACGGCCGTCATTCTGCTCATCGTTCTCCTGTTTGCGCTGCTCAAAACACCTGCACTGGCTACGGCCGTTGCCGCCACCTGGCGTTCCCTCACCGGCCAACAAATCACCCTGGCCGCCCCCTCCGATCTCGTCTGGCTCGGTTTCTCCTATGTTGCCTTCCGCCTCATCCACACCCTGCGCGACCGCCAAACCGGGCAATTGCCCACTCTCACCCTGCGCGAATTTACCACCTACGTTCTCTTCTTCCCCAGCTACATCGCCGGGCCAATTGACCGCGTGGAGCGGTTTGTGGTTGAGTACCGGGAGTTGCAGGGTGCCAGTAACAAGTGGCAGGTGGCCGATGAAGAAAACCGGCAACATGCAACCTGCCACTTGCAATCATACGCCTCCCGCTATTGGCAGGGTGGTGCCCGCATTCTCACCGGCCTGTTCAAGAAATTTGTGATCGCCGATACGCTGGCGTTGGGGATGTCGCTCACGGCCGTAAATGCCGAACAGGCCACTTCCACCTTTTGGTTGTGGGTGCTGCTGTATGGTTATGCCCTGCGCCTCTACTTTGATTTTGGCGGGTACACGGACATTGCTATCGGCATTGGTATTTTGTTTGGCGTCAAGTTGCCAGAGAATTTTCGACGGCCGTACCTCTCCACCAACATCACCACCTTCTGGCAGCGCTGGCACATGAGTTTGAGTGATTGGGCACGGTTTTACATTTTTAGCCCACTGTCACGCTCGCTGCTCAGAAGGAAACGACGGCCGTCCGGCGCTGCGCCGTCCAACACCATCATCCTGCTCACCGCCCACCTGACCACCATGGCCGTCATCGGTTTATGGCACGGCATCACCGTCAACTTTTTCATCTGGGGATTGTGGCAGGGAGTGGCCTTGTTTGGGCATAAACAGTGGAGCGACCGCACCCGGAAATGGTATCGGGGGTTGGGCGAGAAGAAATGGCAAAAAAGGGGGTGGACGGCCGTGACCTGGTTTCTCACCTTCAACTATGTCACCCTCGGCTGGGTCTGGTTTGCCCTGCCCACGCCGGCACTGGCCTTGCAAACGTTTGGTAAGCTGTTTGGGATTGGGTAAACTACCATAATGACGCCATCACAATTCGTTGCCAAATGGAGCAGAATACAACAAAAGGAGACGGCTACCGCCCAATCCCATTTCAACGACGTATGTGCCCTCGTCGGCCATCAGCCGCCGCTGGCCCATGACCCCAGCGGCCAAACCTTCGCTTTTGAGACCCAAACGATCAAACCTGGTGGCCACAAAGGATTCGCCGACGTTTACTACCGCGATCACTTCATTTGGGAATACAAAGGGCCTCACAAGGACTTGAACAAAGCCTACGCCCAATTGCAGCTTTATCGTGAAGAACTGCATAACCCGCCTCTGCTCATCACCAGCGATATCCATACCATCATCATCCACACTAATTTCAACAACTACCCTACCATCCGCCACACCATTACCTTTGATGACCTGCTGCAAGGAGACGGGCTGGAAAAACTGCGTTGGGCCTTCTTCGCCCCAGAACGCTTCACGCCTGACAAAACGCAGGCTGAAATCACCAAAGCCAGCGCAGATACTTTTGTGGCTGTAGCCGACGCCATGAAAAAGCATATGGAAGTTACTGGTGAACGATACACGGCCGAACAATTGGCACACTTCCTGGCACGGCTACTATTTTGCCTCTTTGCCGAAGATTTGGGGCTACTACCACATACCATCTTTTCCCAGATTTTACGTGCGCAGGGTATAGAACACGCCAACTTACAACGCGGACTACGCAATCTCTTCCGTGAAATGCACACTGGTGGTGTGTTTGGCTATTACGACATCCGTGAGTTTAACGGTACCTTATTTGATGATGAATTTGTCCCCACCATTCCCGACGACCTGGCGCGGGCGCTGCTACAAGCAGCCCAGCAAGATTGGTCGCAGGTTGACCCCTCCATCTTTGGCACGTTGTTTGAGCGCGTCATTGACCCGGACAAACGAGCGCAGTTGGGGGCACACTACACCGGCGTCGAGGACATTATGCTCATTGTCGAGCCGGTATTGATGGCCCCCCTACGCCGCCAGTGGGATGGCATCCGGCGGCAGGTAGAGCGCCTGTTACGTGAGACGCAATCTCCCAATCTCCCAACCTCCCAATCTCTCAGTCACCAATCCGCCCACGAGCTATTAACCAATTTCGCCGCTGAGATCACGGCCGTGCGCGTCCTCGACCCTGCCTGTGGTAGTGGAAACTTTCTCTATGTGGCCTTGCGCCAGTTGTTAGACCTGCAAAAGCAGGTGATCGCCTACGCCGCCCGGCGTGGCCTGCCAGACATTCCACTTACCGCCGGCCCACAGCAGCTCTATGGCATCGAGATCAACCCCTACGCCCACGAACTGGCGCAGATCACCACCTGGATTGGCTATCTACAATGGCGGGATGAAAATAGCTTTACCGACATGCCCGACCCGGTGTTACGGCCGTTGAAAAATATCAAGCGTATGGATGCCATCCTGGCCTATGATGACGCCGGAAACCCCATAGAGCCAACGTGGCCCGACGCCGATGTTGTTATCGGCAACCCACCCTTTCTTGGCGGACAAAAAATCCTGCGCGAACTGGGCAGCGACTATGTAACAGCTATCAGGGGTATTTATCACACTCGTGTTCCTGCGGCCGCCGATTTAGTGACCTATTGGTTTGAAAGAACCCGTTCCCAAATCGAACAAGGTCAGGCAAAACGGGCCGGATTACTGGCCACACAAAGTATTCGTGGCGAAGGCAGCCGCCCCGTCTTGAATAGCATCCTGCGCACAGGCAGCATTTTTATGGCCTGGAGTGATCGCCCCTGGGTACTGGAGGGAGCGGCCGTGCGTGTATCCCTTATTGGCTTTGACGATGGCTCAGAAAGCAGAAAAGTGCTGGATGGCAAAGCCGTGCCCACCATCCATGCCGATCTGACAACCGGCGTAGATATTACGCAGGCAAAATCGCTCAGTGAGAATGAAAATCTGGGCTTCATGGGCATTATTCGGAACGGCCCCTTTGAACTGGATGAATCCCAGGCACAAAAAATGTTGCTGGCCGCTAACTCCGACACAACTAGAACCAACAGCACCGTGGTTAAGCAGTGGGTACGAGCTACCGATTTGACAGATCGGCCGCAAAACATGTGGATCATTGACTTTGGCACAGACATGCCCCTGGCCGAAGCTGAAAAATATGAACTGCCTATCGAATATGTCCGAAAAAATGTGAAACCTTTGCGTGAAAAGGCTGGCAGCGAAAAAAACCGGCAAGAGTGGTGGCTATTTGAAGGGCGACGGTCAGGTATGAGAGAGAAACTTCTGCCATTAAAACGTTATCTGGCAACCCCTCTTGTGGCAAAACATCGAATCTTCAAATGGTATAGTTCCGCGACCATACCAGATGCCAGGGTGATTGTGATTGCCCGTGAAGATGATTATTTCTTGGGGATTTTGCACTCATTCATACACGAGTTATGGTCGTTAAATCGTGTAAAAATACGCCATGGTGTGGGAAACGACCCTACATATAACGTCTCCATCTGTCTGGCTTCTTTCCCCTTCCCCTGGCCGCCGGGACAGGAACCGGCCGCAGCCGATGACCCGCGTGTGGCTGAAATTGCGCATTGGGCGCGGGCGTTGGATCAGTGGCGTGAGGCATGGCTCAACCCGCCGCCACCCAATGGCCTGGACGTGGTTTATCAGAAATCGCTGCAAAACCGCACCCTCACCAACCTGTATAACGGGCTGGTTTACTTCCGCCAGACCAGGGATGACAGGTCTCAGCCATTCCAGCGGGCAGAGTTCGATAAAGTGACGCGCAAATCCGTCAGTCCACAAGAGATAGAAGAACTACATGACATTCACACCGCGCTGGATCAGGCCGTGTTGGACGCTTACGGCTGGCCCTATGACTTAAGCGACGAAGAAGTCCTGGAACGGCTACTGGCCCTCAATCTGGAACGGGCTGAATAAAAACTATGTTTATTTCGCCTAAGGCTTCCATGTTATAATAAGGCCAACTTGATAGGAGATACCGAAGAATGACATCACTTCTCTCTGAACAACACATTATTGCTCACCCGGAAATTTGTCATGGCAAACCTACATTTCGGGGGACGCGCATTATGGTGGCCCAGGTTTTAGAAATGGTTGCCAGTGGCATGTCTTGGGATGCCATTATTGAACAATGCCATCACAGCATTACCCATGAGGCCATTGCCGAAGCCGTTTTCCTGGCAAACAGAGTTTTGGTGGATCACATCCATGAGTACAATTTGGAGCCTCTTGCTGCATGAACATACTCGATGAAAACATCTTAAACGACCAGCGCCAACAACTGTTGGATTGGCATATACCAATACGGCAAATAGGGTACGAATTGCCGAGAAAGGGGATGAAAGATGACGAAATCATCCCCTTTTTGTTAACTTTATCTCAACCAACTTTCTTCTCGTTGGACATGGGTTTTTATAGGCGTACATTGTGCCATGCTAAATATGGTTTGGTCTGTTTAGATGTAGCTCAGAATAAAGCAGCGTCATTTGTGCGGCAACTTCTCAAACATCCTCAATTCAATACACACTCCAAAAGAATGGGCCTGGTTGTTCAGGTTGCCCAAACTGGTTTACGGTTTTGGGAACTCAACAAGGGGAACGAAACTTTTCTGGGTTAGGATGAGACAAGATGACTGAGGGGCATTGGCAGGCCATCGGCCGTATCCTTCTCAAAGCCGCGATTTTATTTGTGGTGGTGAATCTGTTGTTTGTATGGTTACGGCCCGAAGCCACTTCGGGTTCGCCGCCTTCCTCCCTCGCTGCCGTTTCCCTTTACAACCACCTCTACCCCGGTCGGGAACGGCTGCCTTATGGCGAAAACCCGGCCGAAAGTTATAACCTGTCGCTCAACAACATCCCGGCCATGTTTGCCAGCCACCGCCTCAGCCAGCCCAAAACGACCGATGAATTCCGCGTCATTGTGCTGGGTGATTCCGGTATGTGGGGCTGGTTTTTGGAAAATGATGAGACGCTGACCGGGCAGTTGAACGCGATGGGGCTGGAAACGGCCGTCGGCCAGCACGTCGCTTTTTACAACCTGGGCTACCCCATCATGTCCCTCAGCAAAGATTTGCTGCTCCTGGATGAGGCCATGAACTATGATCCCGACCTCATCATCTGGCCGGTAACGTTGGAATCTTTCGCCCCGGCCAGGCAGCTAGACCACCCCATTTTGCAGCACAACCCGGCCCGGCTGCGGCCGCTCATTGAAACGTATAGCCTGAATCTGGACGTTAACGACCCGCGTTTCGTGGAGCCGAATTTCTGGCAATCCACCCTCGTTGGGCAGCGGCGGGCACTGGCCGATTGGCTGCGTTTGCAGCAGGTGGGTGTGGCCTGGGCGGCTACAGGCATTGATCAGGCCATCCCCGCCGACATCCCCTTGCGCCAGTCTGATTTTGAGGCCGATGTAAGCTGGCAAAGTTTTGCGGCAGAAACAAGCCTGAAGGCTGACGATCTGGCCTTTGATGTGTTGCGGGCGGGGCTGGTACGGGCGGGAGATGTGCCCGTGCTAGTCATCAACGAACCAATTTTTATCAGCAATGGCGAAAACAGTGACCGGCGGTACAACCTGTGGTATCCCCGTTGGGCGTATGACCAGTATCGGGATTTGCTGGCACAGGAGATGGCAGGGCGGCCGTACCTCGACCTGTGGGATGCGGCGCCGCCTGATGAATTTACAGACAGCCCGGTGCATCTGACGGCGGTGGGCACGGCCGTGTTGGCCGCCCAGATACGCCAGGCGCTTAACCTGGTTATTGGCGAGTAGAACAATGGGGCAAATCGTCCTACAATTGGCGACAAAGGAGACAGAACATGAGTGATTTAATTGTAATTTCATACAACGATGAAGAAACCGGGCGACAGGCATTTGCTGCCCTGGCCGATATGCAAAAGATGCAAATCTTGAAGCTGGAAGATGCTGCTCTGGCGGTTAAAGACGCCAAAGGCAAAGTGACGGTCAAACAGACATTGGAGAATCAATACACCGGGGCTTCGGCCGTATGGGGCGGGTTTTGGGGCTTGTTGATTGGTTTGCTTTTCCTCAGTCCGCTGTTCTGGGGCGTCATTGGGGCGTTGATGGGCGCAGTCTTGGGCAAAACGGCCGATCTGGGCATTGACAACAAGTTCATCAAGGAAGTGGGCAATTCCCTCGACCCCGGCGGTTCGGCGCTGTTCATGCTGATTGCCCAGGTAACGCCAGATAAAGCGGTGGAACAGATGCGAAAGTTTGGGGGCACCATCTTCCAAACATCCCTGTCCAGCGAAGATGAAGAAAAACTCAAGGCCGCTCTTTCGCATGACCAGGTAAAAGCAGCCGCCGAAGAAACGATTGAACTGGAACCTATAGCAGAATAGGGAAGGTTCAGAAGGTGCAAAGTTGCTGCCCCGGACATCTATCAAATCGTTATATACCCTGGCGCTGGCTGAAGGGGAAGGGGTGGGCACGGCGTATGAATACTTTGCCAAACGGCTGGTATTACGGCCGTGGCTGCCGACCCTACCGCCCATCAAACGGTTGCTCGTCGCCGGGCTGCCGGAAAAGTACGGTTCCAGCCTGGATTATCTGCTGCTGGCGGAAGAGTTAGGGGCTACGGCCGTTGTCGCCGATGATCGCCCCGCTTTTTTGCAGAAGTTCCAGGAGGCACTGGGTGAGGCACGGCAAATGGGGTGGCTGACGGCCGGGCAACCGGAGCTAATTCTGGTGCAAAATATGGCCGAAATGGCTGAACTGGCCGGCCCGTTTGGCCTGGCCATTTCCAACGAGGTGCTGCAACGCCTACCGGCCGCCGAACGCCCGGTTTATGTACAAAGACAGCGGGAACTGGCCACGGCCGTAGCCCTCTTCTGCCCCAACGCCGCCAACCCTGACCACGCCGCCCACAGCGGCCTGGCTACCCTTTTTCTGAACGACCTGAAGCAAATAGTAGAGGGGCAGAGGAGCAGGGGAGAAAGCCCCTCTGCCTCTCCGCCCCCCCGCTCCTCCACTCCCCGGCTGGGCTACATAGACATGCCTCCATTTCCCACTGGCGTCAGCCGCAGCGCCGAACAGCGGGCGCAGGCCCAGAGCGGCGCATTTGAAGCGCTGGTGATGTGGGGATTGGGTTATTTTGCACGGCTGGAACGATGGCTGCCAACGGCCGTGCGCCGCCAGAAATCGCACATTATTTATGCTCTCTTGCGTAGTAATCGGGTGTCGGCAACCTGATTACCGACACCCGATTACCGATTACCTCCTCCCTACGTTATAATCTCGCCACACATAACATTTTGTATTAGGAAAGGAACAATCAAATGCCAACTGCTTTAATTACCGGCATCACCGGCCAAGATGGCTCTTATCTGGCCGAGTTTTTGCTGAAAAAGGGATACCACGTGGTGGGCATGGTACGCCGCACCAGCACCATTAACTTTCATCGCCTGGAACATATCCAGGACAAAATCACCCTCGTGCCCGGCGACCTGGGCGACGAAGTTTCGCTCATTCACATTCTGGAAGAACACAAACCGGAAGAGGTTTACAATCTGGCGGCGCAGTCCTTTGTGCAGACCTCATGGAACCAGCCCGTTTTTACCGGCGACGTGACCGCCCTGGGCGTGACGCGCATGTTGGACGCCATTCGTTTTGTCAACCCCAAAATTCGCTTTTACCAGGCCAGTTCCAGCGAGATGTTTGGCAAAGTGGTAGAAACGCCGCAGCGAGAAAGCACCCCCTTTTACCCCCGCAGCCCGTATGGAGTGGCCAAGGTATACGGCCACTGGATCACCGTCAACTACCGCGAAAGTTATGATATGCACGCTTCGTCTGGCATTTTGTTCAACCACGAATCGCCGCGACGGGGCCTGGAATTTGTAACCCGCAAAATCACCTACCATGTAGCCCAGATCAAATTGGGGCTGGCAAATGAACTGCGTCTGGGCAACCTGGACGCGCGGCGGGATTGGGGATTTGCCGGGGATTACGTGAAAGCGATGTGGCTGATGTTGCAGCAGGATGCGCCCGACGATTATGTGGTCGCCACCGGTGAAACCCATTCCGTCGAAGAGTTTCTCGATCTGGCGTTTGGCTGTGTAGACCTGGATTGGCGGCAGTATGTGGCACAGGACGTGCGCTTCATGCGGCCGGCCGAGGTTGACCTGTTGGTGGGCGACCCGACCAAAGCAGGGCAAAAGTTGGGCTGGGAACCGGCCGTCTCTTTCCCCGAATTGGTACGCATGATGGTGAAAGCGGATCTGGCACTGCTGGAAGCGGGTCGAACAGGGATGTAAGGCGGTAATTGGTTCACGGATTATGGTTCACAGATAACGAGCGAGGAATTCAACATGAGCGACATCAAATTTGGCACGGACGGCTGGCGGGGGCGGATTGCGGAGGATTATACGTTTGACAATGTGCGCCGCTGTGCGCAGGGGTTTGCTAACTTTATTCAAGCGCAAGGGTTGGCGGAAAAAGGGATTGTGATTGGGCATGATAAGCGGTTTCAGGCGGAGTTTTTTGCAGCGGCGGCGGCGGAAGTGCTGGCGGCCAATGACATTCACGTCTGGCTGACAGACGAAGCCACGCCTACGCCCACGATTTCCTATGCGGTGGTGGACAAACAGGCAGGCGGGGCGATCAACATTACCGCCAGCCACAATCCACCCTGGGATTGTGGCTTTAAGGTGCGCGACCCACGCGGCGGGGCGATTCCACCGCAGGATTTGAAGCGGATTGAGGCGGCCATTCCCGGCCTGGATGGGGTGAAACGGATGAAGTTGGACGATGCGCTCAGCGACGGCCGTGTCCACATCTTCGATCCCGCCCCCGCCTACATTGCCCAACTGCACCGACTGGTGGATATTGAGGCCATCAAAAATGCCGGGTTCAACGTGTTGGTAGATTGCATGTGGGGCAATGGGGCGGGCTGGTTTCCGCGGCTGCTGGCCAACGGCCGTACTCACCTCACCGAAGTCCACAACGAACGCAACCCCATCTACCCGCATATGACCCGCCCCGAACCCATTCCGCCGAACGTGGATCACGGCCTGAGCATGGCCGGGCAGGTGGGCGCGGATGTGGTCATCATCAACGATGGCGACGCCGACCGGGTGGGGTTTGGCGATGAAAACGGCCAGTTTATGGATCAATTGCGCGTGTATGGGCTGATGGGTTATTACCTGTTGGAAGTGCGCGGGGAACGGGGGCCCATCGTCAAAACGATTTCCACCACCAAGATGCTAAACAAACTGGGCCAGATTTACGGCGTGCCGGTGTATGAAACGGGCGTGGGCTTCAAATACATCGCGCCCAAGATGGTGGAGGTGGATGGGCTGATTGGCGGTGAGGAGAGCGGCGGCTACGCCTTCCGGGGGCATGTGCCGGAGCGGGATGGCATTCTGGCCGGGCTGTATATGCTGGATATGATGCGGCTGACGGGTAAAAAACCGTCGGAACTGCTGGCAGCCTTGTTTGAACTGGTTGGCCCCCACTTTTATAACCGGGTGGATTCAACGTTTGACCAGGTGCGGCGGGCGGAAATTTGGCGGAATGTGGATGGGGCACGGCCGTCTACCATTGGCGGCCTGAAAGTGACCGATATTGTCACCATTGACGGGCATCAGTTTATTATGGAAGACGGTGGCTGGCTGTTGGTGCGGTTTAGCGGCACTGAACCCATCATCCGCGTCTACTGCGAAACGACACACGAGGAGCGGGTGCAGGCTATCCTGGAAGATGGTTTGCGTCTGGCAGGGTTGCCTAACTCCTGATTTTGTGGCTTCTCAGGACAGTTATGGCTGGAAACAGGACCGACCCGCCCGTTCTCCCTGATATAATCTCCATTATTCGATTTAGCGGCAGATTATTTTCACTCAGGAGGTAAACAAACAGATGGACAATATGGAACAACCCACCGCACCGGCCACCAAAAAGAGTAACCGACGGCCGTTGCTCATTGGCTGTGGGCTGATGATGGCCTGCATTGTCGTCAGTTGTGGCGTGTTGATGGTAATGATTAGCCAGGCCAACAGCCAGTTTGATGAGGCGGTAGCCGCCTTGACGGCGGGGGATTGTGTCACGGCCGTGCCCATTTTCCGGGAGGTGGCCGACAGCCCCTTTGCCACCGAGGATGACATCAAAACGCCAGCCCTCGCCCACATTGCCACCTGCACCCGCTTTGAAGAGCTGGTTGCCAGCCAGAACAGCGGCGATGTAGCCGGGGCACTGATGGGCTATGATGATCTGATGAAGGATTACAACACCAGCCCACTGCTGCCGACCATTGAGAACCAGGCCAAAACGGTGTTTACGGCCGCGCCCGCCCAGGTTGCCAGCCTCACCACCTGCGACCGTCTGGACAGCTATCTCAAGCGTAGCTGGATTCCTGACCAGGACACCAATTTACCGCTCTATTACCAGGCGTGTGGGCAGGTGTATACGGCCGCTGGGGAATACACGAACGCGATGGATGTTTACCAGCGTTTTGTCACCGCCTATCCCAACCATCCCGATTATGCGGTTGTGGAAGCGCAGATGGCCAAAGCGGCCGTAGCTGAAGCCAGAGCGGCCGGGGCCGGCGAGATTGCCCCACCAACTTCCTCCGGTAAAGGCAGTGGTTCAGGCCCGGCCGTAGTCGTCATTCAAAATGACTCCCGCGAAGAACTGAGCCTGGTCTTCAGCGGGCCAGAAGCACGCTTTGAAACATTGGAACCGTGCGCCGAATGTCAGGATTATTTTGGCAGCGGCCCCGAATTTTGCCCGGAACTGGGGCCGATTGGCACCTATGAAGTGCCGCCTGGCACGTATGATGTTGTCGTCAAATCCATTAGTGACGGCGAGGTCATCCCTTTCACTGGCGTCTGGGATTTGACGGCCGGAGAAGAGTATTACAGTTGTTTCTTCCTGATTACGGAGTGATACGTGATGCGCGGGCTGTGACCTTTAGGCATCACGCATCACGGGTTATACTGGATGGGTAAATCGGCCGCTGCCGTTGCCGCAAACCGTCCACACCCGCCATCATATCTTCGCCAAAGAAGTTCAACATCTCCAATGCCAGCGAATGGTCAAAAATAGGGCCGGCGTTAAGCAACCATTGGTTCAGGGCGCGTTTGGTAAAGCGGATGGCGTGGCGCGGCCCGGTTGCCAGATTGGTAGCTACCTCCATAGCCTTTGCCAACAGCTGATCATCCGGCACGGTCAGGCTAACCAGACCTATAGCGGCGGCAGTACGGCCGTCTATAAAATCACTCGTCAACAGGTAATACTTCGCCTTTGCCATACCGCATAACAGAGGCCAGATAATGGCTGCATGGTCGCCTGCGGCCACGCCCATACGCACATGGCCATCAGCCAGCCGTGCATTTTCGGCAGCAATGCTGATATCCGCCAGCAGCGCCACCACCAGGCCCGCACCTACGGCCGGCCCGTTGATGGCCGAGATTACTGGTTTACTGCAATGGAGCATGTTGTAAACCAATGCCCGTGCCTCATCCAGAATTCGCACAATTTCGTCATAATGGCCATAGGCGTCGGCAACCATTTGCAAATCACCACCGGCCGAAAAGGCACGGCCGGCCCCGGTGACAACAGCCACATGCACATCTGGGTCACGGTCAATGGTTTGCCACACTTCTACCAGTTCTGTGTGCAAGCGGGTGTTGGCAGCATTGAGAGAGTCTGGCCGATTCAGCGTTAACCACAGAATATGATTTGGTCGCTTTTCAAAGAGAATGTGTTGAAAATCCTGATACTCCATGCGTGTCCCCTGTCAATATCTTTGGTGATTGCTTTTATTCTTCCCTTACTAATGCCATGAGTTCAGCCAGGTCTTGTTGTAAGGCTTCCAATTCGGCCCCGTAGGTGGCCCAATCGCCACTTCGTTGGGCCGCTTCGGCCGCTTCAAAGTGGGCATTAGCGGAAGCGATCAGGGCCGCGATGGCTGTGTTGGCGGGTACAGCCGCACCAATTTCTCCTTCACCTGTGGCCGGTTCGGCCGGGGGTTGAATTTGCTCGCCAATGGCAGCTGCTACATCCTCCGGGGTGCTTTGCAGCAGCAATGCCAATGCACCGGCCAGCGTCGCATCCATCGCAATCTGGGTGTCGGTAGCCACAATAACTCGCTTGAGTTCAGGCAAGGCGTTTGATTCACTGAGCAAGTAAATTGGTTCCACATAAAGAAAACGGCCGTTCATCGGAATGACGAGCAAATTCCCCCGGATAACCCGCGAACCGCTCTGATTCCATAAAGAAAACTGTTCGGAAATAGTTGGCTCCTGGTCAATACGCCCTTCAATTTGCAGCGGCCCAAAGATCAACTCTTGCTTGGGCAGTTCATACACAACCAATTCGCCGTAATGAGGCACATCATTGCGCACCGCCATCCAGGCGATCATGTTATCTTTGCCTGCCGGGGTGAAGGGTTGGATGAGCAAATACTCTGTTTCCGATTCCCCAGGCAAGGGCATACTGACGTAATAGGGTTCCATCTCTATCGGGCCGCTGTTGGCACTGCCATCTACAGTGTACAGTTCTTGGGGATTCTGCCACACATCTTCTTGATTATAAAAAACGCGCGTATCTGTCATGTGATAACGTAGATATTGGGCCGTTTGCAAGGCAAACATATCCACCGGAAAGCGCAAATGGTTACGCAAATCTTCTGGCATTTCGCCTAAAGATTTGAACACTCCAGGAAATGCACTGGCATATGCCTGAATAATAGGATCATCTGGATCGGTAATGTAGAAAGAGATGGAACCTTCGTAAGCGTCTACAACAACTTTAGCGGCATTGCGAATGTAATTGATCATGAGCCGTTGATTACCAATCTGTAAGGGAGCTGGCTCAGAATAGGGAAAGCGGTTGCTGATGGTATAAGCATCTTGTATCCACACCAGACGGCCGTCATCCGTAACCACCAGATACGGGTCTTGATCTAGCAACAAAAAAGGGGCCACCTGGTGGATACGCTCTTGAATTTGACGATGCAGCAGCAGTTGGGTGTCGTCATCAATATCATCACTCAACAAGATATTAAAATCCCTCAGGCGAATGGCAAAAGCCAGCCGTTTGAAGAAGCTATCCAGAAGTATGCCGCCTTGCCCGGAATAGCGGGTATAAGCGTTTTGATTGCCCTGCGGAAAGTTAAACTCTTCCTGACGGCTGTTGACGAACACCGAATCGGTTGTCAATTCGCCAAAATATATCTCCGGGCGGTTCACCTGAATTTCCGGCACACTGCTTTGGGGCGGCAGGTCTTTTATGAAAAATTCAGGCTGCCCTTCGGCCGTAAATTGATTGACCGGATTCATCACCACCCCAAAACCGTGGGTGAATACCAGATTGAGATTGAGCCAGGTTTTTGTTTCCAACCCTTCCTTGTTAAGCTCCCGTGCGGCCAGCATTACCTGGCGTGATTCACCAGCAACTTCATAACGATCAATATCAATATCACCAATCTGGTAATACGTGCGCAATTCCTGCAGCTGTTTATACGTATCGTGTAGAGGGCGGTAATCCCACAGGCGGATGTTTTTCAGGATTTCGGCGTTGCGGGGCAGGTCTTGTGAGGTCAGTGAATTACCAAGGTCATATGGCTGCGTTACCACCTTATCCAATCCAAATCCCAAACGGGTATAGGTGATATTGTTCGCAATATAGGGTGCTTCTCTATCGAGTTCATTTGGCTCAACGGAATACCGCTGCACAAAACCGGGTAGTATGCCCCCAATGACGAGGGTCGCTGCCAGCCACAATCCGGCAGTGATGAGCAACGGCCGTAAATCAAACCGAAATACATTCAGCAGCATTGCCAAAGCGGCCATCCCCATAAAAAGAGCCTGGGCATAGATGCCATAAATTTCCACGTTCATATCGGTATAACTGGCGCCAAACACCACCCCGCGTGAAGAATAGAGCAGTTCATACACGTCGAATACATATCCTACCGTCCACAAAGCTAAAATGAGCGTAGACAATAAAGCCACGTGTGACCGCAAGACGGCCGATTCATGCGGCCGCCAGTTCCCCCGTTGAATCTCTGGAATATGATTGGCTGCATAAATAACCACAACACCCATCAGCATTATTACCAGAAGGGAAACAAGCCACTGCTGTATCAATGTGTAAACGGGGAGTTCTAACAAGTAATAACTGATGTCTTTGTTAAAAACCGGATCCGCCATGTTATAGGGCATTCGATAAATATAGCGTAACAATTCCCCCCAACGCGCCGCCACAGAACTGGCAAACCCAATCGCTACCAGCAGAGCTATACCCATTATCAGCCATTGAACACCGGGAATTTGCAGCAGTTTAGGATTAAATGGGGGGGTGTGGCGAATAGCTCGACGGCGGGCAATGTGCCAATTTAACAACAAAATGAAAAAGGCAAACAGAAAAAAGAGGCCAAAGACACTGATACGCGCCAGCCATTGAGTTGTCCATACATTGCCGTAATCTACCGATTCAAACCATAACCATTCAGTATAAATGGAAACGAGCCAGCTAAAAAAGAGTGCCAGGATGGTAATGAGGCCAGCTATCAGGATCAGCCGATTAGGACGGCCGTTATGGTTTGGGCGCGAAGGTAGAGGTGGGCGGCCGCCGCCTTCATCGTCATCTTTGCGATTGGTATCCCAGCCCGCTTCTTCCATGGCCCGGCGAAATACTTCTGGGATGTCATAATCGTCTCGGCTCATGCAAAACTCCCAAAACTCATGTAACTCGATTTGGCAAATTGCCTTACAAATGTTATTGGCAAATCATCAATGATCACTTAACCAGGTTCATTATCCCACATTTTCCCTAAACAGGTTGAAATATCACGTGCAAATAATGTTCTTGCCCGTTAGACGCTCATCATCGCAGTTTTGCCGTTGCTTTACGGCCGTTAATCGTTTGATGCCCGATAACAGCGACTTATCGGCCAATTATTCAATTTTACGAAAGCAGAACCGTTTGAAGAGGATATTATGCGGGCTTTCCCCTCCTGGAAATATGTCCCCCCACCGAATTTGCCATAGCCTGACTACTCACGCCACAGCGCCAGAGCTACCACTTCTTCTAGCGACATAGCCTGCCCGGCGGCCCAGGTTTGGGTGAATGTATCCTCGTCGAGTTGGGCGCGAATCGTCGCCATCACTTTTTCATATCCTACCTGGAATGCCGGAGCGCGGATATTCTGGGCAGTTGAATAATAGACGGCCGTTGCCCCCAACAACGTAGCCGCCCGTAGCGTCTCTCCCCTGGCCGCCCACACACCAGCCATCCCTTCAACTCCTCTACAAATAAGCTTCTTGACATTTACCTCCTGCGCCAGACACAAGCTCTCCTGGAAGCAAGCCATGGCCTGCTCGATTTCTCCTGGTTGCAGACAGGCCTGCCCCAATAGCGCCAGGAGGCGGGCGGATGCATACTTGACTTTTCGCTCCCTCCAAATTGTCAGACTGTCTGCAAAGAACTTTTTTGCCTGCTCATACTCTCCATTGACCAACGCGACCTCACCCAGAAGCATGAACGACTGGGCTATTCCCCACCGGACGCCAAGCTGGCTGAACTGGCGCAATCCTTCTTCAACATACTTTCTCGCCTGATTCATGTCACCTTGATTGTAGGCAACATCGCCTAAGTGGTTCGTCAGAATGGCGATTTTAAGGTTGTTGCTAAACTTTTGGAAGTACTTTAAGGACGCTTCGCCCAATGAAAGAGCCAGAGAATGGTGCCCCTGGCATGAGACAGCCATGGACAACCGGTAAAGGCTATCCGCTAAAAAAAAGTCGTCCCGTATCTCCTCAAAGATTTCAACGGCCGTTTCATGATGAATGCGAGCCGCAACATAATCTTGGCGATACGCAGCCAAATATAGACCCTGGTAGTGTGAAGCGTAGCCGTAAAGCCATATATCCTTTGTTTGCTGGCTCAAGCGGAGCGCCTCATCCAGAAGGCTTTGGGCGGTGGTTTGATTGCCCAGGGCCGCCTCTATTGATCCGCCATCACACAGCGCGTAAACCAATAACTCTTTATCAGCCAGCCTCCGGGCCAGCGACAGGGATTCGGGCTGATAAGTGGTCGCCATGTGGCGATCCCCTCCTCCCCAGGAGTTTCTCACCATGAAGGTCAGAGCTTTAAGACGGGCCAGTGAAGGGGTTTGATTCTGGGGAAGCGCTAAAATTTTTACCTGCCAATCCGTCACTCCTTGCCAATAACCACGCATGTACCAGAACCAGGCCAGGGCGCCGACCAGCCGCAATGCTTCCTGAGGGTCGTGTTCGCAAGACCAGGTTAAAGCAGCCTGTAGATTGTCATTTTCGCTCTCCAGGCGGTCGAGCCAGAGGAGTTGGTTAGCGCGACGCAGTTCGGGTTCGGCCCTCTCCGCCAGGGCGACAAAATAGGCAGTGTGCTGTTGCCATAGCCTTTCCTGTTCGCCGCTCTCGGCCAACTTTTCCAGAGCATATTCGCGGATCGTTTCCAGCATGGTGAAGCGCGGTTCGCTATCCACTTCGTGTTGTTGCAGCAGGTGGTGGTCAAGCAGGCTTTCCAGCCCATTCAGGATGTCCAGGTTGCCGTCGGCATTGGCTATGGCTTCAGTTGCTTCCAGGGTGCAGCCGCTCACAAAGACCGCCAGCCGCCGGAACAGGGTTTGTTCGGCTGCGGGCAGCAGGTCATGGCTCCAATCCAGGGTAGCGCGTAAGGTTTGCTGCCGCGCCGGGGCATCTCTGGCCCCGCCGGTCAGCCATTGCAGCCGCCTGTTCAGCCGTGTGCGCATTTGCCGGGGCGACATCAGCCGGATGCGGGCGGCGGCCAGTTCCAGCGCCAGGGGTAGCCCATCCAGCCGGGTGCAAATCTCGGCCACATCCGGCGCGTTTTCTAGGGCGAGGGCAAACGCCGGTTTCGTCTCTCGCGCCCGCTCGACGAAGAGCTGCACGGACTCTACCTGCTGCAATTGCGCCAGAGGTGGCAACTGTTGCGGGTCTGGTCGAAGCAGAGGTAGCACCTCGTAGCTTTGGGCAATGGACAGGTGGAGCGAGACGCGGCTGGTGATGAGGATTTTGAGCCGGGGCGCGGCCGTTAGCCATTCCGCCAGTTGCGGCGCGGCCGTCACGATTCGCTCAAAGTTATCCAACACCAGGAGCAACTCTTTTTCGCGCAAATAAGCGGCCAGCACGTCCGGCCAGGGCGGCATTCCGGGCGATTCCTGCAAACCTAACTGCCGGGCGATGGTAGCGGCCACCAGGGTCGGGTCGGTAATGGCCGCCAGGGGGACAAACCAGACACCATCGGCAAAATCGGGCAGTGCGGCGGCCGCTACCTGCAAACAGAGCCGCGTCTTGCCCGTGCCACCCGTTCCCGTCAGTGTCAGCAGGCGGGTGGTGGGTTGGGCCAGTTGATGGCATACGGCCGTGACCTCTGCCTCTCTACCAATAAAGCTGGTGGCCTGTGGGGGGAGGTTGTGGAGGGGTGCAGAGGAGCGGGAGAGCGGAGGGGCAGAGGAGCGGAGGAGCGGAGGAGCAGAGGAGAGAAGGGGCGGGGCGTCGAGGTCGGCCGTTGGTGAATCAGGTGGTTCCCAATCTGGCTGCGTCTGTTGTACCTGAGGAACTATGCTCTGGCCATCATGCCCTGCTTCTTCGGCAAGTTGGCGAGACAGCGGAAAGAGGGTGGCGGCCAGCACATCTCCCTCCTGACTGTGTAAAAGTTGCTCGAATAAGGCTCTGGTTTGTGGTGATGGCTCGACGCCTAGCTCTTTTTCCAGCGCGTCCACGCAACGGCGGTAAACGGCCGCCATCCGCACCAGGTCGCCCCGGCCAGCATGAGCCACCATCAAGGCACGGTAAGCTACTTCCGGTGACTGCCCAAAGGCCAGCCAGCGTTCGCCCCATTCCAGCAGATCATCCCAACGATGCACGGCCGTCAGCCTATCTAGCAGTTGCTCCATTTTGCGCTCAAAGAGGCTTTGCTGCCGTTCCCGCTGCCACACCACCCAATCATCATAGAAACCGGGCAGCAGTTCGCCGCCATACACAGACACAATCGCCATGAGTTCCTCTGGCGTGGCCTCCGCGCCAATCGGTTTTTCCAGCAAGGCCACATCCAGCCAGAAGTTGACGGCCGCCGCAAACGCAACGGTCATATCATCGCTGTGCAGGTAGTGGGGGGCGGCGTCGCCCAATGTTTTGCGGATGTGCCAGAGGGATTGGCGCAGGTTACGGCGGGCGTTGTCGTCGCTGCTTTCCGGCCAGAGCAGCCCGGCCAGCTTTTCGCGGCGGTGGGCGGTGCCAGGGCTAAGCGCCAGGTAGGCGAACAAGGATTGGGCGGGGCGTGAGGGGAGAGGGACGGGTCGGCCGTCCAGTTTCACTTCAAACCGACCTGACAACCTGATCTCCAGCATGTTTACCGACTTGTTCGGCTGCGAACGCGAAATGTGGGCATCTTGTAATGGATGGTGAGTTGCTGACTGCCAGAAGTATAGCGAAAACAGGTTGCCTTTCAAGAACGGAATTTGGGCAACAGATGGTGAAAAGACACGGCCGTAGATGCTGGTGGACGGCCGTGTCCTAAAGTGACGCCTGTATTTCAACGCTGATTCAACGATAGCCATTAAGATTTACATTGACGGTTTTTCATCACTCATTTTGTGTTTATAGCCAACAGGCAACCTTCATCCCAGAACTGACATACCCTTCTTCGTCCTACGCACAGCACCCCCAGGTTACTGTTGAAAAGGAGGTAACGATGTTTCGATCCCAACCGGCGCTTTATCCGCCATAGGCACATTTTATTTCTGTAAAACCCATTAATTTTGTATGGCAACTTTATGCCTAAGGAGAAAATCATGTTCTCGCACACGAAGAAGCTCAAACGATACGTCGTGCCCTGGTTCTGTTTGTTGGCTGTCCTGTTTCTGGCAGGCGTCGCCAGCGCGGCTCCCCATGAGAGTGCCCTCAACCAGAGTGCCTATAACCAGACTGATGACCAGTTCGTACCGGCCGTCTACACCTTTGAAGGCCCGTACCTGCCCAAAGTGCTCGATACGGCCGCTCGTACCATCCAGGCGTGTCTTTGTGAAGGCATGGTCAGCTACTTCGAATTTAAGCAGTTTGAGGGACTGACCGATCCCTGGTATCACCTGTCTATCTACTTCGGTGACAGCTACCCCGGCTCAATTACTCCGAACCATTGGGAACTCATCCGCTTTCAAAACGCCTCACTACCGAAGGCGCTGACAGAGGCTGCTGAATATGTGGATGGCTGCCAGTGCCAGGAGTATGTAATGAACGTGGCTTACGAACGGATTTACTTTGCCTCTGATTCGGTAGCCCCCCAGCATATCGTCTATCTGGCTATCGGCTCGCCGCTCTCGGATGAGAAATGAGCCGCTGTTTCAACTATCAAACATTGTGTATCGGACACAGCGGTTATGGTAGCCGGGTGTGTCCACAGTTTATAAGGAGATTAAAAATGTTTACCAATGACAAAAAATTGAAGGTCTGGCAATGGGTTGGCCTGTGTCTGCTTGTGGCCCTGTTTTTGACCAATTCGGTTGGTGCCGCAGGATCGGGCAAAGCCACTGACCGGCACAAGACGGTTCCGGTGCCTGCTTCGTTTACCTTTGAAGGTCCATGGTTGACCACTTTATTGGGCGCGGCCGCACAAACCATGCAGAGGTGCAACTGCCAAAATCTGGTCAGCCACTTTACCTACGAACGTCTCACGACCGGCGGGCATCGCCTGACCATTTTTATGGATCGGCCAAATGACCCGGGCGTTGACACACCAGACACCTGGGAAATTGTTCAATTCCGGGGCAATTCCCTGCATGCTGCTTTGCGGGAAGCCGCGAAATATATGCGGAACTGTGGCTGCGATGTAGCCGTGCGCAACGTCATGTTTGAACCGCCAACTACACCTCAGATCGCTCCTGCTTCCCGACCTGTCTATACGGTTTCTATTGTGCTTGAGTCCCCTCCGCCGAATTAGAAGGTGATGGTTTGCGGTAAACGAATAGCCAGGCAGATCAGGAACGGCCGATGTTTACTGAAATATGTGAGCATCGGCCGTTTTATTGTTCCAATCGGTGAAACCAGAACCAGCCGGACTGCCAGCTTTTGTTTTCCACATGGGTCATGCCAATTTCACTTTTTTCCAGCACAAAATCGGCCGCAAAGAGGGTGTGTACGGCCGTTTCCTCCATCCCTCGTGGCCCTTCTTCCCCTTCTCGTGTACCCAACCGGGCAAATAATAGATAGGTCGCGCCCGTTTCCAGCAAGCGGGCCAATTCATTTCGGTAAGCCAATCGTTGTGGTTCGGTCAGGGCGTGCAAGCAGCCGACATCTATCGCCAGTTGGTAACGGCCGTGCAAAAATCCTAACTCTGTGACCGACGCTGCCTGAAAATGAACCTGCTCGGCCACTCCTGCGGCCTCTGCCCGCAAACGCGCTTCGGCAATCGCCTGTGGTATAAAATCTATTCCGTCGGCCTGCCAGCCATGTTGTGCCAGATAAATGGTAGTACGGCCGTAACCGCAGCCTAAATCTAATGCCCGACCGGGGGGTAATACGGCCGTCAGCGCCACCACTTCTGGCGGTGGCTCAGACTGATCCCAGGGCACCTGCCCCGCCTCATACCGCTCCGCAAATCGTTGATACGTTTCGTCGTCCATCATCCGTTTGCCCATCGTTCCCTCATTTTCTGGCGTCCCGGCAATGTCTCTTGCATCACCCCCGCTACCAGCAGACCAGATAAGAAAGTGAGGGCGGCAATGGCGCTGATGGCAACTTCCATATTGAACAAATCGGCCAATAAACCAGCCAGAATACCGCCCAAAGCAAAGCCCATGTCCCGCCATAAACGGTAAACGCCCACAGCCGTACCCCGCCAGGCAGGATGCGCCACATCGGATACGGCCGCCAGCAAGGTGGGATATACCATCGCTGTGCCCAATCCTAACAATCCCGCGGCTGCCATGAATGTTGGCATCACCTCCCCCGCGACGAACAGCCCAATCCCGACAGCCTGTAACCACATACCCAAAACAATCAGCCATTTTCGCCCCCAGTGATCACTCAACGCGCCGGTAAATAACTGCCCTATCCCCCATACGGCCGGATAGGTAGCAGCAATGAGGGCTACCTGTTTGACCGGCAGGCCCAGCCCTACCAGCAGCAAGGGCACCAAACCCCAGACCATACCATCATTGAGATTATTCACCATGCCTGCCTGGCTGACCGCAAATAAGCTCTTGTCTTGCCAGCTTACGCGCAGGAAAACTTGCCGAAAATCGAGTTGGGCTGAGGTGGCCGATGGTGCATCTTGCTGCGCACGTTGGGCAGCTTCCAGGCCAGTGTGTTGACGGGTTTCGCGGACAAAAAACAGGGACAAAATCAGACCCATTCCAGCAAAAATGAGGCCAGGGGCAAAGGGCAACGGCCGTAACCCGTAGGTAGCGGCCAGATACCCGGTGACTAAGGCGGACAGGGAAACGGCCAGATACCCGGCAAATTCGTTTAGCCCCATCGCCAGGCCACGCTGCTTTGGTCCCACCAGATCGATTTTCATAATGACGGTGGTTGACCAGCAGAGCCCCTGGTTGATGCCTAACAAGACGTTGGCAAATATGATCCAACCCCAACTGGGGGCCAGGATGATAATCAGAGGTACAGGCAAGCCGACCAGCCAACCGAGGATGAGAATGGGTTTACGGCCGTACCTGTCCCCCAACCGCCCCGCAAACAAATTGGCCAGCGCCTTCACCAGACCAAAGCTGATGAGAAAGGAGAGAGCGGCCGTTTTGGAGATCAGGCCAAAATCTGCTTCGGCAACCAGCGGCAGGATGGTGCGCTCCAGCCCAATCATCGCCCCTACAAAGGCATTGACGATGACCAAAAGTGCAAACTGCCGCCAATTTTCGCGCAGCCCCAGTGTGATAGTCTGTTTATTCATTTAGCCAACAGCACAGCGATTAGCGCCAGCTTCTAAATCGGTGACATTGCCTTCCGGCCATTCGCCCGCTTCGTTGAATGCCACAATGCGCCCATGGTTGGGTGGCGTTTCTGGTAGGCGTTGTAATAAGGTGTTGACAAAATCGCTTTCAGAGAGGGCGAGTACGGCCGTGTCCCGTTGTACCTGGGCCAGCGGAGCGTAGATCGCCTGCCCATCAAAAGGAACGGGCTGGTCGGTATGGCCGGGCAAAATGAGCGTCTGCGGAGGCAGGGTCAATAATTGTTGTAAGGAGCTATAAAGCAAATGCGCCCGGTGGTAGGCGTCGTCGGCTGTCGCTTCCAGGTCAGGGCGGCCAACGGCCGTCAGAAACAAGGTGTCCCCCGTTATCAGTGCCTCTTCGTTCACACAGTAACAGACGCTTTCCAACGTGTGCCCTGGTGTATGCAGGGTGGCCATGCGGGCCGCGCCAATGGGGAGGATGTCGTGGTCGTGTACGGCCGTAAAAGGATAAGTCGCTCGCTGCTGCGCCGGTAAATAAAAAGTTGCCTCGCAGACCTCTGCCAGCCATCGCCCGCGAGAGAGATGATCGGCGTGAATGTGGGTATCCAGCACATGAGTAATCTGCCACCCCTGCTGCCGTGCCAGTTCCAGATAAACAGCCGGATCAAGCGCCGCATCCACTACGGCCGCCTGCCCTTCGGAGCCAATCAGGTAAGAAAGGCACCCTTTGCCCGTGCGCCGAACCTGGATGATGCGCCAATCCGGGTTGGCCGTGGGCACGGTCGCGCTGTTCCAGGCCAGGCTCCACGCCTTCATACCCCCCGCTAACGAGAGGGCAGCGTAGCCCTGTTGCCGTAATTGCCGCGCCGCCTCCAGACTAACCACCCCTTCCCGGCAAACAGTCACAATCGGCCGGCCCGGCGCCAGGGTCACATCCTTCAATGCCTGCGGATTATTGCTTTTCAGGTCATCATACACATCCGCATGGGCACTGCCCGGAATGGCCCACTCCTGAAAATCGGCGGTGCGGCGCACATCCAAAACAGTAACCGGCTCGCCAGCAGCTAACATCGTTTGTAATGTCTGTACATCTATTGTTTGTTCGCTCATGGTTTTCCTCATCCAGCCAGGGCAAAACCTGCCTGCTGCCACTCCACCACCCCTTCTTCCAGGCGGGCAACAGGCCATCCGGCCCCGGCCAACAGGGCCAGCGCCTCGTCCGCATAAACACAATATGGCCCGCGACAATAAGCGACAATTGTTTTGCCCAGAGGGAGTTCTGATAGTCGCTGCGCGACTTCGTTCCAGGGTAGAGAAATAGCACCCGGTATATGAGCGGCATCGTATTCAACCGTCGGCCGTGCATCCAGCAGCACAACGTCGCCGGTTTGCAATCGGGCCAGAAGTTCAACGGCCGTAATCCCGGTAAACTCATGCCGCCGCTTTCGATAGGTGTTCAAAGCCTGCCCAACCTCCGCCAACTGCTGGTCGGCCACCGCCCGGAGTTGTAACCATAACTGTGCTATCGCCGGATCAGCGAGATGGTAGCGAATGTATTGTCCTTCGCGCACGGCCGTGACCAGCCGGGCCCGTTTTAGCCGTTGTAAGTGCTGCGAGGTGTTGGCCACGCTCATATGGGCTTCCAGAGCCAGTTCTTCGACTGTGCGCGGCGCCTGGGTCAGCAAATCCAGCAGCTCCAGCCGGTGTGGGTTGGCCAGCGCATGGGCGATCTGAGCAAAAAGGCGGTAAAGGTTTTCTTTATTCTGATGTTCCATCTTTGTTGTATTCATGTATTCAATATGTTTATTGAATAGTATCGCCAATGAAATTCTTGTCAACAGCAAGCCAGAAGTTAGCTCCCCCATAGTTCGGCCGATTGCACGGCCGTGATCGTTGCTCCGTTAATCAGTTGCCCGTAAATTTTGCCCATTTGCGCCACCGGCATGTTCGGCCACATGCGCAAAAATCAAACTGCCTGCCACATCAATGGGATGAGCGGAGTTGTTGGAAAAATCCGGCGGTGCGGGCGGCAATTTTGTCCCAGGTGAAGAGGTTGGCCACGGCCGTTGCCTCTTGCCCCAATCGCTGGCGTAAATCGGCATCAGCCAAAAGGTGCTGAATGGCTGCGGCCAACGCTGCTGGATTGTCTGGGGGGGCGAGCCACACATTTTGGCCGTGAACCAGTTCCGGGGTGGGTGTAGTGGGAAGCGTGGTCAGCAGGACACGGCCGTGCGCCAGTGCCGCCATCAAGGTGCCCCGCCGCAGCGACGCCCCATCTCGATAGGCCAGCACCATCAGGTCTACGGCCGTCAGGTAAGCCGATGCTTCATAATCAGAGACAAAACCCGTCCAGTGAACCCGCTTGCTCAGGTTATGCTGTTTGATAAAAGCGTCTAATTGTTCATAAAAAAGCTGGTTATTAGCTTCATCGCTGCTGCCCGTGCGCCCGCCAATAAACACCACATGCACATGATCCGGTAGTTTAGCCAACGCTTGCAGCAAGGTGTCGGCCCCCTTGCTTTCATGCAAAAAGCCGAAGTAGCCCAGCAAACAATCATTGTTATTCAGCCCCAATTGGCGGCGCGCGGCCGTGACTTCTGCGGGTGTCACCTCTCTGGCAATAATGTTGCTGCCAATGGGAATTTGCTCAATAGGGAGGCACACACGGGCTGTCAATGATTGATAGTCGGCAGCATTGGTGACAATAACGCCGGTTGCCTGCCGCGCCATAAAGGTGACGGCCGTGTCCCGCAGCCTCCCCGCTTTGGGAAACAAATACGGCACGCGCAAATCGTGAAAGGTGACGACGGTTGTCGTGACCTCCTTCAATCGCCAGGGCAGCAGGTGGATGGCCGGGCTGCGCATATTGTAGGCGGCCGGCTGGTATTGAATGTTGACCACATCAAACTCATGGCGCACTGTCCAGTCGGCAATTTTGGCCATAGAAGGCCAGCGCCAACGGTTGATAAAAGGATACAGTTGGGCAAATGGGAGTTGGAATGGCTCGCCCGGCTTGCGGCTCTTCTCTGTCAGTCCGGGTGGTATGACCCCCCGTCGGGTCATAATATGAATCTCATGCCCTTGTTCGGCTAAAGCCTTAGCCAATTCCTGTGTAAATGCGCCCACCCCGCCTTGCATGGGCGGGTACTCGCCTGTGACAAACCCAATCTTCATAGCTGGTTGCATGTTGCAAGTTGCAAGTTGCAAGTAACCACCTGCCACTTGCTACCTGCCACCTGCCACCCGCTTACAACATCACATCCTCAGCGTTGATGGGATGACCCCGCCATTTCAGCAGGGAGAGGGCATACGTACGCCGCAACGAGGCAAAATCGGCTTTGCGATGTAGTTCGGTCTGGTTGGCCGGTTCAGGCCAACGGCCGTCGGCCACCTTCATTAAGTCTCGGTCATTCATGCTGTTAAGGGCGATTAAATCTTGATGAAATGCTTCAGGCACTTTGCCCAGTGAGGGGGGCATGCCGGCCTGGATGCACTGCATGATGACTTCCTGCAACGGCCACCTGGAGGCGTCCGCCATCTCTTTGAGCAGGTTGTAATCAACGTCTGATAATTCAATGGTGACTTTGTGGGTTTTCATGGTTTCACCTTAGCTAATGGCTGTGGCCGGTTTCCAACCGGGCCACCGTTGGTACATAAACACCTCGACACTTTAACACTTAATACCCGGCCGGACGCAGGCCAGACCGTAACACTAACCAATACGCCTGAACGCGCTGCCAACGCAACGGCCGTTTGTGTCCCATCACCCCTTTGCCTGCTTCCAATAATAGTTGCGCCAGATAGTTTAGCAGCAGGAAGAGGCGCAGAAGAAGGGTGGGAACACGGCCGTGATATTTCCGAAAGTAGCGTAACTTGGCCCGGTTAAAGTAAATATGACGTTGTGCTACCACCTGTTCGCTGCTCTTGCCCTGGTAATGTGTCACCTGGGCGGTGGGCAAATAGACCACGCGCCATCCGGCCATCTTGATCCGGCGGCACCAGTCCAGTTCTTCTGAGTACATGAAGTACCCTTCATCCAGGCCGCCAACGCTTTGGGCAATCTCTTGCCGGGTCATCAGGCAGGCGCCCATCACCCAATCCACATCGCTTGTCTGGTCATCGGCTATGTCCAGCGCGTAATATCTGTTCAGAATACGCTGCGGCGCGTGGGCTTGCAGCCAGGTGCTTTCAAAAAATGCAGTTGTCAAAGTCGGAAAGCGGCGTCGGGAAGATTGTACCGAACCATCGTCATTCAGTAATTGTGCCCCCACGACGCCTACATCCAGATGATTTTCCAGATACGTTACCATGTGCGCCAGGGCATTTTCATGGAGTATGGTGTCTGGATTAAGCAGTAGTATATAACGGCCGTGTGCTTTGGCAATCCCCATATTGTTCCCGCGTGGAAAGCCCACGTTCTCCGTAGCGGCAATCAGCGTCACCTGCGGAAATTCTGTTGCCACCATGTCCGGGCTGCCGTCCGTGGAGGCACTGTCTACGACAATGGTTTCCACGGCCAGATCGCCCCGCGTCTGGGCAATGGAACGCAAACAATCGCGCAACAAATCGCGCACGTTCCAACTGACAATCACAATGGACGCCTGATACTTACTCATTCGTTTAACACTGAGGTGCAGAGATGCAGAGCTAAAATTTTAGCGTTCCTTCGCGCCCTTCGCGGATCAGATTTTCATCTTTGGAAACAAGCGCCCGACATTCTGGGTGGTATGGTCGGCAAACACGGCCGTGTCCATCCCCCGTTCCCGTGCAATGCGTTCGGCCACCTGAACCACAAACGCCGGTTCATTGCGCGACGGCCGTTTACCTTCTCGTTCTGGAGCTAAAAACGGGGCGTCCGTCTCCACCACCATGCGATCCAGCGGCGTTTGCGCGGCAATCTGGCGCAAGTCCGCTGCTTTTTTATACGTCACCGGCCCGGTAAAACCGAGATAGTAGCCCATATCCAAAACCTGTACGGCCGTCTGCCAATCAGCCGCAAACGAATGCAACACGCCCTTACATGGCGTCTCCCGCAGCAACTGCACCACATCCGCGCTGGCCTCTCGGTTATGCACAATCACCGGCAACTCCAGTTCCGCTGCCAGTGCTAGCTGCTGCCGGAAGGCGTGATGTTGCACCGCGTGGGGCGATTTGTCCCAGTAATAATCCAGCCCAATCTCGCCAATGGCGACCACCTTTTCGTGCTGCGCCAGGTGGCGGATGGTATCCAGCCAGCTATCCTGCCACCCGGCCGTTGAATTGGGATGAATACCGACGGCCGCGTAAACCTCTGGGAACTGTTCGGCCAGGGCGAGTACGGCCGGGCCATTTTCCAAATCAATGGCGGGCACAATGATTGCCCCAACCCCTGCCGCCATCGCCCGCGCCACCACCGCCTCCCGGTCAGCGTCAAAACGGTTAAAATCCAGGTGGCAGTGGGTATCTATAAGCATGGCAAAAGGAGGCAAAAGGGAAAACTTTATCGCTCTGATGCGGCATCAGGCAGTCTGGGCGGTTCGTGGGCAGCCGCTCGTTTGTCGGCCGCATGAGCCAGTCGCCGGAAAAAACGGTAACTGGGAGTCGCCTGCCATGTGTAAATGACATAGGTTTGGGCAATTTTGTCATGCCATCCCTGGCGCGTATCACTGACAAGCACCCAGGCAAAACCCCAAAAGAAGGGTATCATGGCGATGTAATATCCAATGAGACGCCGAACCGCCTGAAAAAAAGATAACGGCCGTCCATTCACGCTTACCACGCGCACTCCCATCAGCATCTTACCTGGCGTCTGCCCCACCAGCATCCAAAAAAAGACGAAATAACCAAAATAGAACGATACATTGATTATTAAAGCCAGCCCCACCAGTAGTAGGTGAAGCAGTTGGAATAAAGGAGAGCCGCTGTTAGAAAATTCAAAAATATCATCTACTGTCACCCTAAAAAAGCTCAACACCAGGAGCACAATACTGTTTGCCACCAAAATGATGGCGAGTAGCAGCAGTTGATCGCTGGCAAACGCTATGCAACGGGTGACAAAACCGGCATATTGCCCCTGCAAGTTGGTAGAAGGCAAACCTGTTGGCATTATTTCAGTCCTCAGGATAACTGAGATATTCAGCCTGGGCCATTACATCTGGGGAAGGCGGTGGCAGTTGTTCACGCGGGGGGCGGCGCAGTAAGCCACGCACTAACCGCTCCAATACAATATCGGCCGTCACCGTGCGGCCGCGCACCCCGCCCACAATATCATCAGCTATACCGGCCGTCTGTTGGGTCACCAATTGCTTTACTTCCGGGTTTTCTGCCAGATGTTGAATGATCTCGTCAATCGTCAAGTCAACGGCCCGGCGTGCCACCAGGCGGCTATGTGGCTCTTCAGCCTGACCACGCCCAATCCACCTGTTTACGGCCGTTTCCCCCTGCGCCACCAAATTTTCATACCGGCGGTGAATGGGCCGCATAGCCGGATTATCGGTGAGGGGTCTGGTTGCACGAATGAACCTGCCCGCCGAAGCATTGAACAAGCGGCCAAACTGGGATGCACCCCGGCGTGCCTGATCATGGGCTTCAAAGACCATCCCCACCAGCGCATACCGTAGCTGATCAGTCGTCACCGGAAGTGGGGCCAGATAGGCACCGTCGTCCGCTTCAGCCACTATCGCCTCCCAGGTGCGCAAACGGGCCACCAACTCGGCCGGTGCTTCTATGCTGCCGCCCACCAACAACCGCACCAATGATTCCAGCGCATCAAAATCGGCCGTTGTGGGGTTCGCTTCGGCTGAGATAAGAGCGTCGTTTGTTTCTGCTGTTTCTATGTCCATATCGCTGAGTGATTGGATAACCGGGTAATTGAGCAATTCCTGATTACCAA
>CAZOPF010000010.1:0-32415 GCA_964581605.1 uncultured Ardenticatenaceae bacterium
ACGAAGGCGGATATTAGCACAACGTCTCAGGCCGGGCAAACCGCGTTGCCAACTTATGCCTCTTTGGCTGAACAGATCAGGCAGCTAGAAGGGCATTTAACCGCCTTAGTAACCGTGCAGTAATTATGTAATTGAGTAATTTGGTAATTAGCCGCTTCAATTGCTTAATTACCCAATTACCTAATCGCTAACTTATTTGCAAACGATCACTTAGACTCCCGCTTATTGCCCCGCCTACCCTTGTTAGTACCTTACCAGCCAGATTCTTGTACAGTGAGCAAGAATTTTTACCACAGAGTCACGGAGACACAGAGATAAACCATAAAACTCCGTGCCTCTGCGCCTTTGTGGTGAAGCCCTTTTTGGTTCTGGCTTGTCCAGGTTAGGCCTGTTGCTAAATCTGCCCATTCCCGACACCCCCCTCACAAAAACATTAGAAAACCAACTACGGGCCGATCTGACCCGAAGGAACGAGACATAGCTACTCTCTTGCACCAGGTTGGTGTTCATATGGGGAAGTTATAACGTTTGCCGCCCTTCCAGGGCACGGCCGAGTGTAATCTCATCCGTATATTCCAGGTCGCCGCCGACGGGCAGGCCACGTGCCAGGCGTGTCAGTTTGGGCACGGCATCGCCTAACCGCCGCTGCAAATAGAGGGCGGTGGACTCTCCTTCCAGCGTAGGGTTGGTCGCCAGAATGAGTTCCTGGAAATTGCCAGCAGCCACCCGCGTCAGCAATTCGTCAATGCGTAAATTTTCAGGGCCAATCCCTTCAACCGGGGAAATTGCGCCATGGAGGACGTGGTAACGGCCGTGAAATGCCCGCGACCGCTCAATTGCCAATACATCTAATGGCTCTTCCACCACACACAGCAGGCTGTTATCCCGATTCGGGTCACTGCACAATTCGCACGGGTCGGCCTCTGTAATGTTGAAGCAAACGGAGCAGAAGCGCGTACGCTCCACCAGGTCGCGCAGCGCGTCGGCCAATTCCAACGCCTGCTCATCCCCTACCCGCAGCAGGTAAAAGGTCAGCCGTGCGGCCGATTTCGGGCCGATGCCCGGCAGCCGCGCAAATTCATTGATCAATCGTTGTACCGGTTTGGGAAGTGCGTTCGCCACCACTACCTTCCAGATAATTGCCAATTGGCAATTGCCAACTGCCAATTGTTAATTCTCAATGGCCAATTGATAATTAACCAAGTCCCAACCCACCCAACAAATCTTCAAACCCACTGCCTAAACCACCGGTGATGCTTTCCATTTTTTTGGCAGACATGGCCTGGGATTGCTCAATGGCGGAGTTGACGGCCGCTGTGAGCATATCTTGTAACATTTCCACTTCCGATGGTTCCAGCAAGTCGGGATTTATCTGGATAGATTGCACCCGCTGATGGCCTGAAATGACAATGCTGATGGCACCGCCTCCGGCCGTAACGGTGATAAATTCGTTCTCCAGGTTAGCCTGAGCCGCAGCCATCTCTGCCTGCATCTGCTGTACCTGAGCTAACATGGCGTTGGGATTGTTCACTTTTGGTTTGCCGCCCCCTTTTTTGGTCATTGAACTGCGGCGGCTGAAAGAACGTTTTGACATTTTTACTCCTCTAGTATGGGCGAGGCAGTTGGAGGATGAGTCGTTTTGCTACCAAACGATAGCTCCCAACGGCCTGATCCTTACAAATCTTCGCTGACTACCCCGCCTAATTCATCGGCCAGGGCTGCAAAATCTTTCTTATCAATCGTGACGGTGTATTCATTGGTATGAACGGCGCGGATGGTGCAGGGTTGCCCGGCCAGGTCGCTTAGAAGGCTGCCCAACAATTGGGCCGCGCCGCGCGTATCATCAAATTTCATTTTGAAGATGGGATAATCAAAACCAATAACGGCCGTATTCCCTTCCACAGCCAATGGCTTGCCCATGTTCAGCAAGGCAGGCAGGTTTTTATTTTCTGCGCCGGCGCGGTTGACCAGTTCCCGCCAATGGGATTGGATGGTGGCTAAGGTGAGCGTGGGCACGGCCGTGCCTGTTTGGTCCCGTTTGGTTTTGCCATCCTGGGGTTTGGTTGCCACCGGAGTTGGCGTTTGCACGGCCGCCGCGCTGGAAGTAGTGGCTGGCGTATCTGTAGTGGTGGGCGGAACAGGTGGTAGGGTAAGGGCAGCGGGCAGGAATGTTTCACCTGGCAGCAGTTCCATAAACGCCAATTCTAGCGGCAGTTGAGGCTGCCAACTGGCAGCAGGGGTTAAGGCAGCCTCGTTAAATTTTTTTACCGCTTCCATGAGAGCCGGGCGGGGGGCACGTTGCGCCTGAGCCAGCATGGCAGCTTTCTCTTCCGGCGTCACTTCCAGCAGAATTTCCGCTCCGGCCGCCTGCATCAATAAAAGCTGGCGCAGATACGCTACCATCTGGCGGCAGAACTGCCGGGCATCTGTGCCAACCGCTAACGTCTGGTGGATGAGGGTAAGCCCCGTTTTGCCATCGCGGTTGAGCCAGGCATTCACCAGTTCGATGACGGCCGTATTGGCAGCCACCCCTAATACGCTTTGGGTGCGTGCGGCCGTAATGACATCGCCAGGGGATAGCACTAATTGGTCCAACAAACTTTCGGCATCGCGCAAGCTGCCCGCCCCTTGCCGGGCAATCATGGCCAGCGCTTCTGGCTCAATGGTGAACTCTTCTTGTTCGGCCAGCCATTGCAGCCGCGCCCGAATTTCCGCCTCAGTGAGCAGACGGAAGTTAAATTGCTGGCAGCGGGATTTGATGGTGATGGGCACTTTATGTTCTTCGGTGGTTGCCAGCACAAATTTGACGTGTGGTGGTGGTTCTTCCAGCGTTTTGAGCAAGGCATTAAAGGCGGCCGCAGAAAGCATATGCACTTCGTCAATGATGTATACCTTAAAGCGGCCGTCGCTGGGCGCAAAATTGATCTTGTCGCGCAGTTCGCGGATGTCGTCTACGCCGGTGTTGGAAGCAGCGTCAATTTCGACCAGGTCCAGAAAACGGCCGTCGGCGACTGATTGGCAGATGCGGCACTGTCCACACGGCCGTTGCGTTGGCTCCTCGTGCAAACAGTTGATTGCCTTCGCCAGCAGCCGCGCTGAGGTGGTTTTGCCTGTGCCGCGTGGCCCGCAAAAAAGATAGGCATGCCCCACGCGGTTGGCCGCCACACTGTTTTGCAACGTGTGGGTAATATGCTCCTGACCGATGACATCGGCAAAAGTTTGCGGCCGCCATTTGCGGTAAAGTGCCTGGGACATGCGGCAAGTTTAGCGTAAGCGAAGGAGGGGGGCAACAGTGAAGAGTGAGCAGTGAGCAGTGAGCGGTGAGCAGTGAGCAGTGAGCAGTGAGCAGTGAAGAATTTGTCCAGGATATGAATTAAAAAAGCTCAGGGTTGGCGGCGACCCAGGCGTATAAATCGCGGATGCCGACGGCCGGGGAGATGGTGGGTTGCCAGCCGAGCCGGGCGGCCGCTTTGCGGATGTCGGCGATGAAGACGCGCTGGTCGCCGGGCCGCCAATCGCCCCATTGCACCGGGATTTCGCGCCCGGCCAGTTCCGCCAACAGCGGCCCAAACTCGCTCCAGATGGAAAGGGTGTTTTGGGGCCCGCCGCCAATGTTGAAGGCCTGCCCACTTAGTTCGTTTATCTTGCCAATGCCTGATTCGTAGGCGCGGGTGAGGTCAGAAACATGGAGCAGGTCACGCACCTGACGGCCGTCCCCATAAATGCTGATGGGCCGGTTCATTACGGTGGCAATCACAAAATGAGCCACCCATCCCTGGTCTTCCACACCGAATTGGCGACGGCCGTAAATGCAGCTTTGTCGAAACACCAATGTGCGCAGCCCATAAATCCGGGCATAGTCAATGGTGTATTGATCGCCTGCCCCTTTGGAACATCCATAGGGCGAGTGGTAGTCCAAAGGATAGCTTTCGGGAATGCCGTGTGGGAAATCGGCGTAGCCATAACGGTTGCCTGGCGGGGCGCCTTGCAGTTCCACCTGCGCGGCTTCCATGCCGCCGTATACTTTGTTGGTGCTGGCATAAAGGACGGCCGCCTGTGGTGCATAATGGCGGACGGCTTCTAAGACGTTGAATGTGCCCAGAGCGTTGATCTCGAAATCTTCGCGTGGGTTTTGTACAGAGGTGGTGACGGCCACCTGGCTGGCTAAATGGAGGATGACATCGCTGCCAGGCACGGCCGTTGCCAACCCCTCATATTCCCGAATATCCCCTTGAATAAAGTGCAGCCGCTCGCCAAATTCTGCTTGCAGCCAGGCCAGGTTAGCCGGGCCACCCTTGCGGGAGAGATTGTCAAAGATGACGACATCGTGACCTTGTTCTAAAAAATGGGCGGCACTGTTGCAGCCAATAAACCCGGCACCGCCGGTGATCAAAATTTTCATACTCTGGTTTCCTTGATGGTGATAGTGGCTGGCGGTTAGTGGCTGGTTGCCTGCGCCAGCCACCAGCTACCTGCTACCAACAATCATTCTTTATACATTTTTACGGCCGCTAACCCTCACCATTCAATCGCCCCAAAAGCCGTTCTCTCTGGCGATCTAAAAATTGGTAATACGCAGCGTCCAGAGGTGGCGCGGTCATAATCAGCGCATCTTCGTTTGTGTCCCGATAATAGCGGCGGCGGTGGCCAACAATCTCAAACTGGTATTTGAGATAGAGTTGTTGCGCGTTGAGATTGGTGTGGCGCACTTCCAGGGTGACGATATTGGCCGGATGGGCATAAGCCAACGTAAGCATGTTCAACAACAGTAATTCACCCAGCCCCTGGCTTCTCCATTCAGGATGAACGGCAATGGTGCTGATATGAACTTCATCCCCGATGAGCCAATAGCCAGCATAGCCGATCACATCATCACCAGCACACAATACCTGATAATAAGCCAATGTGTTGTCAGAAATCTCGTGTTCATAAAGGCCGGGCCGGGCCGGCGTGGGGAAAGAAAGGCGGTCAATGGCGGCAACGGCCGTCAGGTCAGCCATTATCATTGGGCGTAGGTGGTACGGTGGGGGGGGGACTAACATGGTGGCAAGTGGCAGGTTTACATGCGACATGCACCGGCCATTGATTACCTCTAGCGCCCATCCGGCTCTTTCAGGTAGAGGGGAGCCAGGGAAGCGGCGTCATCAACCTGATGTTGGCGCAGCCGACGCCAGCCAATTTCGGCCAGCACGGCGGCGCGGCGCACGGAGGTGGCAGGCAAAGCCACCCGGAACTCTTTCCCGGCCGCACGGATTTGTTTGGCGGCTTCAGGGGAAATTTCGCCAGCAAAGAGGGTGTGCCCGTGGCCATCCAGCCGGGCCAACAATTCTTCCCACGAATCAATGGTGGGTGTTTGGGTGGCCTGCCAGCCGGTGTTCTGCCATTCATACACGGCCGTACACACTCTGGTGCGGCCGGCCTCAGCGACGGCTACCAGGTTACCGGGGTATGCCTCCACACCAGCCGCCAGACAATCAAGAGTGGAGACGCCGATCAGCGGCGTCTGGGTTGCCAGCGCCAACCCTTTGACTGCTGCCAACCCTACCCGTAACCCAGTGTAGGAGCCGGGGCCAATGGTGACGGCAATCCCGGTTAGATCAGTCATTGTTGTCCCGGCATGGTACAGCATGTGTTGGATGGCGGGTGTGAGTTCCACGGTATGGTTATTCAGGCAGCGCCAGCCACATTCAGCCAGTACGGCCGTGCCATTATGCAGGGCCAGCCCCAACCAACGTGTTGCTGTGTCAATTGCCAGGATCATAAACATTCCTCAAGATGGTGGTTAGTGGCTGGAGGCAGGTACAAACCACCAGCCACCAGCCACCAGCCACCACTTTTTCATACTCCAAATGCGCTTTTCTTAAAGTCTTCCAGTAATTTTTGGGCGCGGTCGCCTTGTGCCCTGATTTGCATTTTGCGGCGGGTGTCGCTGCTATAGGCCAACGCCACCCAGAGATGATCTGGCCGCAGCCATTTTTCAATACGTTCCGGCCATTCCACCATGATGGTATGAGGTTCGGCTAATATGTCTTCCAGCCCGGCCGTGAAAACATCGCCAGGGCCGTTGAGCCGGTAACAGTCCAGGTGGTAGAGGACACGGCCGTCATGCAAGCGCGGGTATTCATTCACCAGGACAAAAGTAGGGCTGGTTACACGTATTGATGCACCCCACCCGCGCCCCACACCACGTGCCAGAGCTGTTTTGCCCGCCCCTAATTCGCCGGATAGGCAAAGCATATCACCCGGCTGCAACAACTCACCCAGCCGCACACCTAGCCGCACTGTTTGCTCCTCACTGCTACTGGTAAAATCCAACGTCCACAGGTCTAAAATTGCCATGATGCTTCGATTATACCTTCACCTGTTAAAGATGGTATGATTGTCCTCTGTCCAGATGTAGTGTAAGCGATACAATACAATGTAACCTTGCATCCCAATCCAGAAGTATCCTTATTTTTGATTGGGAGAAGTTTGTGTATTGAGGAATGTAGATGCAGGTATTGATTATTTCAGATATTCACGCTAATTACCCGGCGTTGGAAGCAGTATTGGCGGATGCGGCCGGAAAGTGGGACATGATATGGTTTTTGGGTGATCTGGTGGGCTATGGGCCAGACCCGAATGAGTGTGTAGCTGAACTGAAGAAACACAAACACATTTCATTATCAGGCAATCACGATCAGGCGGTGTTAGGTAATCTGGATATTAAGTTGTTTAACCGAGAGGCTAACTTTGCTATTAGCTGGACGCAGGATGCCTTAACCAAAGAGTCGCGTGCTTATTTGCAATCATTTGAGTCCAAGACGGTAATAGAACCCTTTACCCTGGCTCATGCCAGCCCACGATACCCCATTTGGGAATATATTATTGACCCGAGCACGGCCGCCGAGAATTTTGATTGGTTCCAGACGTCTTATTGCTTTGTGGGGCATACGCATGTGCCTGTCATTTTTGAGGAGCGGCACGGTTCGCGCCGGGAAATTTATATGCGTGCCCCGTTTTATATGGAATCTGGCGGGGAGCCATTCCCTCTGGGTGATTCGCGCCTGATCATCAATCCAGGCAGTGTGGGCCAACCGCGTGATTCAGACCCGCGAGCGGCCTATGCCCTGCTGGATACAGAGGCTTTGGTATGTGTGTTTAAGCGCGTGGAATACCCGGTGCAGGTAACACAGCGGCGAATGGAAAAGTTTGGGATGCCGCGCCGATTGATTGAGCGTCTGGCGCATGGTGTATAGTGGGGAGACGGCCGTCTGGCAACCATGACTCACCCTGAAAAGTTATTACAACGTCTGGAGGAGATCGGCCGTTCGCTGGCAAACACGCCAGGGGCGTTGGCGCTCATTGGCCTGGGGTCGGCGGGTAGCGAAACGGCGCGGATGGATGCGTATTCGGACCTGGATTTTTTTGTGATTGTGCAGGCCGGGCAGAAACAGCCATTTATTGCGCATTTAGATTGGCTGACGGCCGTACACCCCATCGCCTACCAATTTCTGAATACGGCCGATGGTTACAAACTGCTCTTTGCCGACGATATCTTTTGTGAGTTTGCCGTTTTTGAGCCGGACGAACTGGGGCACGTGCCCTTTGCCGCCGCGCGTATTATCTGGCAGGTCGAAACGTTTGATGCGTCGTTGATGAAACCGAAACGGCCGTCAACCAGTCCACGCGAGGCAGATTGGCTGGTGGGGGAAGCGCTTACCAACCTGTATGTGGGGTTGTGTCGTTACCGGCGCGGCGAAAAGCTGTCGGCGGCACGTTTTGTGCAGGGATATGCGGTAGATCGGGTGTTGGAACTGGCCGCGTTCATCGAAGCAGAGCAGCCAGCCTTTCCCGACGTATTTGGCGCAGAGCGCCGCTTTGAGCAGCGCTTTCCGGTGACGGCCGTGAACCTGCCCCAATTCGTCCCCGGTTATGACCACACGCCCCAGGCCGCTCTGGCCATTTTACACTTTTTGGAAATCCACTTCCCCATCAACCCCGCCATGAAAAAGCTAATTCTCTCACTTGCTTAAAGCTCATCCGCTTTTGCACAATCCTTTACTTTGAATGAAAATCACCCATGATGCAGATTTCGATAATCTGTGCCATCTGTGTAATCTGTGGATGATCCTTGAAGGAGATTGATTTGTGATGAACCCTTTGATTGAACTACACGCCTACGGGCAGAGCTTTTGGTATGACAATATCCGCCGCCAGTTTTTGCAGGATGGCACGCTGCAACGGCTGATTGCTGAGGATGGGCTGCGCGGCATGACCTCGAATCCTTCGATTTTTGAGAAGGCGATTGGGCACAGTGACGATTACGATGCCCAGATTCGAGAATTGGTAGCGCAGGGCGCGGACGTGGACGCGATTTACGAGGCGTTGGCGCTGGCTGATATTCAGGCAGCCTGCGATTTATTTGCTGATTTGTATGCGGAATCAGATGGCGGGGATGGCTTTGTCAGCCTGGAAGTGTCGCCGCATCTGGCGCGGGATACGGCGGGCACGGTGTCAGAAGCGAAACGGTTGTTCACGGCCGTGAACCGCCCTAACCTGATGATCAAAGTCCCGGCCACGCCGGAAGGTATCCCGGCCATTGAGGCCCTCATTGGCAGTGGCATCAATGTGAACATCACCCTGATGTTTAATATGGCCCATTATGAGGCGGTGGCGCAGGCGTATATTGCCGGGTTGCAACGGCTGTTGACTGAGGGCGGCGACCCGCGCCAAGTAGCCTCGGTTGCCTCCTTTTTTGTCAGCCGGGTAGACACGGCCGTAGATAAAAAATTAGCCGAACTGGATGACCCGGCGGCGCAAGCACTCATGGGGCAAACGGCCGTGGCCAATTCCAAAGTGGTCTACCAACGGTTCAAAGAGATATTTCACGGCCCTGCTTTTCAAGAGCTACAGGCGGCGGGGGCAGCTCGCCAACGGCTGTTATGGGCTTCCACCAGCACCAAAAACCCGGCCTACCCGGATACCCTTTACGTAGACCAACTCATCGGCCCGGAGACGGTGAACACGATGCCGCCGGAAACGATAGAGGCATTTCGGGATCACGGCCGTGTGGCCAACACTCTGGAACAAGATGTGGACAAAGCGCGGGAACTGCTGGACAACCTGGCCGAACTGCACATCAACCTGGACGACATCACCGAACAATTGCAGGTAGAAGGGGTGGTTGCCTTTGCCAAAGCGTTCGACGCCCTCATGTCCACCATTGCGGCCAAGAAAGAGACCTTCGCAAAGTCATAGGAACGGTTCAGGAAGCCGAAGGGACGGTTCAGAAAACCTGAGGAATGACTGACAACGTCATTGGAGCAACTGTTTTATCTACCTTCAATCAAGAGGCAGTAAAAAGTGGATGTCCCCATCCGCTTCGTGGGTGCGGTGGAAGCCGTTGGCTTCGTAAAAGTGGATGGCATCGGCCCAGGTGGTGGTAGTTTCCAGCACCACCTGGGTATAGCCCCATTCCCTGGCTCTTTCTAACAAGGCATGGAGGAGGGCACGGCCGTACCCCTTCCGTCTCTCTCTCCCATCCACCGACATCCGCACAATCCGCCCTTTTTGCTCCGCTTCCGGCAGCAGCGCCCCTGTTGCTACCAACCGTTCCCCCTCATATCCCACCAGAAATACCCCCGCCGCATAGCTGGCGGCAATATCGTCCAGGTCAGGGTTTAACGTGGGGTCCAACCAGCCCCAATGTTCCACCAGCCCGGCCCAAATGAGGGCTTTGGCGGCGGGTTGGTCGGTGGGATGGAACGGCCGTATCTCCATTATCCTCTGGCGGCAATCAACTGTTCCAACCGATCCACATATCCCGCCAGCACGCCAAAGGTGGTTTCAACGGCCGTCGGCATTGTCATATCCACCCCCGCCAATTGCAGCGCGTCCAGAGGATACACAGAACCGCCCGCTTTTAAGAAGGAGAAGTAATTATTGGCCGCGCCTGGTTTGCCTGCCAGGATGCTATCGGCCAGCGCGTGGGCGGCGGAAATGCCGGTGGCGTATTGGTACACATAGAAATTGCTGTACAGATGGGTGTGGAACTCAGCCCAGGTAATGCCCACTCGCTCCCGATCCATCACCACTTCGTCGCCAAAACCTTCGGCGAACAGGTCAGCCATCAGGTCGATCAGGCTGTCGGCCGTTAGCGCCTCGCCCCGTTCCACCCGTTCATGGATTTCCAGTTCAAAGCGGGCCAGCGTGGGCATGATGAAAAAGTAGCGGTGGAAGTTCGCCATCGCCTCTTCAATCACCGCAATTTGAAATTCCGGGTCGGGCTGGGTAGCCAGCAAATGGGCGCGTACCATCGCCTGGTTAAAGTTGGAGGCCACCTCGGCCACAAACAGGCCATAACGGGCATAAGCCAGAATCTTTTGGTTTTGCCAGGTGTAGTAGGAGTGGAGGGAATGGCCTAGTTCGTGCGCCAGGGTGCTGAGACCAAACAGGTCGTCGCTGTAGCTCATCATAATGAACGGCCGTGTGCCTGGCACCCCCGCCGAAAACGCCCCCATGCGCTTACCCTGGTTGGGGTACACATCTACCCACCGCTCCTCCAGGCAACCCCGCCGCAGCACAGAAACATACTCGTCACCTAACGGCTGCATTCCGGCGGCAATCCAATTGACGGCCGTTTCATACGGCACCACGGGCGATAGGCGGGACAAAGGCGCTTTCACGTCGTAAGGATGCAGCTCATCATACCCCAAAGCCCGGCGGCGAATGGCCCAATACCGATGCCAGGTTGGCAGATTGGCTTTGAAGGTGTTGATCAGGTTGTGGAAAACGGCCGGGGGAATAAAGGTGTTGCTGAGGGCGGCCTCCAACGAATTCTCATAACGGCGGGCGCGAGCAAAAAAGACATCCCGTTTCACACCGCCTGCCTGGGCGTTGGCCATCGTATTTTTGAAAGCCAGGTGTGCGTCGGCGTAGTTTTCCCAGGCCGTGCGCCGCACGTCCCGGTCGGCGTGGGTGGTCAGGCTGCCAATGCTGCCCTGGGTAATGTCGTAGCTCTCGCCCTGGCTGTCGGTGGCGGGCCTGAATTTCAGATCGGCATTAGCCAATACGCTGTGGGTGCTGTTGGCCGTGCCCAATGGGTCTTGCACCATGCCCAATAGTTGCTCCACTTCGGCCGAACGCACATGCGCCTGCCGCTTTTCCAGCCTGTCCAGGTAATGAGCGTAATCGGTCAGCCGTTCCTCGGCCGTTAGCCATTGGCGCAAAACATCAAACCCAATTTGCAGCAATTCCGGCTCGGCAAAGGCGACCGTCGCCATGGCCCGACTCATCAGCCCCCGCGCCCGGTCTTGGCGGGCCGCCCATTCCTGGTTGTTGGTGTCTACGCTATAGTTCAGCCCGGCGTAGACGAAGATTTTGCCCAGGTTGGCCTGCATGGTTTCCAACTTCTCCATGAAGTCGGCTAAGGTGGTGGGGGATTCATGCAGACGGCCGTGATACCCCCCCAACTCCGCCAACTGTGTTCCTAACTCCCCAATCGCCGCTTCCCAATCGGCCGCCGAGGGAAAAATCGAATCGGTATCCCAGGTGTACTGCACCGGAATTTCACTGCGCAATTTAGTGACTTGTGCCATGGCTGTCTCCTCAGAATAGTAGTGGATTTATCGCTGAGACGCAGAGGCGCGGAGATTGTTTTGCGTGCTTTCGCGTCCTTTGCGGATTGTATCCTCTTCTGTGCTCAATGGGTGGGATTACTTTTTGGGTATGACCGGAGAGAAGTTTTAGAGTGGGGATTGGCCGCAGTCTGGTTTGTACACAACTTTTAATCGCATCCTTGTGCATCCTGGCTATTTACTGTTTATACAATCTTTTCTCAGTACCGCCATGTTAATCATCATCTCTGAACAACTCTGCCCAAGTGATGGGGCCAACTATACCGTCAACTTCCAGACCATTATCCTGTTGAAAAGCCTTAACCGCCTCTGCCGTCAACGGCCCAAAAATGCCATCCACTTCCCCAACCTGGGTATAGCCCAGGTCAAGTAATTTTTGCTGTAACAATCTGACATCATGGCCGAACAGATACGGGTTGCTCAGGCGCAGTTGGCGGCTCAAAAAGGGGAGGCGGAAAATGTCCATGTTGCCACTACGCTGAGATTGAAACAAGAGCCACAAACCGTCCGGTGAAAAAACAGGGAACCAATCGCCAGCGGTGTTGGTAGTAAGTTGGCGCAGGTCTGTGCCATCACGGCGGATGGCAAAAATATCGTAGTTACCGTTGCGTTCGCTCTCAAAGGCAACCCACTGACCATCTGGTGAAAAGGCGGGGCTGGCGTCGCGCCCAGGGCTGAACGTGAGGCGTTGGGGGTTACGGCCGTCCACATCCATCACATAGATTTCATAATCTCCATCCCGGCTGGAATAAAAGGTAATATGCTGCCCATCCGGGGCAGGTGAGGCAAAACCATCATAAACCGAATTGTTGGTCAGGCGCATTTGCGTTCCATCCAGCCACCCCACATACACCTCGTCATTGCCGTGCCGGTCTGTGGAAAAGACAAAACCAGTGCCATCCGGCAGCCAACGCGGGAAGTAATCATCGCCAGCATTGTCAGTCAGCTGCTGTGTTACAGCGCCAGTGGCCGTGTCCAGCAGGTAAATGTCCATATCCCCATCCTGATCAGAAGCCGCGAGAATGGTCTGGCCGTCAGCTGAAAATTGGGGATGATGAAAGCTGGCCGTGCCCTGGGTGATTTGCCGCACCAGCCCAGTCCCGTTGGGGTCTACTTCCACAATTTGCCAGTAGTTGCCAATCTTGGCCGAAAGAATGAGGCGTTGCTGGCCAGGCGAGAGGGAGGGTGTGTAATCGGCATAATTTTCAAATGTCAGTTGCACCAGCCCGGCACCAGTGAGCGGGGTGGTGGTGGCGGTCACGGCCGTATCTGTGTTCATCCGTTCGTCAGCAGTGCCAGGGGGTGGTGCCCAAGAGGGGTAACTGCCTCGTTCCACCAACAGGCGTGGGTTACGGCCGTCGGCGTTCATGATATAAATATCGGCTGTACCATCGGCCTGCTCCACGGTAAACACAATTTGCGTGCCATCAGGCGACCAGACTGCGCCCCAATCTTCCAGTGGACTATTGTAGAGCAGGCGGGGGTTGCGGCCGTTGGCGTCCATCACAAAAATGGCGGGATTGCCCCGGCTTTCCCGCTCAGAGACGAACAGAATTTGAGTGCCGTCTGGTGACCATTCAGGCGAGTATTCATCAAGCTGGCTGGTGGTCAGGCGGATACGGTTACTGCCATCCACATCAGAAGCGTAGATTTGCCAGTAAGTATTCTGGCTGGCGTTAAAAACCAGCCGATTGTGGATGGCCCAACTGGTGTGCCCTTCCCGATCAGCGGTGGTAGTAATACGCCGTGCGTTTGAGCCATCAGCGTTCATGATGTAAATGTCCGTATCGCCGCTGCGCCCAGATTGGAAGGTGATTTGGGTGCCATCGGGCGACCAGGCGGGCAGCCGGTCATTGACAGTGTTAAACGTCAGGCGGGTCTGACCACTGCCATCGCGGTTCATCACGTAGATTTCCGGGTTGCCGTCACGGTTAGACTCAAAGAGGATGTGACGGCCGTCAGGCGAGACGCGGGGATATTGATCGTCGGTGCTGTTATTGGTGAGTGGCTGGGCGTTGCTGCCGTCTATTTGCATGATGTAAATGTCAAAGTCGCCGTCGCGGTTAGATTGGAATACGATTTCATCGGGTATGCTGGTGGGGGTGGGGCTGATTTGCGGGCTGGGCGTCAGCAGCGGCGGTGGTGGTGTGACTGTCGGATACGGAGTGGCGGCGGCTGAAGAGGAAAAAATGGTAGCAGGCACGGCCGTTGTGGGGGCAGCGGTGGGCGTTTCCATTTCGTTCCCGGCTGATATCGGCCGGGACGTCTCATTGGGGCTGATAGTGATAACTGTTGCGGTCGGGTGCAGGGCAGTGGTGGTTTCATTCCCCAATGGCCGCAGGCGAGGCCAGAGTGCCAACCAGCCAACGATCAACAAAGCGATTACGGCCAGCAGGTAAAGGGCTACGGCCGTAACACCCCGGCGTCTGGGGATTGGCGGCCCTGGTGTTAACGGCAACAAGGGTAATTCATGGCCACAATTCCCACAAAAATGCGCCTCGGCCGTATTCGGTTGGCCACATTGGGGGCAATACTTTTGTTGTGTCATTGGTGGTAAAAATCAGTTGTAATTGAGGCATCAGGACATATCTGTCCAACAATCATTTCAATAGCCCAATCTTTAATCAGACGATACCGGTTTTAAGGCATGGCCGCAATAACCACAATAGCTCATCGTCGCCTGATTCAACCGGCCGCAATGCAAACAAGCCATCTGCCCATCATTAGCCTGAGTTGTGCCCATGCGAATACTGGCCAACCAACCGGGCAACGCATCATAAATGACCTTGCCCGCCCAACTCAGCAGAATGATGGCCAGTATCACGAGTATCACCCGTAGCGCTAGAATAAAATCGCGAGGGTCATCTACCAGTTCGATGATCACCGGCAGGAGCGCCCGGTAAGCCAGGGAAAGCAGTACCACATAAATGATGCCCACCAGCGCGGGCGTCAGGGAGGCCAGGGAAGGAAAAGCTAACGCCCAACCGGTGCGCAGTGTTTGCGTATACCCGATGAGCAAAACAAATGCCGCTGCATAGGCGATGAAGGTGATCAGTTGTTCAACGGCAAAGGGAACATCTGGAATAAGCAACCCTTCCACAAAGGAAAGGTTGACCAGGATGCTACGCAACAGCCAGATCAGCAACAGGGCAATGAACAGCCGGGCCGTAGCAATGCCCAATTGTCGTCGCATGAAACTGGTATGGGTGACGGCTACTTCGGCCGTGCCCGATGCAGGCGTACTACTGATTGCCGTTTGTCCGGCTAAAGTCTGGCCACACTTAATGCAAAAACGGCTTTCGGTACTATTAGGGGTGCTGCAATTGGTACAGATTATCATGTTCATGGTTTCCTCCTTGAATAACTAATTCAATTTACAACAGTAAAAATAGGGCATTATTGTTTACCCTGGATACTCTTGATAGTTTTGGGCGAGAGGTAATCGCCGGGCGGCCGTTTCTCGGAGGCGGCATCCATGATGGACCATGCTTTTTTGACGAGGTTGGTGGCTTCTTTAACGGCCGTCTTCGCCACATCTGCTGCTTCTTTAGCTACTACTTCTGCTGGCATGGTAAACCTCCCTTTTTTCTATCCATCCTGATTATCGGCGGTGTGATCAGCCGTGTGATCATCGGCTGCCGGATCATCAGCGGCCGTTTTACCCGGATCATCGCTATGAGATGCTTTGGGGCCATAACCCGGTTCTTTTTCCGGTAAAGTTTCTGGTGACCGGTAGATCTCTTCCTTTTCTGGGGTAATCAGATTGCCATCAGGAGTGCGCCAATGGATGCGTTCGCTGGTGGCCCCTGGTTGGCCACCCGTGGGCGGCCCATCCTGAATGCGCTGTTTTGTTTCCGGGCTGAGGGCCGGCTTTTCCAGCTTCGTGGCTTCCGTTTCCGGTCGCGCTTCTGGCGGTGTATAGCGTTCAAATTCGCTCATTATCTTCTTCCTTTGCGGGGCTACAGCGGATGAAGGAAGGAACGGATAATCATCTATCCGTTGTTGCCTCTACACCATCCGATGCCCACACTCGGTACAAAAGGCCGCCCCTTCCACCAATGGCGCACCGCAAACGGGGCAGCCGACCGGTTCATCTGTTGTGGAAGGTTCGGCCGTCTCGCCCAAAACCACTTCATCCACATGTTCAAGTGGCGTGTTGGTCTCAGGGATTGCCTCTTGAGGGGGTGTTTCGGCAACGGCCGTTTCCACCATCACGGGCGGCGGTGCAGGCGGGGTAACTTTGTGCCCACACTCCGTGCAAAAGGCGGCATCATCCAGCAATGGGGCGCCACAGTGGGGGCAAGGGTTGGTGATGGGTTGTGCGGCCGTTGGCGATGAGGGCACAGTTTGGCCGCAGTTGGCACAAAAACGGGCACCCGGCTGCAACGGGGCGTGGCAATGCGGGCAGGCCGACCCGACCGGCGGCGATACGTCAATGGCCCGCGCCCCGCATACCTGGCAAAAACCGTTTTGCGGCGGAATCTGGCCGTGGCCGTTGGGGCAGATGTGGCCGTATTGGATGGCGGCAACGGCCGCGTCCACATACACCTCCGCCTTTATCCGCTCAACCTCCTGCTCCTGCGCGGCAATCTGGGCATAAACAGCTGCCAACTGGTCACAGGCCGCCTTAAGTTCCGGCTGACCGATTTGCTCCTGTTTGTAGAGGGCATATGCCACCCGCCCCACCTGGGTATGCCCGCGCTCCGCCTCCTGGTTCAGCGAGCGGATTTTCAATTGAATCGTCTGCGTCCGGCGCACCTTATCCGCCTCAAAGGCCGCCTTACCCGCCCCAGAACGAAGCTTGCCGAAAAATTCACTCATACCTGACCTCCTGGTTTATATCCTTTGGAAAGAGTGGAAATTAGAGATTGGAGATTGGAGATTGAGCAGTTTGCAAAGAACATGATTCACCTCTTACGCGCCTGTTGTAAGCTGGCAACGGCCGTAAACAGCACCACAAACCCACACAAAACAGCCCATCGCGCCAACAAATGGGCGGCGGAAAAATCATAAGCCGCGTCTGGCTGGTAACCGCTGCCCAAAGCCCCGGCCAGCAAACCGTTCAAATCGGCCGTCGTGCCCACCCCTTCCAATGCCCAACGGCTGAAGGTGACGGCGGACAACGTGTCGGCCCACGCCGCCTCTTTGAAAAACAGCCCGGCAAACATTACCTGAATGAGCAAGAGGACGAACATGACGGCCGTTGCCGCGTCCACCGTTTTCATGCTCGCCGACAGAAACAGCCCCAAGGCCAGCCCGGCCATCAGCGCCAGTTCCAACGTGATAAACCATTCCAGCCAGGCCGGCCCTACGACGCCGCTCTGGGGAAAGGTGATGCGAAAGCTGATGATGAACAGCAGGCTGCCCATTTGAAACGCGCCAATGGCCGCCAGCGCCAGCAATTTGGAGAGGACGTAAGCGGTGGCGTTCAGGCCGTAGCGGCGTTCACGGCCGTAAATATCCTGCTCCTTTACAATCTCCTTCGTCGCATTGAGAATGCCCAACCAGACGGCGGCGCAAGCCATGATGAACAGCACCGTCTGGGCATTTTCCGCCCCTTTCGCCTGGAAGGTGTCGGGTTTGGCGACGGCCCAAAGCAGAGCGGCCACCAGCAGCCCCTGGCCCAACATCACCGTGAAGTTCATTCGGTCGCGGCGAATGAGTTTGAAGTAACGGCCGGTGAGAACGCCCAACTGCCGCCGGAAACGCTGGCGACTGGCTACATCTAGCTGGAAGAGGCGGCGGGCCGGTTGGGGAGACGGCGTTTCTGTCTGGGTGACGGCCGTAGCTATCGCTTCGATGGATGTGGCCGTATCCCGCAGCCGCCGCGATTCCACAAATTGAAAATGGTCTCTGGAGGTTTGAAAGCGATGCACCAGATCATGCACATCGGGGGCGGCCGTTGCCCCATTTTCCCCATTGGCAGAAGCAGATAGTTCTGGCGGCTGATACTGCCCCACCTGCCGGTAAATTTCGGCAAAACGATTAACGCCAAAAAAGGTTAACGCCTGCTTTGGCGGGCCAAAATAAGCGACGTAACCGCCGGGAGCCAGGAAGGCCACGTATTTACAGGCAGTCACATTCTCCGTCGCATGGGTCACTAAAATGATGGTACGCGGGTCGGCCGGATCTGTGGCCCAGCGGCGCAGCAGTTCCATCATCGCCAGGTCTAAGCCGGGGTCTAAGCCAGAGGTCGGTTCATCCAGAAAAAGCAGGCGGGGTTGGGCCAGCAGTTCCAGGGCAATGTTTACCCGTTTGCGCTGGCCGCCGCTCAACTGGCGGATCAATTTGCCCCGGTGCGGCCACAATTCCACCGTCTGCAAAGTCTCCTCGATGTAGGCCAGCCGCTCTTCCCGGCTCAAATCGGGCGAAAGGCGGAAGCGGGCGACGTAATCCAGTGCTTCCAGCGGCGTCAGCTCCCGGTGGACAATATCATCCTGGGGCACATAGCCGACGACGGTGTGCATGGCGGCAAACCGTTGTGCCTGGCCATTTTCGATGAACGGCCGTCCACTGACAAACACCGTGCCCTGCTGCGCCACCTCCAGCCCCAATAATGCCTTCATCAAGGTCGTTTTGCCCGCACCGCTGCCGCCCACCAGTGCCGTAAATTCGCCCGGCCGGAAGGAAAGGGGCGTGCTTTCCAGGTTCAAAATCGGCATCGGTTTACCTGTACCGGCGTGTTTCACGGTGCGTACCAGCTTTTGCGTGTCCAGGCGCAGGTGGGCTGGTTCAAAATGGGAAGATGGCGACTGCTCGGCCCCAGACAGGCGAAAGGCGTAGGGGGCGATCCAGAGGGTATCGGCCGTTGGCTGGATGGGCTGCCCGGCCGGGCCATGGGGCACTTGCTGGTAGTTGATGAAGGTGCCTCTGGCGCTGGTCTCGTCCACCACAAACCAGGCGTTGGCTTCGGCTCGCCACTCCAGCCGGGCATGGCGTTCGGAGACGGCCGGATGATTCAGCCGCACATCATTTTCCGAGCCGCGTCCAATGGTGAGGGGGGATTTGAGCAGGGCGAGCAGGTTGGCGGGCGTGAAATCGGTGGGAGGCACGGCCGTTGCCTGCCATTCGCCCAGGTTCACGCCACACGTTGGGCAAAATAGGGAGCCAACGGCCGTCACCGGTTGCCAGCAATTGAGACAGGTCAGGATCGCTACGGGCTGGGACATGCCAGATCATTCACCTCGTTGCCGTCAGCCACAATGGCTGAGGGCAGATCAGATTCACTATCACAGCGGACGGCATTCACCCCATCCATCAGACGCAAAAGGCCATTCACAGCCAGCGTATTGCCGCCGCGCAAAAAGAGGCCATCACGGGCAAAGCGAATGGTGACTTCCCCAATCACTACATCTGCCTGCGCCCCAATTTCCAGGCCGGGCCAATCACCGGCGTTAGCTTCTTGCAACTGTTGATTGGTGTCGCCGCCTTCGCTGTCGTCGTGCAGGGACGTGAAAATAATCGGTTGGCTGCCATCACCCCGTGCCTGCAAACCGCCGTTGATGATGAGACGGCCGTCCTCATCCGCCTTCACAATCACGCCCGGCTGGATTTGCAGCGTGGCCCCTTCGGCCACCGTCAGGCCGCCGCTGAGAATGCGTACCAGGGGTTGGTCACCATTGCTGACGGCCGTCCAGGTCTGATCCTTGTTGAGCGTGCCATCAGTAATCGCCAGGCCGTTGGTGGCGTTGTCTTGCAATTGCAGATTGTTGAAGGTTGGGTTGGCGTTGGGGGTGGCCCAGAGCGCGGCTGATTCACTATCGCGGATGATGACGTTTTGCAGGCGGGGCGTGGCGTCATTAAAGGCGACCGAGCCATAACGCACCAGGGCATTTTGTAGGATGGAACTCTCGTCAGCCTGGTCAAACACCAGCCCGTCCCAACCGCGTGGGTCTTGTGGCCCCGTGTTCTTGTCCGTCACCCCGCCATATTCATCGTCTCTCAATGAGGTAAAGATGATGCGATCATCTTCGTTCTCGCCGCCGATGGCTTCCAATGTCCCTTCAATCGTTAATCTGCTCTCCGGTTCAAATTTGATCACCACGCCGGGTTCAATCACCAGGGTTGCTTCCGGCTCAACGGTGACATCGCCGCGAATGACACGCACGATTTGGGCTTCGTTCCCCAGCTTTGCCCAGGTGTAGCGTTCGCGCCCGGTGATGGCCGAGCCGCCCCGCACTTCCAGCGCATCCCCAGGCTCATTATTCAACAGCGTAATCTGGCTGAGTGTGGGGAAGGAATCGGCGTCGGCACTGAGGGGATACCAGGCGCTGTCAGCAATGGTGACGTTGCTGAGTTCCGGCGAACTGTTTTGCAGGGAAATAGCCCCTTGCCCATTGCCAGCATATTGCACCAGGGCGTTGCGTAAGAAGGATTGGCTGCTGCTGTCGGCAAAAGTCAGCCCGGCCCAGTCGCCCGGCTGGGGATCGCGCGCTTCCTTGTAAGTGACGCCACCCACTTCATCACGGCCGTCATACACCGAAGTAAAACGCACATCCTCTGCCTTAAGCAGGCCGCGCACCAGCAAGCCCGGCTGCTCCCCCTGCCCGCTGTACCAGAACTTCACATTGCTGCCCGGTTCAATGGTCAGGGTACTGTTTTCGCCTATCGTTACCGGGCCAGAGAGGACGTAGGCAAAACCTTGATTGGGCCAGGTGATGTTTTGAGTGTCGGCCGTTTGCCCGCCGCGAATTTCAATGCCCTCAAATGGATTTTTGTCAAACTCCACCCCATCCAGAAGCAAGGGGATTTTGCTGCCATCACTGCTGATCGGGAACGCGCTGCTGCTGGCAATTTTCACGTCCAGCAAGGCGGGGGCACTGTTTTCCAGGTAGATGGCCCGGTCGCCCGCAAATTGCACCAGGGCGTGGGCAAGCATAGAGCTATCGTCTGCTTCCAAAAAGCGAATGCCCTGCCAGCTGCCGGGTTCGCCGGTTTCGGCCGTTAACGTCACCGGCTCTTTTTCTGTACCGCAAATGTAAAGCGCCCCTTGCACGTCAATACCCGCCCCTTCTTCAAATTCCAGACGCGCCCCAGGCTGCACCAGTAAGCGGCGGTTCTGAGGCACCACCAGGACGGTTTGAATGAGATATTCGGTGTTGGCGGTAAAGGAGGTGTCTTCTTCCAGTTCACCGCCCAGGCCACGTTCAAATTTGGTGGGGGTGAATTCGGCGGCGTCCAGATCATCGCAGGCCAGCGGCGGCGGTGGATCACCCATCCCCGGCACATTCAAGCCAGAGCGAATAACCAGCACAGCCAGGAGGATGAGTAGGGGAATGGCGATCAGGTCAAAGAGGCCCCAGATAGCGCGCAGGTTGAGGAGTTGGAAGCGGCGGGTGGGTGACGGCCGTGCCGTACTCACCTTGTTGGAGTTTGACTTCTGCTTATCGGGAGCAGGCGGCGGTGGCGTGGAGGTGGATTGTGGGGGTGGAGGGGTGACGGCCCGAAGCGGCTCCGGGTTCGCCGTCACCATCGCCTGCCCGCGCAAATCACACCCACAATATGGGCAAAAGTTATGCTGGCCCACTAACTCTCGTTTACAGTTGGGACAGCTTGCTTGTTCTGACATCTTTTCCTCTTGGATAAGACTTATTTTTCATCCTTCTCAGCTTCCTCATAAGGAATTTCATGGGTGTAGCCATCGGAATCAGCAAAATAAACCCCTTTTCTATCACGCATAACACCCCCATTAAGCTCGGCGGCCTGCCTCCCTTCCTTTGTTTTTTGGAAGTCAGCAACAGCCCCACGCCGCTGTTCAATAGGGAGGTGGCTGATGTCTATGATTGTGCCTTTGGCTTCGGTGGATAGAGGTGGAACACCACGGATAGATTGTATGCCTGTATCGCCAAGCTGTTGTTTACTGTCGGGCTGCGGTTTGGTTTCGTTGCCCTCTATTGACTTGTTCCAATCGTTCATGAGATACGCTCCTTTTGTTCTAACAGCACGGCCGTCCGCCGCGTATTCTCCTCAATATCCAGCAGCACGGAGATGCTTTCCCCAATGACCCGCCAGAAGATGTACAAAATCCCGGCCCAAATGAGCGAACCAACCAGTACGCCCAGGGCCGTAAAAAAGGAATCGGTGAGGCCAACTAAAAAGCCGCCAATGCCACCCAGGGCCGTCAGGCCGGCAAAGATGTACGCCAGCAGCCGGCAGAAAGAGGCAATGCCGCGCAGGGCGGCGAATTTGTGTTCGATGCGTACAGGGGGGTGAGCAGCGGCCGTGCCCGAAGTCTGTATACCTGATGCGGCCTTATACCCTTCCGGGCTGGGTGGCCTGTCGGGAACAGACGGCCGTTCCAGCTTGCTGCCACACTGCTTACAAAAATTCACCGTCCCCACATTCTCCGCCCCACAATTCTGACATTGAATCGCATTCACTGAATCCTCCATGATTGGCAGCAATTACCGAATTGCCTACCCTATAGGCCATCGCTATACTAATGTCATGGTACCAATGCTTGAAAACGTCGCTCAAGAATTGAACATCCCGCCGGAAACACTGTGGCGCGAAAGCCTGGAAGCGTATATCGCCCGTGAATCACGGTTGATTGAATTGGATACGGCCGACTTTCAAGACCGATATAACGTAACCTCGCCAGAACAACTGAAAGCCAAAATTGAATCCGGCGACATTTACAGCCATCCCGCCTGGGAAGAGCTGATCGAGTGGGAAAACCTGCTTGCGTATCAGGAGCGCCTGGAAAAGTTGCAGGCGTCGCTGGAATAGTATGTATGTTTCCCTGGAACGCATTGCTCTTGATGAATTCGGTGACGTGGTTGTAGCCACTCAACAGCTTGGCCGACGAGCCAACGTGCCCCTCAAGTTGCGACTGCTTATTCGGGATAATACATTCGTGGATGTGTGGTTGAGTCCGGATGGTGGGCGTTACGCTTATCACTGGGAGCAACGAGCCAAACGGGGAGTAATTCACCGTCACGATAACGCGCCTGATCATCCTCATATCACGACCCATCCCAAACATTTCCACAATGGTAACGAGGGTAACGTGGAAGCCAGTCATATTCCTGATGATCCTCCAGAAGCACTTCGTTGCTTTCTCGCCTTTGTTCGTGACCATATCCAGCCAGATTAACCTCAAATCCGTTCAAACGCTTTTTCAAATTCCTGGCGCATGTGGGCGGTGAAGGGGAAATCTATTTCGTGGGCCAGGTAGCAGTAGGCGGCGTCTATATGGGGGTGGCCGGATTGCCGGGCGGCCGTACCACACACCTTTGCCACCCCCAGCCAGTTCTCCGGCCAATCTTCGGCCGACGGCCGTGCCTCAAACCCCTTCAGCGCCGCCACAAATTGCTCGTGTAACTCCGGCTCCCGCGTCTGCGGCTCAATTACTTCCACAAATTCACACGGGCTGCCGCAAAAACGGCAGCCGTCAAAGGGCAGGTGGGCCGTGAGATGTTGGGCGGTAAACGGCCGCATCGCTTCCCGCACCGCCTCATCCGTTGGCAGGCTATCAAACCCGGCCGTATCCTTGTAAAGCGGCACCTGCATAAAGGTCGCCTTCTCCATACCCGTCAGGAAAACGGCCGCTTCCCCCACCCCCAGCTTGCCCAAATAATCCTGCTGCGCCCTATCCATAATCAAGGCGCGGCCAATCGCTTCCCGGTCTTTGGCGTCGCGTAACTGGTGAGCAATTTGCAGATTGGTATTGCGCACGGCGTCTGGCAGCAGTTTTTCTGGGCTTTGGTCGGCGATGAGGATACCCTCACCATAGGCCCGCACCTCCGTCAGCAAATCGGCAAACGCCTGCACCGCCTGCCCTTTAGTGTCGGCAGCCACTTCGGACGGGCCGGTAGACTTGACATTGCCCATCACGTTGTGGGCTTCTTCGACAACGGTCACATGCTGCAAGGTGTGGCCGGGATGCTGCTCCCGATATTCACGCAGCAGCATTAACAAGAACATGATGGTCAAGGCTTTGTCGTCAGCGTTGAGGTCGTTCAGTTCCAGGATGCACGGCCGTGCCAGCAACACCTCCAGCGGATACGAACGCTGCACACCAAACATGCGTCCCTTGCTGCCGCGCAGCAGCCCGCCAATCCGACCGCCAACCGCGGCGCGAATGTTGTGAAATGTCTCCCCGGCATACCCACGCGACTCGGAGACTTTAACGGCCGTGTTAAACATATCTCGCATCGTGGGGTATGGTTTGTCCACCTGCCCGCCCCGATCTGTCAGTTGCCACCCCTTGTCCCGGTAAATCTGCTCCAGACTTTCGGCAATAATCGAAGGCAAAATGCCAAACTGCGGCAGTGCGCCATCAAAACAGGTTTGCAGCCGCCCCAGGTGCGCTTCCAGACGCACGCCAGCTAACAGTTCAAACGGATTCAGGCGGAACGGCGTTGTCGTTTCATCCCCCAGCGTAAAGACCAATAAATCGCCAAACCCGGGTTGCCCCAACAGCCCGCGATACTCCTTCTTGGCCGATTCAATCACCAGGAACGGAATCTTGTGCCTTCGCCATAGCTGATCCAGCAGATACAACATCGTGTTGGTCTTGCCAGATCCGGTGAAGCCGGTGATCAGCCCATGCCGGGTGAGGGCCTTCAGCTTCACCGTCACCGCCCCGCCGCGCCGGAACTCCCCCAGGTGCATCTCGTCGTCGGCTGCTGCTGGCTGGCGCGGGCCGGTTTCAAAATCAGGTGGGCGCTGTCGGACGGCAATGCCCGGCACACCGCCGCGCACGCTGACAGGAAAACGAAAAGCGGCTGCCGCTCCCTGCGCCCCCACCAGGTAAGGGAACCGCTCCTTACCCGGCGTAGCCTGGGAAGGTCCCCAGGGCGAATGGACGAGGGTGGTGAAGGTGCGACGGGCGGCCGCCAGTTCAGCGTCATTTTGAGGTGCCATGACGCTGGCCTGGCTGGGGAGGGCACGTTCACGGCCGTCGTCGTGGCTGTGGTCAGTGCTGGCCGTGATAGCCGCCCCCACCGAGCGGGCCACCGTCCAGGCGGTGTTTGCGTCTGTGCTGGCTATCTGCGCCGCCAGGATAAACGGCTCATCTAACGATTTACGGTATGCGCCATAGATGCGCCCTACCAATTCCGCGCCGGGGTCGCGCAGGCGGCGGGCGCTGGCTTCAGATAACACCCGCCGTTCCAGGTCCGCTACCGATTCGGCAATGTGGGCGGCAGTGAACAAAGCTTCCATTTCGTCATCGCTCAGGTCGGTCGGTTCCACATAGAGGCTGAGGACGGCCGGCGCTGGCTGGCGTAACAAACTCTCAAATGGCTCTAAGAAGGGAGTGGCCGGCCCCCAAAAGGGATAAATGACATAGGCCTCTTGCTGCACCGTTAGCAGGGGCACGATGGCCTCCTGTTGGCGCACTTCCACAATGACGGAAGGGCCGCTGAAGGGAAAGAGAAAGTGGCGCAAATTGGGTTGGCTGCCATTGTCTGCTGCCAGGGGGATAGCCGGGAAGCCAAAGGTGGACAGGTGGACAGCCAGGTCAGCCGCAATCTGGGCAGCCACTTCCTGCGCCCTGCTTTTAGCGGCCGTTACCCGCCCTACCAACGCTATATCAACGCGCCCCAACGCTGGCTGGCAAAGGTAACGCAAGGCAAAGGCAGAGCGCCGCCATTTACGCAAACCGGCCACAAAGCGGATGAGACGGCCGTACACCTCCGCCAATTGTTCTGACGGCCGTTCTGCCAGCAGCGTGTGATCCGCCAAAAAATCAGGCAGGTAAGGAATGTGATAGCCAAATAGGGCGTTTTCTTGGGCCGTGTCGGGTGCAGGGATGGTGTGGATGGACGGCCGTTGCAGTTGTGCGGCCATATACCAACCTTTGTTGATCCGCAGTTTGTAATCCGAAGTCCGTAGACCGATTACTGAAACTAAATCAACCGTCGCCGGGAACGCTCTGGTGAAGGTTGCATCAAATTTACATCAATTCCGATGGCATCCAGCGATTGGCGTACCGTTTCTTCAACCGCTTTTTCTAGAGCGATGGTGTCATCGTATTGAAACTCATTAGGCCGGGCGCGCAGAATTGCCAGAAAATCTTTTTCCGTCACAAATTTGAAAGCGCTGTAAGCCAGAATCAACAGCCAGGCAAAACTATTCAGCATCCCCAATGGGCCAACCAGGCACGTAAAAAAAACAATCGGGCCAAATCCGCTGCCAGTGCCAAAAATGGGGTCAAAGCCCTCCACACTGCTAACCAATGAACTGGTAAAACCAAAGATGAAATAGAGCTGGAACAAGAGCATCAGCGCCAGTAAGGCAACGCGCACATTGCTGATTGGCCCCTTCACGTATGTGACCTGTGAGATGTACAGGTCTTTACCAAATTGGGCAATGTACAGGGCGACGGTAGTAATGCCGCGCCGGACAAAGTAATAGGGGCGGCGCTCCACCAGCAACCCTTTGGCTACCAGCGTTTGCCAGTTCATTTGCACCTCCGGCGCCTGCCGTTGCTGGAATCGTTGGGTGGCGGTCTGGTGCAGTTCATCGGCGCGATGCCCCAGATTATCCAGCAGCCAGGAGGCGTGACGGCCGCGTGTACCCTGCCCGGCAAACGGCCCCCAAATACTTACGGCCGTTGTTCCCCCACCGCCAATTTGCCCTGGACTGTTGCCAGCAGTGGGTAACGGCCGGGCCGGTAGCGGCCATGACGCTGGCGCTGGGGGCTGGCTGGCGGGGGTAGTAGCCAAAGAAGCGGCCTCAGCCGGCACGGCTGGCAGTTTCTCCCCACAAAACTGGCAAAAACGAGAACTGGCAGGATTATCTCTATTACATTGGGGGCATTTCATCTTACATCCTCCTGAAGCACAACTTGCCAAAGCGAGCTACGAAACTTCATGGTTGCGGCTGGCCGCAATTTGGGCAAAACTTCGCCTGTGGGCTTAAAGTTGTGCCGCAATGCGCGCAGAAAGCCATTGCGGTGGGTTGCATTTGCACCGGTGTCTGTTGGCGTTGTTTCCAGAAGTACCAGCCCGCGCCACCCATACTGCCGGCAAGCAGCAGCCCAATCAACAACATGCCCAGACCTGAACCGCTTTTTTCCGTTAAGACCGCTTCCATACGGCCGTTGGCATTCACCCACTGCACTGTTCCTTTATCAATTTCTGTGCCATTGCTGGATAGGATGTCGCCACCCTGCAAGGTAACGGTGTTGGTGTTGGCGCCCGTGAGATCGCCAGAACTGAAATAGGAAAACTGGATCTGCCGCTGACCGTTAATTTCCATGGCTGTAAGCGTCGCATCGCCCTCAAAAGCAATGGTGTTGAGTAGTTCTAGCCCCTCACCTTCTATATTGAAGGTGTAAATTAAGGTTGTCTCCTGGCGGCGAGAGTTCCAATTCACCTGCGCCCCATCGGCTTCCCAATCGGCAACCTGTTTGGCAATGTCCGCCTCAAAAGATTCCGGCGACGAGGCCAGCAAAGCCAGCATTTCTACCGGAAAGGCGATTTCCATTTCGGCTCGCCAGGCTTCATCGCGGTAAAACGTGACATGGCGATCAATATCCGCGCCGCAGCCAGCCAGGAACAAAACAACCACCATGGCCAGTATGGGTAAAAGGAAAGCTGATTTTGGCACTTGAATCTCTCCAGATAATTATCAGGATTAAGTTGGAGAAGCACAATTGCTGCAAGGCTAAAAGGGAAACCTACACACAAGATAACGATCAATAACAAACCTGTTACAGTGCGTGCGATACGGCCGACCCGGCAATGGGCGGGCACGGCCGTGTCGCTGTCTACTGGCACACAACACCTCCCACAATTCCATAATAAATATCCCCGCTGCCCGCTTGATTCTTACATCCGCCTTCGTTTCTTTTCGCACCTCTCCATATCCCCTATAATACGGGAGCAAATTCGCTGGCGGGCAGAATACTTATGAGTTGGACAGAAGAAACGTTGGCAGCAGCATTACATGAGGCCATTCAACTTGCAACCGGGCAAAAAGGGGATCCTCTGCCCCATGCCATTACCGCTATTGTCATGTCCAACCTGGCCAGGGGGCGGGTGCAATACTTTCTGGATAGTTCAGAAAATCATCAGCCAGCCGAATACATCCGGCGTGTCGTCGAAATGTATGAAAAGTGGCATCCCTATCTCTACCAGATTCAAGAAGAGCGCTCTCCTGACCTGTGGCTGACGTTGTATGATCAGTTGAAACGCTGGGCCTATCACGTCCTCTCTCGCAAAAATTATGCTGTTTCACCCGAAGAACGATGGCAAAAGGCGGAAGATTGCGCGACGGCCGCTGCCATCCAGCTTCTCAACGCCCGCTTTCCTTATGACACCGATTTTGACCCCTGGGCCTACGTCTTGTTACAAACCGTCACGTTGAAGGAGCTACATCGGCAATATGCGGAAACGGCCGTAGACCACCGCTCGATAGACCATGGGGACGAAGAAGCAGGCCAATGGTCGCAACTGTCCGAACCCGGCCCTGACAACACGGTTGAATTACGCCAGGCCTTGTTAAAGGCCGTGGGCCACCTGGCCTCTGACGCCCGCAAACAAATCATTCTTATGCACTATTTTGAACAGATGAGTTTTCCCGAAATTGCCACAGCGCTCAACCGGAGCGTCAGCGCCATCCATAAGCTGCATTTTGATGCGCTGCAAAACCTGAGAAAGATTTGGATTGATTAGCTGGATAAATATGAGTAGAGCAGAGAGTAAAGAACCCTTACCGACGTGGATTCGGCAGAAATTGGAAACTTTGCGTTTGCAGGCTATTGCCTCAGAGCAGTGGCCACCGATGGCTGACCAGTTATTGGCGCTTGTTGCCGGGCAGAAGTTGTTACCAAAAGTTGATGAAAGTGATATGGATATGTTCTCATTGGCGCTGCATGATGCCTTAGCAGGTGTAGACATCAGCCAACGATACCCCACATGGTGGGGCAAAATGTTGGCCGCGCCGGCTTTATACCAGGCGTTTATTGAAGCGCTGGAATTGTTGGAGGCAGACGGCCGTCAGGAATTGACCACAGCTCCCCCCACCAGTGCCGCCGCGTTGACCTTTCTGCAAACAAAAGAACAGGCCAGCCAACTCATTGTGAGCGCCGCCGGAGAAAGGTGGCGTGCCATCTGGAAGCTGTTGTTTACACAGTGGCAGCCCCGCTTATTCCCCACTGACGGCCTGGCCTATCGCCGGGCGACGCCATGGTTGGAAGACAAAAGCAGCATTATCCTGCACGATGAAGTGCAGATTGCGCAACAAGTGGTTGAGGTGGTATTGGAAGTTATCCGGTCGGTGGAAAAGCCAGAGATTTTACGCCTGTACCTGCTGGCAGCCAGCGAAAAACCTCTGCCACCGCTGCAAGTCACTCTGCAATGGGGTGGTTATGCACATATGGCCGTAATAGACGATTACGGCCGTGCCCAATTCCCTCCCCTTTCCCTCGATGTTATTCTGGACGAAGCAGGAGAGCCACGGCCGACAGACCTGCAATTGATTCTGGAATCTCCCCAAAACTGATACAATCCCCATATGGGGCAACAATTTATCCCATCAGCTTATCTGGAACTGGCAAAACGGCTGGCTGACGGCTCACTGTCTATGGCCACTCTGCCCCATCTAGCAGCCCAACTCCCCGCTTTAGATAGACTACTCCTGGATAGCCTGGCCACCCACACCGACCACCTGGCGCTGGGGCAACCCAAACAAGGCTGGGCCGTCGCGGCCGTCGCCGAAGCTGCCGCCATCCTCACCAATGACCCCTTTCTTCAGGCGTTAGCGGCCTGGTATGTGGCCCGCGCCGGTAATGCCTGGGTGCGCCCTGATGTGGTGGCAACGGCCGTGACCCACGCCCGTGACCTCTTCACCCAACTGGGCGAAACCGGCTGGCTGGCCGCCTGCGACTGGCAGCAAAACGCCCTGCCCTGGACCCGCCCCAACTTCCAGGACGCAGCTGCTACATTAACCAACGCCCTGTACGATCTGCAAGCCGCCGGTTTTGACCACCTGGTACCCCACTGCCGCCTTTCCCTGGCCTACGCCCACCTGCTCATCGGCAACTTTGCGGAAGCCGCCGCCCAGACAGATGCTGCCGCCCAAACTTTCCAGCAAGAGAACAACCTGCTTGGTCTGGCCTATTGTTTATTTACCAGAGGCGCTTATCTTCGTCGTCAGACTCATTTTGAGGCAGCCAGAGATTATTTCACCCAGGCCATGACCCAATTCCAAGAACTGGGCGCACCTGTTCAAACGGCTGTTACCACTATGTCTTTAGGGCAAATCAGTTGGTGGTGGCAGCATGATTTTCGGACGGCTGAATCAAAATTAAAATGGGCGGCCAAACAATTTGAAGCACAAGACCTTCCCTTATGGCTGGCGCAGTCCCAATTTGGATTGGGTCAAATTTACCAACAAACAGGGCAACTCGCCGCTGCTGGTAAAGCCATCTTAACGGCCAGGGAAACTTTCGCGCACTTCCACTTGTCCGGGTTATGGGCCGATTCCTTGTTAGATAGTGGTTGGCTGGCACTTTATCAAGGCCAATACCAGACCAGCCTGGACTACTTCCGCCAGGCTGAATCCCTTTACACAGAAATTGGCAATCACTGGTTACCGGTGGTCGCCATCATGCATCAGGGCGAAGCGCACTTGCAAATGGGGTGGTATCAACGCGCCTTACAACAGTTGGAAGATGCACACGGCCGTTTTACAGAACTGTCCATGCCCCAACGAATAGCCGCCTGCGAAATGCGGTTGGCACAGCTTCATCTACTGTTAAGTCAATATGCCCAGTCCCACACCTATCTTGATGATGCGGAAGCTCATTACCAGGAATGTGGGCAGACTGACGCCTACCCGATTGTTTACAATCTGCGTGCCGAACTGTTTTTTCTTGAGCAAAAAAAAGAAGAAGCTGTTGCTTTTCTGCAAAAAGGGTTGGCCCTGGCCCGGCAGCAAGGGGATAAAGCCCAAATAGCCCAGGCGCAACGTTTGTTGGGGCAGGCACTCTGCGCCTCAGGCAGAACCGATGAGGCGTATGCGTATCTGCAAACGGCCGAGGCGAGTTTTGCCGAGATGGGTATGTTTGTTGAACAGGCTGCCTGCCAGGTGGCCTGGGGGCTTTATCACCAGCAGCTTGGTGACATTTTGGCCGCGCAGACAGCCTGGGAATCCGCTCTGACGCTCAGCCAGAACATTTTGCCCGAAATTTCCTGGCAGGCGCAGGCCGGATTAGCCACTCTCAGCATGGAAACAAAAATGGCTCAGGTCGCACTGGCACATTATCGAGAAATGGTTAAAGCCCTGGCGCGTCTGCGGCAGGGTTTATGGCAGCCGTCCCTGGCCAGCTCTTTTCTCATGCGCCCGTTGCCGCATTTAGACACGGCCGTGCGCCTGGCTGCCCAGCAGGCCGCATCCATAAACGCCGAGGCACTCTTCTTTATGGAGGCCGGCAAAGCCCAAATTGCCGCCCGGCAGCTAACTGGTCTGGCAGTTAGCAACAGGCAAAACCTTACGGAAAGCCAGACCTCTCACCTGGCTGATTTGACCGCCGAAATAAACTGGCTGCAAGAAAATTTGCGAGCGATCTATACCGGACAGACCACAGGCTCATCAGCAACAGATAGAATGAGATGGCAGCAGCAGTTAGTGCAAAAAGTCAAAACCTATGACAGGCTGAAAAGCCGACTGGAACGACAACATCCGGGAACGACATTGCCCGATGCTATTGTAGCCGATTTTAACCAGGAACAGTTCCGGCGTCTGGGCGTTCAGGCATTGGGGCAAGAGTGGTTGTCTCTAAATTATTATCTGGATGGGGAGGTGTTATGTGGGGTAGCTCTAACACCGGTAGAATGCCTGGCCTGGACCGCGCCCGTCACCGGCGCCATTCGCCTGGCGTTGCAAGTAGTAACTCAACCCGTTACTTCAACAGACAAAACATTAACAGAACGATCCCTGTTACGGCTCGGCGACTGGTTGTTTCCCGCCTGGGTACAACAGCGGCTGACGCCAGAGACGACCCTGATCCTCTCGCCCCATCAGCAACTGCACCGTCTACCCTGGCCCCTACTGCACGTGCAAGATCGGCCACTGGTTACCACCTGCATCCCCACAATCACGCCCTCTCTGCAGGCGTTGGCTGGATTGTGGCAACGGCCGTCCGCCCATTCCCCCACCCCCACTGCAGGATTACTGCTGGCTGTGTCCACGTTCCAGGGGCGGCACCAACCGCTTCCAGCCGTAGCCACAGAAGCAGCCGCCCTGGCTCCCTTATTAGGAGCTACCGGACACACCATTACTGACACGGCCGCTACCTGGCCCCATTTACAGGCGTTGGCCGGCGCAAAGGGTCTGGCTGCCCACTATACTTTCTGGCACATCGCCACTCATGCCTTTTATGATGGACTTTCTGGCCGATTCAGCGGCGTGGCCCTATCGGATCGGGATATCTGGCTGGACGAAGTGCAGCAATTAGGGCCGCTGCCACCATTGGTGACACTCTCTGCTTGCAGTGGCGGCCACAGCCTGGTTTACGCCGGGGATGAACATATAAGCCTCACGCTCACCTGTCTGGCGGCAGGGGCGCAAAGTGTGGTGAGCAGTTTGTGGCCGGTCAGGGACGAGGTGATGCCGGAATTGATGCAACAGTTTTACCATTATTATGCACAATCCAGCGGGCGGGCGGCGCTGGCGCTGGCGCTGGCACAACGAGACGCCTGTGCCGACGGCCGTCCGCCAGCACAGTGGGGCGCTTTGCAATGTTTTGGCTGCCCTTAAAAGCAAACAGGGTTGCCCGTTACGGGCAACCCTGTTTCCTCATGTGCCTGGGGAAAAGGGGGCGCTGCTAGCCGCCGCCGCACCC
>CAZOPF010000010.1:32515-46613 GCA_964581605.1 uncultured Ardenticatenaceae bacterium
GCCTGTCGCCAACCGGAGACGGCCGTTTACGAACGTGCCTGGCAGGAACTGGCCCATTGGCTGGGCCAGCAGCGAAAACATCTACCCTGGTCGGCTGAAGAACGGGAAGATGTGGTGCAGGAAACGGTTGCTGCTTTAAAAGTTCAACTTGAGAAGAGCGGGATCAAAGCACCACGCGCCTTTTTGATGTATGCTTTACAGGCGCTGCGCCGCACCGCCATAGACGAGGAACGCAAACGCACGGCCGTTATGCGCGGCAGCGGCCATGATCCGTTATCATGGGAGCTGCTGTCCGAAGCGGCCCCGGAACCGGAAACGGCCGCTCCATCTGAACATTTGCCCAGAGCAAAGCTGCCCGAGCGGAGAACTGAAAACACTGTGTCTGACCATGAAATACGCACACAACTAAAAAAATTTTTTCGCCAACATCTGCATGGTGAACAACAGATACTGGTGGCCGAAATGCTGTTTCTGGAAGACCTTAGCCCCAAAGAGATTGCCGGCCTTTTGCAGAAACAGCCGCATGAAATCCGCATGATCAAATTCCGCATTGTGCAGACGCTTCGCAGCCTGCCCGCGGCCGAACAACAAAAATTGCTGGCTATTCTGGGCCAGCCCGATAAGGATGAGGAAAATGGGCAGTAACGCACCAGCCTGGTCACGATTGGCAGCAGAATTGCAACTGCCGTTGGCCACACAATTACCGGCCGCGCATTGTCAGCTTTGCCAGGAAACACTACCAGTTTTTGTTAGCGATGAGATGGCGGGGTTGGCGGTGGATGATCTATATCCGGCAACGGCCGTCCATCTGGACATCTGCCCCACCTGCTTTCAAGATTACAGAGAGTTGGTTGGCCTGGCTATGTCCGCTTTTTACGACTTTGAGGACAAAACATGAGTGAGCGTTTAGATGAGCTTCGTCACGCTTTAACGGAACCCATCGGGCCACACCTGGACGATGAACAACTGGCGGAAATAGCAGCCGCAGAAGTTGCTGGTGAAGATGTAGATGCGATTTATGATGGTGAAATGGCTCACCTGGCCTGCTGCCCAGATTGTGCAATTGAATATGGAGAACTGGTGGCACTGTCTGCAACGGCCGTAGCCGCCATGGCTGCGGCTGCCCAGAGCATGACACCGCAGCAGGTATTTTCCGCTGTATTGCAGCAAGAATTGGCTGAACCGGCGGTGGCTGATGTGCCTGAGGTTGTAGCTGCCCTGCCTTTGTTGTTTGCCCAACCGCCGGCCATACCTGAGGAATTTGATGCTGTGTTGGCCACAACTGCCTGGCTACAAAAGAGTCAGGCGGTTGTGGCCGCGGCGCGGCACCATTTGGCGGCGCTGGCCGCTTACCTGATAAGCACAGCAGCGGCGACATGGGGGCAGGCATTGGCGGTGCAAACGGCCGTAACGCCGCAAGGGCACCAGTTACAATTGCAACCAACGGCCGTTTCCGCCATGCCTTTACTGAGTAGTGTAGAAACAGGTACCGAATGGCATTTACTGTCACGGCGTGTGGGTTATCCGGTATCATGGCATGTTTCCGCTCGTGCTGTATATGAGACAACGACAGCCTGCACATTGCAGGTTCAGGCAGACCGGCCAGGGCTGGCCGATGCCAGCGGGCGGATGATTACGATTGTTTATGGCGAGAGACGTGTCACGGCCGTGACAGACGTCAACGGAATAGCCACTTTCCCCCCCATTCCGATTGCCGCCCTACCCACCTTACTGATCGCGATTGACACCCAAACGGAGGAAAGCGCCCCCTAGCACCAACAAGACGAGTACCAGAATAGCCAAACCCGCTTGTGTGCCATCTATGATCTGCCAGAGCCACCAGATATTCCCGGCCAGCAGCAGCGGCAAAAATGGTGTGGCCAGCAACAAAAACAATAGCAAGAGCACATCCAACACCCCGCCACGAAACAAAGAAAAACCAATACGCCGGAACAACATATCCTGCCGAATTGCCTGCCGTGCGCCGACATGGGCAGCAAACGCTACCCCCAGCAAACCCATAGCCCACAATAGCTGACGAACGATGACGCCTGGTGCTCCACCTGATGCGTAAACACCCCACCACGTAAGCCACAGTACCATCCAGGCCATCATGGCCCATACAAAGGCGCTGAAGTATTTGTGCCACAGAAACGGGAGCCAGCGACGGCCGTGATACCCATACTTTTCCGCCAATTGAACCTGCCCCTGAGATGTCATCACCGCCGCCAGGATAGGAATAAAAGCACAGGCTACCAATAAGCCGGGTAAAGTTGCCCACTCTGATACTGTATCCAACGGTACCCGGCCCAGATTGAAAGAAAGATGACCAATTAGCACAGCCAGCATCATGCCGGTTAACAACGTGCCTAATACCGCAGGCGTCGCCACTTTGTCCAGTATCCAATCTGCCAAGGGGCTGGTTGCCCTGGCCGTTGGCCGCTGCGTGTATAACGCCGGCACACTCCAATGAATGACATCTCCTTGTTGTAGCTGCACGGCGCGCCGGGCCGCCGTCATCGCTGCTGCCAGGCTGTTACCCTGGCTGACTTCCTGGTAAAAACGTTCCGCTATTTGCCCGGCAGCAGCCTGGCTCAGGCGGTCTTGCATGATGACAACGGCCGTCACGCCAATTCCTAAAAGCTGCCCGGCAGCCCCGCCTGGGGTGGTATAAAGCTGAATTGCTTCTTCTTCTCCTCCATTCAGATTGTCGTCTACTCGATTTTCGCCGGCGGCGCACACATCCAGATAGACAAATTGAATAGTTGGATAGTGGCTGAGGAGAATTGCCAGTTGATGAGGGCCAAACCAGTGGGGACGGCCGTTTGCATTTTCCAGAGCGATGGCAAAGTCCCAGGCTGATCCCACACGGCCGTGCGCCACCAGATGAAGGCTATCATACGCGCCTGAATCCAGGGCCTTCTGCAACTGGGCTACACTATCTGGCCCTTGCAGCCAGGTGATGCCATCTTCTTTTCCTGGCGCGGGAGCATAGCGCCAGCGTTCCGTTAATGGTTCCAACCCGGAAGGCTCTGCCCAAAGACCGAGTGTGGATTCCAGTGAAACCATCTCCCTTGTTTTTGGCGCTGTGGGCAGCAACAAGCAACGGCTAACACCATTGCCGCGCAAACTGTAAAAGAAACGGCCGTGAGGATCATGCAGCAGTTCCCAGGGTAAATCCAATAGCTCAACTGCTGATGGCTCAAATGAGAGGGTTATTTGCAGGTGTCCCGCCCGCGCCAACGCATATGCCTGCGACTGCTGCAATCGTGTCTGCACTGATTCCGGCAGCGCCTCAAACAATTGATTGCCTATTTGTTGCAAGGGGAAAACGGTCCACTCCCCAGCTATTTCTCCAAGCGCCTGTTGTCTGGCCAAAAAACCGCGATACGCTGCCCGAATGGTGCGTATCTGATTTATGTCCAGGCCGGTTACCAGCATTGGCCCACCCCATCCCTGCCCTGGCGCTCTGACTACCTGTATCTGATAATGCTCTGCCGCCTCAGAATGGGAACTGTTTATAGCTTGTTTGTGAAATTGCAGAGTAATCTGAAATAACTTGTTCAATTAGAAATCGCTTGAGGTCAGATAAAGGGTTTATCTGCTCGAACAAGGCATAATCCTGAATACGTTTGATACTTCCTTTTGACTGCAATCAGCCTTTGGTAGATCAAGGCAACGCCCTTAACCAGGGTTGAACTTCTGTTGCCGCAGTGATCTTACTTCAGAAAGGAGCGAAAGGCATTAAGGTGGCCTGGATAATCAAGACAGATTTTGGAGCAACTTTAGGGTAGGTATACTCCTTTTGAAATCTTTAACAATCCAATAAAGCGGCATTGTGGTCGGCCGGCGGAGGGGCGGCCAGTCCTTGTCGGGCCTGGCAGGGCGTTTCGTAATCGTGCAGATACACCTCCTCGTATTTCACAATAGCGGGAGTACCAGTCCAGGATGGCCACCAGCGCCCGTTACAAAGATTGAGAATTCGGGGCGGGTGTAATAAAATACGGGCACATCCAATTGCAGTAGAGAAAAGCGTATGGAATTACCTTCAGCACCATCTTCGGGAAAGAGGCGACATTATTTCAGAGATTTGTTATCGCTGGACACGTATGGTGTGCCGGATGGGGAAGTGCGGGAGGCGATCAACCACTCCTTGATGGCCTATCTGCCATTTATGTATGGCATGGTGGCCTTCTTTTTTGTGGTGTATGCGGTGCTGCAACTGGCGGTGCTGCGGGAGCCGCAGGCGGAGTTGATGGCCTTGGTGGCGCTGGTCAGTGCGGGGGTCATGTTTGGCGGGGCGGCTGTGCTGCGGCGGGGGATGCTGCCGGATACGTGGGTGGAACTGCTGACGGCTTTTGGGGCGGCGCTGGTGCTGGCAAGCATTATCTTGCGGGCGCAGTTGACGATGACGCCGAATCAGGTGGCGAATCTGGCGCTCTTTTTGTTTGCCATTGCCATTATTTTTATCTCGCCGTTTTGGTATGGCTTGTTTTCGCTGTTGACGTTAGGGGCGCTGCTGCTGGCGATTGAAACCTTTCCGCCGTCGTCGGATTGGCCCTATTTTATGGTGGTGACGCTGGCGGCGATGGCCACCGGGTTTCTGGCGCATGTAGTCCGGGTGCGGGCGTACCGGCATACGGTGATTTTGCGGATTGTGGAGCGGGACCAGCGGCAGGCGTTGCAGGTGTTGACGTTGCAGTTGCACACGGCCGTTGCCGTCGGCCAGCGCATCACTTCGATTCTGGATCAAGGGCTGTTGATGCCCCAGATCACCGAACTGATCCGGCAGCAGTATCAGGTGTGTTACGTGGGGTTGTGGCTGCCGGATGGGGAGGGGGAGGGGCTGACGGCCGTGGCCCAATCCGGCGCGAACATTGATGAACATACCCCGCCCATGCGGGCAGGGCGCAATGGATTCGTGGGGGCGGTGATGCGGCACGGCCGTGCCCTGCGTGTGGACAATGTGCTGCAAGACAACCGTTTCCAACCAGACGAAGCCACCCCACGCACCCAATCCCAACTGCTGCTGCCGTTGAAAATTGGTGACCAGTTGTGGGGCGTGCTGGATTTGCAAAGTAACCGCTCGTCCGCTTTTGCCGAGGAGGAGATTCCGGCGTACCAATTGCTGGCTGACCAGGTGGTCATTGCCCTGGAAAATGCGCGGCTGTATGGCGAAGTGAAAGCGTTTAACCAGGAGTTGGAGCAAAAAGTGGCCGAACGCACCCAGGCGTTGCAGGCCGCCTATGCCCGGCTGGAACGGCTAGACAAGACAAAGGCGGACTTTATCACCATTGCCTCCCATGAACTGCGCACGCCGCTGACGATAGTGAACTTTAATACGCAGATGATTCTGGAAGAGGCGCGTAATGAGCAAAATGGGGAGTATTTGAAATGGGCGGAGGGCATTTACCGGGGCGTGCAGCGCATGGAAGAGGTGGTGGAAAACATTCTGGACGTAGCCAAGATTGACAGCCGTTCGCTCGATTTGTTCATGTCGCCGCTGAATATGCGCTTTCTCATTCAACAGGTGGTGCGCCGATTGGAAAAGGAGTGGGCCGGCCGTCAACTCATTATTACGGTGGCGGATATGCCCGGTTTGCCAGAGGTGGAGGCAGATGCGGAGGCGATGGAAAAGCTGTTTACCCATTTGCTGATGAATGCGGTGAAGTATACGCCGGATGGGGGCTTTATTCGGGTGGACGGCCGTGCCCATACCACGTCCGGCAATGGCAGCGGCGAAGTGACCGGCATAGAAATTATCGTCTCCGACACGGGCATTGGCATTGCCCCGGAAGTGCAGGAACTGGTGTTTGAGAAATTTTTCCAGACGGGCAAGGTGATGCAGCACTCTTCCGGCAAGACAACGTTCAAGGGGGGTGGTTCGGGGATTGGTCTAGCCATTGCCAGGGGGATTGTGGAAGCGCACAACGGCCGTATCTGGGCGGAGAGCGCCGGCTACGACGAAACCGAATGTCCCGGCAGTGCCTTTCACGTTGTCCTTCCCCTGCGTCAAATTCAGATAACGGAAAGCAGCCATCTCCCCATCCCCGAAGCACAGATTTAATAAGTAGACGAGTCAGGCATACACGGCCGTGCCCATCAACCCTTTGCCAATAACCACCATGTCAACCACGAGAATTGGGGTTTGGAACGGGAAGCTGGTGGCTGATACTTGTTCCCGGCCCCTCACCACCAACAACTATTTCTCTCAAGGATGTGGCGAAAGTTTTTCGGGTGGCAATTGCACCACCTCCAGCCAATACTTACCAATTTCCTCCACCACTTCCACCAGACTGCTAAATGTCACCGATTTAGTCACAAACGAGTTAGCCCCAAAGTCATAACTTCGCTGCACATCCTCCTCCATTTCTGATGTCGTCAGAACAACGGTAGGAATACGACGTAATAGTGGGTCTGATTTAATCTGGCGCAGCGCCTCCATGCCCGACATACGTGGCAGATTCAGATCAAGCAAAATCAAACCTGGTAACGGCCTCCCCTGAAATGACTCATACAAACCACGTCGGTGCAGGTAATCCATCAAAGCAACGCCATCAGGTACAGTGTGAACTTCATGCTCCATGTTAACATGCGCCAGCGCTTCCTGCGCTAACATACAATCTTCAGAGTCATCATCAGCCATCAAAATAATGATGGGTTTGCGCATAATTGCCAAAACTTTCTCCTGTTGCCCGCCACTACCTGATCATTGTAGTTAGCAACCCTGCTGCAAGTATAACAATTATGGCGTGACCAACAAGCAGACATCAATCATCTATCCCATTCAATCGTTTTGTGTATAATTTAAGCCGATGTGTGGTGATGGCCGGTGTGCAGAGTATCGCCCTAGCTTGTGAGAATGAGGTTTTTCATGTCAGACAACACCAACAGGTCAGGCAATGCCACGGAACTGATGCGCGTGCTGATTGCAGACGATGTCATGGAAACGCGCCGCAGCACCCGGCTGATGATGACGTTGGTGCCGGAAGCGCGGGTGGTGGCCGTGGCGGAAAACGGCCGTGAAGCCCTGGAAATGGTGCGCCAGCATCGCCCCCACGTCGTGCTGATGGATTTGAATATGCCCGAAATGGACGGGCTGCGGGCTATCAAGCTCATCCGCCAACATCGCCCCAACATTGTCTGCATTATCCTCTCCGCCGAGCGCAGCCCGGACACAGTAGAAGAAGCCATGCAGTTGGGTGTACATGATTATTTGATCAAACCATTTACGGCAGATCAACTACTGGCCGTGATGCAGCGCGTCCGTGAGCAGGTATTTGGCAGCCAGTGGAAAGAGCTTCAGATCCGCAAACAAAAGCAAGAACGCGAAGCAGGGCTAAAACTATTAGCCGAAGAGTTTATGAAAACGCGGCGCACCGACGCTAAAGCGATGGCCGTTTTTGAAGAACTGGCCAGTATGCCCGATTGTGACATCCGCTACCTGCGTGCCCTGGCGATCATCTACGTCTTTCGCCAGCAGTGGAAACGGCTGCGCCTGCTGGCCCAGCTGCTGGAGAAGAAATCCCAACAAGTGCCGGTGGAGTAGGGAGCGGTAATCGGTAAACCGTAATCGGTAAATGGATTGCGGATTACGGGTAACGGTTTATGGGCTGTGTCCGGTTTAACTACCAATGGCAGATACATGTTGTAACCGGGCGGTTCCACCACATAGGTGGCGGTGAAGACCGCCCGCCCCAATTCATTTGTAGCGGTGAGGATGACGGTGTATGTGCCCACGGCCGTATACCAATAATTTGGATTCACGGCCGTACTCATCCCCCTGCCATCGCCAAAATTCCACTCGTAGGCGTTGGCCCCAACTGACTGGTTCATAAACGTAGACAACTCCCCTAACCGTACCGGCGAATTGCTGCTGAAAGCGGCGGCCAGCGGCGGCATGGTAAATTGCGCCACCACCGGCTCATGATCGCTGGCCTGTTCATCCAGGGGAAATTCGGCATTGACATGCACAATATCGGCAGTTACGGCCGTGTACGTCATCAGATTCTGGCTCACCAAAATATGGTCCAACACCTGCGCATTCCCCTCAAATAAGTACGTGTATCGTTCCGATTCGGGCAAGGTAGTGATCAAGTTCGTCAACACACCATCCTGCAAGGTTTGGAGTGGCGGTGAGAAGGGAAAATCATTTAGATCACCCAATACCACCACATGCGCCTGTGCATCCAGATGCAAAATCTCCTGCACAAAATCATGGACAACCTGCGCCTGGGCCACCCGTCTGGCTTCAGAAACTAACGGCGGCGGCTGGTAACGGCCGAACAGCGGCCCATCCCCCCCTTTGGAATTGAAATGGTTGGCAATCAGAATGAGCGTATAGCCGTTAAACACAAATTCGGCTGCCAACGGTTTGCGGCTGCCTGCAAAAGCCGGATGCTGCGGCGCAACCCGGCCAGGGCTGGCGCTCAGTTCCACGCCCGCGCTGCCCAAAGAGACGGTGGTGGTGAGCACGGCCGTGCCGCCGGGCCTGTCTACAAACATCACCCGCCCTGGTTGGAACAAAAAACCGACGCGGATGTTGCCGCCCGGTTCGCCGCCATCCTCGTTATTTTCTGGCGCAATATCCCGGAAATCATACACAGGGCCACCCGCATCAATGATTGCCCCGATGAGCATTTCGTAGGTTTCGCTGGCATCCACCACACCATCATCCACCGGGCCGTTGTTGTCTTGCACTTCCACCAGGGCAATAATGTCTGGCGCGTTCAGGTTGTCCAGCATGATGGCTGCCAGTGCCTCAAAGCGAGCCGGGTCATCCCGTGCGTCCAGATTTTCCACGTTGAAGGTGGCCATGGTCAGCTGGTTAGCGCCGCTACCTGACGATGTGGTCTCCGCGGTTAGTCCGCCAGACGTAGTGGCTGGCAAGGGGTTTACGTTCAACAGTTTGAAATTGCCAAAACTGTAATCCAAAACGCCAGTGATGGGGGCGGTAAAGGCGTCACCTACTTCATAATCACCACTCAGGGGGATGAGTGTATCGTCAATAAAAATACGTTCTGGGTTGAAATCGTCAGCACGGACGACGAGCGCGCCGCGTGGGCTGAACAGTCCGCCATTCACCCCGCCATCGCCCACCACAATCACCTCATTGAAGTGAGTGCTGCCCACCACCACAGCCTCGTTCACCTGCACCAGCATCCCTTCCAGGCTCTCATAAAAATCAATACCATCTTCAGCCGGGTCAAATTCAGGTGTGAGGTTCACATCTCCGTTGGAATCGTTGTCAATGATCTGGTGGGGCGGGAGACGGCCGTCCCCCCCCACAATGATCGGTGCTGGCAATGGTTGGCCGGTTGCCAGCAGGTCAATCGTAACGTTGCGCAGTTCCGTGCCAGACAGATTGCCAGAACTAACGCCCCCGCTGGTGAACTCATCCACCGTGCCCGTTACCGAAATGAGATCGCCGATAGTGACGGCGGGTGTACCGGCCATATACACAAAGATGCCTTCAGAAGTGGCCTCATCCGCGTCGGGATGGGGGTCTTGCAAGAAAAAGCCGCTGCCAGAAACGGCCGTAACAACTCCCTGTACCCCCGTCACCACTTCGCCGGCCAGCAGCGAATAATGGCGTGTGCCCTGAATATGGTGAATTGCCAATGTGCCGCTCACCACCAGTGTTGACACCGGCGAGCCAACGGTAGGGGTGGCAAAGTTGGCAGCGGTGACGGCATAGCTCTGATTGGTGATGACGGCCGTGTTCTGGGTAGCCGTCACCACGAAACGAACAGTCACGCTGCTCTGGTGGGGCAGAGACGGCCGTGCCCAGGAGACCACCCCACCGGCATAAGTGCCACCATCCAGCGCGTAGGCAAAATCAGCCAGCGCGGGCACGGCATCCGTAATCACCAGACTCGTTAGCGTGTAGCCTACCGTATTTGCCACCTGGATGGTGTAAGTGAAAAGCTGCCCAGGCCCTACCCGCACTGGCGCATCTTTGCTGATGGTGGGCGCATTGCCGGTGAAAATGACATCGGCCGGGTGGCGTGGTTTGATCTCAAATTCATCCTGGTATTGGGTGCTGAATCCGGTGACAACGGCCGTCATCCCATTGTGCAACCCGCCACCGCACAGATCAATGCCCGTATCCGCATCCACATAGACCAGCGCCGCCCCCGACCCATCGTCCAGATAAAACTGTGCCGGGCAGAGCAAATTGGACACCGTGCCGGTAATGACCACCAGCCAGCCTTCGCTGCTGCCATCGGCAATTTGCCCGGTGCTGAAGGGCAGCGGCGTAACTTCTGGCCCCGGCCCCCGATGGGCAAAATGGAGCACGGGCGCAGCCATCTCTTCTTCATTTTGGAAGGTGTCACGGGTGGCAACTAGCTGCACTCTATCACCCAGATTGAGCAAAGGTGGTGGGTTGTAGAAAACGGCAATGCCACCACTGGCGTCCTGAATGCCCCAACCATTGGGGTGGTATGTGCCGGGGGTATAAATGACCTGCCCGGCAATGCCTAACAGGTCGCCATCATTGGCGGCGCGGGCGGTGGCGATGGGGACGAGGGGGTAGAAGGTGGTGGCGTGGACGGCCGTATTGTTTTCTGGATTGTCACCGTTGGTGGTGGTAGACGCGGTCACTGTATTGGTCAAGATGACCCCATGAACAAGGTTGCTGCTGGCGGTAGCCGTCAGGTTGAACGTTGTCAGGTCGTTGGCAGGCAGGTCGCCCACGTCCCAGGTGATTATGTTGCCAGTGAGGACGGCCGTCCAGGGCGCAGAATCGGCCACATAGGTCAGACTCAAGGGCAGCGTATCAGTAAGCCGAACGTTGGCGGCCGTGGCGACGCCCACATTTTTCAGTGTCAGCGTGTAAACCACTGCCTCGCCGCCAAAAGCAACGATTGGCCCCGTTTTATTGATGCGCAAATCGAGTGGGCTGACGGCCGTCACCCATTGATCGCTGTTATCGGCCGGATTTGCATCCCCATCCGGCGAGGCAATGCTGGCGCTGTTGGTGAGGAGGATGCCAAAAGAAATGGTGGGGGGTACGGCCGTTACCAGGACAAAACTGCTACTGCTGCCCGCGCTGACTGCCTCATCTGACCAGACGAGCGAGCCGGTGGCGCAGGTGGGGCAGGGCAGACCACTGGTGTCGGTGATGTAGGTGAGGCCGGTGGGCAGCGTGTCGGTAATAAGGACGGCCGCCGCGCTGGTCAGCCCACTATTACCATAGTTGATGGTGTAGGTGACGGTTTCTCCTGGTATCGCCAGGGTAGGCCCGCTTTTGGTGATGTGCAGGTTGGGCAGGCAGTCGTTGGCTGCGCCGGGCGTTGGTGGGCGCGGCACGTCATGATCGGTGTTGCGCAAGCCGCCACCACCGTTGGGGCAGCGCTGGTTGGCATGGGCTGTGCCATCGCCGCCGCCATTTTCGTTTACCTGCGGCTGGCCGGGGTTAAGCAGCACCAGCAATTCCGGATCATCCGGGTCGTCGGTGTCATACACCAGTGCGTCAATCAGGTTGGTGGTGGTGACAGGTGTGTTGGCGAGGAAATCGCTGCCATCCCCCAGATACAGGGCCACCGCGTCCTGGCCGTTTTGCAGCGTATTGCCGTTAATGGTGAGGTCTATGCCGGGCACGGCCGTGTTGCCAATGACGAAGTACCCGTTAGCGTCGGTGGTGAATCCATCCAGGTCAATCCCAGAAGTAAAAGGGGAGAGGTTGTAGCTTTGATCATTGTTGCCGTTGAAAGCCACCAGCACCAGCCCATCCAGTGGCGTGTTGCCCACGCCGCCATCATACAATTCAATAAATTCACCGGCATCGGTGCCCGCCTGATCGGCGTCCAATTCGTTGATGAGGATCGTGCCACCATTTGCTGAACGAGGGAGTGGGGAGCTGGCATGTTGGGCGCGGAGGGGGGGGATGAGTACGGCCGTGAACCATACACTCAACCCAAACGCCATCACCGCGTACCAGATTCTCTTTGATAACGAGAAGTGGGCCATGACTTCCTCCTTTGGCTTTACTGCTTTGGAAACGGCAAGTTATGACCCAGATGGTAGCAATTGGATTCAATACAGACAAGGGTGAATCTCTATCATTACATGGGGAGCGGCTGATCAGATTTGGATGAAGTTTTGCAGAATTCGTAACCCCACACCCTGGCTTTTTTCCGGGTGGAATTGCAGGCCAAAAATGTTGTCTTGCCCGACGACGGCGGCGAAGGGAAGGCCATACTCTGTCCAGGCCAGCACGGCCGTTGCCGCCGCCGGATCGCAGTAATATGAATGCACAAAATAGGCGTAATCACCTGCTTTGACACCCGCCAATAAGGGGTGTTCCCAGGCCGGTTCTAGCTGGTTCCAGCCCATGTGGGGGACTTTCAAATTAGGAATTAGGAAGGATGAATTATGAAGGGGGAAGCGGGTGACTTTGCCGGCGATGAGGTCTAGTCCCCGGTGGATGCCCATTTCGTGGCCTTCGGTAAACATGAGCTGCATCCCCACGCAGATGCCCAGGAAGGGAACGCCGCGCTGCACCGCTTCCTGGATGGCGGCGGGCAGGTGGCGCTGGCGCAGCCCGGCCATGCCGGAGCCAAACGCACCGACGCCGGGTAACACCAGCTTATCTGCTTTGCGCACCACCTCCGGGTCTTCGGTCAGCACCACTTCCGCGCCAATATGCTCAAATGCCTTCTGCGCCGAGCGGATGTTGCTCGCGCCGTAATCTATCATAATGATGAGTTTACTGTTCACTGTTCACTCCTCACTGTTTACTGTGTCAACGTTCCTTTTGTGCTTGGTACGTCAATTCGGCGGGGGTTAAGGTCTACGGCCGTGCGCAGTGCCCGCGATAATGCCTTAAACAATGCCTCTGCTTTGTGGTGGTCGTTACGGCCGTCTACCTTTGCATGCAGCGTAATGCGCGAATGGACGGCGAATGTCTCGAAGAAGTGTTCAACCAGATCGGTGGGGAACTGGCCGATGGCGGGGGTGGCCCAGGTGGCGTGGAAGATGGTATACGGCCGTCCGCTGATGTCCAGCGCCACAAACCCCAACGCCTCATCCATGGGCACGTAGGCATGGCCGACCCGGTTGATCCCATTGCGGTCGCCTAATGCCTGGTCAAACGCCTTGCCCAGTACAATGGCCGTGTCTTCGATGGTGTGGTGGCTGTCAATGTGCAGGTCGCCCACGGCCTTGACGGTGAGATCGAAGAGGCCATGAACGGCAACGGCCGTGAGCATATGATCCAAAAAGCCCACTCCGGTGCTGATCTCGTGCTGACCTGCTCCATCCAGATTGAGCGCAATCTGAATATCCGTTTCCAACGTCTGGCGGTGAATGGTTGCTGTCCTGTTCATCGTTCAAAATAGATACACGGATTGGACGGATGAGACAGATTTTTACAGATCAAGCAAAAAATCCGTGTCCATCCGTAAAATCCGTGTCATCCGTGATCCCAATTCCTCAAAGTCTCCAATAATCTATCCGTCTCCTCCGGCCGACCGGCGCTGATGCGGATGCAGTTGTCCAGCCCTGGTTTGTTGAAGTAGCGGACGAGGATGCCCTGCTGCTCTAAATCGAGTTTGAGTTGGTGGGCAGAACGGCCGTGAACCTTACAAAGCACAAAATTTGCCATGCTCGGATACGGTTCCAGGTAGCTGATTTCACTTAACGCCGCGCTCATCCGGTTGCGCTCGGCCACCAGCAGGCGCACCTTTTCCTGCATCCAGGCCGGGTCTTGCAAGGCAGCCAGGGCAGCAATGCTGGCGGCGACGTTCACGTTATACGGCTGTTTGATCTTCCACAAATGGGGCAGCAGCCATTCAGGGAACGCGCCATACCCCACGCGCAGCCCGGCCAATCCCGCCAGTTTGCTAAAGGTGCGCAGCACCACCAGATTATCATACTCTAGCGTCCAACCGATGTGGCTCTGGTAGCCGCTGACCTCGGCAAAATCGGCGTAGGCTTCGTCCAGCAGCACCAGCACGGGCAGCGCCAGCAGGCGGCGCAGGGTCTCGTCATCAATGACGCTGCCATCGGGGTTATTGGGCGAACAGAGGATGAGGATTTTGGCGTGGTGTTGGGTCACGGCCGTTTCAATCCCCGCCACATCCAACGAAAAATC
>CAZOPF010000010.1:46713-47811 GCA_964581605.1 uncultured Ardenticatenaceae bacterium
TGCCGGGTGAGGGTGGTGAAACCTTCTTTTTCGTAGAAGGTGATGGCGCGTTGGTTGAAGTCATAGACGTTCAGCCGGAGTTGGGAGAGGTTGTGTTCTTTGGCGAAGGCTACGGCCGTGTCCATCAACCGTTGTGCCACCCCCTGCCCCTGAAAATCGGCAGCCACAATCAAGGTGGAAATGTGTAAATAATGCTGCGTGTACTTGACCGGGTGTTCTTCACTTCTCATTTTTAGCAAAATCATACCCACCAACCGCCCGTTAACCTCGGCCACAAAAACACGCATCGTGTCATCGGCCAGACGATCAGCCAGAAAGGTAGACGGCCGTGCAATACCTTCATGGCTGCGAAACAAATCCGGCAGTGCTTCATGGTGCAGCGCATCAATCTCCGCATACAACAATTCCAATTCGCTCTGGTCGGCCAACATTGCCTCCCGAATCCTAATTTCCATCATCCAATCTCCAATCCACCAAACCCTTGCAATTTAATGCGAACGCCTTCATAATCAATCTTGTACAAGATGCTGTACAAAAGGAAGGTGACACATGGAAGCAATTTCAATCTCCGAAGGGCGCAAGCGTTTATTTGAATTACGCCAATCCATTGTAGATAACCAGGATCAAGTCATTATGACCCACAAACAAGGTAATGTCGTCCTTATTTCCATGGCCGAATGGTCAGCATACCAGGAGACCATGCGTTTGCTCAATGATAAAGCGGCTCTGACAGCATTAGTTGAATCTTTTGTGGCGCATGACAAAGGCAGCACAGAAGGTAAACCTATCGAAGATGTTTTTGCCGATTTACCATGAAAACCTGGAAACTTCTCATTTTGAAAAAGGCGGAGGATGATCTGGCCTGGTTTCGCCAGCATGACCGTGCCCTGTATGTAAAATGCTTTGACCTGATCCGGGACACGAGCAAAGAGCCACGTTCTGGACTGGGTAAGCCCGAACGGTTGAAGTATTTTGAACGGGAAGTCTGGTCGCGCCGTATCAGCCATGAACATCGCCTCGTTTACGTCATTTACCCGGAAGAACAACAGATCGAAATCATTTCCTGCAAATCCCATTACGAAAGCCTCAATCTCTAAT
>CAZOPF010000010.1:47911-53805 GCA_964581605.1 uncultured Ardenticatenaceae bacterium
GCATGACCATCCAACTGCTCTGCCCGGGCAATGCGGGCGGCGATGGGGCTGAGTTGGGCTGACGTGGCGTCATCCAGTTCGATGATGCTGCTGATTTTCACAAAATCGCTGACGTTGAGCGGCGAGGCAAAACGAGCGGTGCCGCTGGTGGGCATGGTGTGGCTGGGGCCGGCCACATAATCACCCAAGACCTCAAAGCTGCGTTCGCCGATAAACAGGCCGCCGGCGTGGGGGATTTTGTCCACCCATTGCTGCGGGTTGGCGCTGGCGATGCAGGTGTGTTCGGCGGCAAAGGCCGAGGCCAGGGCGCAGGCTTCCTCCATAGTGGCCGTCAGCACAATCCCGCTCTGGTTTGCCAATGAAACGGCGATGATGTCGCTGCGGCTGAGTTCTTCCAGTTGTTTGCTGATTTCAATTTGCACGGCCGTACCCAATTCCCGTGAGGGCGTGAGCAAAATGGCCGTCGCCAGCACATCATGTTCCGCCTGCGCCAGCATATCGGCGGCTACCCAGGCCGGGTTGGCCGTCTCGTCAGCGACCACCACCGTTTCTGTTGGCCCATACAGCCCATCAATGCCCACAATGCCATACACCTGCTTTTTGGCCAGGGTCACAAAAAGATTGCCCGGCCCCACAATTTTATCCACGCGGGGAATAGATTCCGTGCCAAAGGCCAGCGCGCCAATGGCCTGTGCCCCGCCCAGCGTGTAGATCGTTTCTACGCCGGCAATGGCGGCAGCGGCGAGAATAACATCGGGCACACGGCCGTCTTGCCCTGGCGGCGTGGCTACCACAATATCCGGCACACCCGCCACCTGCGCCGGCATGACGCCCATGAGCAGGCTGGATGGTAGCGGCGCGGTGCCACCGGGCACATACACGCCCACGCGCTGAATGGGCGTGACGCGCTGCCCCAGCCGCCCGCCCATTTCGGTCGTTGTCCAGTTCGGCAAGGGCTGGTAGCGGTGAAACTGGCGGATGCGGTTGGCGGCAAAACGGAGAGCGTCGGCTAAATCGGCCGGGATGCGGGTCACGGCCGTCCCCAATGCTTCCTTATCCACGGCAAACCGCGCCAACTCCACCCGATCAATCTTGGCTGTCCAGTGGCGTACGGCTGTGTCCCCCTGCTGGCGGATTGAGTGGAGGATAGTGGCTACGGCCGTGTCTGGCGTATTACCTGCACCAAACAATTCATCCAACCGCGCCTGCAAAGCAGGCGGCGCCTCTGGCCCCAACGCCATCTCCCGCCGCAAAATCGTCTGTCGTGCCTCTTCTACAGAAAATAGCTTGATCACCTCATTACCTCCTCACCGGCCAATGCCGCCAACATTGCCTTATACCGAACCGGTTCTTCTTCAAAGATGTAAGTGCAGGGGGCGACGATGACGCCGCTGCCGCCGATGGCGCGCAGTTCGGCAATGGCCGGGAAGAGGTCGGGCTTGCGTACCACAATGTTGATGGCAAACCAGTCCGCGCCGTCATGGGTGATGACGCGGCTAATGGTGGGGCCTTGCAGCCCGGCAATATGCTGCTTGTCGCGCATCCGGGCAGCAATCGCTTCTGGGGATGTACCGCGCATGTTGGCCGTCACCAGGTATGAGCCTTCGGCGCGCAGATGGGCTTCAATGTATTCCAGCATGTGCCGGGCAATAGCCAGCACCTCCGGGCGTTCCTGCAACGCTTTTTTATTGGCAATGAGCACAGCCTGGGAAGCGAGAATCTGGCCATCGGCCAACGGCCGTAAATGATTATCCCGTAACGTCACCCCCGACGATACCAGGTCAGCGATCAGGTCGGCAAAACCGATGGCCGGGGCGATTTCTAGCGTGCCTTCCACGTTGACCAGCTTGTACGGCCGTACCCCATGCCCATCCAAAAAAGCGGCCGTGACGTGGGGGAATTTGGTGGCAATGCGCAGGGTACGGCCGTGACCGGCCAACTCCTCGGCCCACGCCGCCACCTCCGCCATCGTCTGCACCGGCTTTTCCTCCGGCACGGCCAGGTTGAGCGTACACGACCCATACCCCAACGCCTCATGTAGCGTGATGATTTTGTGTTCCTTGCCAGACCTCTTTTCCGCCAACACGTCATAGCCCGTGATGCCAAAGTCTATACTTCCTTCGCGCACGCCGGTCACAATGTCGGACGGCCGTTGGAACATCACCGTCAACCCCGGCAGCGCCGGAATAGTAGCCGCATATTGGCGTGGATTCGGCCGGTACACCTTCAGCCCACACGCCGCCAAAAAATCAAAACTGCCTTCATACAGCGCCCCCTTACTCGGCAGCGCCAGGCGAATATCCGTTCGTGCCATATGACCTCTACAACAAAAAAACCCTCCCCAGGTTAGCCGGGGAGGGTTTGTCTCTCCTCATAATGTGCTGCTAGACCAGCACGGCTTTAACCCAGGACATAACCTTGTTTATTGAAGTGGTAGCAATGAACCCCAAAAATCTTGGGATCATCGCATACTTGCCAGTGGGTTAAAGCTTGAATCACATTCATCTTAGATTGAAGTCTAGCATACTATTCTCGCGGTGCAACCGACCTATTCGCTCTTCATCATGATCGGCATGTAAGAAACGGGCACCACAAACGGCTCTTCCTGATCCAGAATAAAGCTGGCTTCAACAGTTCCTGTCTGCGGCTCAGGTGTGGAACTCAAGGCCACGGCTTCAAAGAAATAGACGCCATCACCTGGGCTAAACGGGAAAGAGGCGTTGCCACTTGTGCCTGGAAAGGTTTGGAACAATGTCCAGTTACCCAGGCCAAACCTCACCCAAATTTGCACCCCAGTAACGGTATAGGCAAACGGGTGTACCATCCAACTGATATTGACAGACGTGGCGGCGGGGTTGGTGACGATATTGGGCGAAATGGGATTCATGTCGGCAACGGGATGACCAACAATGGTTGTGGACGCCTGTGGCCCACTCCAGGGTTGTACGTTACCGGCATTGTCAGTGGCGCGGGCACGGAGTTCATAGAAGCCTGCTGGTGCGCCGTTATAGTTGTAGGAAGTTTGGGAAGCAGGGGCACCCGTTACCAGATTTATCCAGGAGCCACCGTTTGACCGGTATTGCACATCATAACTGCGGATGCCGGACCCGGGCTGCGAGTCTGAACCACTCCAGGTGATGGTGCCGAATGACTGACTGAATTCGGGCAAGGCATTCATGGTGGCGTTGGGGGTGATGGCATCAATGGTAGTGCTGGCGGTGGGGCCAATCACACTCCAGTCGGTCACATTACCGGCGTTGTCTCTGGCACGGACACGGAATTCGACGAATTGACCATTACTCGCTTCGGCAAATGTGGCGGATGTTTCGGTGACAAAGTTGCGCCAATCGGTCCAGCCACCGCCGTTAATGCGATACTGCACCGAATAGTTAGCAATGCCACTGGGAGTACAGCCAGACGGCGCCGTATCAAACCCGCTCCAATTAACGGTAAATTGTTGTCGGCTCCAGGCAGGCAGCGCACTTACTGTAGCGGTTGGCGCCAGGTTGTCACACTGCTGGTTATAGGTCACAGTCAGGTAAGGGAAGCAGCCATAGGGGCCGTTACATCCCAGGTTCACAACCTGTTCTTTGGAGTAAAAGATGCGGCTAAAATTGACGTTGGCCCGTTCGTCGCCGGTAAAGACGGCGCCCCAGTTGGTGTTGGTGCGCCAGAAGTTGATGACCTGCGTGGCATTGAGCGTCTTCCAACCATTAGAAATGTCCAGGCAGCCAACGCCAATTTCAGAGCCGCTCAATCCGGCCGCGTTGGCCCAGGTGAGTACGTTTTCGTTCCAACTGGCAGTGGGGAAGTCTGCGCGGAAGCAAAGGTTGTCGCTGTTGTTATTGGCCTGTAACTGAAAGATGCTAAAGGTGGCGCTGCTAACATTGGCATTAGCCGGGATGGCGGCCAGATTAAATTGCAAAAACATGCGCATAGCATTTTGGCCGCTGTTGCTATTGAAGCCCAGCCCTAAGGTGGTAGAACCGCCATAATTGGTATTGGGCAGGCCGGAAGCAATGAAGGTATCCTGGGCGATGGGGATGGTGATGGTTTCGTAAACGGTGTTACCTACTTCTTCGCGGTTGATGATGTACACGCCGGGAAAATCGGGGTGTTCCATGGGGAATGTGGCGGGTGGCGGATCGTCATCCTGGGCAACGGCCGTGCCCACGACAATAGCACCCAGAATCAAAAATAAAACCAGCAGCAACCAGACTGGTTTGGGCAAGGTGTACTCATTACTTTTTTTCATTTCCTTCCTCTTTTTACTAAAGTTTGTAAAGTTTTCGATAATGGAGAGATTTGGTGTGTGCCTGTCATAATGCGCAATTGGCATTAACTGGCAACAGGATTTTAACCTATTTCGGTTGTTTCCCAAAATTATGGCGATGCTTCCCACCCAGGAGGGCCGAGGTACGGCCGTAAATCTTCATCCTGCAATACGCGCCGTACACTTTCCGCCAGTGTGAGTTCTCCTTTGAGAACGGCATCTTGATAGCGCGTGGCCCAGCGGTAAATGAGGCCGCGTGATTTGCGATGCTCCACCAGCATGATTTGGGCGAGTGGGCCGCCATATTCCAAAAAGCCAGAGGTTACATAGTCGCGGATGGTTTGCTGCCAGTCATAATCCAGCCGCACAATTTCTGTTTGCCAGCCGTGTGTGGCCGTCCAGGTGAAACGGCCGTAACTCAACCGTTTGTCCTCATCAAAAGGCGCCCCCACCGAGCCGATATTCACCACCAGCGTGTCCCCAATTTGCCGCCGCAGCGGGCGATGGGTGTGGGCGGTGACAAAAATGGCGGGCGGCGGTGCGATGTGCTTTTCAATGTCGGCGTCGGCCGTTTCTGGGTAGATACCCACCCGGTTATTGTGCATGGAAGCATGAACGGCGCGTAGTTCACGGCCGTCGGGCGCACAGAAGCTGTATTGGTCCGGCAGGGCGGCAATATCCGCGATGTGACCATTTAGTTGATCATATGTCCATTGGGCGTACTGGCGGATTTGTAATGAGGGGGCGCGGGGATCATGGGGAGGAGTGACACATTCCAATACGTAATCTTCATGGTTGCCTTTGAGAATGTGCCAGCCGTCTTGCTGCGCCCGTGCCTGCACAAATTCCCAACAGGCTAATGAGCATGGCCCCCGGTTGACCACATCCCCATCTACCACCACCACATCCGGCTGCCATTTGTCCAGGTCGGCAACGGCCGTTTCCAGCGCCGGTAGATTGCCATGAATATCAGAGATAACGGCTATTTTCATATCAGGTCTAGTCTAGCCCGATATGCCCTGCCTGTCACCGAAATTCAATTGCCAATTGATAATTTTCAATTGACAGTTGGCAATTACCGATCCCGCTTCCCCTGTTTGGGGCGCGATTTGGGTTTGCGGGCGTGTTTGTTGGCTTTCATCTTTTCATGGTGATGTTCGCGTCGTTCTTCTTTGCGTTCCTGCCGGTGCGCATGTTTAACCCGTCGCTTGTCTTTCTTTGGCATATCGGTTTTTGCCGAACTGCTTTCCTCAGACATGGTATACCTCCTGACACGGCCGTGTCCTATCCTGCGCCCTATTAGACCATACTCAACATAAGGCCACAAGTGAAAAATGGTCTGGGGCGGAGGTGATGTTTGTCATGGGCAAATACGGCCGTTACACAATTCCAAATACACCTGTTGGCCGCTACACTGAACCATCAGGAGGCAACTGGAGGTTGTGATGAGTAGACGCCAAACCCATCATCCGCAGGTGGCCGTGCGCGTCAGCCGCGCCGAGTATGAGCAGTTCCTGCATGATAAAACCTACATCCCCGCCTGTTTGCATCTCAATGGCGCTGGTCTGCCTGATTGTCCGGGTAACTGTGTGGTTGGCCTTGTTTGTGTCATGTTTATCTA
>CAZOPF010000010.1:53905-83484 GCA_964581605.1 uncultured Ardenticatenaceae bacterium
GGGGGTAATGATTCCACCAGTTGCCACCATTCCAACAGGTCTAAAAGTGCCTGTGGTGGATTGGTGGGGGCAGCATCTCCGGCCTGGTCTAAATCGCTCAGGCCATGGCAGGAAGTACACACCCGCACTTCGCCGGGAGCAAAGGTGAGCCAGTAGCGTTCCCGCACCACGCTATTGCCGTCGGCGTCCGTCAATTGCCAGGTGAGGGCGCGGCCAGCGGGCACAAAAGCAGCCATGGAGCCATCTGTCCCCAACGTAACACTGCCGGTGGGGCCGGTGCTGGGTGGGTTGTAGCCGCTGCCACCGGGTTGCGCCAGCAGGCGACGGCCGTCATTAAACTCCGCATACCCGCGAATCTGCAACCCCCGGAAAAATTGCAAATAGCTCACATCATAAATATGGCCCGGTTCGCCAATCGTCTGGACGCCGCCGGGCACACGCAGATTGAAGGGTTGCTGTCTGTCCAGATCATCCCGCGTGGTCACATTGCGGCTGACCACCAGCGCCAGATTCTGCGCTGCCAAAAATGCCTGTATTTCCGCCAGCGACACGCCCGCCTGGTCAAACATTTGCTGTTCTGGCGCGGGCAGGGTGAATACGGGCGGCGTGGGGCGGGTGCGCGGCCGTACCTCCACCGGATTCAGTTCCCACAACACGCCGTTAAACGTGACCATGTAGTCTGGGTCCCAAAAGCTGATTTGTTTGCTAATGCCGTTGGTGAGCGGTGTGCTGGCCGTCCATTGCCCTCCGCCGGTCGGTGTGAGCAGTTTCAGCCGGAATTCATAGCTGGAATTGACGCCGCTGCCCGTTTCGTCGCCGCTGTCGTTGGTGTGAATAGCTAATAATGTGCCGTCGGAGAGAGGGAGGGGTTCGCGGTAACGGCCGTCGCCATGATCCACATCCGTTGCATACTCCACCACCACCTGGTCTGCATTTAGCCCGGCCGTTTCCAGACGCAGGATGTTCCCGGCGGCATGGGTATAAAACTCCGGCGCATCCACGCCAAAAAACGTGCCCGGATTGAGCGGGTCTTCTTTGATCTGGAACATATTTGTAATCTCATTTTCGTTCGTGCGCGGGTACTGGCCGTAATACTCCACCACGTTGGGATCACCATAAATGGCGTTGGGAATATAGCCATGTAATTCGTGCCGCCCCAGGTGCAGCAAAATCTCGCCATCCGTGCCATCCTGGTTGATCGTCCAGGGAAAGAAATGGTTGATGGTGTGACCGACGATGTTCGTGCCTGGCACCGCTTCACGCGGTTCCGGGAAAACTTCGGCCCGGCTGTTCAGGATGGTAGCATTGGCTGCTTCGCTGCTGTAGTTGAACGAGCCATAAGGCGGATTTTGCGGGTCGGCACGGTCGGCGTCCGCCTGCTGGTCTTGTTGCAAATGATCCCACTGGGTGAAGAGGATACGGCCGTCACTATCAATCGTCGGCGTAAAATCCCCGGATGGCGCATGGTTCAGCAACTTGAGATCGCCTGTTACCGGATTCAAACTCCACAATCCCGTGTTTGTTGGCGCCGATTCGTACTCATCCAACTGTGGGTACAGGTGCATCTGCCCGTTACGTGGCCGATCAGAGGTAAAAATGATGCGGTCATCCGTGCCGTAAATCGGGCTGATGTTGTTGAAATTCTCTGGCTGGTTGGGCACTTTGGTGATGACCGGCGTGTCGTTCAATCCCAGCCCAGTAATTTCGTATAGTTGCCAGTAATAGGTTTCCCATTGGTATTGGTTCTCCGGCGCGCCAATGACCATGCTGAAAATCGCCTTGTTGCCATCCCAATGCACAGAGGGGTCGCGCACGGCAATGGCGTTGTCATCCTGAAAACCGGTGACGCCATACCCGGCTGCGGCCGTCAAATTCTTCAATGTGCCATCGGGATAGCGAATCCACAAATCACCGCCCCGCCCGGCTGATTGCATGGCCGGGTCATGGTTGCCAAAGGTTGAGCCGATGGTGGTGAAGTCGCCGGCAATGGGCAGCTGGGTAACAAAAAGGATGGGATAGGGGGTGGTGGGCTGGCCGACGGCACGGCTGGCATGGGGCGGACGAGCCACCAAAACGCTAATCAAAATCAAGCCAGGTAAGATAATGCCGAAACGAACTATCAATCCGAACGTATTTCGTGGGGACATACTCTGCTCCTGTAATACCGTAGGGCGATTTGGAAAATCGCCCACAACATTTTGCTTCGTCGAATGCTTATAGCGGATGGGCCGACCACCTGTCAATACGTCCCAGGGGACAGTGGTACTAATGGGCACATTTGTCCAGCGTACCCACCTGGTTAAGGTGTTATAATTTTGCCTGTTATGAGTCATAGCCATCATCATCACGACAACCCCTTTTTTAACCGGCAGCGCATCGGGGACCCGGCTTATTTCTACGGCCGTGCCCAATCCATCGAAAACCTCTACAGCGCCATCGCCACCCGCCAGAGCCGCTCCCTCGTCGGCGAACGCAAAATTGGCAAAAGCTCTCTGCTTACCTTCATCTCCTGCCCCGGCACATTACGCCAACACGGGTTTGACCCCACCCGGTTTGTCTTCATCTACATGGATTTAGAAGGCATGGCTAACATCGGCTACGATGAATTCTGGCCGGAACTATTGGACCAACTGGCGCTGGCCTTGCCAGAAGATCAGTCTGAATTGCGGGAGCAGGCGGAGAGCCTTTCCTTGCAGGCCGATACGCGCTTCATGCAGGTGCGCCGCCTGCTGCGCCGCGTGGAGCGGGCCGGGCTGCGGGTGGTGTTGATGCTGGATGAATTTGAAAGCCTGGCCACCAATGCTGCTTTTGATGCCAGCTTTTACGGCGAACTGCGTAGTCTGGCCGGTGAATTGGGCGTGACCTATATCACCACTTCCAAACAGGGTTTGTACGACCTGACGTATCAGTACGCCGACACCCTCTCCTCGCCCTTTTTCAACATCTTCTCCGAGGAACGGCTGAATCTGCTGCCGCGTGAAGAGGCAGTAGAACTGTTAACCGGGTTGTCTGGTAAGGGTCACGGCCGTGCCTTTACCCAGAAAGAGATTGAGTTTTGCCTGGACCACGCCGGCCGTCACCCCTTTTTCTTGCAGGTGATTGGCTCGCACCTCTTTGCCGCGCGCGCTGAACCGATTTCTGATGCTGAAGTGGAGTCGCTGGTGCTGCGCCGTTTTCTGGCGGAGGCGGAAGACCATTACCGCTACCTGTGGCGGCAGTTGAACGAAATGGAGCAGGCCAGCCTGCGCCACCTGCACTCGGCCGATGCCGAAACACGCCGCACCCTGCACCAAAAGGCGCTCATTGAACTGACGGATGAGGGGCGGGTACGGCCGTTCAGCCGTTCATTTGCCGAATTTGTGCAGCGGGCGGAGGTGGCGCAACGGCCGTCCACCAACCCGCGCACAACGACCAGCACCACCGACCTGACCGGGGCCACATTGGGCAGCTACCGCGTCCTGTCCACATTGGGGCGGGGCGGCATGGCCGTCGTTTACAAAGGGTACCAGCCCTCGCTGGATCGCTACGTCGCCATTAAGGTGATGTCCCGTTCTCTGGGCGGCGAAGAATCCTTCATCGAACGCTTCCAACGCGAAGCCGCCAGCGTAGCCCAACTGCGCCACCAAAACATTGTGCAAATGGTGGATTTTGGCGTGCAGGATGACATCTCCTACATGGTCATGGAGTACATTCAGGGGGAGTCGCTGAAAGACTGGCTGCGCCAGTTGCGTGAGGTGAACCATCGGCTGCCGCTGGCAGACGCGGTGAAAGTGGTGCGCGACATTGCCGCTGCCCTCGATTATGCCCACGCACACGGCATTGTGCATCGAGATGTAAAACCGGCCAACATCATGCTGCGGCAGGAGGAGCGGCTGGCGCAGTTGACGGGCAATGCGGAGTACACGGCCGTGCTCACCGACTTTGGCGTGGCCCGCATGTTGGAAGGGGCGCAGCTCACCGGCACGGGGGCCACCATTGGCACACCCGATTATATGTCGCCGGAACAGGCACACGGCCGTCCGGCCCAGGCCGCCAGCGATATTTACGCGTTGGGTATTGTCCTGTTTGAAATGTTGACGGGGGAACTGCCGTTTACGGCCGATACCCCTGTCGCTCTCCTGCTGCAACACATGCAGGCCACACCGCCCCCCCTCACCGCCAAAGCCCCCCACATTCCGCCCGACCTGGAACTCGTCCTCATGCAAGCTCTGGCCAAAGAGCCCGAAAATCGCTACGCCACGGCCGGCCAATTCGCCGCTGCTCTGCAACGTGCTGCCCGCATTGGGAATGGGCAATAAACCATGTCTAAAGTGAAGCTACCCAATGCCGAGATGGCTTTCATTGATATGCGTAAGTTGCGCGATTATGCTCTTGATCCAGACCATCGTGTGGGCAAGCACAAAGCCAGACTGTTTGTGGCGCTTTTAGTATGGGCAAGGATGATGCAGACGCATTGAGGGAGACTCTTCTTCAAGCAGTGCAAACAAATGATGCTATTATTGGTACACAGGATGAACATGGACAGCGGTACAGTGTAGATTTCAAGCTTATCTGGCACGGCCGTGAAGCATTAGTACGCAGCGCATGGAATATACGGCCGTATGAGGACTTTCCGCGGTTAATATCTTGTTATCCTCTTGAGGAGGTGCTTGATGAGTAACAAAAAGATACATGACAAAATCGAATTGTTGGATGTAGTGGCCCTGGCAAAGAACTTGCCAGAACATCGTCTATGGCGTGGCGAAATTGGCGCTGTCGTGGAATGTCACCCCGATGATGCGTTTGAGGTGGAGTTTGTGGCTCAAGACGGATACACGTATGCTCTGGTTACGCTTCATGCGGACGATCTTATCCCGTTGCGCCAGAAACGAGTGCATTCAGACCTGACTTTAGAACCACTCTATGACCAGATGAAATAAAATTAGAACCGACACAAATTATTGATGCGAGGTGAATACAATGACCTTTGACGTGATTTTGCAAAAACAGTTGGATAATGGTTTTATTGCCCGTCCGGTACTCTGGCCGGATTCAATGGTTCGTGGGGAAACTGAGCAGGAAGCTATAGCACGTGTGCGTGTTTTGATTCGTGATTTGCTTACCGAGACACAATTGATACAGGTCGAGATAGAAGCACCTCAATCCCAAACAGACAATCCCTGGATTGCCAGGGCTGGTGTGTTCGCCGACGACCCTAACTGGGATGACTTTATCCAGGCCATGGCTGATTACCGCCGCCAATTAGACGAAGAACAAGCTGTTGAGCTAACATGAAATATGTGCTTGATACTGACCACGTAACGTTGCATCAACGTAACCATCCCCTGGTTGTAGCCAGAATTCAAGGATATAGCCCGGATGATCTGGCAATCACAGCAATCACTGTTCAAGAGCAAATGCGCGGTCGGTTGGTGGAGTTAGGTCGCGCCAGGATAGATCTCACTGTTGCCTATGCCCAATTACAGAATACCGTTCAATACTTCTGCGATTTGACTATTCTCTCGTTTGATACGGCTGCTCACCAACAATATGAGCAACTCCGGTCGCAAAAGATTCGCATTGGTACGCTTGATCTGCGGATTGCCGCGATTGCCTTGAGTCAGGACGCTATACTGGTTACTCGCAATCGGCGTGATTTTGAGCAGATACCGTCGTTAAGGATTGAAGACTGGTCTCAATCCTTCTGACCTTTGAGGATACTTTGATTCGACGTGCGATCATTGTAGGGATTGTGGGGGGAATTATCCTCAGTTTGGCGGGGCTGTACCCGATTGCGGGTTTGCTGGCGCCGTTGTGGTTGGAGGGGTGGGCGCGGCCGTTCCCCGATGACCTGATACATGGTATTTTGCTGATGGCGTCGGCGGCGCTGGCGGTGCCGACTTTTTTGCTCATTGGGTTTGTGGCCGCACGGCCGTCACGCGGGTGGCGCGAAGGGGCGAAGGCGGGCATGGTGGCCGGTCTGGCCGCCGCCGGTTTGTGTTATTTCACCATTATTTTGCCGGTCAACACCCTGGTGGCGTATGGCACGGTGGGCGCCGTCATGGATGTGCTGGTGGATTCTTTTATGCCGCCGTCCCATGTGCTGCGCAATTACGTCATCTCGTTTGAGAATGCTGCCTTTCAGGGGGAGATTGTGCTGGTGGCAGCCGCCTGTTTTTGGGGGGCGCAGGGAGCCTGGGTAGGCTGGCGGCGGCGCAAAGAACCACGTCCGGCACGGCCGTCCCTCTTTGCCCTCGTGCAACAGGGCGAACACCCCAAACGATACTTTGCCGGGGACGAGACGGCCGTGTGGACGGGCATTCTCGTCGGGCTGGTGGTGGCGGTGTTAACGGCCGTCACCATGTCCGGCTGGTCATATCTGGTCTATTCCGACTGGCCGGAACTGATGAGCGCCTTGCAAGAAAGCCACAGCGGTATTATCGCGTCCGGCTCGTTGGGGGGCGTGGCCGGGCTGCTCTCGCCGCTGTTGGGTGTCGCTTTTATCGCTTTCGGTGCGGTAGTCATTGCCCTGATCAAAAATCCACCCAACTGGTTCCGGGCGCGCTTTGGGGGCGTGGTGGTGGCCGGGATTGCCATTTCATTGGCCGTTCATGCAGTGGCCTTGCGGTTATTCTATTTTAATTTGGGACTCTCGCCGTTTTGGATACTGCGCGAACGCGCCCATGCCGTTGATCCGCAAACCCTGGCGGATATTGCCAGCTTTATGGATGCGATTGAAATGGGATTTAGCGACCCGGCCTTTGTCCTGGGTGCGGTGTTAACCATTCCCTGGGTGGTGTTGCTGTCGGCGCTGCTGGTGGGGGTGATTGTGGGCGGTTTGCAGGCCATCCTCTATGTGCCCCTCCTCTCCATGATTCGCAAACGGCCGGTGGACAAAGGCATCCTGGTGCAACGCCACCTGAAAAATGACCCCCACGATATTTTGCCCGATGTGTACCTGCTCTTTTCGCAGGATGAACAGGCGTATGATGTGCTGGCGCAGATGGCGGCCTGCACCTGGAAGCGGCTGCCAGACGTATCCCGCTTTGCCGCCACTTACCACACATTGGGCACGAGCAAAAAGGAGGAGGAGTACGCGGCCACCATTGCCGACCTGAGTCAGACGTTGACGGCCAACCGGCAGTGGCGCTGGGCGCTCGATTTTGCTGGGGCGTACCAGACGCTGCATCAGGTGATGAGCGCCCGCTCGTTGGAGCAGATTCTCAAAATTGAGCCGCCGCCGGAGCAGCATACCTCCTCGCTGCCGCCGCTGGTGGTGAAAAGCCAGCAGCGCATCGGCCGCATTGTGCTGGAATTGAAAAAGGTGGAGCGCACCGATGATTTACCCACCAAGTTGATCTTCCTGGAAAACGCGCTGGCGGCCATTCACGAGGCGCAGACGTTTGTGGAGAAGGAGTTTGCCGACCCGGATTGTTGGCCGACGCCGCTGCCGCAAACCAGCGCGTTGCGGGTATCGCTGAAACATTGGGAGGAAACAGTGTTGACGGCCGTGAAACGGCTGAAAGGGCGCGCCGACATCCTGGCCAGCCTCAAGCTCAATCACACCACCTACTTGCCGGAACTGCCGCTGCCGGTGTCCGTGCGCAACCAGGGCTTAAACGTGGCCCAACAGGTGCGCGTGAAGCTGCTGCCCGGCGATGATTACGATTTGCTGGGTGTGAAGAGTGAAGGGTTTGTGGAAATTTTGCCGCCGGGCGAAGAAAAGATGCTCAATTTGCTCATCATGCCCCGCGAGGGATTGCCGCGGGCGCGGGTGGCCTGGGAAGTGGTTTTTGATGACGCCGTAGATGACCAGCGCCGGGTGACGTTTGGCGATAAGGTGGAGTTTGTGGAATCGGAACGGCCGTTTACCCGCGTCTTTCCCATTCCCTACGTTACCGGTACGCCGCTGAAAACGGATGATGTGTTTGTGGGGCGGGACGATGTGTTTGGTTTTGTGCAGGAGATGTTGGTGGGGGCGCATCAGAACAATGTGGTCATTTTGCACGGGCAGCGGCGCACCGGCAAGACCTCCGTTTTGTACCGGCTGCCTCACTTGCTGGCAGACACCCATTACGCCGTGCTGATTGATATGCAGGGCAAACCGGCGCGGGGGGAAGCGGAATTTTTGTATGCCATTGCCGACGATATTGTTTTTACGCTGGAAGAGAAGGGGATCAATGCCGAACTGCCACCGCGTTCAGAATTTGAAGAAAACCCCGAATTTTTCTTCAGTTCCCGTTTTTTGCGCGGCTTAAAACCGCATCTCAACGGCAAAAATCTGCTGCTGATGTTTGATGAGTTTGAAGAGTTGCAGCGGCGAGTGGAAGACGGCCGTTTGCACCCCGAAATCTTTCACTTTTTGCGCAACCTGATGCAGCATGACAGCCAGGTGGACTTCGTTTTTGCCGGGACGCACAAACTGGAAGAGTTGGGCGCGGAATACTGGTCGGCGCTGTTTAACATTGCCGCTTACCGGCCGATTACTTTTTTACGGCCGTTAGAGATGCGCCGCCTGATTTTGGAGCCGATCAAGCAGTACAACACCGAGTATGACCCGCTGGCGGTGGAGCGCATTATCAACGTCACTGCCGGGCATCCGTACTTTGCCCAACTGCTGCTGCACGAGATGATGGTTTATCACAATGAGATGAAGGCGTCTTACCTGACGGCCGTAGACGTTGACCAGGTCATTGAGCGCATCATTGGCCGGGGGGAGGCCCATTTTCGCTATATTTGGGATGAGTCCAGCGAGGAGGAGCGGCAGGTGTTACAGGGCATGGCCGAATTGCTGGTCAGCGCCGAGGGGGTGACGGCCAAAGATTGTCGCGCTTTCCTCACCGACCGGGGTTTTGAATCATCTGACCGTTGGAAGGCGGCGCTCACCAGCCTGGAAAACCGGGACATCCTCTTCCGCAACGACGCCAAAAGCCCGCTCTACCGCTTTACGGTGGAGTTGGTGCGGTTATGGGTGATGCGGGCACGGCCGTCGTTGTAAAGAATGAACCCCAGATGATACGGATTAGACGGATGTTCCTGGATTTACAAGTGAATTGATGAACATCCGGGCAAATTGTAGGGGTGAGACGGTTGGGAAAGGGGTAGATTCAGTATGATGAGTGGATGGCAAAGTTGGGCAAGCACAAAACGAAGAAAAGTCATGGCTGTCTATCAATAAACTGGCGAATGTGGACACGGCCGTATTGTGCGAACGGGTGGCCCAATTGGTGGCGCATATGCAGCAGATGAATTGAAGCTAGAGATTGGAGATTAGAGATTAGAGATGGAATGACCTCCCATCCCTAATCTCCACTAACTCCTATTCGTGCTTATTTAATTGTTGTTGGCAGGAAGATGGCATAGGGGAAAATGATAAACGTTGCCGGGTTGGATGTGCCCCCGCCCGGTGTGGGGTTCACGGCCGTAACCGAACCTGACCCGCCAAACGCCACATCAAAACTATTGAGCGTCACCAGCAGCGTGGTCTCATTCACAAACTGCGTCGGCCGGTTTTGCCCATTCCACTGTGCCTGTATGCCCAGCATAAAGTTTTGCCCGCTCACCTGAATAACCAGGGGATCGCTGGCCGCCCCCCGCGCAAATGTGTGATAGGGGTCAAGGCTGGTGATGGTGGGCACAGGGTTTTGCCCCGGCGCGGCTACATCAAAGGTGACGGCATTAGACGTGCCACCACCAGGGCCGGGATTAACCACCGTCACGGCCGCTGCGCCTGGCGTCAGCAAATCTCCGGCCGGTATTGAAGCCCGCACCTCGCCACTGTTCACAAACGTCGTCGTCCGGTTTTCGCCGTTCCATTGCACCGTCGCCCCACTGACAAAGTTCGTGCCATAGAGCGTCAGCGTAAACGCAGGATCACCGGCCGGCGCGCCACCTGGTTGCAGGTAATCAATGGAGGGGATGGGGTTCTGGTTGGGGGCGGTGACGGTGAAGGTCAGGTCATTCACCGAGAGGCCGCCACCAGGAGACGGGTTCATAGCCGTAATGGAACGTGTGCCCGCGCTAACCAGATCCGCTGCCAGCAGTTCTACCTCAATCTCATGGGGGCTGATGTATTCGGTGCTTCGGGCCACGCCATTCATTTGCCCCATCACGCCGGGCACAAAGTTTTGCCCCAGTACGCGGATAGTTAGACCACCACTCCCGGCCGTAGCCGAGGCCGGCAGCAGGCTGTCTAGCGTAGGTACAGGGTTGGCGGTATGGAAGGCAACCACCGAACTGTTGGCATTAGCTGTGGCATACACGGCCGTGCCATCCGGGCTGGTGCCAATCTCCCACGCCCCATTCAACGCGGGTGCATTACCGGCCGCATAAATCGTTTGTACTTGCGACAAAACGCCGCTCTGATTACGGGCAAACACAGCCAACGCATCTGAGACAGTCCCGGTAGCGTACAGATACTGCCCATCCGGGCTGACTTTGACATCTCTGGCCCCATTCAGCCCTTCGGCCTGCACGGCCTGGACACTTTCAGCCACCTCCGGCGCATACAGTTGCGCCAGGGAATTAAACACGCCGCCGCCAACAGAAAGCTCACCGGTGAATGGATCACGAACGAAACGTAAGACGGCATCATCATAATAACCGGCTACGTAAATGTAATTACCGTCAGGGCTGGCCGCCAGACCCCAGGCCCCACCCAGGCCGTTCAGATAAAGGCAAAGAAACGGGCAGCCACCAATATATTCACCATCATCATGGCGGTCAATGTGCGTCAGACTGCCATCCAACACATCCCGATCATAGGCTGAAATATAACCTTCATTGCCAACATTATGCCCGCCGGTCACATACAAGTTCTGGCCGTCTGGGCTGGAGATGATGTTGTAAACCCGATCCAGGTTCGTGCCATCCACGAGCGTATTGTCGTAACTGATATTGCCGTCCACATCGCGCTGGAATGTGACGATAGCATTGCTTAAGAAGGCGGTAACGTAGATGAAACGGCCGTCCGGCGTCACGGCAATACTGTAAGGATAATCCATCCCCGTCACGCCGTTTTGCCCGTTCCTGAACACCGGGCCGGTAGTAATAACACCTGTTGCCTGGTTACGGTTAAAAACAATAAAAGCATCTGAGTTTCTGGCGGTGACGTACACCTGCGTTCCATCTGGGCTGACCTCAACCATCTGCGGCCCATCCAGGTCAATATTGGTTAGAGACATGACAAATGAAAGGGCACCACTACCTGCGTCACGCGCAAATACAGTCACAGTATCGTCATTATATCCGGTCACATAGGCGTGTAGCCCATCAGGGCTAATGGCTACGTCATAGGCCCCGCCCAGAGAATTGATGCCACCCTGCCCGTCAATGTAGCTGACGCCTGGCGGGGCCAGCGGGGCTGGCGGCAGGGGGATACCTTCACACACCAGGTTATAGCTGACGGTGGGTTGGGTGGGGTCATTGGTGGTCAGGGTCAGTACGGCCGTTCTTAACCCATAATCCGTCGGTGTGCAGGTGATGGGCAAATCTACCGGCGGCTCCCCATTGTTAATTGTCGTGTCATAGGCGTTGAAGGTGAAGTCACCGGGATGTGCGCCAGACAATCCGGCCGTAGGCACATTCAGCGTCGCATTACCCGTTTCAAAAAAGGTCAACGTCTGGTCATCAGCCTCGCCCACATAAATTTCACCAAAATCCAGCGTCCCGCCTGGTGCCGGGTCAGAGCCATAACCAGGTACAGGCACAGCCTCCACATGACATTCCAGGTTATAGGTCACAGAAGGTGTGGCCGGCGCATTGGTGCTAAAGGTCAACGTGGCCGTATAGTCGCCTACCGCGCTGCCCTGGCACTGCACCGTTACATCCTCATGGCCACCCGCGCTAATGCTTTGCGGGAAAGCGGGCGACACGACAGAAAATTCAGACGGATTTGCCCCGCCCAGGGTAGGATCATCCACCTGCAACGTGGCATTACCCACAGACAGCATGGTGAAAACGGTAGAAACCGGTGTGCCCACACTGGTATTACCCACCACAATCGGGCCGGGCTGCACCGGGTCAGAGCCATACGCAGGCACGGCCGGGTCGGCCTCAAACGCGCCAATATCACAGGTTGGCCCCTTGGGGCGGGGATCGCTGCGCTGATCCAGATTTTCTACATAATCATTGGCGCATACACTGTTATTACCCGCGTCAATGGCCGGGCTGCCAGAGTTCAATGCCTGCGTTAGCAGCGAAGCGAGCGGGCCGCCATTAAAGGAGGGCGCATCCAGATTTGGGTCGGTGTTTTGCTGGTCTGTGCCTTGTGTCAGGCCACAGGTATCGCCGCTGTCAATGTTGTACCCCTGTGAAGTCAGCCCCTCGTTGCAGGCATCGCTGCCGGTGCCATCTACAATGGTATTGGCCAGCGTTACTTCGTGGTATCCATCCGATTGGTTGAAGATAGCGGAACCAGCGTTAGTGGAGAGGTTGAGCGAGAGCGTGACATTGTAGAGGTAGACGTTTGATGCTGGCCCACCTTGTTGGGTGTTGCCATTCCAGATTGCGCCGCCGTCGCCATCCGGCGCGCCGTTGCCGGTGAACGTGACATTGGCAAAGGTGGCCTCGCCGGTGCGATCATTAGCCACAGCGCCACCATTGCCCCGCGAGGAAACATTAGCCATAAAGGTGACACGGCGAACATCCAGCACATCCTGGTTGTAGATGGCCCCACCCATCTCCTCGTTAGTCAGGTCACCGGCAATGTTGCCGTTAAAGGAGCTGTCGCGCAGGCGTAAATAACCATTGAAGGCATTATAAATGGCACCGCCGGGCGCTTCAAAGCTGAGGTTGCCATTGAAGACGGAGCGGATGATGGTCAGCCCACCATCATCTTCGTCGTTGCTGTGGTTGTAAATCGCTCCGCCACCATCGGTCTGGTCGGTGGGAGCGTCGTCGTCCACGATGTTACCGTTAAAAACGGTATCGGAAATTTCACCAGAGTCCGCGCCGGTATAAATGGCCCCACCGCCTTCGGTGGCGATGTTTCCGGCAAAGTTGCTGAGGGAGATGTTGAGGGTATTGTAACCGGTCTGGTAAATAGCGCCGCCTTCACCAAAAGCATCTCCCCAGCCGCCGTCTGTGCCGAGCGCTTTGTTGCCGGAGAAGTTGGAAGCCAGGATATTGATTTTGCCGGATGCATAAATGGCCCCACCCCGGCCGTCGGCTTCATTATTTTGAAAACTGGAACCGATGATGTTGATCTCATCTTCGCCCCCCTGGCTGAGGATGGCTCCACCTGCGCCGCTGGTGTAGCCGTTTTGCACTACCAGATTAAGCAGGGTCAGTTTGCCGCCAGCGTTGATATGAAAGATGGAAGAATTGACCTCGGTAGGGCCAGTGCCACCGTTGCCATCAATGACCACCGGGCCGGTGATGGTTACATCATCTGTGACCCAGGGGAGGACGGCCGTCAGTTCAAAGTCAGGGTTGAGGGTGATGGTGCCGCCGGCGGCCGCACCGCTAAAAACAATGACATGCGGGCCGGAGCCGGTGGAACATTCATGGTAAGTGGAGGTGCTGCCGTCGTTGTCAGTGTCGGCGTCGTTGTTGTAGTCGGCAATGGCTTGCAGCGCTTCCCACAGGTCACAATCGCCGTCGTCAGGGTCATTTTCAATGTCAGTGGTGGTTACGGTTGTAGTAGACAATGCCCGCACCGGCGTGGAACCGGCCAGGGAAAAAGCTACGAGCAGGGCCAACAGGCCAACGGCCGTTACCTTGCATACTCTTGGTGAAAATATAAGATGAAAGGGTTTAAGAGACATGGTTGCTCCTTGTGTAAGAGGTAAAACGCCCGGATTTGTGTTTTACGGTTTACACGATACCAGGGTAGATTGGGAATAGACGGGGAGATAATAGGATACGGCCGTCCGAAATCCGTCCGAATCGTATCCAGGTTGTAGAGGGAGATGGGGGATTAAGAGATTGGGAGATGGAGTAATTGAGTAATTGGGTAATTACTCAATTACTCGATTGATTATGGGTTGCCGCCGCCGGTAATAACACCCGCGCCGTCTGTTTCTTCGTCACCATCTTCGGTGATCACCCCGGCACCGTCTGTTTCTTCGTCGCCACCGGCGGTAATGACACCCGCGCCGGCAATAACCGCGTCGCCATCGGTCACGAGTTCTAAAACGGCCACGCCAGAATCGTCAGCGGCCATTGCCTGCACCGCCACACCTTCTTCCGTCATAACCATTGATTGGGCTTCCACCTCTTTTTCATTACCGGCTACCCGCGACATAGCCATGCCTTCTTCACTGGCCAGAGCGGTAAAAGCGACCTCTTTGCCTTCGTCCAGCTGTTTGGCAATGTCCTGGCTAAGTGTTTCGGTTAGCACATCTGCGCCTGCTTCGCGCAAATCTTTTTCCAGTTCTTTGACCCATTTGTGTTCGATGATAGCTACAATGGCCGAAGTCCCTGGTTTGAGGGCTTCGCCAATCTTCTTTAAGCGTTCATCGGGGATGCCGGAATCATAAAACTTGGCAGTAACACCGCCAACTAATGCGCCCGTTGCCCCACCGACAACCACTGCCCCAATGGGGCCGGCAATTGCGCCGATGAGACCACCAACGACTGTGCCTACGGCCGCGCCGCGCCCGCCACCGGGATCGCCAGATTCACGGATTTTCACTTTGTCTTTCGTGGTGCGGCGGATGATCGCCATGCGGTCAATTTTGATCAGACCGCCCCATTTGGCTGCTTTCAGTTGCATCCAGGCATCTTTTGCGCCATTTTCGCTTTGAAAAGCGGCTACAATCAATTGAACAGGAACTGCGTCACTCATAATCTTTTACTCCTTTATCAGGTGGTGCGATTTTGCAAGATCGTGTTACTAATTACTTCATTCTAAAAGCGGCAATGATAGAAGCAATGCCACCCACAATTGCCAAAAGACCAATGGCCCAGGGTAAGGAAAGGGCAAAACCCCAGGAATTTGCCAGCAGTAAAGCACCAAACAGCAGGCTGACAACCCCTAAAATACCAGCGCCTAACCCGGCACCGCGGAAGGCCTGCACAATCCCAATGACACCAAAGATGATGCCTTCGATGCCCAGAATGAGGATAATGGTTTTAGCCAGGATTATTGTGCTGATGATGGGATGGTTCAAGACGAGAATACCGGCAATGATACCCAAAATCCCGGCAAATAATTTCAAGCCCCACATGGAGGAGTCAATGAAAATGGAGATGATCCTGAAAATACCGGCAATCAGCCAATAGATGCCCAATACCTGAACAGCAATCACGGCCGTTTGCGCCGGTGAGCTGAGAAAGAAAAGCCCCAGAATAACCAGGGAGATGCCTTCCAGCAAGACCAGCCACCAGGGAATAAGCCCCGGTTCATTTTTCATAGGTGTTGTTGTTGTGGTCATACATTTTTCTCCTTATTGTGAACACAAGATTAATAAATTGATGTGACCAGAAGTATAACAACAACTTGTTTCTTAACCAAAAATGAGCGTCACGGATTTGTAAACTGGTAGATGGGCAGGGTGTCCTGGGTGTTAGCGATGAGCAGCCGACGGCCGTCCGCTGCATCATACCACCCGGTTAGCAACGTATACGAGCCGGGAGGCAGGTTCTCCGGCAAGGGGATGGTGTAATGGTCTACCACTGTTTCCCCCACGTACCAGCAGGTGGGGGGCCATTGGCTGTTGCCGGGCCAATTATCCTGTTGGGCGACCAACGTGCCTTGCTCATTGATCAGGTGATTGAAGACGGTATACGGCCGTAACACCCCCCGTTCTCCTCGCCAAAACAATGTCACTTCCAGCGCAGTCTCATTTTGCTGGATGGTATAACCGGTCAGGCGCAGGGCATCCCCAAAGAGAATATCGGCGTTGTTTTCAGGGGTAATAGCGGGAATGGACGGCCGTTGGGCCACTACCGCCACCGCCCGCACCGGCTGCCAGGCCAGCGCCAGCGCCAATGTCAAGGCCAACTGCATTCCTACCAGCGCCGCCTGCCGCCGCCAACCCGGCTGCGTTTCCGCCAGCCAATGGGCGGCGACCAGCGCCAAAAACGGGAAGGAAAAGAGCCACAACCGTCCCACTTCCCCCCGTGCCGCACCGGAAATATCGAGTACCAGGAGGAGCACGGCCGTGCTGATGGCCAGCCAATGTATGGGCAAAAGTGGGCGGCGGCGGATGGTTTGCAGCAGCACGGCCGTAAAACCCACCACCACCACCCACCCAATAAACAGCAGTACATCTACCAAATCCCATACCACCCACCATTCATACTGTCGTAAAAGTGTTACCAATTCATAATGCTGCCCCAACCCCGTCTGGAAAATGACCCAGGGTGGCACTCCCCAGCCAGACCAGTAAATGAGCCAGAGAACGGCCGTGCCGAGGGCGAAGGCGAGAGCGCAGCGTAACAAGGTGACAAGGTGATGGGATGACAAGGTGACGCGATCACCTGACACATAAGCACCTGACACATAAATACCTAATAACAGCGCCAACGATAGATTGCCCAGGCTGAGAAAAGTGGCCAGGGAGAAGAGCAGGCCGGAGAGAAAAAACCAGCGCCATGACCTGCCTTGCAAGCCGCGATAAAAGGTCAGGAAGATGAGCAAACTGAGCGGTGCGTAAAGTTGCACCGGCTTGGGGGCGAACAGCAGCAAGGCGGGGAGGGTGATGACCAGGAGGGTGGCCAGCTTCACGGCCGTACTCGCCAACATCTCCCTTGCCAACCAGTACGCCGGAAAGACGGCCAGCGCCGCCGCCAACAGGGGAATGATGGCCCAGATGAGTAATGCAGCGGAGACGGCCGGGGGTCTGTCTAACAGCCACAAATCAATACACCGCGCCGCCACGGCCGGGTAGGCCAGCCGTTCTGCCACTGCCGGAAATTGTGCCAGCCAGTTAATGGTCAGCCGGTTGGCAATGAGCAAACCGGGGGGATGGGTGCGGGCGTGTTCAGAGCTAAAGGTGGGCATCAGCGCCGGGTAATTGGCCAGGCTGCTATCCAGGTCTGGCAGTTCCGCTGCCGGTTGGAAGAAGCCACTTTCCAGATTGGAATAAACCCGGTTAATCAACTCATCGCGGATAGAAACGCTGTCCGCATTCAGCAATGCCAGTTGCAGCAGCAGGCTGGCCCCTGCCAGCAGCCACAAGCCGACTTTCACGGCCCGGCCGTGCCCCTGCAACCGTAGCCACCAGGCCGATAGCCCTCCCATAAGCAGCGCCGCCAACAGCGGTTTTAGCCAGAGCGTGTACGGCCGTAGGTGATAAGGCCAATACCATTCGGCCGTCTCCGGCGCCGGCCCACGTAAAAAGGGCAGCCAATCGGTGAGGATGAGCAGAATGAGCGCGGCCGTGCCACCACCCAAAACCACAAACCAGATGTGATGACGACTCATAAAATTCGATAGGGGAACAGCAGATGCGTATTCGGCCGTTTGAGAAGGGCCGGGTCAGGCCAACACAGCATACCTACAACCAATGCCGACGCTGCAAATATCGTAGCAGTATAATCGTGAGGCTGATGCCCACGATATTCACGATCACAAACAAAAGCAGGTGAAACTCTTTAGGCAGCAGGTCAACATTGATGCCAAAAATGGTGGCTAACAGGGTAAGCGGGGCGGTGAGGATGGTGATGAGCGTCAATATCCGCACTACACCATCAATCCGATGGGAGGCCAATGTGTCTAGCGTGTCGGACAGGCCGTTGATCACGTCTATATGTTCGTCCAGCATCGCTCTTAACTGTGCCAGGTGGTCGCCCAGATTGCTCCAGTAGAGCGTGAGATCATCATGGATGAAAGGCCAGTTTCCTTTTTCCAGGGTATGGATGATGTCGTATTGCGGCCGTAAGATATGGCGCAGAGCAATGACATCGCGGCGAATGACGGCCACGTCCTGCAAAATATGCTCGGTGTCATCCTGAAAAAGGTGCTCTTCAATGTGGCGAATGTTTTGATTGACTTTGTCCAGGATGGGGAAGCAGTAATCAATCAGATTATGCAAAATTTCATAGAGCAGCGGGCTGGCACCACAGCTCATCAGCTCGTCCCGTATGGCTTCATTTGCCTGGGCACGGGCAAACAGTTCATTGAGCGGTTTGAGATTACCAGCGTGCGAAGTGATGAGAACACCGCGACTGATGAGAATATCTACTTCACTGGGATGGGAAATTTTTACCTGAGCATCCCATCGGGGCAATTGCACCACCAAAAAGAGGTAGTCGTCGTGATGGTCAATTTTGGGAAATTCTACATCGTTAATGAAGTCTCGCAGGTTCAAAGGGTGGATGTGGGGAAAGGCAGCCTGTAACTGTTCTATATCAGCCGGGGTTGGTTTGACGATGTTTGTCCAGGTGACACGGCCGTGTTGCAAAACAGTGGTACTCATGGGCACATTGTATGGCGGGTGGGTACGGCCGTCCACAGGAAAATAGTTTATCCTCCCAGACCAGGCACCCCCCCCACCGATCGGGCCAGACGGACACTATTGCGAATGGCTTCAGCCGTAACGTGTACGGCCGTGTTCGCCACCAGATCAAAATTTGTTTCCACCTGGCCCGTGGCCAGAGCAAAGGCTGTATCGCCATCATGGGTGGTATGCACTGGCCGAATGGCAATCGCCAGCCCATCATGCGCCCGTTGCGCCAACCGGTTCGCCTCCACCTTCGTCAGCCGCGCATTCGTCCACACCACCACCAACGTTGTATTCGTCAGTTGTGCCGGTGGGCGGGCGGCAAAAGGACGATACGGCTTTTCCGCCACCAGCCAACCACCTTCAGCCCGCCGCGCTCCTGCCAGGACAGTCCCATCCTCATTCACCACATCCCCCACCGCATTGACAACGGCCGCAGCACCCACCACCACCCCTTCTTGTGCCACACAGGCAAGCCCAAAGCCGCCCTTCATAAACCCGTCCCGGCCGCCCCATTTGCCCACCGTCACACCTGTGCCCGCGCCCACATTGCCCTGGGCAATATCCTGCTCCCGCGCATCCAGGCAGGCGGCGTAACCCATCGCCACATCCGGCATTCGCTGTCCGCCACTGAAAAAGAGATCGTAGACAACGGCCGCCGGCACAATGGGTATGGGGCGAATGGGCGTCCAATGGCCGATGTTTTGTTCACCCAGGTAACGCATCACACCATCGGCCGCTGCCAGCCCAAACGCGCTGCCACCTGTCAGCAACACCGCATTCACAAACTGAATGGGTTTATCCAGTTCCAGCAGCGTCAATTCCCGGCTGCCTGGTGCGGGGCCACGCGCATCCACGCTACCCACCGTCTCCGGTGGACACAGAAACACCGTGCAGCCGGTGTGGTATTCTGGGTCAGTAGCGTGGCCGATCTTAAGACCAGCCAGGTTGATGTGGTTGTCATCCATTATTCTGTCATAGCCATCTGGCCACCCCGGAAATGCCTTTTCAGGTCAGGAAACACAAAATTAGCACGGGGGCAATGCAAAGATGTGTGCCGTGCCGTGCAAAGCCAGCGTTTACAACAGGGTATTTTGTAGAGGCTAATTCAAATTTTCAAAAATCCCGGCCGCGCCCATGCCGCCGCCGATGCACATGGTCACCATGCCAAACTGGGCCTGGCGGCGTTTCAGCTCGTGGATAATTTGCACCGTCAGTTTGGCCCCGGTTGCGCCCAATGGGTGGCCTAAAGCAATTGCGCCACCGTTGACATTAGTCTTCTCTTCATCAAAACCCAATTCACGAATCACGGCCACCGCCTGGGAAGCAAACGCCTCGTTGAGTTCAATCAGGTCAATGTCAGACAGGGCCATGCCGGTGCGTTTGAGGAGGCGGGGCACGGCCGTAATCGGCCCCACCCCCATAATCTCCGGCCGCACACCACCCACGTTGAAGCCCACAAATTTGACCAGCGGTTTTAGCCCCAACGCCTCCGCCTTTTGCCGCTCCATCACAATCACGGCCGCCGCGCCATCACTGAGCGGAGAAGAGTTGCCGGCCGTTACCGTGCCGCCTTGCATGAAAACAGGCTTGAGCTTCGCCAGCCCTTCCAGAGTCGTATCCGGGCGCACATGTTCATCTTTGTCCAGCGTGATGGTACGCCGCCCGCCGGCCGTCACCTCTTCCATCTCCACCGGCAGGATTTCATCTTTGAAAGTGTCCCGTGCATATGCGGCGGCCGCCCGCTGATGGCTGCGCAGGGCATATTCATCCTGCGCCTGGCGGCTGACTTCAAATTCATCGGCGACGCGCTCGGCCGTCAGCCCCATGCCCATGTACACTTCCGGCTGGTTTTCCACCATATACGGGTTGGGGTTGACGCGGAAGCCAGTCATGGGCACCAGGCTCATCGTCTCCGCGCCACCGGCAATAATCACATCTGCGCCGTTGGCGATGATGCGTTCGGCCGCCAGGGCGATGGTTTGCAGGCCGCTGGAACAAAAACGGTTGACCGTCATGCCGGGCACGTCGGATGGCAGCCCGGCGCGCAGGGCAATTGTCCGGCCGAAGTTCAACCCCTGTGCCCCTTCGGGCATCGCACAGCCGATAATCACGTCATCTACTTCTTGCGGGTCTAGCCCTTCCGCCTGGCGCAATGCCTCGCGGATGACGGCCGCGGCCATCTCATCCGACCGCCAGCTACGGGTGGTACCACGTTTGGCCTTGCCGACGGCCGTGCGGCTGGCGGCTACAATTACTGCTTCTCGTGTCATCTTAAATTTCTCCTTGTAAAGCTACCCACCAATTGCCTGTATGGCCGAGTATTGAGGTACAGCCAGATAGCGTTCTGGGCGATGTTGATGGTATTCGCCTAAAAAATGGTCTAATCGTAACGATATTTGTGCTGACAGGTACGCTTCCTGACATTGCTGACAAACATTGGCCGGAACATCTCGAATCACAACTAACTCATCACCGCGCCAGACTTCCAAAGTAGTTGTCCCCGGCTTCAGTTCACCGCCACAGTAATCACAACGGTCTATTTGTTCGCTCATCGTTTCACCTTTCGTGTTTTCCAATCTGTTTGCCAAAGTGCATCTTCGGGTTCATAAACAGTGACAATCCGCAGGGCGGGTTCCATATTCCCACGAGAGCAGACAATATGCAACGGATCGCCAGATTCCAGCCACCCTAAAACCAGACAGGCAGGATAAGGTTGGTCATCTGGATGAGTTTCAATTATCTCACCATTGAGCAAAGCCTGTTCTAACTCAAGAATCGAAATTCCTCGTTCCAATCGTGTAATCGTTGCATGTTTTGTCAGCCGATAATCCCGTGAACGAATGTGACTACGTATAAACTTTAGAGTTGGCTGATTTGCCATTTCTTTCTAATTCCGTAGCGGCTTGCTCGTTTGTAACATGTGCATAATGCGCTCGCGGGTTTTTTCTTCGTGCAGCAGTTCGATGAACATCTGCCGTTCCAGGTCGAGCATGTACCAGGGGTCTACCCAGGCCGGTTCGCTCAGGTCGCCGCCGCAGAGCACGTAGGCCAGTTTGCGGCTGATGAGAGCGTCGTGGGCGCTGGCGTAGCGGCCCCACTCAAAGCTGCGGATGCCCAGATAGAGCGCGTAGAGCGTGTCTCGCCCGGCCGCATAAACTTTCTCCACTTCCGGTGGCCGCGCCCCGGAGTCCGCCAGTTGCCTTGCCTTTTGTTTGGCTCTGGCCAGGCGGTGGTCGCTGTTCATCACAATCGTGTCCTGGTCGGTGAGATAACCGAGTTCTCTAGCCTCCCAGGCACTGGTACCCACTTTGGCGGTGGCGATGTTTTGGAAAACGTCTTGCATAACGGGCAGCACGTCGGCGTTCTGGCTCTTCATCACCGGGTTGATCTTGCGGCGCACGATCTCTTTGCAGCCACCCCCGGCCGGGATCAGACCCACCCCTACTTCTACCAGGCCGATGTAGGATTCGTGGTCGGCAACGGCCGTCCAGCCGGCCATCACCATCTCTGCGCCACCACCTAACGCCATCTGGTGCGGCGCGGTGACCACAGGCTTGGGCGCGTGGCGTAAATTAAAGGTAAGTTCCTGCAAATCTTTAATGGATTTGTCCAGCACCTCCCACATGCCCTGCCCGGCGGCAATGCCGATCATGGCGATGTTTGCACCCACGCAGAAGTTGTCGCCGTTGTTGCCGATGACCATCGCATCAAAATCAGTATTCAGGCGATCCAGCGCGGTGTGGCCCATCGCCACAATGTCTCCGTCAATGGCGTTCATCTTGGCGTTAAATTCGTAGAGCAAGACGCCATCGCCCATGTCGTGCAGGCGGGCGCTGCCGTTTTGGGCCAGCGTTTTGTTCTGTTTGAGTAGGGCGGCAACGGTGATTTGTTTGTCGTCTTTGGGCAGGGCCGCATATGTGCCGGTGTGGAAGTCGTAGTATTGCCCATCCACATAAAAACGCTCATGCCCGTTGTCCAACATCTCCTGTACCCAGTCGGCCACTTCGTAACCGGCGGCTTGCATTTTCACGGCCGTGTTCCGCACCCCCAGCATATCCCACATCTCAAACGGCCCCGCTTCATGGGCAAAACCCCACTTGTTGGCGTTGTCCACGTCTACAATGTTGTGGGCAATTTCCGGCGTGACGTAAGCGGCATAGGCCAGGGCGTAATAGGTGGTGGCGCGGATAAATTGGGCGGCGCGGTCATCATATTCCAGCAGTTTACGCAGCCGCTCGCCTAAATCTTCGATCTTGCGTACCGCGCCAATGGAATCAAAACGCACACTGGGTGGGTTGAAGTATTCCAGCGTCTCCGGGTTCAGGGTGTGAAATTCGCGCTGTCCGGCGGCCGTTACCGTTTTGTAAAAGCCCTGCCCGGTTTTGTTGCCCAGCCATTTACGTTCGGCCATTTGCGCGTTCAGGGCGTTGGTTTTGGGCGACTTCAAGACTTCACGGTAATTGTCGTGGGGAATGGCCGGGTAGAGGTTGCTGTTAACGTGCATCATCACGTCCAGCCCCACCAGGTCGGTCAGGCGGAAGGTGGCCGTTTTGGGATGCCCCACCACCGGGCCGGTAATGGCGTCCACTTCAGCGATGGTGTAACCGTTTTCCAGGGCGTATTCGCTGACGTAGGAGCCAACGATGGCGATAAAACGGTTGGCGATGAAGTTGGGGGTGTCTTTGCAGACGACGACCCCTTTGCCCAATACCTCGCTGCCAAACCGCACCATAAAATCCAGCACGGCGCGGCTAGTATCGGCCGTGGGGATGATTTCCAGCAATTTCAGGTAGCGGGGTGGGTTGAAAAAGTGGGTACCCAGGAAGTGGGCGCGGAATTCGTCGCTACGGCCGTGTGCAATCTGGCTAATCGGAATCCCCGACGTATTGCTGCTGACAATGCTGCCCGGTTTCCGCACTGCTTCAATGCGCTCCATGAGCGCCTGTTTGGGCGCTAACTGCTCAATGATCACTTCCACAATCCAGTCACAATCGGCAATCTGCTCAAAATCATCCTCCAGGTTGCCCAGGGTGATCAGGTCGGCGCGGTCAGCGCGGGCCAGGTTGGCCGGTTTGGCCTTGGCCATACGGTCAAACAACGATTGCACGATGCGGTTGCGGGCCTTGCGGTTGCCCTGCTCCGCCTCGCTCAAATCGGGCGGCACAATATCCAGCAACACCACCGGAATGCCGATGTTTGCCAGGTGGGCGGCAATGCCGCCGCCCATCGTGCCCGCCCCAATCACAGCTACTTTCCGAATATCAGTTGACATGTGCTTCTCCTTCAAAATGTTTTAACGCAAAGGCGCAGAGGCGCAGAGAAGGGCAAAGCTGAAGAAGTGAAGTTATTTGCCTTGAAACCAACTGCGTCCAAGCCGCTTTGCTTCTTGCCTGAAAAATGCTTTCACCTGTTCCCAGGGTACGCCTGGCACAGTCTGGATGGGAGAGTCAGTGTCCGCCTTTTCAAAATCTACCAGCGCCATTAAAACCATTGTGCCGAAGTCACGAACCATTGGGAATTTCTGTTGTCCTTGATCCAGTATCTCCTCCAGGGACAAATGTTGGGCAATAAAGTACAGATCGTAGAAATCTTTCCTCGCCCCTCTGGTAACGATGGCATCCATTTTCATCAGACCAATATCCGTCATACCGGCTAATTGAACGCCAGATACCAGAGTAGGGGCAGCCAGTAATGGGTAACTGTAGCTGAAAAACCCGACATCAACCCCAGCTACGTTCAAATACAAACTGGCTAAACCACCTTCCTCAACTGTAACCGGAAACTGGGCTGTCAGTGAACGGGTAATTTCCTGACGGCTGTCTTCGTCCAGTTCATCGGTGCTGGAAAAGAAATCTAAATCGGCTGATGGGCGATGGCCTAATTGCAACGCCAGGGCCGTACCACCCGCCAGATAAAAACGGTGGGCAAATGGTTGGCTGCCTATTGCTTGCAAGACCTGTTGTAAAGGTAACGGTACCTGTTCCCAGTGGGGCGTACTTAGTGCGGCCATATGCCTGAGCGTTCCGGCAATTGATCCAGTTCAAAGTACGCCTGCCAGAAGAGTAACCGACGGCGGGGCAAGGAGCGCCAACCCACTGTTTGTAACCACGACAGTAATCGCTCCTCACCGTAACAGGAGAACAGCCAACACAATTCATTCCGGTGGCCCCGCGCCAGGGTGCGTTCGATGATGGTGAAGGCGTCTTGGGCCGGGTCGAGGTCGTCCAGGTTGTATTCCTGGAAGTACGGCCGTAACGAAACCGGAATCCCTCTGGTGGTCATTTCCATCGTGGTACTATTCTCCATAATGGGTACGCGCTCTTTTGATGTAGACGATGTGTATGTGTAACGGCCGTTCACTCTTCACCAAAGACCTCACCTAACGAAAAGGTGTCTCCGTCGTGAATCTCCCGATCAGCCTGCTTGATGCTTTCATATAGCCCTGGAATAGAGAGCAATTGGAGCGTTTCTATCAGGCTCTCGTATTCCGTCTCAGACAATAAAACAGCGCCCCCTTCATCAGCGGCAATACGATAGAGTTTGTGATCCCGAATCGTTGAGCGCAAAAGCTCTTTCAGTGAAGATTGCGCGTGTACGGCCGTAACAGTTTCCATACTATTCCTCCAGACCATCATAGGCTTTTGGCAAGTATACCTGATTGTATTAGAGATTGAGAGACCGGGAGATTAGGAGATTAAATCTCGCAGTCTCCCAGTCTCTCAATCTCCTTCTCGTTACTTCAACTCGCGGCGGGAGTAGCCGAGGATGGCGCGGGCGACGATGAGCAGGTTGATTTGCCGGGTGCCTTCGTAGATGTCGTTGATTTTGGCGTCGCGCATCCACTTTTCGGCCAGGGTTTCGCGGCTGTAACCGAGCGGGCCAAGCAGTTCCACTGCTTTTTGGGTGATGCGCGTCACGGCCGTACCCGCATGTGCCTTGGCCATCGAAGCCTCCAGCCGGTTGCCCCGGCCGTACATGATCGCCTCGGTAGATTTGAGGGTGAGCAGCCAGGCCGTTTTCCACAGCGCTTCCATTTCCAGCAGGTCACGTTCAACGGCCGTTTGCAAATGGCGTGGCTTTGTATAGTCCACCACAATCCCTTCCGCCGCCAACGTCTCTTTGGTGAACTCCAACGCCGCGCGGGCAATGCCTACCGCACTGGCCGCCACCGCCGGGCGGCTGGCGTCAAACGTTTTCATCGCCCCCTGGAACCCCTTGCTGGTGTCCGCTTCCTTCACCTCGGCGCTGCCCAGCAGATTGTCATACGGAATACGTACATCCTGAAAGGAGAGAACGACCGTATCACTGGCGCGAATGCCTAACTTATTTAGCCCTGGACTGACGCTGACGCCCGGTGTATGCGCTTCTACTACGAAGGATTTGATCCCTTTACGGCCGGCATTGGGGTCAACGGTTGCCCAGACAATACAAAACCCATTAGACTCTTTCAAAGCCAATGCGCCGCTGGTGATAAAGATTTTCTCGCCATTGAGTATCCATTCGTTCGTTTCGGGGTCGAGTACGGCCGTGGTGCGCATGGAACTGTTATCCGACCCGGCGTCCGGCTCGGTGATGGCCATGGCCCCCCAGGCTGGTTTGTCCCCTTCGGCAAAACGGGACATGAAGCGGATTTTTTGCTCGCGGGTACCCACCGCTTCCACGGCCGCCGCACCCAACCCGCCAGTCGGAATACACAAATACTGCCCGGCGTCACCATAACTCAACATCTCTATGTTTAAGATAACGCCGAGAAATGCGGTATTGGGGCCTTCTCGCTTAGGTGCGGAACCGTTGGCCTTCCAGCGATCCAGCTGGGCTTTGTTTTGCTGCTTCATGATCGGCCACATCATCTCAATGAACTCTTTCGGCCGTTCGTGTTCGTGTTCGTCATAGTGGCGCGAATAGGGCCGCATCACCTGTTTGGCCACCATCTCCGTCATGGCTACCTGGTTCTTGATTTTTTCGGGAATTTCAAAGCTAATCATGGCAAACCTCAAGAAGTAATTGAGTAATTAGGTACTTGGGTAATTACACAATTACACAATTACACAATTACTCAATTACACAATCACCAACCCATCCCACTGCACAAACCCACGCGCATTGCGCAGCCATAGTTCCACCGGATATTCGCGGATGTAGCCGTAGCCGCCCAGGGTTTGCAGCGCCTGATCGGCCACCCGCACCACCATATCATCCACAAAATGTTTCATCACGGCCGTAGCCTGCGTCGCGTCCTGCCCCTGATCCAGCAGCCAGGCCGCCTCCCACACCATCATGCGCGCCCCGTCAATGTCAATGGCCATCTCCGCCAGCATGAAGGCAATAGATTGACGATGGGCAATGGGTTCGCCAAACTGAATGCGCTGCTTGGCATAGTCGCGGGCATATTCATACCCAGCGCGGGCCAGCCCCACGGCCGCCGCCCCCAACGCCACCCGGCTGTGGTTCAAAATGAGGCCAATGTCTATCCCTTCATTGCCGCCCAACCGGTTCACGGCCGGCACTTTGACATCGCTCAGTGTCAAGGTAAACGTGGGCAGCGCCTTGAGGCCCATCAGCTTTTCGCGTTCGCCCACCGTCAGACCGGCGGCGTCGGCAGGCACAAAAAACGCCTGGGTACGGCCGTCCTCATTGGCGTAAATGAGAAATGTCTCCGCCGTATCTGCCAGCGGTACCAGGCTCTTTTTGCCGTTGAGGGTGTAATGGTCGTTGGCGAGCACGGCCGTTGTCTTCAAATTCCGCGCATCATATTGCAAACCCGGCTCCTGCATGGCGGCCGTCACTTCGGGCATGGCCGGTTCACAAAAGAGCGGCAGGTGCGCTTCCTTTTGTGCCTCCGTGCCACACAGTAGCACCGGAATCGCCACATTGTTCGGCGACAAAACATGGGCGGCAATGGCCAGATCGCCAAAGGCCAACTCCTCAACCGCCAGCACATTGGTTGTTACTGAATAATCGCCAAAACCGCCATACGCTTCCGGGATGCCGGTAGGCAGCAAGCCCAAGTCCCATCCCGCCTGCGCCACTTCTGGCGGGATGTGCCCTTCCTCGTCGGCGTCACGGCTCACCTTGCGCATCCGCTCATTCGCCAACCGGCCAATGGCATCGGTCAGCATTTTCTGTTCCTGGTCAAGTTCAAAATTTAACATGGCTCTACTCCTAAAAATGTAGCGCGATTTGGTAAATCGCGTTACAACCTTACTATCCTATCCACCATCTTTGCCACCCGCGCCATCACCTTCACATCATGCACGCGCACAATGTCCGCACCGCGATCAATGCCAATGGCAATGGTGGCGGCGGTGCCTTCTACGCGCTCGTCGGGTGGCAAATCGAGCGTGTAACCAATAAATGATTTGCGGGACGTGCCCAGCAAAATGGGGAATCCCAACGTCTTAAACTGGTCTAGCTGGTTAATGAGTTGCCGGTTTTGTTCCACCGTTTTGCCAAAACCAACGCCGGGATCAAGGATGATTTGTGATGCATCTACCCCCGCCGCCAGGGCCAGGTCAATACTTTCTTGCAATTCGCGTTTGATGTCGCCGATCAAGTCGCCGTATTCCATGCCCACATAACGGCCGCCCAGCTTCTCTTCCTGCGCCACATTTTTAGGCTTGCTGCGGTTGTGCATGATGACGATGGGGCAGCCCGCTTTGGCAACCACGTCGGCCATACGGCCGTCCATCCGCAACCCCCACACGTCATTCACCCAACTGGCCCCCGCCTGCAATGCCGCTTCGGCCACATCGGCGCGGTAGGTGTCTATGGAGATGGGCAGGTTGACGCTCTGGCGCACGGCCGTGATCACCGGCAGCACCCGCGCCAACTCCTCTTCGGCCGTAATGGGCTGGCTGCCCGGCCGGGTGCTTTCGCCGCCAATGTCGAGAATGTCTGCCCCATCAGCCGCGAATTGTTGTGCCTGGCGCACGGCCGTCTCCACCCAATCCGCACCCACCGCCAATCCATCCCCGGAAAAACTGTCCGGCGTGGCATTGATGATGCCCATGATATAGGTGCGCTGGCCCCAGGGCATAGCGGAGGAGCGGAGGGGAAGGGGAGCAGAGGGAAACAGTTCTCCTCCGCTCCTCTGCTCCTTTGCCCCTTTGCTTACCACATTCCCGTTCATGATCCCTCCTGATTCCGCAGTCCATTCCACAAAATATCGGTGACTTGCGTTCCTAACAGTTCCGGTGATGAATGGTTAACAGTGATGCCCAGTTCAAACAGGGCGGCAAAACCCATGATGGTGGCGCTCATGGTGCGGGCGGCAATGGTGGGGTCTACGTCGCGCAGCGTACCCTGGGCGATCAGGTCGCGGATGTTTTGCTCCGTCTGGGCAATAATGTGGTGCATTGCTTCCTCCACGTAATAACGGCGCACATCCTCATTCCAGCGCGATTCGTGGAGAAACACCATAAAAAGGCGGCGCTCCCGACCCCGGCGAAAGCGGTTAGCCATAAACTGCGCCAGGTAGTTCTCATACCCTTCGGGCTGGATGAGCGACATATCAGCCATAATCTCGTCGGCGTAGGCACGGGCCACACCAATGAGCAGATCACGTTTGTTGGCAAAGTAGTTGTAGAGCGTACCTTCAGAGACATCGGCCATCTCCGCAATCTCTTTGGTGGTGGCGTTCTGGTACCCTTTCTGGCTAAAGACATGGGCGGCCGCATCCAGGATTTGGGCCTGGCGGGCGGCGATGCGGCGGTCTCGGCGGGTTTCTATCATGGGAGATTAGGAATTAGGAATTATGAATTAGGAATTATGAATGGTAGCTCACTTTTTGAGTGGCTGCTCAATTTTTGGCGAAAAAAAAAGAGTTTCGGGCAAACGGTGGACACCGACGGGGGAAACGGCCGTAGCCAATTCCCCAATTGTCTGACTTAGCCCCGGATGCATGACATCCGGGGCTATATCGGCCAGTGGGATGAGAACAAAGGCACGCTCCGGTAAACCAGGGTGGGGGATCGTCAGCCCCCCGGCCTGCATCACCAGATCGTCAATGAGCAAAATATCAATATCAATCAGGCGCGGCCCCCATTTACTGGTGGGTGTACGCCCAATTTCTTGTTCTAGCTGTTTCGTGAAAAGGAGTAATTCTTGAGGGGAAGAATCGGTGTAACCGGCAAGACAGGCATTATAAAAATCGGGCTGATCAGTCACGCCCCAGGGGGCAGTTTCATAGACCGGGGAGACGGCCGTGAC
>CAZOPF010000011.1:0-80691 GCA_964581605.1 uncultured Ardenticatenaceae bacterium
TTACTCAATTACCCAATTACTTAATTACCCTGTCACCCAATTACGAATTATGCAAAACGCTATCACCACCCTCGAAAACTGCCGCTTTTGCCTGATGTGCCGCCACGTGGCCCCGGTGGGGCTGGTGACGCATCAGGAGGCATTGACGCCGCACGGCATGGCGCTGCTGGTCACGTCGCAGCCGCGAGGGCTGGCGACGTGGAACGCGGAGACGGTGGGCATTGTCTTTAGCGAGGTGGACGGCGGCAACAGCCGGGCGCACTGCGCCACCGACCAGCCCTTTGAAGAGGCGATGGCGGCCGTTCGCGCGGAATTGGTGGTGCAGGGATTGGCGCCTACGGCCGTGACCCAACTCCATACCCACCTGCAACAATGGCAGAACCCCTACCAACCGCAACACCCCCAACCGGCTACCGGCGTGGGCCCGGTTGCCCTGTTTGCCGGTGACGAAGCGGCCTATTTGTGGCCGGAAACGTTACCGGCGGTGTTGAAGCTGTTGAGCGCGGTGGGGATGGAAGTGGTGGTGGTGGGGTACGGCCGTAACAATGGCCTCTTCGCCCACGCCGCCGGTTTTCCCGATCTGGCAGCCCAACTGTGGCAGACAACCCTGGACGAATTAGAGGCAGCCGGGGCTAAACAATTGTTGCTGTTGTCGGCTGGCGATTTTTACGCCTTTAACGGCCGGAGGGGAGGCTTTAGCCGACCCGTTTCAGCTTCGGCTAACGCCGCCCCGCCAGATTTTATCGAGGTCACAGACTTGCTGGCAGAGCGATTAGCCGCCGGAGAAATCGCGTTCCGCCAAACGGAGGATGAGACGCGCTGGGTCTATGTGGACCCCACCCATGCGGTGCGTGTACCCGACAGGCATGAGAGTGTGCGGGGGTTGCTCACGGCCGTGATGCCCACCCCACCCCGCGAACTCTTCTGGCGCACAGAGCGCGCCCAACCCGTTGGCAGCACCTATATTCAGTTCAGCAACCCGGCCCTGGCCGAGCGCCTCACCCGCACTCGCCTGCAAGACGCCCAGGCCAGCGGCGCAAAGTTACTCATCTGCGAAGACCCGGCCACGCTGTATCATCTCAATCGGTACGCCGGGGAGTATGGGCTGCGGGTGCAGGGGTTGTATGAGTTGTTGGCGGAGAGAGTGAGCGGTGAATAGTGAGCAGTGAGCAGTGAGCAGTGAGCAGTAGGGGCGAGGCAGGTGGGCAAAACCTTGTCTTGTAAAGAGGAATAATCACCCACCTGCCTCGCCCGTACCATCAATCGGAATTCAGTGAATGAGGATCAGCACAAGTCGTTCCCCATTCATAATTCATAATTCATAATTCATAATTCACAAGAGGAGGTATAAGATCATGCATCTATCAATGCACAACTGGATGCGCGCAGAACCAATTGAAGTGACGATTCGCCGGTTAGCCAAATATGGCTATGAGAGCATCGAAATCGGTGGCGAACCGGACAAGTACGACACGAAGGATTTGCGACGCACCCTGAAAGAGAACGGGATTCGTTGTTGGGGTTCTATCAGCCTGATGTTCACCGGGTTGGACTTAATTCAGGCGGATGAAAACGGCCGTGCCAATACCATCACCTATCTCAAAAATTGCATCACGATGGTGAAGGAATTGGAAGGCGAAGTAATGAGTATTGTCCCCTCCGAGGTGGGCAAGGTGCGCGCCCAGGCGGATGAAAAGACGGAGTGGAACTGGGCCGTCGAGGGGCTGAAAGAGATCAACGCCCACGCCCAAAAAGAGGGCATTCGCGTCGCCATTGAACCATTGAACCGCTTTGAAACCAATTTCCTCAACCGGCACGACCAGGCATTGGCGCTGGCCGAAGCCGTTGGCCCGGATGTGGGCGTCTGCCTGGATGCCTTCCACATGAACATCGAAGAGGCCAATTTCCGCCAGGCGCTCATCAAAACGGGCAAAAAACTGTTCGATTTTCACGTGGCCGACAACAACCGGATGGCCTGTGGGCAGGGTGCGCTCAACTGGCGTGACATCGTGGGCACGCTCAAGGAAATCGGCTACGATGGCGCGCTGACGGTGGAATTTGTGGCCCCCATTGACCGCACCCCGGCCAACCCGTACCTGAACGCCACCGCCAGCGCGGAAAAAGAATTGACCGAGGAGCAGCTCAAATTCATCCAGGATCATGGCTCCGGCGTCCTTTCCGAAGAGTTTTATAGCTGGTTGGTAGATACGACGGGAAAGACGTTGTTACCGCTGATCAAATAGGCAGGGGAGCGGAGGAGAAAAGGAGCAGAGGAGATATTCCCCTCTGCCCCTCTGCTCCCTTGCTCCTCCGCCCCGTATAACACCATGCCCAAAAACGTCGTCATCATCGGCACTCTGGACACGAAAGGGCCGGAGATTAAATACCTGCGTGACCGGCTGCAAAGTTTGGGGCTGGGCACAACGGTGATTGATTCCGGCATCCTGGGTGAGCCGCTGGACATTGTGCCGGATATTGACCGGGCCACGGCCGCCACCTACGCCAACACCACCATTGAAGCGCTGCGCAACGCCGGCAGCCGCGGCCGGGCCGTGGCCGGGATGCGCGAGGCGCTGAAAAAGCTGCTGGTGGAATTGTATGCGCAGGGGAAGGTGGACACGGCCGTGAGTATGGGTGGCGCAGAAGGTGCGGTCATGGGCGCGGCGGCCATGATGGCCCTGCCCGTTGGTGTGCCCAAAGTGTTGGTCTCGCCCATTGCCTCCGGGTATCACTTTTTTGCGCCGCTGGTAGGCACGCGGGACATGATGGTCGTCCATTCGGTGGTGGACATCTTGGGGCTGAACCCCATTGCCTGCACCGTGTTTGACAATGTGGCTGCGGCCGTCAAGGGCATGGTGGAATATGGTCATGGGCTGCCCAAACCCGAACCAGGGGCCAAATACGTGGCCATGACCATGCTCGGCAACACCACCAAAGCCGTTATGGCCGCCAAAACAGTGTTGGCCGAACAGGGCTACGAAGCGGTCATTTTCCACTCCAATGGGGTGGGTGGCCCGGCCATGGAAGAACTGGCGGCGCTGGGGCAGTTTGTGGGCGTGATTGACTTTACCACCAACGAGATTTATGACCCCCTGGTGGGTGGCATTCACGATGGCGGCCCGGAGCGGCTGAAACGGATTGGGCAGTTGGGCATTCCGCAGGTGGTCGTGCCCGGTTGCATTGATTTTAGTGTGTGGAATGCAGGCACAATTCCGGCGGCGTTGAAAGATCGGCCCCTCTACGACCACAACCCGGAATTCACCCTGGTCCGCGCCAGCCACGCCGAGATGATCCAACTCGGCCACATCTTTGCCGAACGGCTCAATCTGGCGACCGCCCCGGTCGTGGTCGCTGTGCCCACGCAGGGCTTGTCCATCCCCAACGTGCCCGGCGGCCCTTTCTGGAATCCAGAAGCGGACGCCGATTTCTTGAAAACGGTGCAGACTAACATCCGCGCCGACATACCCATCCTGACCTACACTCGCCACGTTAACGATCCGGAATTCGGGCGGGAAGTGGCGAAATTATTTTTGGAAATTATGAATTAGGAATTATGAATTATGAAGATTGCTCTTCATTCATAATTCCTAATTCATAATTCCTAATTGGAGTTGTTATGATTGCCGATCACGGCCGTACCTACAAAAACCTGCCCCACCTGACCGAAGGGGATGACGAGTTTCGGTCAAAATTTCTCTCCTGGGACATTGGCGATTTGAGCTATGTGGACATCAACGAATACCTGGCGGTGAAGGACCTGGTGATTGTGCCCATGGCCAGCCTGGAGCAGCATGGGCCCCATTTGCCATTGTATACGGATACGGTCACGGCCGTAGAAATGTCCCGCCGCGTCTCCGAAATGATCGCCGTCCTGCACACCCCGCCCATCTGGATGGGCTACTCACCCCAACACATGCACCACCCCGGCATGGGGCGCGGCACCATCACCGTGCGCAGTTCCACGCTGCTCGCCGTCATGTACGATGTCGGGCGCAGCCTCATCCATCACGGCTTCAACCGCATCATCTTTATGAACGGGCACGGCTCCAACGTCAAAGTGGTAGACCCCGTTTTGCGCCAGTTGCGCTACGAAACGGGCGCACTCGTGGGCTTCGTCAAGCCGTACATGGAGCGGTATACCGGCATTTTGAAGGGGCTGATGGAAAACCCGCCAGAGGAAACCCCCGGTTGGCACGCCAGTGAGTTGGAAACATCGCAAGACCTGGCCTGGCGTGAAGATTTGGTGCGCATGGAACGGGCTGAACACACCAAAGCACACATCCCCGAATTTTTGCCCGGCACCTTTGCTAAAAAAGACGGGATGCCGGACGTGGAATTTGAAGGGTACACCTACTTCAACTTCCCCATGGACCACCACGAATTTATCGAGAGCGGCACCATTGGCAACCCGCTGCGGGCCACTAAGGAGAAAGGCGAAGAAGCGTTCCGCCGCCTCTCCGAACACGTGGCGCGGGGCATTCTGGAACTGATGCACGTGCCGGTGGAAGTGCATAACCGCGAATTTCGCGACCGGGTGATGTAACAAATGGTCAATGGTCAATTGCCAATTATCAATTGCTGATTGATCATTAACCATTGGCCATTGATCATTGACCATTCCCACGCTTTATTTCGTTGCCGCCAGCGTAGCCTTGCTCATTGGCCTGTCTAAGGGCGGGTTGGGGGGCACGATGGGGGTGTTGGCAACACCGCTGATGGCGCTGGTGATGCCGACCGATCAGGTCATTGGCCTATTGCTGCCGGTGCTGATGTTCGCCGATGTTTTTGCCGTGGCCTTTCATTGGGGGCATTGGCAGCGCTGGTATGTGATTTTGTTGCTGCCGGGTGGGGTGCTGGGGGTGACGATTGGCACGTTTTTTATTACCAACGCGCCCACGGACACACTGCAAATTTTGTTGGGAGTCATTGTCCTGCTTTTTGCTCTGTACAAGATTTTTGAAAAACGGCTCATGCAGCGGTTGACGTATCGGCCGCAAAACTGGCATGGTGTGTTGGCGGGCACAGTTGCCGGTTTTTCCTCGGCGCTGGCACACACGGGCGCACCGCCGGTGAGCATTTATTTGCTGCTGCAAAAGGTGACGCCGCGGGTGTTTATTGCCACGAATGCCCTCTTTTTCGCCATTTTGAACTGGATTAAAGTGCCGTATTACTGGTACGCGGGGCTGTTTGATTTTGCCTTGCTGCGGCAAATGGCCTGGATGCTGCCGATTGCCTTTGTGGGTGTGTGGATGGGGCGGGGATTGGCGAGCAAAATCCAGCCACAGCAGTACGAGCAACTCATCCTGGCGCTGCTCATCATTTCGGCGCTGCTGCTGATTTTTACGTGAGTGTTTTGGTAAGAAAATCAGGAAGTGGGGCGATTGTCCTTCTGGCCGCTCTCTGGGGAGAAATCTAACTGGAAATAAGGATATACATTGATGACTGTCGTCTCTAGATAGCGGGTGATGCGGGCAGTGTCTTGCCGGTAGATGTGGATGTGCCCGTGCAGCAAGTATTGGGGGCGGAACCAGTGCATGAAGTTGAGGAAAATCTTGAAGCCGGTGTGGGGAATGTCTGTTCTGTCGTGAATGCCAAAGGGAGGGGAATGGGTGATGAGGATGTCCAGGTAACGGCCGTATTTCACTTTATTCCGCAGCAATTTGGGCAGCATCCCGGCCACTACCATCCGCATTTCCGCCTCCGTGTACATGTAGGGGGCGTGGGGGCGGTAACGCATGGAGCCTTCCAGCCCGGCAATCAGCAGCCCGTCCCGTTCCACGCAGCGGGCGTGAATGTCTGAGCCACCTTCGACGTGTTCCAGTTGACGGCCGTCTACCGTATACTGTGGCCCCTTATCATGGTTCCCCCGCACATACACCAACCGCCTGTCCAGCGCCGAAATGAGAAATTCCAGGTAATAAAACGGCAAATCCCCACACCCCACAATCAAATCAATGCCCGGAAACTTCTGACGCACATCGGAGCAGTACAACTGATCCATTACCCGGTCACTGACCGCCAGAATCTTCATGGGGCCGGCCATTCCCTCGTCTGGTTGTACGCCAGTTTATCCAGAATCGCCTGCTCCAGGTCAATGCCGGTGACACTGGCAAGCTGGAGCAAGTAGAGCGCCACATCCGCCAATTCCCCGGCCAATTCTGATGACTGCGTGGCCTCCTCCCGCCACTGAAAATGCTCCAACACTTCGGCCGCTTCAATGGCTAATGAAGCGGCTAAATTGCGCGGCGTTTGTGGTTTAGGGGAATCGGGTTCATACCAGCCCTTGCTGCCCACAAATTGGTGCATCAGGGCTTCCAGTTGTTTTAGATCCATCTGGTGGCAAGTTGCATGTGGCAAATGGCAAGTTGTCTTTGCAATCCTTACTTGCAACCGGCAACCTGCCACTTGCCACCAAAAGGTGGTGTTTTACGCCACCGTCGCCATATGTTGAATCAAATCCAGGCACTTGCAGGAATAGCCCCATTCATTGTCATACCAGGCCACCACCTTGACAAAGGTGTCGGTGAGGGCAATACCAGCGGCCGCATCAAACACCGAAGTGCAAACCTCGCCCAGGAAATCGGTGGAAACCACTGCATCTTCGGTATAGCCCAAAATCCCTTTGAGTTCCCCTTCGGAAGCGGCTTTCATGGCCGCTTTAATCTGGTCATACGTGGCCGGTGTGGCCAGGTTCACCGTCAGGTCTACCACCGAGACGTTGGGGGTGGGGACGCGCAAAGACATGCCGGTGAGACGGCCGTTCAACTCCGGGATTACCTTGCCCACCGCCTTTGCCGCACCGGTGGACGATGGGATGATGTTCTGACCCGCGCCGCGCCCACCGCGCCAATCTTTGGACGAAGGCGCATCCACCGTTTTCTGGGTGGCCGTCACGGCATGAACCGTGGTCATCAACCCTTCTTTGATGCCAAAATTGTCATTTAGCACCTTTGCCAGAGGGGCCAGGCAGTTGGTGGTGCAGGAAGCGTTGGACACAATATCTTGCCCGGCATACGTTTTGTGGTTCACGCCCATCACAAACATCGGCGTACTGTCTTTGGAGGGGGCGGACAAAACTACCCGCTTCGCGCCTGCTTCAATATGGGCGCGGGCCTTCTCATCTGTCAGGAAGAGGCCGGTGGACTCCAACACATATTCTGCGCCGACTTCATTCCATTTCAGGTTTTTGGGGTCTTTTTCGGCCGTCACCCGAATCGCTTGGCCGTTGACCACCAGTTTGCCATCTTCCACCGCCACCGTGCCCTTAAACTTGCCGTGTGTGGAATCATATTTCAGCATATAGGCGATGTAATCCACATCAATCAAATCATTGATGCCCACCACCTCAATACCTTCAATCTCCTGAGCGCGGCGGAAAACCAGGCGGCCAATGCGGCCGAATCCGTTAATACCTATTTTTATTGTCATCTAAACTCTCCTTTTTGTATGCGTAAAACAATTTGCCAACTTGTCTCACAGCACTAATATGCTAAGTAACTGTGCAGTAATGATGTAATTGAGTAATTTGGTAATTAGCCGCTTCAATTACTTAATTACCCAATTACCCAATCGCTAACTTGTTTGCAAACGATCACTAATAGCAATTATCGCCCACAATTGGCTGTTGCCAATGCCGGATGTCATGCTCAGGCCAGACAATTCATCACTGCCTGGGCTAATTTGGCGCTGTCGTGCCGCCATGGTCGTTGTTCGTCTACCAGGTCGGCCAGAATCAGGGGGATGTCAGTGGGTGGGTCTGGCTGGACGAAGATGGTGTGCCCGCCGCCCGTTTCCGAGGGAATGGACAGATTGTTGTTGGCTAATACCACATCTACACAGCCAGTGGGAATATGTTCTAAAAGGGCGCCGACATGATCGGCTACACTGTAATTATCCGTCTCTCCGGGTTGGATGGCAAGGTTGCAGACGTATACTTTGCGGGCGTGGGTGTGTTGCAAAGCAGCGGCCAGATCGGGCACCAACAGGTTGGGCAGGATGCTGGTATACAGGCTGCCCGGCCCCATCACGATCAGGTCGGCTTGCAAGATGGCTTGCAAGGTGGGTGGGTATGCCCGCACAGGGGCTGGTTCCAGGTAGACGCGCTGGATACGGCCGTGTGCCTCTGGAATTGCCGACTCGCCGGATATGCGTGCCACCGTCCCTTCAGCCATGAGCACATCGGCCGTCAGGGTTACATTGGCCAGTGTGGAGGGCAGCACCCGCCCACGAATGGCGAGTACCTGCTGCGCGGCCAGCAGCGCCTCGTCAAAACTGCCGGTAATGCCCGTCAGCGCCGCCAGCAGCAGATTGCCAAAAGCGTGCCCTTGCAGGTCGGTACGGCCGTTGCCCGTTGCCCCATTCTCCTCAGCCGTCTTGCCAAAACGATATTGCAGCACCTGGGTCATCAACGCTTCATCCCGCGCCAATGCGGCGATGTTGTTGCGAAAGTCGCCCGGCGGCAGTACGCCCAGTTCCCGCCGCAGCCGCCCGCTGCTGCCGCCATCGTCCGCCACGGTGACGATAGCGGTGATATTGGCCGTATGCTCCTTTAGCCCGCGCAGCAGGCTGGGCATGCCGGTGCCGCCGCCGATAGCCACAATATGCGGCCCACGCTGGCGGCGGCTGTGATGGTAGACTGTCTCGGCTAAATCCATGTCCGCCGGGAAAATGGGGGCCACCAGATTGCGCCCAATCTTGAGGACGCTGACCAGGATGAGCAAACCACCCACCAAAAAAGTGAGCAACACGCGCAACGGGAGAGGCAGGAATTGGAGGATGAGGGTGTGGTATACGGCCGTTGGCAGCCACCCCTGTTCCTTTGCCGTTACCAGCAATACGCCCAACCCCATGCCGATCACGGCCGTGCCCACCCCCAGCACCAGCAGCCACCGCTTAATGCCCATGCCCGGTATCAGCCAGCGTGTGCTGGAAACAAAAATAAAACGCCGAAATGGGTTACGTCTCATTGGCGGGATGATAACAAATGAGGGCGGTAATCGGTAATCGGTAATCGGATAACGGTTTACGGATTACGGTATCTGTGGCAGTGGTCATAGCCCTGTGTTATGATCGCGCCCGGTTTCGCAACCCGTAATCCGTAATCGGACTTCGGATAACGGGTCACGGATTACGGAGTAAAAGATGCGGACTGTTTTTTGGGATTCCGACCATAACACGCTCAAGATGATAGACCAGCGGCGGCTGCCATTTGAACTGGTAATTGCCGAATATAGCGATTACCGGGCAGTAGCCGAAGCGATTACGGCGATGGTGGTGCGTGGCGCGCCAGCCATTGGCGCAGCCGCTGCCTTTGGTCTGGCGCTGGCGGCGCAGCAAAGCCGGGCCACCACGCTGGCCGAGTGGCGGGCGGATATGGCCACGGCCGGACAGGTTTTGAATGCGGCGCGGCCAACGGCCGTGAACCTGGCCTGGGCGGTGCAACGAGTTCTGCGCGTGGCCAATAGTGATGAGGTGACAACGGCAGATGGGGGGGGTACGGCCGTGCTTGCCGAAGCGCAGCGTATTGCCGACGAGGATGTGGCGCTGAACCGGCGCATGGGTTTTCACGGCGCGGAACTGATTCGGGATGGTGACACCATTTTGCATCACTGCAATACCGGCGCATTGGCCACGGTGGATTGGGGCACAGCCTTGGGCGTCATCTTTGCCGCCCACGAGCAGGGGAAGAAGATTCACGTGTTGGTAGACGAAACCCGCCCGCGCCTGCAAGGGGCGCTGTTGACCGCCTGGGAATTGCAGCAGCGAGGCATCCCCTTTGATCTGATTGCCGACAACGCCGCCGGTCATTTTATGCGTACCGGGCAGGTGAACATCGTCCTGGTGGGGTCAGACCGCACGGCCGCAAACGGCGATGTCGCCAACAAAATCGGCACGTATAAACTGGCGGTGGTGGCTAAGGAAAATGGCGTGCCGTTCTATCCTGTGGTGCCCACCAGCACTATTGACCTGGCGCTGGCGCACGGCGATTTGATTCCCATTGAAGAGCGCGACATGGACGAAGTGCTGACAGTCTTAGGCCAGCCCATCGCCCCGGCGGGCATCACCGCGCGCAACCCCGCTTTTGATGTGACGCCCCATCGCTACGTGACGGGCATTGTCACGGAAGCGGGCATTGTTTACCCGCCGTTTGAGTTGAATTTGCGCCAGGCGGTGGAGGAAGAGAGGAGAGTTGTCAGTGAACAGTGAACAGTGAACAGTGAACAGTATGCTCAAACACTGTTCACTGTTTACTGCTTACTGCTCACTGCTCACTAAATATGAGCATCCCCGTAGTCATCATGTGCGGCGGGCAGGGCACGCGCATGGGCAATACGCTGACGAAGAAGGAACTGGTGGATATTGGCGGACGGCCGTTGCTGTGGCACGTCATGCGTATCTTTTCGGCGTATGGGCACAACCGCTTTATTCTGGCGCTGGGCCACCAGGGCGACCAGGTGCGCCGCTACTTTTTGGAATACGAGGCGATGAGCCGGGATGTGACCATTCATCTGGCAGATGCCGAAAATGGCAACGGCCGTCCTCACCTGACCTTTCAAGGCGAATATGAACACCCCCCCTGGGAAGTGACGCTGGTGGATACGGGCCTGGAGACAGGGCGCGGGGCGCGGCTGGTGAAATTAGCGGATTATCTGGATCAGGGTCGCTTTTTTGTGGCTTATGGTGAAGCGGTAGCGGATATTGACCTGGCGGCGCTGCTGGCCTTCCATGAAGCACATGGCGGATGGGCCACAGTGACGGGCATTCAGCGCCATTCGCAGTATGGGTTGATTGAGGCGGACGCGGACGGCCGTGTCACTCATTTTGAAGAGAAACCGCTGCTGCCGTATTGGGTGAATGGGGGGTTTATGCTGTTTGAGACGGCCGTGCTGAACATCCTGCGTCAGCACTACCGCGACGACCTGTTTGAAACGGACATCATGCCCCTGCTCATGGCCCAGGGGCAGTTGCGCCTTTATCGGCATCCTGGTTACTGGCAATCCATGAAAACCTTACAAGATTACATCACGCTCAAAGAAGCGTGGCAGGCCAACCAGCCCTGGCGGGTGTGGTAAGTGGAGAGAACTTTGGACACTCAATTCTGGCAAGACAAACGAGTATTTATCACCGGCTGCACCGGGCTGTTGGGGTCGTGGCTGACCGAGGCATTGGTGGCGGCCGGGGCCGATGTGGTGGGGCTGGTGCGCGATTATGTGCCGCAGTCACAGCTTTATCGCTCCGGCACGGTGGAGCGCATCAAAGTGGTGCGTGGTGAGTTGTGCGACTATGACCTGCTGGAACGCACCCTGGCCGAATACGAGATCAAATACATTTACCATCTGGCTGCCCAAACCATCGTTGGCATTGCCAACCGCGCCCCCATGTCCACCTTCGAGACCAATATCCGGGGTACCTACATGCTGCTGGAAGCGGCGCGGCGCAATCCCACTGTGCAAGGCATATTGGTTGCCAGCAGTGACAAGGCATATGGCGACCAACCCGACTTGCCTTACCTGGAATCGGCCCCCCTGCAAGGCAAACACCCCTATGATGTGAGCAAAAGTTGCGCGGACTTGATTGCCCAGGCGTATGCTCGCAGCTATCAGTTGCCGGTTATCGTCAGCCGTTGCGCCAACCTGTACGGCGGCGGCGATTTGAACTGGAACCGCATTTTGCCGGGCACGATTCGCAGTGTGCTGCAAGGGGAACGGCCGATTGTGCGCTCTGATGGTACTTTCAAGCGGGATTATTTGTATGTGAAAGATGCCGTGCGTGGCTACATGATGGCGGCGCGTTGTTTTGCCGAGACGCAGTTTTATGGCGAGGCGTTTAACTTTGGCGTGGGCCACCCGGAAATGGCGCTGGACGTGGTGCAAACGATCATCAAGGTGGCCGGAAGACCGGACCTGACGCCCATTATCTTGAACGAGGTGAAAAACGAGATTCAAGACCAATATCTCTGCTCTGACAAGGCGGGCAAAATCTTGGGTTGGTCGCCGCAGTATTCGCTGGAAGAGGGGCTGGCGGAGACGATGGCCTGGTACCGCGCTTTTTTAGGGCTACCGGTAATCGCTAATCGGTAATCGGTGTCTGACTTGTTTACCGATTACCGATAACTGATTACCGATTACCATGTTCTTCTTCCTCTCTAAAACCACCCCTCTCTTTATTTATCCCATTGGTCTGGTTTGTATCCTGCTTATCGTGGCGATTTTTTTGTGGCGGCGGCGGGGGTGGCAAACGGCCGTGCTCCTCTCCGCCTTCCTCCTCCTCTATTTTGCGGCCAATCCACTGGTCTCGTTGTGGCTGGCGCGGTCATTGGAGTGGGACTATTTGCCGCCCGACCCGCTGCCGCAGGTGGATGCCATTGTGGTGCTAGGCGGCAGCACGACGATTGCCGGGTATCCGCAGACGACGGTAGGGCTGAATGAAGCGGCCGACCGGCTGTGGTATGCCGCCTGGTTGTACCAGCAAGGGGTGGCTGACCGGCTCTTGCTGACGGGTGGCAAGCTGCCTGGTAATCCGTCCTCAGAGGCAGAGCGGATGGCTGAGGCGCTGCGGCAGCTGGGTGTGCCAGACGAGGCGATGTTGCTGGAGCCGCAATCTATAAATACGTATGAAAATGCGTTGTTTAGCAAACCGATTTTGCAGGCATATGAGGCGGAAATGGTCTTGTTGGTGACGTCGGCGTTGCACATGCCACGAGCGGCCGCTATTTTTGAAAAACAGGGCATTAAAGTGATTCCGGCACCCACTGATTATCAATATGTGGAACCAGAATGGGCTGAGGGAGAGGGGAGTGGTTGGTTTTATGGGGTGTTAAGTTTGCTGCCGGATGCTGATTCTTTAGAATTAACAACCAGTGTGATGAAGGAGTATGTGGGGATTTTGATTTATGGGCTGCGGGGTTGGCTATAGGTGATGGGTGGGTGGCCTTACGGCCGTACCGAATCGCCCCATGACAGTTCGCCCAAAATGAAATGGTCTGTGCCTGTTTCAGTTAACCATCGCTGCCCGGTGGCGGGCTGATATAGCCCCATTTGAACGGTGTAGCTGCCAGGGGGCAGGTCATGGGGCAGGGGGATGGTGTGGGTGTGCAGCAAAGCATCACCCGGCCGCCAGCCAGCCCATTCTGCGCCCAGCCCATCCCATTGAGCCACCAGTTCGCCCTGTTCGTTGAGCAGGTGAATAAAGATTTTGACGGGCTGTTGGGGGCCTTTTTGCTGCCAGGCGGTGTTGATTTGTAAGGTGTCTGTGGTCACGGCCGTCGCCATAACTGCGCTCATCAGCCCAATTTCCCCGCTATCGTGGCGATAAAGAGCCAGTGGCTCTATCTCTGGAATGGCCAGGGGGGGAATCTGGTAAATGGTGTAATGGTCTCGCTCTGCCCGCACAGGCCAGGATTGAATGAGGGCGGTGATGGTGGGGGATACGGCCGTCTCTTTAGCCAATACCAGCCAGCGCCCGGCCGCATTCGGGATGATGAGGGCGGCCGCCGGGTCAACCCAATGGAGCGCGAGATCATTGCTGTTGAATTGGGCAAAATCTGAAGGCAAAACCTCATCAAGTTGCCTGCCTGCCAGCACCACATCCACCGGGCCGCCAGTAGCTGGCACCTCGTACAGAAAGAGGCTGTAACCAATTTTGGCAATTGGTTCCCGTTCGCGGAACCAGGCAAACTGGTCATGGTTGGCAAAGTGGACGCCTTGTAAGTTGGTGGCGCTGATGGCGTAAATGCCTGGGGCAGGATCAAGGGGGTAATACGGCCGTGCCGCTGGGTTCATCAGGCGTGGTGGCCAGCTATCCAACCCTTTGTAGGCAATGCCATAATACGCTGGCCGCGCCTCGCCAAAATAACTCAGCCATACCTCAGACACATCGTTTTCGTCCATCCACGTTTGCAGCTTGTTCAAATCCTGCCCCCAATCCAGGTTGCTATCCACCAGATAGCGCCAGCCATTGTCTGGCCCACCCGCCAGCAGGTTAAAGTAGCTCAGGTAGTGGGGATAAATCCAGAGGGCAATGAGGGTTAGCAGGGCGAAGGTGGCGTAAAACGTAAAACGTAATACGTTGTCCGTAAACCGTAATCGGTAATGGGTGATCGGCAAGCCATCTGCCGACGGTGGACTGCGGAATTCGGCAAAAGCGTAGGCGATGAACACGGCCGTAAACGGCAGTATCGGTAGTAAGTGGCGGTAGCCCAGGTTAATCTCACTGGTTAAGGCAATGGCAAAGTAGCCGAGCGGTGGGATGAGTAGGGCGGCGTCGTTGAAAAGGGGGAAGTGTGCGGCGTGAGGCGTGAGGCGTGAGGCGTGATCCGTAATCGAACGGCGGGCTTCCGCCAGGTAATACACAAGGCGCAGCGAGACGGCCGTGCCCAGCAGTACCAGCGTAGGTAGCGGCGTTTTAAGCAGAAAGGCCACCGGGAAGTAATACCACCAGCCATGGCTGCTGTATTGCCCCATTAAAAATGCGGCCGTTTCCACCTGTAATCGGCCGCCAATATCCGCTAACTGTTCGATATGATGCGAGAGGGGAATGGTTAAACCGGCCAACTGGGTTAGTGTGGGCAGATCGGTCGGTAATGTGCCAATTTGGAAACCATACCCTGCCCATAAGGTGAAGAAGGCGGCCGTGGGAAAGAGGAGACAGAAACGCAGGAGGGCACGCCAGGGAAATTGGTGATGGGTTCGGCGGCTGTCTTGCCGGCGGCTGTCTTGCCGGCGGCCGCCATGCCATTGGGCTGCTACCCCCATCACAACCACCAGGCCAAACAAAGGCACAAACAAACCAGCGGTGAACTTGGTATTTTGCAGCAGGCCAAAACTAATACCGGCCAGGAGGGCATGAATAGTGGACGGCCGTGTCCAATACCGCCATATCCCCCAACCAGCGATAGTTGCCCCCAATGCCAGCCCCAAATCTGTGGTTGCCAGTTGGCCGTGTGCCAGAATGTTGGGGTCCAGGGCAATGAGGATAAGCGCGAGCAGCCCGGCCCATTTCTGGCGTGATAGTTGCCATGCCCAACGCCCGGTTACGGCCGCCAGTAGCATGGCTAACCAGATGGTGGGCAGCCGCGCCAGAAAGATAACATGAGCCACATCATTGCCAATTTCCCAAAGAAATAATTCGGCCGGACGGTGAAAACTGATTTCTTGCCAGGAGGGATCATCGGTTGGGAGCTTCACCTGGGGGTCATTGGCTAACAGGAGGGTGGTCAGGGCGTTGAGACCCAGCGGGTGGCCCACGCGCATGTGCCGGTTTTCGCCGCGCACATAAGCCAGACCGCGCACAATGAAGCCCTGTTCATCAAAAGTGGGCGCCAGCGTCACCATGCTGCTGAGGGAAAGGGCGAACATGAACAGGAGAACGGCCGTACCCCACCAGAGAGAGTGTATGCCCTTCAACCGATGCGTCACAGAATTTTCCTGATTGGTAGCGATTTAGAAGAAACAGCGACTAAACAAAACAATCAAAATCAGTTCCATCTCCAAAGATTGAACTAACCTGCTAACCCCGGCAGGAAACTATCTTTCCTGCCGGGGTATGGTATTGGCAGAGAAATTGGGCCAGAGCAAGCCCGCTTTCTCTTGTTTGTTAATTATCCAACGGCGTAATTCTTAGATACTCAAAACGGCCGGTGGAATTGCTGTATTCGTCCGTTGAGGCAAATACGCCAAAATAGGGGCCAAGCTCCCATGGGGACTCATCATGGGGATAGGTATACTCCAGATGATTATTCACAAAGAATTTGATCTCTGTTTCTCGAACTTCCACACGATAATCATTGAACCCACTGGCATAAATATCTAATTCAACCACATTGTCCTCATCAATGTCGCCCAGCCGCTTGAGCGGGCTGCCGCCACAGGTGGGGCAATAGACCAGTTCATCCACCCGTTCCCACAACAGGCGCATGTTATAGTCGGCATACCAGATGAGATTGGTGGTATAGAAATGGTTGAAACAGTTGGTGTGGGCATAAAGACCCAGAATCGTAGACCAGTCAGGGCAGGGCTGGCCGTTCCAGTCACCACCGAAAACAACCCCATGAGAAACCAGATTGCCCAGGTTCGCCGGTCTGGAGCGGAACTCAATAGAATAGGGCGGAATGGGTGCCTGCTTCATGGGGCTGGCGATAGCCCAATCCCAGGAATCTTCCACACGCAAGATGACCCAACCGGTCTCATCTGTGCGTTCATACCAGGAGTCAATTTCTTCTAGAAAAGTGAGCCGGCGCAGCGCTTCTTTCAAGGTTGGCCCAGACCAGCCGGTTTGATTGTCGGTGAATTCGTCATAGTATGCGCCAACAACCCGGACGACATTTGACCAATCGCTATATTCACCGCCGCCAAAAGCACGAATACGGTAATAATACTCGTTGTTTGGCGATGGCTGGTGGGTGTTGATGAGCATAGAATTTACGGTGCCCAAGTCAGTGGTTGTAACGCCTGAGGCAAAGGTGGCGCTCTGTGATTCTTGCATCTGATACCCGCTCAGATAGGGGTAGCTGGGCAATGTCCAGTTCATTTGCCAATCGTTAGAACTGTTTGGCCGGGTGGCGGAGAGGGTGGGGGCGGTTGGCGGTGGCGGCACTGGTTTGAAAATAATAGGCAGGTAGGTGACACTGTCTTCTACCATGGTGGTGAGGCTGATGGTGGCCGTAGCAGTCACATAGCTTTGGGAGGTGGCGGTGATGACGGCCGTATCACTATCCCCCTCATTTGCCGTACCAGGAATGTCCACATCTACCTGAATTGGCGTGCCGGCCCCGGCCGTCAGGGTGACAATATCCGTTGACAAGGCGGTGCCCCAATTGGCGGCAAACGTCAGGGCAAAGGTGTCGGTGGTGGTGCCGGTGTTGCTGAGTACCAACAGGTAGGTAACAGTTTCACTGGCCGAGCCTAATTGAGCGGTCTCGCCAGACCAGGCAGCGCCGTATGTAGGCTCGCCAACAGGTGCCTGAATGGTGTGCCCGTTTATGTACGCGGCCAGGGCGTTCTCGAACGAAACAGTTGTGGTGACCGGCTGTGTAACCGGGCCAGCCTGGGATGGGCGGCTACCACTGTGGGCGGCAACGGCCGTAACCAATGCCTGAACAATGAACAACAATAGTCCCAAAGCGGTAACGGCCGTTATGGTTAAGGCTATCCGCCTGTTTGTGTAAGCAAATGATCGTTGCATATCCTTATCTAATCTACCTCCAAAATCCTTTGAACATGTTGTTTTTGTGCTTGAGGCTGCCAGACACAAAACGTATGAATCATATCCGCTTGATTATTGATCGTCAAAATGTAGCCCAGTGGCCAGAGGATACGTGTCGGCCGTCTGGCCGGAAACGGGTAAGCGCCGGCCGTCAGGTGGTGTATACAAACCCACCTGCACTGCAAACGGGCCATCGCTGGCGGGTAGTGGCAAAGGATGTAACTGGAGGATGCGATCACCCACTTGCAGGGAAATGGGAGCGGCATCCAGGGCATCATGTTGGGCCACAAGCTCCCCCTGGGCATTCAGTAAATGCACAAAAATGGTCAGATGGTTTGGCAGCGGGTTGTTCACTTGCCACCGTGTTACCAGGTAGGCCGTATCGCCTGATTCAAGGGGCAGAAACTGGTACCCTTCCAATGTGAGCATATCGCCAAACGTGACTGGCTCTGGTAGTAACGATATTTCAGGCATGGTCGGCAGATGATACATGGCAAAAGAAGGCGTTTGTTGGCTCCGGTAGATTGGGTCATCTGGCAGTTGCAGCATCTCTTGCAGGATGGGTGAAAGCGGAGCAAATTCGGGGATGTAGAGACGGCCGTGCCCATCCCCCGTGAACACCATCGCCCCGGCCACGCCTGGCCCGGCCTGAATCCAACGGGCATTAGTTGGGGGCACGGCCGTGCGCTGCCATGACTCCGCGTCAATTTGCTCAAAAAACGGGTCCGCCATGATGATGTCACCAGCCGGTTGGCTTTGCTCAAAACGGGCGATGTCCAGCAGGATCGCCTGATAATGGTTCAGCCGCGTCTCCTCAGCCTGCGCCCAGTGAATGAAGCCATCTTTAACTGTGCGGGCTATATTGAATGTTAGTAGAGCAAACAGTAAACAGTAAACAGTGAACAGTAAGAGCCTGCGCCTACCACTGTAAACTGTTAACTGTTCACTGTTCACTATTAACTTCTCCACCGATATGCCAACCACCACGAACACGGCCGGTAATGCGCCAATGAGGCGGATGGTGCTGGGGGATTGGGGCGTCAGGGCGCTGGGCAGCAGCCCCACCACCAGCCAGGTGAGCAGCAGGGCATAGGGAAACAGGCGAATCCGCCATAGTGAAATGAGCAACCCGGCATAAAAGAACACGGCCGTGAACCAATCAAACAATGGCTTTCCAGGCAGGCCATACGTCCAGCGCGGGTCGCCAGTGAAGCTAAACACGCCTATGGTTGCCAGCGTCGCCTCCAGTATGGGTTGGCTGTTTCCTTGCCGCAGCGCGTCCAGCGGCCCCCCTAACTGGTCTACCCGCTGCAACAGCGATGGATCACGCCACCAGGTCAGATAAAGAGGGAGGGCAACTAACACGGCCGTGCCCAATACCACCACTCCATTTTTCACCGTTACTCGCCACTGCTTGCGTTGGGTGAGGATGAGGACGGCCGTGAGCAACACCGGCCAGAGTAACATCAGCTGTGCGGCCGTATAAGTGTACAGGCTCAACCCCAACAGCAGCCCGGCCAACCAGGGTCTCTTTTGCCAAAACCAGGCTGCCCCCACCAGAAACAACGGCTCCATGATCGGGCGAATCCCGATGCGGCTAAAGATGACCGGCCACCAGGAAATAGCCAGACCCAATCCGGCCGTGACGGCCGTGGCCAGCCCAAACTCCCGCCTGGCCCAGCGCATCGTTGCCGCCACCAGCATCATTCCCCAAAAGACGGAAGCCAGCCGCGCCTGCAAATAATTTTCGCCTAGCGCCAGATAAAACGGGATGCCCCCATAGTGATAGAGCGGTTCGTGCCCATACCCATCCCGAAAAAAAAGGGCGATATTGCCGGCCAAAATCGAAGCCGGCATACCGGCGTCCAGCACCTCGTCCTGAGAAAGGCCAGGCGGCACATCTCGCAGCAGTGCCAGCCGAAACACGGCCGCCAGTAACAGCACACCCACCATCAACCAAAGTTCACTCTGTCGTTTTGTCATGTCTGACGATGAGGTAATTGCGTATTTTCCCAATTACTCAACTACATAAATGAGTATCGAATACCCCACCCGGTCATCCGGCTCTCTGGTCCGGAACCAGGGGTACACATTTTTGCTTGCCCAGTGAGATTCCCACAGGCTGCTGGCGCTGATAGCATAGATACCTGGTTCAGGCTGTGCCGGATCAAAAGGGGGCGAACTCCACAAGGAATAAAATTCGGGGCGGGGGAAGCCGGGCATTGGCTCATAAGGTAGGCCATAATAGGCGGGATCGGCCGTGCCAAACCAGCCCAGTTTCACCGAGTCCACCCCGTTTTCCGCCATCCAGATTTGCAGCCGCCGCAAATCCTGACCCCAATCAATGTTACTATCGGCCAGCAAACGTGGGCCATTTTCCGGCCCACCGGCCGCTGCGTTGAAGAAGCTAAGATAGTGAGGATGGATGGTGAGGGTTTCCAGCAGCAAGAGCAGGGGGAGGGCGTAGACCGTAATCCGTAAAACGTAAGTGGTAATCGGTGAGCGGTAATCAGAGTTGCGTTTCCACTTGCCACTTGCCACTTGCCACCTGCTACCTGCCCCTAATCCACTTATGAGAACCAACAATAAGGGTAGGATGGGCAGCAGATGGCGGTAGCCGATGTTGACGCCGCTCCACATGCTGAGGGCAACATAGTAGAGGCCAGGGATGAGCAAGTAGAGGGCGTTTCGCCGGGTGTGTGGCCGCCAGAGGAGCACGGCCGTAGCCACCGGCAGACTAATGAGAATTGCCAGGGGGGTTTTTACCAGGAAGGCGATGGGGAAGTAGAGCAGAAAGCCCTGGTCTGAAAATTCGCCGAGCAGAAAAGCCGCACGGCCACCCCGGCTGACATTGAGAATTTGATCTAGCCCGGCCCAAAAGGTGGGCATGGGGCCGCTCCATTTGTTTAGGAAATGCAGCGCCTCTGAAGGAAATCGGAACGGCCCCCATTCAAAGCCGAAAATGGCCCAGGTGATGAATAAAGCCAGAGGTACGGCCGTGCCCAGCTGCCCCACCCGCCGTAGAGCACCTCGCCAGTACGGGCCGGTTTGGGCTGGATAAAGCGGTAAAAGGGCCAGTAACCCCAGAACAGGCAGAAAGCCCAATGCAGAAAGTTTGCTGCCAAAAGCCAGCCCCAACGCCACACCACCCCCCAACCAGCGCGGCCAATGCCATGCGGCCGTTTGCCACAGCCGCCACAACAAGTAAATGGTGAGAAAGCTAAAAAGCGCCCCACCCAGATCAGTGGTAATGAGACGGCCGTGCGCCAGGATATTTGGCTCAAACAGCAGCAAAAAAAACGCCAACAGCCCGGCCGGTTGCCCCCATAACTCTCGCGCAAAGTGGAAGCCGGCCAGTGCCAGAAAAATAGTCAGGAAAACAACCGGCAGCCGCCCCAAGAAGATCATGCGCGTCACATCATGGTTGGCGTGCCATAGAAACTGCTCGGCAAAGAGATACCAGTAAATGTCCGGTGGGGCCAATTCCCGCCAACTGGCATGGTCGAATGGGACAACGACATCAGGCAGGGTAAGCAGCAGCAGGGCGCTGAGGCTGTTGATGAGCGGCGGATGTTCCAGGCTGAGGCGGGGGTCGCCGCCCGAGCGCAAAAAGGCGATACCCCGCGCCAGATGATTTTGCTCATCCATCGTGGGGCTGTCCAGCACCAGGCTGTTCAGCGCCAGCCCGAAAAAGAGGAGGATAAGGGATACGGCCCAAAGCAGCTTTAGGTTAGCCATCCAGACGGCCGATGTGGAGTAGGTGCGCCCTTTTGCCATAGCGGGCGGATTATATGCCGGGCTAACATGAAAGTGAAAACTACGGTTCGCTGCTTGAAGAAACTGCCCATACCCATCCTTTACCAAACCGGGTATACTTAAAGCACTGATGAGTGAAGCTACCCTAACAACTCTGTATTGGCTCCCTGGTTCAAAAGCCCATGACAGATCAAGCGGCAGCGCCTGCAAATAAACCGCAATCCCCCTCAGGAACGCCTCCGGAACAGCAACCCACTTCCCTCCTTATTGCCAACCGGTATCAGGTGGCAAATCGCCTTGTGGGTGGCATGGGTATTGTCTACCTGTGTAATGATCGCATTACCCATGACCTGGTAGCCCTCAAAACATTCAAACCGGAATATATCTCTTCCCGACCTGCTCGTGATCTTTTCTTGCGTGAGGGCACAATGTGGGTGGAACTGGGCAAACACCCCAACATTGTTCAGGCTTATCGTGTGGAACGGATTGGCGACGGCCGTGAAGTGTACCTCGTCCTCGAATGGGTGCAGCAGCCAGAAGGCAAACGCACCCCCTCCCTGCGCTCCTGGCTGCGCAAAGGCAAACCCCTTCCCCTGGAACAGGCCATCTTATTTGCTCTGCATGTGGCCAGAGGCATGAAATATGCCACCAAAAAAATACCGGGACTCGTCCACCGAGACCTCAAACCAGAAAATATCCTGATTGGCGTGAATGGGCAGGCTCGTGTCACCGACTTTGGCCTGGCCAGTACCCTTAGCAGCCTGGGTAAAGATAGCGGTGCCGCCACATTGGATGATCTGCCTGAGCTATTCAACCGCACCCAACTGACACAGGGTGCGGCCGGCACCCCCCTCTACATGGCCCCGGAGCAATGGCTTCAGCTCAAGCTAGACGCACGTGCCGATATTTATGCCCTGGGTTGTATTTTTTATGAGATGGTCACCGGCCGTTTTGCGGCCGAAGGCAAAGAGCGGGAAGAGCTGAAGGAAATTCACCTCAAAGGGCAAATCAAATCACCAGACAGTTCCCTCCCTCGTGATATTCACCTGTTCCTGCAAAAATGTCTGGCTCTTAAACCAATTGAACGCTATCCCAGTTGGAAAGAAGTAGAAAGCGCCCTTACGGGCATGTATACCATCATCTTCGGCAAACCTGCCCCGGAGGAGCGCATTGACCAGGAAGATTCCCGCGAAGAAAGATTGCGTGCCGCGCACTCTTACAATACGATGGGCCTCTCCTATTTTGACATTGGCAAGCTGGACGTCGCAGTGATGTATTTTGAGCAGGTTGTGAATATCGCCCGCCGCGAAAACGCGCCGGAAGTGGAAGGTATGGGTTTGGGCAACCTCGGCCGTGTCTATACTGCCCTCGGTTACATAGAACGCGCCATCGAATTTCACGAGGAACATCTCACCATTGCCCACCAACTGCGTGACCGCGCCCAGGAAGGATTTGCATTGGGTAATCTAGGGCGTGCTTACCGCCACTCCCGCGAACCAGAAAAGTCTATCCGTTACCATGAACGCGAACTGCACATTGCCCATGAACTGGCTGACCGTTTCAAAGAAGCGGCCGCCTTGCACAGCCTGGGTGAATCATACCGACAGGTGGGAAATGCGGAAAAAGCCGTCGCCTACTATAAACAATCATTAGCCATTGCCCGTGATATTGGCGACCGTACCCGTGTGGAACGCATTCTCAACAGCATGGGCAAGTTTTACCTCGGCCGGGGCGAGTCTAAAGAAGCCGTAACTCTCTTCAAACAGACGTTGGAAATTGCCCGGCAAATTGGTGACCGGGTAGGTGAGGGCGAGGCCTGGGGCAACCTGGGTATGTTGTATGAAGAAATGGGTAAACCCGACCGCGCTCTGGAGTTCTACCAAACTGCCCTCACGATTTCTAAAGAAAGCAAAGACCTGAATACGCTTTTTCGCAATCTCATGCGCCTGGGTAATCTGTATTTGAGCCAGAATCACATCCCGGAAGCGGGCGATTATCTCCTGCTGGCACTGGACACCGCTCTGGAAATGAGCGACCAGAATCGGGAAATGGAGGCACGTTTCAAATTGGGCATTGTCCTGAAGGAACGAGGCGAATACTTTGAGGCGGCCCGTTTGCAGCGGCAGGCGTTGCGTCTGGCCCAGGAAATGGGCAACCAGGAACAGGAAGAAAAATCACTGCTTGAGTTGAGCCGCGCTTATGAAGCATGGGGGGATTGGGGACGGGCAATTGATTATCTGATGCAAACCCTGTATATGCTAGAAAAACGCAATGACACGCGGGAAATGGCTCGCTATTATGCCCAGCTGGCTGCGTTATATCGCAAATCGGCCCAATGGAAGCCGGCTCTGGAACTATATGACAAGGCGTTAGAGCTGGCCCGCTTTGCCCATGATTTGCCGCTGGAAGTGGAACTGCTTAATCATATCGCCTCCACACTGCATGAATCGAATGACTCCAAACTGGCACTGACCCGTTTGAAGGAGGCGCTCGACCTGGCAAAGAGCCAGAATTATGATGTTGGGGAGGCGGCGACTCTAAGCAATTTGGGGCTGGTCCACCATGAGACGGGCAATAAGCGCACGGCCGTGAGCCATTTGGAGAAGGCGGTATCTGTGGCGAAAAAGTCAAAACGCAGCAACAGTGTTGCCTCGGCCAGTTATAAGTTGGCCAAGGTGCTGGTGGAGCAAGAGCGGTGGGACAAAGCCGAACCTCATGCACAACAGGCTTATCAGCTTTACCGAAGAATGGGCAAAACGCAGATGGCTGACACATTGTCCCAACTGTTGGCTGATATTGAGAAAAATAAGGGGCGTTCGACGGGCTTTTTTACCACCGATTTCTTGCGTTCGTCGGGGGGGTCTTCAACATAATTGAGCAAATTACTCAATTAGCGGCTCATCTGGTTTATGCCGCCGGGCGAGTTCCTGGCACACATCGTGCCAGGTCAGGTCGTAGGCGGCTAATAATACCAGCAGGTGGAAGGTGAGATCGGCGGCCTCTTCCACAATCCGCTTTTTCCCCTGCCCTTTGGCGGCCAAAATCAGTTCCACGGCTTCTTCGCCCACCTTTTTAACAATCTCGTCCTCACCGGCCGTGAACAGGCTGTTGGTGTATGAACCTGGTTTAGGATGTAATTTCCGGTCTTGAATTAACGCAAACAATCTCTCCGCAAAATCGCTCATCTTTTGCCTTTAAGTTACAAAGAATAGGTTCGCTCTTAATCATAGAACGGACGGTGTCAGCTTTGATATCCATTGTAACTGACTTACCGATAGGAACAACTCGAGCCATGTTCCACCTTTTGTAGATGTTATTTCACCCAACACCAACGACCGCCCGGCCGCGTGCCTTTTCAGGGTAGCGCATGTCCATCAGGGAGACGCCCACGCCGTAAGTGATGAATTCGCCGACAGGTTTTACCTGAATGACGGCCGTCTCTGCCATCACATCCACATCCAATTCCAGGCCACGAAAGAGCGGTTTGAGGGCATCAGCTGGCAAATCAGCCGGGGTCAATATGGTCGCTTCGCCGGCAAAGGTGATAGTTGCTGCTGGAATTTTGATCCAGGGCATAATGGCAATGCGTTTATGGATGGGAATGGTGAGGGAAACATGCGGGTTTTGAGCGATGTGGCGTACTTTCCAGGCAGATTTGTTCGAGCTAATGAGCAGGGTACGGCCGTAAACTGTGTACACTACCCCTACTGTCCGGGCCTCACCCCGGGCTGTTACCATGCCCAATACGGCAAATAGCTGCTGCTCCACTTCCTGCCAGACCTTTTGTGTATTTAATTCCATCATAATCAACACCCCTTTTAGTAACCGTGCAGTAATTATGTAATTGAGTAATTTGGTAATTAGCCGCTTCAATATGAGTGTCACGTAGCCGGTGATTCACGTCCAGTGTCAGGTGTCAAGAAGTTCGCCTGACAATTGGCACATGCCCCTTGCCTGGCTCATTCACTCGCTTTCTGCGCTTGCAGCCGTTTGTGGGCCGTTTGGTAGTGGCCTACGGCCGGGACATGTTGCATCACCGCGCCCAGGCCAAACCGCGGCATATTTCCGTAGACACATTCATAACTCCCTGGCTCTACCACATATGTCTCATGCCAGATACCCACACTGCCATCATCCCCTACAGCCTGGTTGAACCGCTTCCAGGCTGGCAGATGCGGGTCGCCTGGATGGCGGGCAAATGCCTCTAAATCTGCAAAAGATCGCCAATAAGAGACAAGCAGTGGCATCCGCCAGGCAATGAAAAAGTGCCCGCCTAAAAACCCTTTTTCAGGGTATTTGTATAAAGTTTCAATCATGGCGGGCATTGCTCTTAAGACCGGCAGCCATTGGCGCACGGCCGCCAGCCGGTTGATGCGCATGCCAATGAGAAAAACAACAAAAGGGTCCGCTGTAACGGCCGTGTAGCGACCATTAAAAATGTGAGCCATATTAACCTCCAAACAAGAGTCAGTACCCGAACATTGTTCAGATTACTGCAAAAAAAATCAGTGCATAAGCCCGGTGGCCATTGAGCGCAATGCTTCACGGTCGGCCGTCGCAAAATCGAATGGGTGATGGGTGAGATAGGTCAGCCGCAGCATGGCAATTCCATGCACGGCCGCCCAGGCCGTGTAGGCCATTTCCAATGGGCCATAGCCAGAACGTGGGCGAAATAACCCTTCATCAATCCCGCGCTGAATGGTTGCCAACAAAATAGAAAAGGAGGATTCCTCATCTTGCACCTGCTCTGGCGTTCCGGCCAATGCCGGATTGGTAAACATGAGCAAATAATGGTCTGGATTCTGCATGGCAAATTGGATGTAGGCCAGGCCAATAGCAATCAGATATTCATCCGTTGGCAGAGAGGGGCTTACGGCCGCCATTGTTTGTGTCAATCGTTCATGCCCTTGCAGGCAGACGGCCGTGATAATTTCCTCTTTGCTGCCAAAATACTCATACAACCCGGCCGGGCTGTAATCAATCCGCTCGGCAATAGCCCGAATAGAGAGCGCATCCGCCCCCTGTTCAGTGACGATGTGCCGGGCTGCCTCCAGGATTGCCTCTTTGGTGCGCAGATGTCGCCGTTCGCGTGGAGTTAGTTTATCCATTTCCGAATACCGATAAATTTACGAACATTGTTCGGATAATGCCATAAGTTATAAAACTTGTCAAGCGCCAAAAAAGATTTTGTGCGTAGAGACAGCCGACCTGATCCGTGCCCTTGGCGTTTGCCGCGGTTGAAACAGATGGTTTCATCATTTTCTTAATGCACTGAGCTAAAATGTGTGATGGAGAGATACCATGCGTATTTTGGTGGTGGAAGATGAACCGGCGATTGCCAGTTTTGTGCGGCAGGGCCTGACGGAGGCCGGTTATGCGGTGGATGTGGTGGGGAACGGCCGTGACGCTCTCTATTTTGCTCAGGCAGCTGAGTATGATGTGCTGGTGCTGGATATTCTGCTGCCTGGGATGAACGGGTTAGCACTGCTGGCTGAACTGCGCCGCCAGGGCCAGAAGACGCCCACGCTAATGCTCACCGCCCGTGATGGCGTGGATGACCGTGTAGCCGGATTGGATGCCGGAGCTGATGATTATTTGGTGAAGCCGTTTGCCTTCCCCGAACTGCTGGCACGAGTGCGTGCCCTGCTGCGCCGCCCACCCCTGCAAACGGGTACGGTATTGCAACTGGCCGATTTGCAAATGGACTGTTCCCGGCGTGAGGTGTGGCGGAACGGCCGTCAGATTGACCTCAGCCCACGTGAATTTGCTGTGCTGGAATATCTGCTGCGTCATCCCCACCAGGCTCTCACCCGCACCCAGATTAGTGAGCATGTCTGGAATTTTGACTTTTTCAACGAGTCAAATGTGGTAGATGTGTATATCGGTTATTTGCGGCGCAAAATTGAGCTGCCGGGGGAACAGCCGCTTATTCATACGCTGCGGGGAGTGGGGTATCGGATGAGTGAACAGTAAGCAGTGAACAGTGAACAGTAAGCAGTGAACAGTGAAGAGTGAACGGTGGACCGGATGAAAATAACCCCAATACGGCCGTCCCAACTTCCCCTGCGTTGGCGCCTGACTTTGTGGTATTTGCTCTCGTTTACTGCCATATTGCTGCTTATTGCCGGGTTTCTTTACTGGCAGGTGCAGCGCAACCTGTTGGCGCAAATGGATGCCGGGCTGGAACTGGCAGCGCAGCAGGCGCTGGTGAATGTAGTGGCAGTGGACGGCCGTCTCACCTTACAAAATCTGGAAAATAACCCGCAACTCAATCGTGTTCTGAGCGACAATATCGGTATTTTTCTGCTTTCGCCAACCGGAGTACGCTGGCAGCAATTGGGCCAGGAGGATGAACTGCCATCATGGTGGCCCTCAGGTGTACCTGCTGGTGGTTGGTACACCATCAGCAATGGTGATGATCGCTGGCGGGTTTACGGTCAGCCGGTGACGGCCGCGCCGGGGGGCTGGTTGCTGGTGGCGCAATCCCTAGAGCCGATGGTTGAAAATCTGGCTGTCCTGGCCTTGCAACTGCTGTGGGCGGTGCCTTTGGGGTTGCTGTTGGCCGGCGGAGGTGGCTACTTTCTGGCCGGGCGTGCCCTACGGCCGATTGATGAAATCACCCGCACCACCCAATCCATTCATGCTGGCGATTTGAACCGGCGTATTGGCTATACCGGCCCGGCCGATGAAGTTGGGCGGCTGGCGCAAACGTTAGATTTGATGTTGCTCCGGCTGCAAACTGCTTTTGCCCGCGAACGCCAATTTACGGCCGACGCTGCCCATGAACTGCGAACGCCGCTGACCGCGCTTAAAGGGCGTATTGGCGTTACCTTGAGCCGCCCGCGCCAACCAGCGGCTTATGTGGAAACGTTGCAAGAGATGGAACAACAGGTAAACCGGTTGATTCGTTTGAGTAATGATTTGTTGTTTATGGCTCGTCTGGAGCAAGGGCGGTTCCAGGTGCGAAGGGAACCAGTTATTTTAGCTGAACTGGTAGATGCGACAGTGGCCCAACTGCGGCCGTTTGCCACCGCAAAATCCATTAACTTGCTTGTGGACATCCCTCCCGACCTGACGACCCAGGGTAATATGGATTTGTTGTTGCGCCTGTTGCTGAACCTGCTGGATAATGCGGTGAAATATACGCCAGTGAACGGCCGTGTCACTATGACGGCCGCCCAACAAGACAAAATGATCATCATTGCCATGGCTGATACGGGGCCAGGTATTTTGCCCGAACATTTGCCCCACCTTTTTGATCGCTTTTACCGCGTGGCAGAAGATCGCGCCCGTAGTGAATCCGATAATGGGCAGGGCGGTGCCGGTCTGGGATTAGCTATTGCCTATGAAATTGTGCGAACGCATGGTGGCAGCCTGACGGTGCAAAGCGAATGGGGCAAAGGCACCACTTTTGTTATCCAACTCCCGGCAGATTAGCCAAAACGATTCTTAGTGAGCGTTTGCAAATAAGTTAGCGATTGGGTAATTGGGTAATTAAGTAATTGAAGCGGCTAATTACCAAATTGCTCAATTACATAATTACTGCACACTCACTTAACGTTATTTCATTGTTTTCTTAAAGTTGACGGTTAGGCTATAGGGAAGTCTGGGTGTAAGGAGTTGCCAAACAACAATACCTCGCTTTGATAGAGATGAAGAGAGCAGGAGATAGGGCGATTAAATCTCCTGATCTCCCCATCTCCAAAACGCGGAGTTATTCTTTTGCATCTTCTTAAAGTCAATAAATCGTTACTACGAATCACGCCCTCGGCCAGGAAGCAGACTAACAGTTGGCCGGATGGCAAGGAGACGACCGATGATAAAATCATTCAATTCCAGGTTGGTGGTTATCCTGTTTGGGACCGTTTTAGCAGCGGCAGGGTGTAGCAGGTCAACGGTTACGGCCGTATCCCCTTCTCCTCCTGCTTACACCATTGACATCACCCCTGCTGATTTTGTGGCAAAGGTAGACAATCCTTATTTTCCCCTCATTCCCGGCACAAATTGGGTATATGAAGCGCGGTTAGCAGACGGCCAAACAGAGCACATTGAACTCGAAATCCTGAACGAAACGCACAACGTCAATGGCGTTCAGGCCACCATTTTGCATGATTCCGTTTTTGTAGATGGCGAGCTGGTTGAAGAAACCTACGACTGGTTTGCCCAAGATAAAAATGGCAATGTCTGGTATCTGGGTGAAGATGTGGACAATTACGAAAAAGGTGTTCTCGTGGATCATGCCGGTTCATGGGAATGGGGACAGGATGGCGCACTGCCCGGCGTCATAATGTGGGCTGATCCGGCCGCGCATCTCAATCAAGCCTATTATCAGGAGTATTATCCTGGCGAAGCTGAAGATATGGGGCAGGTGTTGCGTGTGGGTGAGCAGGTCACCGTGCCATTTGGTACTTTTGCCGAAGTGGTGCGGACCTATGATTTCTCCACGTTAGAATCTGACCTTCAAGAGCACAAATACTACGCCTGGGGGATTGGCCTGGTTAAAGAAAACGACTTGCTTACCGGTGAAGAGGTCGTATTGGTTACGTTTGAGGCTCCGGTTGAAGAAAAATGAAGGATGCAAAGAGCGCAAAGAGAAAGTAAACGTTGTGCTCTGGCGATTTCTTCACTAATTTCCACGCGCCAATGCTGCTTTTTGTAGGGTACGCGCATCTGTAGCCACCGCTTTGAGTAGGGGTATACCGCCACGTTCCAGGGTATATACGGCCGTTAGCTCCGCCTCTGCAAACTCCGCAATCCAGTCATACTTATCGCGGCGGGTCATATAGATGAGGGTGATCGGTTGGTCGGAGGGCAGGGTGGCAATGGCTTCATCAGGGATCAATTGCTGGTCGGGCGCGATATAGAAGCGAGCCAGGTGGCCGCCAACACGCGCCAGTACCAATGAGTTTGCAGCGCGTTTTCATTTACCCAGGCTGTGCCCAAACGAAAAGAACTCCCCCAATACTCTTGCGGAAATCGGTCATACGCGCCGGTTGTCCCGCCCGCCAGCACGTTATAAAAAATTCCCTGAAAGGGATGCAGCCGTATGTTGACGAGGATGAGTGGCAAGAAAAGGAGCAAGCAGAGGAGCAAAGGAGCGGAAGCGTGGCGGAGAGTCCCTTCTGCTCCTCTGCGGCTCCGCCTCGCTACACTCTTTTCCCATATCACCTGGAAACCCAACCCAAACAGACCGGCAAAAGCGACAATGCCATCCAGCATGTGGCGTGTGCCATCATAGTGGGGGATGCCTGGCCAGCTTGAGCGAATGAGTGCCAGTAGAAATAGGGTTAGCAGTATGAAAGCGGCCGTATCTGGCTGGCGCAGGTTGCGTTTCACGGCCGCACCACATCCCACCAACCCACCAATCAGCACCAGCAAAGGAGTAGTCAGGCTAAAGATGACGGCCGAATAGTGCCAGGGTAGCGTCTTGCCGGCGGCGGCCATTTGCCCGTTATACAACACCCGCAGCCCCCGCGAAACATCCCGGCCAAAAACCAGATGTTCAGCCAGACGGCCTGATGGGTCAGGCCAGAGCCAGGGCCAGGCTGCCAAAAAAATGAACAGCGACAGAGGGATGCACAGGAGCATAGGGCGATACGGCCGTACCATTGCCTGCCACCCCAGTTGCCGATTGGCCCATGCCACCGGTAGATAAGCCAGCCCGATGACGATCCACACTGCCACCGCCAGCACGCGCACGCCCATGCCCAGCCCGGCGGCGACGGCCGCAAGTAGAAACCAGCGCCACCGGCCGTGCCGTTCTCCTTGCCAATATGCCCAGAGTGCCAATAACACGAACGCGGCAAAGGGCACATCTTTCAAATTGTGATGGGCGTGTTCAAAAAAGAGTGGATAAGTAGCCAGCGCCAACGTGGCGGCAAAACTGGCGATTTTGCCGAACGCCTGCCAGGTGAAACAGGTCAACACAAGGAGCGTCAGAGTGGCAAAAAGCAGTACAGCCAGGTGGTAGCCATCTGTATCGGCCAGCCAGCCGAGGTGAGTGGTGAAGAGAGCGTGGGTGGCTGCGGCCGCTATATTAGCTACCGGTGGGTAACGAAACGGCGCATTAAATTCGCGATTGTAGAGCAACGGCCGTGTTTCTGCGGCCATTCGATACTGTTCATCATAGGCGGCAAAATCTAACCAACTGGCGTCGCCCGTTATAAAAAACCGGGCGTAATGTTGCCCCGTCAGCAAGTTTTCAGGCGCATCCCAGGTCAGTCCGATCTGGTTTAAGGTTGCCAATCCGATTAGAAAAAAGAGGGTTGCGGCTGCCAGGGCGAAGAGATAGGGAGAAGAAGAACGGGTCATGGGGTGCAAATTGTATCAGAAAGCCTGCCCGCCCTATAATCCGTAATTTGTAATCCGTAGCCGTGATTAGTTCATCTGATACCTACCGTTAAGTGATGACCGATCACCGACAACCAATTAGCGACAGATGGAGACACTTTGAATAACAAGAATTATTGGTGGGTGTGGGGTGTGTTGACGGCCGTTACCCTGCTCATTCTTTGGGCTATAGCGGTGAACGCCCTTCCGGCTTTGCGTGGCCCGGATGAGTGGCGCTGGACGTATGCCATTCCCGGCCAACCCGCGCGCCATTTAATAGGCACGGCCGTTGTAGTTTTATACATCCTCATCATTATTGGGTGGGGTGGAAAGTTGGCGGGCAGTGAAAAAACAGGCCGGCAAATAACACCATTTTTGCTTTTTTGTGCGGTATCTGTGCCTGCGTTGCAGGTTAGTTTGTTGGTGGGAGAGTCGCCTGATGTAGTTGAACAGTTATATTTTCGCACCGTCTCTGCCGGTAGTAGCGGGTTTTTTTCAGTGGGCAGTATCATCACCGATCCAGCCGATTTTTTGGCTCATTATTCAGAGCAGATGCCCACCTTTCCGGTGCATCCACAGCGCTACCCGCCGGGCATTCCTCTCCTGTTTTATGCCAGCCGTCTGCCATTGGCTGTGGGTGGTGTGGGGGAGAAGTTGGGTGCTTATTTACGGCCGTACCAATGCACCGACCTGACTTTGATGCGAATATCTAACCCGGTGATGGGCACGGCCGTGTTACAAATGCTGCTGCCTTTGTTGAGCGGATTGGTCATTTTTCCCCTATTTGGGCTGGCAAGACGTACAGCAGGGTGGGATACGGCCGTGTGGTCAGCCGCCCTCTACCCACTAATCCCTTCGTTTGCCCTGTGGGCCGGCCGTTGGGATCAATTCTTCCCATTACTGACCGTTACCGCCTGGTATTTATTAGTTTTGGGATTGACAGAGCGGCGATGGTGGGCTATATGGGCGTCTGGGGTAGTGCTGGCTGCCGCTACCATGCTCTCCTTTGGCCTGGTGGTGATGCTGGCTCCAATGGGCATATGGGCACTACTCTGGCTGTTTACAAACCGGGCTAACTGGACATGGCCGCAGATAGCAACGGCCGCACTCTTGTTTGCCGCTGGGCCTCTCATAGTGTGGGGTGGTTATCAGCTATTGCCCGGCCCCGGCTTGGGGGACATCTGGCGCGTTTCAATGAGCTTTCATCTGGGGCTGGAGCGTAGTTATTGGACGTGGCTGGGCTACCATCTCTACGATTTTGGCATCTTTTTGGGGCTGCCCATGGCCCTACTTTGCCTGTATGCCTTTTTCTACGCTTTGCTAACAGTGCGGCAGCTGACGGCGCTGCCGGTGGCCTTTGGGGTGGGCGTTTTGTTGCTCAACTTGAGTGGCACGGCCCGGGGAGAAGTAGCGCGGGTGTGGATTTTCCTCACCCCTTTTGCCCTTATATGCGCTTTATGGGGAACAGGCAAGCTGTCATCTGCGCGTTGGGCGGTTGGGCTGCTAACCATTCTGTTGGGGTTGCAGTTGTTAACTTTCAACGCATTTTTGCGCGTAGTCAATACGGGATTGACCAGCATACCGGCACGGCTGCCTGTGCTGGCCGATGTTCCCCAGGCAGGCGTGCGGTTTGGTGAGCATATTTATTTACGCGAATATGAAGTTGCACCGGCCGTGATTGTGCCGGGCGAGGTATTGATGGTGTCGTTATTGTGGCAGGCAGACGGCCGTCTGGATACCCCTTACACCGTTTTTAATCATCTGGTCAACACGGACGGGGAGCTGGTTGCCCAACAGGATGGAATGCCCCAGGCCAATACGCTGCCCACGACCTGTTGGCAACCCGGTGAGGTGATCCCTGATTCCTACACGCTGCTGACGCCGCCCGATTTGCCTGCTGGCGAGTATCGTTTGTTGACCGGGTTGTATGAATCGGAAACGGGCCACAGAGTGCCCATGACGGGGGCAGATAATGAGGGCGATGTGGTTGTGGTGGGGACAGTGATGGTACGGCCGTAAGGCTCAACCCATTAACGATTCAGCCACGCGCTGTAACCGCTCTTTCGCATCGCAGGCCACCTCAGTTAGCGCGGGGTTGTCCACAACGCCGCGCATGACTTCGGGATCAATGAAGCTGACCAGTACACGGCCGTCGGCCTCCTGTGAAACAGTGACATTACAAGGCAGCAGCAGCCCCACTTCCGGCGCAGCCGAGATCGCCTTATAGGCCAGCGGCGGATTGCAGGCTCCCAGGATTTTGTACGGCCGAAAATCTACATCCAGCTTCTTTTTCAGCGTTGCCTTCACATCAATTTCGGTGAGCACGCCAAAACCTTCTTTTTGCAATTCAGCGGTGACACGCTCAAGAGCGGTATCATAATCAGTTTGCAGATAAACATTCATGCCTAATGCGGTCATGGTTTACTCCTTGATGGCAAGACCCGAAGGGTTTCTATAACCCTTCGGGTCTAATCAGCTATTTCACTTTACCAACTTTGGTAGACAACCCTTGTTTGGCCCAGGCGTTCATGCCGCCTTTGAGGTTCACGGCCGTGAACCCGGCATTTTGCAATTGGCGTGTGGCCCGCTTGCTGCGGCCGCCAGACTGGCAAATGCAGATGATTTCCCGGTTCTTGGATAGTTTGCCAAAGCGTTCTTCCAACTTGTCCAGTGGAATGGAGTCCGCGCCATTGATGTGACCGTTGCGATATTCGGCCGTGGTGCGCACATCCACCAGGATGGGGCCAGGTTTTTGCCGCAATTTATCTTGCAGTTCGGTGATAGTGATGGTGGGAACAGTGCCAAACAGATTCTTCCAGATGCTCATTCTTAATCCTCATTTTGTCTGATGTGTGATGGGAAAATCCCAACCAGGCATTGTGCCACGTTGCGCCCAATCAGGCGAGAGCCAATGAGGAATCATTAACCAACCGGCTCACTGCCCGGTGTAGCGCCGTTTCCATTCGTAGAGCTTGTTGATCGCTTCCAAGGGGGAGATGCTGTGTACGTCCAGTTCGGCCAGTTCCTCTAGCAGGGGGCTGGCTTCGGGGAAGAGGGCCATTTGCTGGCCGGAGGAGAGGTGGGAGGGGGTCACGGCCGTAGTCGGTGCATGTTGTTCCAGTTCGTGCAGCAGTTCATTGGCCCGGTTGACCACATCGCGCGGCAGCCCGGCCAGTTGCGCCACGTGGATGCCATAACTGCGGTCGGCCCCGCCGGGCACGATATGGTGCAAAAAGAGAACCTTATCCCCTTCCTCGGCCACAGCGACGTTGTAATTGGCAACCAGGGGCAGCAAATCGGCTAACCCGACCAGTTCGTGGTAATGGGTGGCAAAGAGGGTGCGTGGTTTGAGGCGGGGGTGGTTGTGCAGGTATTCCACTATCGCCCAGGCAATGGCCAGCCCGTCATAGGTGCTGGTGCCTCGCCCAATTTCATCCAGAATGAGCAGCGAGCGGTGGGTGGCGTGGTTGAGGATTTCGGCCGTTTCAATCATTTCCACCATAAAGGTGCTACGGCCAGCGTGCAGTTCGTCATGGGCGCCAATGCGGGTGAAGATGCGGTCGGCCAGCCCTACGTGCGCTTCGTCGGCGGGCACAAAGCTGCCAATCTGGGCCATGAGGACAATGAGCGCGGTCTGGCGCAGGTAGGTGGATTTGCCGCTCATGTTGGGGCCGGTGATGATCTGGATGCGCTCCTTTTCGGTCATGTGGATGTCATTTGGCACAAAGCGTTCCAGCCGCAATGTTTGTTCGACGACAGGGTGACGGCCGTTGACCACATGCAGAATGTTATCGGTGTTGAGTGACGGCCGTACATACCCCTGATGGGCCGCGGCCTCTGCCAAAGCGGCCGCCACGTCCAGTTCGGCAATCGCCTGGGCTGTTTGCAGCAGGCGTGGCGCGTGAGCCGCCACCTGCCGACAGACCTCATTGAAAACCCGCCGCTCAATTTCCAAAATGCGGTCTTCGGCGTTGAGGATGAGCGTTTCATACTCCTTTAGTTCCGGCGTGATGTACCGCTCGGCGTTAGTCAGGGTTTGTTTGCGGATGTAGTCGGCAGGCACGATGGCGGTGTTGGCGTGGGTAACTTCGATGTAATAACCAAACACTTTGTTGAAGCCCACCTTGAGCGAAGCAATGCCCGTTCGTTCCCGTTCGCGCGGTTCCAGCCCGGCCACCCATTCCCGCGCATTGGCCGAGGAGTTCATCACCCCATCCAACTCAGCTGAAAAGCCTGGTTTGATGACCCCCATCTTGTTGAAATTAGTCGGTGCCTCGTCGGGAATGGCACGAGTAATCAGGTCGGCGACTTCAGTGCAGGAATCGAGATTGGAGATGAGAGATTGAAGATTGATTGTTGATGGCTGGTGGCTGGATAACTGCTCACTGTTCACTGCTAACTGTTTGCTGATTACCGGTACAGCCTGCAAAGCGATCTTCACATTCTCCACATCCCGCGGGTTGGCTTTGCCGCTGAGGATGCGGTTGGTGAGGCGTTCCAGGTCGGGCAGCCCTTTGAGGGTGGCACGCAGGTCGGCGCGGAGGAGGGCATTGTCGTAAAAGAATTGCACCTGACTGAGGCGATTGTTGAGTTGGGCCAAATCCAGCAACGGCCGTGACACCCGTTCCCGCAGCAGCCGTGACCCCATCGCCGTCACCGTCCTGTCCAGCACTCCCAACAACGAGCCTTTGCGCTCGCCGCTCAACGATTCCGTCAATTCCAGGTTGCGGCGGGTGGCGGAGTCCAGGGCCATGTATCCTTCCACGCTGTAAGTTGCCAGCCGCTGGATTTGCCCCACTGTTCCCATCTGTGTTTCTTGCAGATAAAAGAGAATGGCCCCGGCGGCGCGTGTTGCCCATGACTTCTGCTCACAGCCGAACGCATCCAGAGAGGCCACACCAAAATGGCGCCGCAATAGTTGGCGGGCACTGCCTTCTTCAAAGCGCCAGGCGGGCAGGCGGCTGACGGTACGCGCCTGTTCTTGCAAGCCAAATTCGCCCTCGGGCACGAGCAGTTCAGCCGGGTTCAGCCGCGCCAGTTCTTCAATGAGGGTGCGACGGCCGTGAAACTGCGTGGTAGCAAAAATACCGGTGGTAATATCCGCATAAGCCAGCCCTACCCACTCCCCCTCCACAATGGCCGCCGCCAGGTAATTGTGGCGGTGGGCATCCAACATGCCCGGCTCAATGACCGTTCCGGCCGTAAACACCCGGACGACTTCACGGGGCATCAGGCCGTTGATGGGCGTTTCGCTCATCTGCTCGCATAGCGCCACCTTGTACCCTTTGGCAACCAGCCGGGCAATGTAACTTTCGGCGGCGTGATGGGGCACGCCGGCCATGGGGGTGCGCTGGTTTTTCCCCTGGGGGCGGCTGGTCAACACCAGGTCGAGTTCGCGGGCGGCTACTTCTGCATCATCGTCAAAAGTCTCATAAAAATCCCCCAGGCGAAACAGGACAATCGTATCTGGATATTGGGCTTTCACATCCAGGTATTGCTGGCGGCTGGGGGTGATATGGCTCATGTCAGGTAAAACTCCTTTGGTGGCGTGATGCATCACCTGATAATAGTTCACGCATCACGAATTTTAGTTTTGTTTGGGTCAGGCCGCAAAGATAGAGTTTCACTCCTTCTATACATCGGTCATGTTGAAAAGTTTTGGGGCTTGGGATACGCTATAGTCTGTTAGACCCATTATGAATGATCTGGCACCAACAACGATGATAGAGGACACGGCCGTACTGATGTCCCGTATTGACCAACTCAATGCGGAAGCATGGGCTATCCTCAAAGAAGAGCGAGAGCGTGCCCGTGCCCTCAGCCATGAAGCGGCCGATCTTTCCACCTCTGGCCCCTTTGCCCAAACCCCCTACAAACGCGGCATAGCCGAAAGTTTGCGCACCCGCAGCCGTATCGCCGTGTACAGTGGCAATTATGAACATTCATTGTCACAGGCATTAGAAGCCCTGGCAATTTTTGAAGAGGAAAATTTGCCGGAGTTGATGGGTGATGTGTTGTATACCATCGCCTCCAACTACACGCTGCTGGGTAACTTATCGGCCAGCCTGGATGCTTACATGCAGCAGTTGGATGTGGCCGAGCGCACGGGCAACCAGGAACAATATGCCATGGCGCTGTTAGGGTTGGGCAATCTGTATGGGGAGATGGATGATTATGCCAGCGCCCAATCATACAATGAGCGCAGTCTGGCCGCCTTTCGTCATTTAACCGGGCAGGAGTATTGGATTGCCCTCCTCCTTAATAACATTTGTTATAACTATTTTCAGCAGGGGGAGTATGAACAGGCTTTGGTATGGGGTGAGGAGGGGCTGGCCTTTTGCCGGCGGCACGGGAATACCCGCGTTGAAGGGGTTATCTCCAATTCGATTGCGGAAATTTACATCCACCTGGATAAACCGGGAATGGCGCTGCAATATCTGGAAACGGCCGTGGCCATTGCCAGCCAGGGTGATGATGCTGATATGGCCATTGAAAGTTTGAAATTGACCGGCGAGGTTTATTTCAAGCAGGGTAAGGCAGCCCAGGCATTGCCTTTTGTAGAGCAGGCGTTGGCGCTGGCCGAGCAGGCCAACCACAAACGCTGGATGTATGGCTGCCATCGCCTGCTGGCAGAAATATACCGGGCGTTAGGCTCTTTTGCTGACGCGCTGACCCATTTTGAGCAGTTTCACGCCATTTTAGAAACGGTACATAGCGAAGAAGTCAACGAAAAGCTGAAGAATCTGGAAATTGTGCAGCGCACCCAGGCCGCCCAAAAAGAGGCTGAACTCTATGCGTCGTTGTATCAGGAAGAGCAGTCACGGCGGGTATTGGCAGAGACCATGCAGCGGGTGGGGGCGGCGCTGACCGGCTCGATTGAGTTGAAAGAGGTGTTGGATACGATCCTGGCGCAGTTGGCGCTGCTGGTGCCCTATGACCGCGTTTCGCTGTTAATGCGGCGGGGCAATGAACTGGAATTTGTGGCGATGCGTGGGTTTCCCACAGGCGAAGGCGCTCCGGCTGAGGAGCGATATGTGAACCAGCGTATACCACTTGATGCCGACCCCCATTCGCCCGATGTGTTTATGCGGATTTATCATTCCCGACGGCCGTTGGCATTGGTCAATCTGGCCGACTATGAAGGGTGGCAGCAGGTTTCCAATTTGCCGGTGCCAGGGGCCTGGCTGGGAATTCCACTCATTCACCGGGATGAAGTACGGGGCATGTTGTCATTGGTGCGTGAGGCGAGCATACCATATGATGAAGAGGCAATTGCGTTGGCGACGACATTTGGGGCAACGGCCGTTGTCGCTCTGGAAAATGCCCGCCTCTATAACCGCACCCGCCGTTTTAACGAACAACTGGAATATGAAGTCCGTCAGCGCACCCAGGCTTTGCAAGATGCGTATGAGCAATTGGAACGGCTGGACAAAGCTAAAGCGGACTTTATTGCCGTCACCGCCCATGAACTGCGCACGCCCATTACGGTGATCAAGGCATACAGCCAACTGCTGCAAAAGAAAGATGATAACAGTGGGGCGAATGAAAATATCATCACCGGCATCGTCAATGGCATCAACCGCCTGCATGAAATTGTAAACACGATGTTATGGATGGTGAAAATTGACAGTAAGGCACTGGAGATTTTCCCGGAACCGCTGAACATGGTGGAGCTCATTGGGCAAATTGTCAAAGGGCTGGCCGAGGACGTGACCGGCCGCAAACAGCGGGTGATTGTAGATGATTCGTTACTGTTACTGCCCTCTATCGTTGGCGATGAGGATGCGTTGAAGGTGGTGTTTGCCAACATTATTGTGAACGCGATCAAATATACGCCAGATGGCGGGGAGATTCGGATTCACGGCCGTGCCTGGCAAACCCCACCCCAACCCGATCTGCCTACAGATGCTATTGCCATTATCGTTAGTGATAGCGGCATTGGTATTGCCCCAGAATCGTTAGAACTCATTTTCACCAAGTTTTACCAGACGGGGGAAGCCGCTTTTCATTCTTCGGGCAAGACCAAATTCAAGGGGGGTGGCCCCGGATTGGGGCTGGCGATTGCCCGGGGGATTATTGAGGCTCATCACGGCCGTTTGTGGGCGGAAAGCCCCGGCCACAATGAAAAAACGTGCCCCGGCAGCCACTTCTACACTGTCCTCCCCCGTACCCAGGCGACGAGAATCAAGCAGTAGCAGGTGGCAAGTTGCATGTGGCAAGTGAAACAACCTGCAACCTGCTACTTGCCACCTGCCACTCACTCTTTTTGCTGACTGAGCCAGCTCTCTAACTGTTTTTGGTGCCGTTGTTCCAGTTTAGTCAACGGCCGTCGCCCCTTCATCAACAAATGCGCCTGCTCATAGGTCAGCCCTTCTTCTCGCATCAAATAGGCCGCTAACAAAGTGGCTGAGCGTCCCCGCCCTTTGGCACAGTGAACCAGGATGGATCGCCCGGCTTTGGCCTGCTCCGCCATCCAATCCACCCCCTCCGTCAAAATCTCCGGTGCGGGTACAGTAATATCCAGCACTTTGAGTTGGATATGTTGAATCCCGTGCTGCTCGTAAAAAGCCAGGTCATCTTCTCGTTCAGCGCGAATGTTGACCACCGCCCCAATTTCATGGTGCAGGAGAAACTGATAATCTCGTTCGTATGTTGGCGCACCGCCCAGCCAGAGCACAGTTGTAATGTCCTCATGCGGTGTGATCTGCGTAAACCAGACATGCCCCATGATTTCCTCATAGGTATAACGGATAGCCGGGTATAACTTGTCAAAAGCCGCATGAAACGGATTAATACTCATGTTATTTCTCTTCGTGTGCTGTCAGCCACCAACTGGCAATAAGAGCGATCCAGGCCCCCAGGCTGGCGCTAAACAGGTGTAATGCTCCCAGGTTGAGCAGTTCCAGGTTAACAAAATCACCGATCAAATGGCCGAGGGCAAACCCCACCCAGGCTGCCAGCACATAGAGGATAATGCGCCGCGCCGGACCACCCATAATCAAATGAAAACCTGCACCATAGGCCGTCGCCAGCAAGAAACCCAATATCACCCCGGAAGCGTTGACCATGCCGTCTCACTTTTTGCGATTATTAGACATCTGATTTCTCAAAGAAACCGGATGTCTGGTATTCACTCAATCCCTCAACTTCGGCAATAATGCCGCCGCCTAACACCGTATCGCCGTCATAAAATACGGCCGCCTGCCCGGCGGTGATGCCAAAGACGGGTTCATGGAAGGTGCAATGCACCTGGTCGTCGCCCATACCTTCCACCATACCCTCAACTGCTCTGGCCTTGTACCGGATTTTGATTTGTACGGGGAGGGGGTGGGGGGGAGTACGGCCGTTGACCCAATTCACATCCCGCGCCACCAATGTTTGCCGCCCCAACTCTTCATGCGTGCCCACAATCAGCGCGTTTTGGGCCACATCCTTGCGCAGCACAAACACCGGCTGCCCGGTGGTAATGCCCAGCCCCTTGCGCTGGCCGATGGTATAAAACGCCAGCCCCTCATGCTGGCCCAATTCCTGCCCGGCCATATCCAGAATCGGGCCGGGGCGTGCCGCCCGCTGGCTATACTCCCGCAAAAAGCGGCGGTAATCCCCATCACCCAGAAAGCACAAATCCTGGCTCTCATCCTTGCTGGCCACAGGCAGGCCAAACTTCCGCGCCAATTCCCGCACTTCTGCCTTGGTGTACTCACCCACCGGAAAAAGCAGGTGCGCCAGGTGTTCTTGTGTCAGCATGTGCAGCACATAGGACTGGTCTTTATGTTCGTCCACCCCTTTACGAATCTCGTAGCCAGTGGATGTGTGTACCACACGGGCATAATGGCCGGTTGCCAGATAGTCAGCGTCCAGCGCCAGCGCCCGCTCCAGCAGGTAGGTGAAACGGATTTGCCGATTACACTCCACGCAGGGATTGGGCGTGCGCCCCAGTTCATGCTGGTCAATGAAAAACTGCACAATGGCCTGGCGAAAATGCGTTTGCACATCCACCACGTAAAAGGGAATGCCCAGCAGCCCGGCTACGCGGCGGGCGTCAGCCATCTGGTCGGGGGTGCAGCAGCGGTTGAGCGGCGCGGCCGTGCCCATGCCCGGCTCGCTCCACAGCCGCATCATCATGCCGATGACCTCGTAGCCCTGCTCCTTCAGCAGCGCCGCCGCCACCGAACTATCCACCCCACCGCTCATGGCGACAACTACTCGCTTGCCTATCCTTGTGTTCATAATCAGTGGGGGAGTATGCCATGAGATGAGAGCTTTGTCATCAAATAGTTCATTTGCTCATGGTACACAATGCCACGCCCATCAACTGGCTTTATTGCCTGTTTACAATCTCTATCTCCTGGCGCAGTTTCACGATGGAATCGGGTGGGTAATACCCTTTGCGCAGGCTGACGTTGGCGTAAATGAGCGTGCGCGGGGCCACCAGGCAGCCGGGGTTGAGGACGGCGTTGCAGCCGGTTTGCACATCGTCCCCCAGGATGGCGCCCAGTTTTGACAGGCCAGTGTCATAGGTACGGCCGTCCACCCCAATCTGTATCGTCGGTCGTTTGCCCGTCATCGGGTCTTTGTCGCTTAACATGCCCAGGTTGCTCAACTTCGTTCCCGCGCCCAAATTCACTCGCCGCCCCAAAATCGAATCCCCTACATAATTAAAGTGAGGCGCGTGCGCTCCTGGCAGCAACAACGCATTTTTCGCCTCGGTGTCGTGGCCGAAGATAGCTCCGGCGCAGATGATCACCTCTTCACGCACAAAAGCGCCATGCCGTACCACGGCGCCTGGCCCAATGTAAGCCGGGCCAAGAATATAGGCCCCTGGTTCCACCCGCGCTCCTTCCGCAATATAAATCGGGCGGTCGCTCAGGTATGCGCCGGGCATCACCTGCCCCAAAATGGTTTGCCGGCCGCCCGTCAGCCGGGCCACATGCTCCTTGATATGCGCCAACGCCTGCCACACATAGTCACAGCCCGCAAAAAACACGGCCGTTTCCCCATCCAGTTCAAAAAAAGCTTCTGGTCGTAACATGTTTCCTCGTGATGCGTGATGCGTGATACCGGATGCGCCGAGGGTCACGCATCACGTATCCCGCATCACGGCTTGTAAGGCCACTGGCAGCGCCAACTCCACCCAGGCCGTATACATTTTGCCAGAGGGGTGCAGCCCATCGTCGGCAATAAGGCTGGGGTCGGTGGTGGCCTGGCGGGACACGGCCGTGACATCCACATACCACACCCCCGCCTGCTCCGCTTCTGCCCGGTTGATGGCATTAAAGGCGTCAATCTCGGCGGCAATTGCTGCCGCGTCCAGCCGGGCGGCAAATGGCGTCACGCCCCAATCGGGGATGGACAGCACCATCACCCGCGCCGGGTCGCCTCCGGCAAAGGCAATGGCCTGTTGCAGCAGGTCGGCAAACTGTGCCCGGTACTCTTCCTGGCTGCGCCCCCGGTACTGGTTGTTCACGCCAATCAGCAGGGAGACCAGATCATATGGCCCTCGTGGCGACGCAGCTTGAATACCTGCCGCCAGTTCATCCGTTGTCCAGCCCGTTTTGGCAATGATCTCCGGGGCTGCCATGCGGATGCCCTGCTCTTGTAAACGAGCGGCTAACTGAACGGGCCACCGTTCGGCTTCAGCCACACGTTCGCCGATGGTATAAGAATCACCCAATGCTAAAAATCTCATTTCTCTCTCCATGATGGTCGGGGTAAGGGGGATAGTGGCCGCCGTTGGGGATGGGGTGGTGGTGGGTGTTTGTGTGGGCATTGTTGTCATGGTGGGGGCGGGCACGGCCGTTGCCATCACTCCATCACATCCCATCAGGAAAAAGATCAATCCGCTCAGGACGCAAAGAGACGCGAAGGAAAAGTTTCTTCTTGCCTCCTTTGTCCTTTTTGTCCCTTTGCGTCTTTGCGTCAATACCTTAAAACCTCTTCGATCTGCCCCGCAAAACCGAGCAATTCCTCGTCTGCATACCAATGCCCGGTTAGCTGCAAACCAAGCGGCAAACCGGCGGCGTCTTTTCCGGCGGGCAGCGTCACCGTGGGCAGGCCACTGTGTGTCCAGGGCAAATTCATCACCGGATCGCCGGTGCTGTCCAGCCCGGCAGGAGCGGGGCCAACGGCTGGCGGTGACAACCAGCCATCCAGCCCATGGGCAAACATCAAGTCAGTAAGCTGGCTGCGTAGCTGGCTGCGCCCGGCTAAGGCCATCGTTAGCTGCTCTTTGTCAATTTGCTGTCCACGTTGGATCAGGTCTCTAGTTTTTTCATGGTACAGGGTGCCATGTTCACGGAACCAATCCCGATGGGTGCGGGCGGCTTCGGCGGCCACAATCAGGTTGTGCCGGGCATAAATCTCGTCAAAATCGGCCATTGCGGGCACATCTACCAGGGTAAAACCAGCGTCGCGCAGTTGGGCGCATACCTGGCCAAAATGGGTCAGGGCGGCTGCTGTTGCCCGTTCCAGATATGGCCCGGTGGGAATGCCTAGCACGGGGCGGTGGGCAGGCGCAGCCATTGTTGGATCCCAATCCGCACAAAGCAGGGAAGCCGCCATTTTTATGCCGGCTACATCGGCCGTAAAGCCACCAATATGATCCAGTGAAGTGGACAAGGGGATAACGCCGGCCCTGGAGATGCGGTCATAGGATGGTTTGTAACCCACCACGCCACAAAAGGCGGCCGGGCGGTTGATGGAGCCAATGGTTTGGGTGCCCAACGCCAATGGGCACAACCCGGCGGCTACGGCCGCCGCCGAGCCGCTACTCGAACCGCCGGGTGTATGCGCCGGGTTGTGTGGGTTGCGGGTGGGGCCGGGGGCAAAATAAGCAAATTCGGTGGTCACGGTTTTGCCCATAATGAGTGCCCCGGCACGGCGCAATGCGGTGACGCTGGCGGCTTCTTCGCCCTGTAAAATGCGGGTGGGCAGGCGGCTACCGGCCTGGGTTTCAAACCCTTTGACGTGGAAGATGTCTTTGACGCCGATGGGGACGCCGAAGAGCGACGGCCGTTGCCCTGGATTGGGATATTTTTCTAGCAAGGTACGCGCTTCCTGCTCCAATCGGTGAAAACGGTTTTTTTCGGGCACAAACGCCAGCACCTGCGGCTCACGCTCATTAAAATGAGTCATCAACTGGTTGAGATAATCGGTTAAAGACACTTCACCAGAGCGAAGCGCAGTAACCAGGGTGGGGAGAGAGGTGGGCGTAGTCATAGCCAGGTGAAATTGTCAATTGCCAATTGTTAAGTGAGTGTCCAGAAATAAGTTCCCTGTGGGAGCGCGGGCACCCTGCTCGCTGCGGACAAGATGTCCGCGCTCCAAATCGGCAAGTAATTTTTAGACGCTCACTAATTTCCAATTCGTCCGGCAGCCAGGAGAACTGCATCTACGATGTGCTGGTAGCCGGTGCAGCGGCACAGATTGCCAGACAGAGCTTCGCGCACTGCGGTTTCTGTCGGCTGCGGATTTTCGGCCAGGAATGGCAGCAGGGTCATTAAGATGCCGGGGGTGCAAAAGCCGCATTGCAGGCCGTGTGAATCCCAGAATGCCTGCTGTAAGGGATGCAGATCATCCATGCTCTGCGCCAGCCCTTCTACGGTCATAATCTCGTGGCCGTTGGCCTGCACGGCAAACAGGAGGCAGGAACGTACCGGCTGCCCATCAAACAAAACGGTACACGCGCCGCAGACGCCATGTTCGCAGCCGACGTGTGTGCCCGTCAACCCCAACTCGTGCCGTAAAAAGTCGCTTAATAACAGACGGGGCTCCATTGTGCGTTCCTCGGTTTTCCCGTTGACGGTAATCGAAATCGTGTGGTTGCTCATAGGAGATACATTCGGGCAATAAGGAATTCTCAGGCGTTTGCCGCGTGGGTAAATGCCTGCTGTAATACGTGCATGGTTAGCACTTTTGCCAGGTGACGTTTGTAGTCGGCGGTGGCGTGGATGTCGGTGGTGGGGGTGATTTCTTGTTGGGCGGTGTGGGCAACGGCCGTGAATAATTCTTTGCCCGCTTGCTCCCCCGCCAACAAAGCGGCGGCTTGCGTGGCGCGGATGGGCGTATCGCCGGCATTCAGGTAAACCAGCCGGGCGGCCGTGCAAATCCCCCGCTCGTCCACCGTAACGACGGCTGCCACCCCGCTGAGGGCATAATCGCCGTGCCGCCGGGCGACTTCGGTGAAGGCGGCGCCGGTGCGCGGCGGCAGGGGTGGCAGTTCGATTTCGGTCAGGATTTCATCGTCGGTGCAGGCGGTGGCAAAGAGGCCGGTGTAAAAGTCACGGCCGTGTACCCATCGTTCGCTACCCGTTTTTTGTAGTTTGACACGGCCGTGCAGCGCCAGCAGAATCACTGGCAATTCGGCGGCGGGGTCGGCATGGGCCAGGCTACCGCCCATGGTGCCCCGGTTGCGAATTTGTGGATGGGCGATGTAGGGCATGGTTTCATGTAGCAGCGGCGCATATTGGGCGATGAGCGGGTGATGTTCCAGTGTGCGCTGCCGGGTCATACAGCCGATGCGCATACGGCCGTCATTCTCCCGCCGCAGATAATCCAGTTCGGGAATGCCGTTCAAATCCACCAGCACCCCCGGCTGGGCCAGCCGAAAATTCATCACCGGCACCAGACTTTGCCCACCGGCCAGCAATTTAGCGTCAGAACCGTGTTGGTGGACGGCCGTTAACGCCTCTGCTAACGATGTAGGCGCGATGTATTCAAACGGGGCTGGTTTCATTCTGCGTTCCTTTTGCTGTGTAGTCCGTAGTTCATCATCCGTAACTCGTGATCGGTTGCCCGATTACCGTTCACCGATGACTGATTACCGGTGCAGGCACGGCCGTTTGCCGAAAACCGGGACGCTTCATAAGATATTGTATCTCGATATTTTCAAGCAGTCATACGCGGTCCATATCTCTGCACCTCCGCGTCTCTGCGTTCAATATATTGTTTGAGGAGATAGGGCGATGGGTACAGCAGCTTTGTTGGATGGTGTACGGGTGATTGACCTGACGCGGGTGTTGGCGGGGCCGTATTGCACCATGATGTTGGGCGATTTGGGCGCGGACGTGATCAAAATTGAAGCGCCAGGGTTGGGGGATGATACGCGCCAGTGGGGGCCGCCATTTACGCAGACGGTGGACGGCCGTCGTGGAGAAGCTGCCTACTTTCTGGCCGCTAATCGCAACAAACGCAGTCTGACACTCAACTTGAAAACTGAAAAAGGGCTGGAAATCTTGCGCGAATTGATTCGCCAGGGGGATGTGTTAGTAGAGAATTTCCGCACCGGCACATTGGCCAAGTGGGGGCTGGATTATGAAACCTTGCAGCAACTGCGTCCCGGCCTCATTTATGGCACCATCACTGGTTATGGCACAACGGGGCCATACAAAGACCGGGCGGGCTACGATTTTATGGTGCAGGCCATGGGTGGTTTTATGAGCGTCACCGGGCCGGAGGCGGGTGAACCGGTGCGGGCTGGTGTGGCCATTGCCGACCTGGCGACGGGTATGTTTGCCTGTAATGCCATTCTGGCGGCGCTGTTTGCGCGGGAACGTACCGGGCAGGGCCAGCTGATTGACATGGCGCTATTGGATTCGCAGGTGGCCTTGATGTCTTATGTGGCCAGCAATTACCTGGTGTCGGGGGAACTGCCGGGGCGGTATGGCAATGGACATCCGAACATTGTGCCCTACCAGGAGTTCCGGGCGCGGGACCACTATTTTGCCTTTGCCTGTGGCAATGATGGGCAATGGCGGAAGTTTTGCACGGCCGTCCACCACCCCGAATGGAGCGCGGACGGCCGTTTTGCCACCAATGCCGCCCGTTTAGCCCATCGCCCGGCCGTCGTTACCATGCTCAATGAGTTGTTTGCCACCCGTGATGCTGCCGATTGGATGGCCTTGTGTGACGAGATTGGCATTCCCAACGGCCCCATCAACAATATGGCCCAGGTATTTGCCCATGAGCAGGTGATTGCCCGCGAGTTGCGCCAGGACGTGCCCCATCCGACAGCGGGAAGTGTGCCGTTGGTCGCTTCCCCTCTGCGGATCCCTACTGCGCCCACAGCCGTGCGCTACCCGCCGCCGCTGCTGGGCGAACACACGGAGGAGATTTTGGGGAATATGTTGGGGTATGACGCAACGGCCGTTGCCGCCCTGCGTACTGAGGGTGTGATTTAGCATGGTAATCCGAGCTTGAAAGCCCGATGACTGATTACAGAGAATAAATGACGGAGGTTTGCATGGAACAATGGGAATATCTCACACGATTTATTGAGGCGGACACGCGGCAAAACGACCCTGCTGCTTATTTGAGCGACCTGGAATCAGATAACATCCCTATCTATTCCCCGGAAGCGATGATGCCAGAACTGAATCGGCTGGGTGCTAAAGGTTGGGAACTGGTGCATATGCAACCGGTACATATTGGGAACAACTATGATGTACTGATGCATGAAGGTGGTGGTACTCGCCGCTGGACAAACAAGTACTTCTGCATATTTAAGCGGCGAATATAAGTGCCAGATCATCGCCTCACCATTGGCTGCCCGGAAAAACCCCCGAAAGAAAAAGCTTTCGGGGGTTTTTTACTTTTCACGATTCATTGACCCAATTTGGCTACCTGCCAGATACAATTGAGCCAATCTATGCCTGGACCCTTTTGCCCATGGTACTATTCAGACAAGGTAAGGGTTATGTTATGATTTCAGATTAGTAAGTTGCTGTGCAAGACGATGAAACTGTATTGAGCTATATACACGTTTCTTTGTTTAATCAGGGTATCGAGAAAGTTCAATATTATGACTAAGGCCAAATCACTCCAGCAGACCAATCTACTGAACCAATCAAACACCGGGACATTACCGGCCAGCGTTACTTACCACCCCATTCCATTTGAAACAAGCCCTTTATCTAGCAACAAACGACCCGTTTGGCGGGTGTTGTTTGAGGTGGCAGGGGATGAAGGTGGTCAATACTTTGGGCTGGATATTAATGGTGAAATCACCTTAGGACGCGGAATGGATGCGGCCGATATGTTTGATCTGACGCCGTATGGAGCGGAAACCAAGGGCGTGTCGCGTCGTCATGCCACTTTACGGCCGACTTCTAATAATTTGTATCTGATTGATTTAGGCAGTACGAATGGCACGCTGCGCAATGATCGTTCCATTGGGGTCAACACACCATATGCGCTGGCTGACCGGGACAGGCTGACGTTGGGGCATATGGAGATGCAGATACGGATTGTGGAACGGCCGTATCTGCAAACCACCCCGCTTAAACAAAAACCTGATTTGGTAGATGCCCTCTCCCAAATTGCTTCAGCTATCACTTCCCAACTGAACCTGGAAGAAGTACTCAATCAGGTGGCAGCAACGGCGATGTCACTGACGGCCGCCGGGGAAACAAGCATCTGGTTAGTGGATGAAAACAGTGGCGAATTGTTTCTGGAAGCGCAATTAGGAATTGATGATTCCCGGTTGCGCCGCACACGAATGCCAATTCGTGAAGATACACCGGCGGGACAGGTAATTCGTACGGGTAAGCCCGTGCGAGCACATCGCCAACCTGGCCAGGCGCAGCCTCAATTGATGACGGGTTATCTGGTAGAGGCGCTGGCATTTGTGCCCATCACGTTGGGGGGGGTGACGTTTGGTGTGCTGTCGGCTGCCCACAATGAAAAGGGGCAGCTTTTTGATGCCCGCGACGAGCAAATTTTGAGCGCGGTCGCCGATTTTTCCGCTATCGCCATTCAAAATGCCCGGTTATATCAGGCGACAGACGAGGCGTTAGCCAGACGGGTGGTGGAACTTTCAGCATTGAATGAGGTCACACGCACGGTATCGGCCTCACTTGATCTGGGGCAGGTATATGGGGTGCTGGTGGAACAGGTGAATAATCATTGGCCGGTGGAAGCGGTTCATATTTATTTGATTGATGAGATGCAACAAGGGTTACGGCCGTTACACCGCGTACAAACCAAAACGGCCTTTTTTTCTCTGAATCGAGGGATTATTGGCTCTGTGGCTGCCACAGGTGCGGTTATTGTAACAAACCATGTGGCGAGCCATCCCCAATATGATGCAGCAGTAGATCACCTGGAAGGTACTATACCTCGTTCATTGGCTTGTTTGCCCTTAAAAGTAAAGCACGGTGTTGTGGGAGTGTTGGCGCTGTTCAATAAAGAAAATGGGGTGTTTACTGATGAAGATGTCGCACGGCTAGAAGCATTTGCATATCCTGTGGCTACGGCCGTGGAAAATGCCCGTCTCTTTGAAGAATCAGAACGACAGCGAGCGGCCATACAGGCCACTGCACTTACCCTTTCTGAGCCGTTGATCGTGCTGGATAATAGCGGTATGGTTCTGGTAACAAATGATGCTGCTAATCGCCTGCTGGAAACCAATATGTCTGCCATGTTTGAAGCGATCAGCCAGGGAGTCGGCCGTACCACCGAAGTGCGTATTGGCGAAGAAACTTACCTTTCCACCACCGAGCATGTGCCTGAGGTTGGCACCATCATCGTTATGCAAAACATCACTTATGTGAAACAGTTGGAAAAAGACCGCTCCGAATTCATGCACATGTTGTCACATGACCTGAAAAATCCACTCACTGCCATAAACGGCTGGTCTGCCTTGTTAGAACGCACGGCCGAACTGGATGAGAAAGGGCTGCGTTACCTCAACGAAATCAACGTGGCGGCCGATAGAATGCTGGAGATGATTAACCACCTGCTGCAATCGGTGACCAAGAGTGAGATGTTGACTCTGATACGTGAACCTTGTGATCTGCAAGATGTGATCCGGCGCGTGATGGATGATGTACAGGGTGTGGCGCTACAAAAGGCAATCAAAATTTCTTTTACCTGCCGGGGAGAACCTTACCGCGTGTCAGGGGACGAGATGCGCCTGTATCATATGGTTTTGAATCTTGTGGATAATGCGTTGAAGTATTCGCCTAAGAATACGCATATTTCCATTGTTGCTCGATATACCAACCAGGCAATTCAGTTGATGATAACAGATGAAGGGCCAGGCATCCCTGAAAAAGATGTGCCCCACGTGTTTGAAAAGTATTACCGGGGTATTCAAGGCTCGCTAAAAATAGCACAAGGTTCAGGGGTGGGGTTGGCAACTGTTAAGAATATCGCCGAAGCACATGGTGGTGTGGTAGCCGTGAAAAATGGCGAGGAACGAGGCACTACTTTCACCATTACACTGCCGGGCAGTATGCGGGTAACAGAGGAACAGCTGGCTGTAGGTCACGTGATAATTGAATGATTGCCGGGCGTTCCTGGCAAGTGTGCCATTTTACCCTTCACCATCAGCCGGATATTGCAACCCCCATTGAGCGCGAATTTTGTCCATTGTTTCTTGCAAAGCTAGCGTAGTAGACCAGGGCATTACGGGATGTTCTGACAGGCCGGCCCGTAAACAGTCCATTACGGCCGCAGCCTCATAGTTATATCCATTGCCGGTGTAAGGCGCCTCAATCAGTTGGTCTGCCTGACCGGGTTGTGTGAGCGTCAGGCGGGCCGGATGCCACCAGGGAAAGTGGATTTTGATGCGGCCGTTTGTGCCCATGATCACCGCTTCTTGCACCGTTTCCGTGCGCACGGCCGTGTGCAGCAAGGCTAACTCCCCTTTTTCATAGCCCAAAATGATCGCCGCCTGTTCATCCACGCCAGTTTCGCCCAGATGCGCCATGCCGGTAATCTGGGTGGGTGGGCCAAAGAGCATGTGCGCCAGCGCCAATGGGTAGATGCCCACATCCAACAGCGCGCCGCCACCCAACGCCGGCGAAAAGTGACGGCCGTGTGGATCAATGGCCGCCCGATAGCCAAAGTCGGCCGTCACCATGCGCACCTCGCCAATCACACCATCTTGCAGCAGTTGGCGCACCATGGTGATCGCCGGTAGAAAGTATGTCCACATGGCCTCCATTACAAACAGACCTTTAGCCTGGGCCAGGGAAAAGATGGTTTCGGCTTGCCGTCGGTTCATGGTGAACGGCTTTTCACACAAAACCGCCCGGCCGTGCTGCAAACAGAGCAGGCTGTTTTCCATGTGGAAGACGTGGGGTGTGGCAATGTAGACCACGTCCACCTCGGGGTTTTGGGCCAGCGCCTCATATGTGGCGTGGGCATGGGGCACGTGGTGTTGGCTGGCAAAGGCGGCGGCGGTGCGTTCATCTCTGGAGCCAACGGCCGTTAACACCGCATCCGGCAACACCGCCAGCCCTTCCGCAAATTTATGGGCAATGACGCCCGTGCCCAGTATGCCCCAACGTATCTTGTCTGTGGTCATCGTTTTCTCCTGTAAAATACTCCGTGAAGATGCACGAAATGGGTGGTTGAAGAAAAATCTGCTACGGCGATTCCGGGGTGGGTGCGGGTGCGGGCACGGCCGTAGCCGTCACCGGCTCCACAACGCCTAATATCATCGCCAGCAGTGCATCCAGTTCCCGCCAGCCATTTTCCAGATCAAGCGTTGCCAGTTCTGGATTGCCCGGCAAATAGGCATTTGCCAGGGTCAGGCGTGCCTGGGTCAACGCCAACTGGGGCAGCAACTCCGGGTTTGTTTGTGGATTGGCGGCAATAGCTTCCAACGCCGCCAGGGCACGCGCCGTGTCATTGGCGGCCAGCCCGGCATTGTTTTCCAGCAAATGGAGCCGGGCACGGCCGATCATCTCCCACACGCGGAAGATGGTGACAACCTGGCGCATCTGCTCAATATCGGCCAGGGGGAGGGCGTCTACGGCCGTTTGCAATTCTGTCACCTGCGCCGCCAATTCCCGACTATTACCCGCCTGTGTGTCCAATTGCCCGCCCAGTTCATCCAGACGGCCGTTGCTCTCGTTAATATCTCCTTGCAGCGCCACCACCCCATCACTAAGAGCAGTGATCTGATTGTTATGCGTTTGTGCCTGTGTGATGAGGCGGCCCAGTTGCAGTTCCAGAGTGGTGAGCATCTCATCCTGGCGGGCCAAATCCTCGGCCAACGTGGTGCTCACATAAGATTCTAACGAGGTCAGACGCGCATCCTGAGCGGCTTGCCCGGCCGTGACAGTTTCTTCCAACGCGCCCAGGTCATGCCCAATTTCCTGCACCTGTGTCAGGTTGTAATCTACCCGGCTGCTGACGCTTTCAAAGGAGCGTTGTAGCTCCTGCACAACCAGGTATGTGATGTAGCCCACCCCGGCAATGATGCCCATAACCAGAGCCACTTTGAGCAATGCCTTGAGGAAACGGCCGAAGGCCAGCGCCAGCCGCCGCCCAAAACCCGGACGAGCCGGAGGTGAAGTAGAAGTTGTTTCGCTAGACATCTGTTTTTCTCCGTTTAAGGCTGGGGGGCGATGGTGACGGTGGGTAGGCCGATGGGGGTGGCGGTGGGGCGAGGCGTGCGGGTGAAGGCGGGGTCGGTGGTGGCAGTAGCGGCGGGCGCACTCTCTGTCGGCGCTGGTGTGGCTGTTTCGGTGGGGGTGGCAGTGGGCACGGCCGTAGGCAGCGGCCCGGCCACATTCACCAGCAAATCACGCAGCCCGGTCAGAAACGTATCAAAATTCTCGGCCGATTCGGCCACGGCCTCCAGCCGTTGCGTCAAATCTTCTGCTCTGGCTTGCAGGTCGGCGGCGGCCGTTTGCAAACGGGCAATGTCGGCCTGGGCGGTGGCAACGGCCGTGCTGTTTACACTCTGTTCGGTGGTCAATGTTTCCACCTGGCTGTTGAGCGTTTCCAAATTTTCTTGAATTTGCTGCTGCTCTTGCTGCAACGTTTCCAGTTCTGTTGCCAGTTGCAGTTGCAAATCGCTGGCCTGGGCGCTGCTGGCATAATGCAAGGTCTGGTTGAAGCCGAACAGGATGGAAAGCGTCAATGTCGTGCCCAAAATCGCGCCAAATGTGGCTGCGATCAGGCTGCCGACAAAACTGCCACGAGCAGTAGGGGGCGGCAGGGGCAATGTGTCAGGTATCGGCGGAGGCGGTGTTTCATAAACAGGCTCATTAGTCACAGCAGTTTCCTCGTTTTCCGGTTCAGTGGGGGGTGTCAGTATCACGATTACCGGTTCCATTTCCTCGTTTTCAGGGGATGTGGCCGGGGGTGGCATAGCCGTTACCTCTTCTGTTTCTGGCGCTGGCTCTGCTTCTTCCGGTGCTGGTTCAACGGTAATGCGCCCGGCCATTTGCTCTACCATACGCACGGAGATGCCAGAAACGGCCGTAAGCCCCGCCACTTCCACAAACGGCCCATGCTCCTCCCGGTGGGCCACAATACGCTGCGCCAGCTTCAGACTAATGCCCGGCAGCGTCGCCAACGCCATCTCGTCGGCCGTGTTGAGATTAAGCGGTATTTCGTCCATGCGGTCAATTGTCGGTAATCGGCCGTAGTCTACCATGACCCGATTCCTGAATACCGATTACCATTCTATTCCTCAAGCGGCGTTACCTGGAAATTGTCAAACTGCACCAACACGCCACCCTGCCCCAGGCTGCCCGCAATCAGGCCAATGTCGCCGTTGGCAAAGGAGTTGTCCGTCACCCGGCCCACCTCCTGGTCGTTTACGTAAAAGATGAGATTGCCTGCTTCGGCGCGCACTTTCAGCCGGTTGGTGATACCGGAGCCTTGTTTAACGGCCGCAGACTCAAACCACCAATCGCCAATGATAGGGGTGGAGGCGGTATTGCCGCCATTCTCGTAACGGCCGATCCACACATACCCATCGCCGCTAATCTGAAAAGAATAAAAATCATCTGTCTCATTGTTCACCCGGAACACCATGCCAAACAGATTATTGTCCGGGCCACTGATTTGAGTCGCTTCCACTTCATACCAGCCGTCACCAAATTCCTGCCCGGCCGTTGTCCAGGTGGTCAGGTCGTCGGCTTTAATTTCAAATTCGTAGACGCCGTTCACCACTTCACCGCGTACTTCGGAATCGTTGTCTGTACTCCAATTACCGGGGGAATCGAAGGTTTCATGGTAAGGCTCATTGCCACCACAAGCGGTTAACAAAACAGCTAACAAAGCGAGAAGCCCAACCAGACGAAACACCATACGCTCTCCTTTATAGGATCATCAAAGATGACGCCGATTGCACCGATTTTTTATCGGCGAAATCTGCGTCATCGTTGATTCTTGTTTTCAATCAATCACCCATTCTTTTTAGGGCCGCGCCGGCCGCTGCGACGGCGGCGCTTTTTGTCATCGGTGGGGCGGTCAGACGGCCGTGCTGCTTCTTCTGGCTCTCTGACGGGCGGTGGCTTGTGCATAGTCGCCTGGTAATAATCATCCAGCAGCATGGCCAGCAGCGCCAGCCCATCTTCACTTTCGGCCAGGTTTTGCGCCTGGGGCACAAAACGGCGCATCCGCTCCGTTTGCAGCTTGTCGCGGGTGCGTAGTTTGGTTTCCAGAAAGACCGTTGTCCGTTCGCCAACCACAGCGGCCACATCTTCGTCGGAGGGTAACGGCCGTAGTTGCAATTCAATCTCATACTGCCGGGCAATACGCCGCAGTTTTGTATCTTCCAATTCGTTGACCAGCGTGATGGCTACGCCACTGGCGCCGGCCCGCCCGGTGCGCCCGGCGCGGTGGATGTACAGCTCTGGGTCTTCTGGCGGTTCATACTGGATGACGTGCGAAAGTTCGGGAATATCAATGCCCCGCGCCGCCACATCTGTCGCCACCAAAAAACGCAGCGTGCCCTGGCGCACCCGGTTCAGCACCCGGTCCCGATCCTTCTGCGACAGGTCGGAACTCAGGCTGTCGGCGTCATACCCAAAACGCTGTAACACCACCGTCACATATTGCACCCGGTCTCTGGTATTGCAAAAGATGATGGCCGATTCGGGATTTTCCACTTCGATGATGCGTACCAGACTGCGGTCTTTATCCATGCCCGGCGTGACGTAATAACAATGTTCCGTCTCCACCACATGTACATTGTCGCTGCTCAAGCCCAGAAAATCGGGTTCGCGCAGGAATTGTTTGGCTAACTGTTTGACGCGAATGGGGAAGGTGGCGGAGAACATGTAACCGCTGATCCCTTTGGCGGGCAGGTATCGCCTTACGTCCAGCATATCCTGGTAAAAGCCCATGGAAAGCAGGCGGTCGGCTTCGTCAAAGACGAGGATTTGCAGCGATTCCAGCGAGAGGGAATGGCGGATGAGGTGATCTAGCACCCGGCCCGGTGTGCCCACTACCAGATGCGCCCCCTGGCGAAAGTTGTCTAGCTGTTTTCCGTAGCCCACGCCGCCATATACGGCCGTGACCCTGATCCCACTATCTCCAGCCAGCAGGGCGGCATCATGGCTCACCTGCTGCGCCAGTTCACGGGTGGGTACCAGCACCAACGCCTGGCAATTGTTCTGTCGGGGATTGACGCGCTCTAAAATGGGCAGCACAAACGCGCCTGTCTTGCCGCTGCCGGTGCGGGACTGCACCAGCAAATCGCGCCCGGCCAACACGTAGGGGATGGCGCGGGATTGCACGGGGGTTAGCTCTGTCCAACCGGCGCGGCTCATCGCCTGCCGCCAGGTTTCAGGCAGGTCGGCGGTGGAAAGAACGGGCAGGGCGTTGGCTGGTTCTTCAATTTGTATGGTTTCTGACGCAGTGGGCGTGTGGGGCACGGCCGTTGGCGTCGTGTCATCTTGATCCATTCATTTCTCCGCGTTGTAAGTTGTTGAGATTGGGAGATTGAGAGACTAAGTGATCGTTTGCAAATAAGTTAGCGATTGGGTAATTGGGTAATTAAGTAATTGAAGCGGCTAATTACCAAATTACTCAATTACATAATTACTGCACGGTTACCAAGAGACTATGGATCTCCTAATCTCTCGCCTCAGTAATGGATGATACCGGTTTGCCCTGTGGCCCGCAAACATCAATAAAAATAGGACGCGGACGAACGCGGATAACGCGGGTTTTGTCTGTGGGCGGTGTGTTGTTTTGCCAGTGTCAGGGGATGTGCAGCACGGCCGTGCGGCCTACTAACGCCAAACCGAATCGTAATAGAGTACATCCGGGTCAATGTCTGCATCGTTAGGCCAGGCAATCGTGCCGCCTTCGATATGAACGTCTTGAAAAACTGCCCGATCCTGGCGAGTTGGTTCAAAAATCGGCCCATGCAGAAATGGCTCTAAATCAACTTCCTGCATCGTGCCATCTTCAAATTCCAGGAACATGTAAAACTCCCGTTGTGGTGTGGCTTTTTGTATTCTCACTCGTTTGCCCGGTATCATCATTTCCATCCGCTCACTCTCCTCATGCCAACGGTTCAATGCGCAACAGGGGGCGCATGTGAACAGCCAGATTCCAGTTTTGGCGCAGTTCATCTCAATGCAGCGAAGCCCATTCTATCATTAGGGAAGGAACAACACGGCCGTACCCCATCCTCACTCCCGGTAGTGGCAGCCCATACTTTGTTTATTGGCTAAGGCGGCCTGGGTGACGATCACGGCCGTGCGCACCGCATTCCGCAGCCCCACCAACCCATCTGTCAATTTGGTGACGCGGTAAAACTGCTCAATCTCCGTTTCCAGGTGGCGTAACTCCCGCAGCGCCCGCTGCAAGCGATAATCAGCCCGCACCACGCCTACGTAATTCCACATGATGTGCTGGATGGTGCTCATATCCTGAGCAATCAATAGGGGATCGGCCGTGTAGCGGCTGGTATCACGCCAGGGCGGGATGTCGTCTGGGTTGTGCAGCGGTGCGTCGGCCAGCCCGGCCAGGATGTGCTGCGCCGCCCGGTGGCCCCACACCAACCCCTCCAGCAGCGACGTGCTGGCCAGCCGGTTGGCCCCATGCAGCCCGGTGCAGGAAACTTCACCTACGGCGTAGAGATTGTGGATGGTGGTACGGCCGTGTTCATCCACCCATACCCCCCCACACGAATAATGCGCCCCCGGCACCACCGGAATCAGGTCGGTGGTGATGTCCACGCCAAACTCGGCGCAACGAGCGGCAATAGTAGGAAATCGTTCCCGTATCTTTTCCGGCGGCAGATAGGAGCGCAAATCCAGGTACACATTGTCCAGATCATGCGCCACCATCTCCTGGCGAATGGAGCGGGCCACCACGTCACGCGGCGCTAAATCTTTCCATTCCGGGTCATAGTTTTGCATGAACGGCGCGCCATTTTCATGCACCAGCCGCCCGCCCGCACCGCGCACCGCTTCGCTGATTAAAAAGTGAGGCGCGCCTTTTTTGTAAAACGTGGTGGGGTGGAACTGGATGAATTCGGCGTTGATGAGGCGTGCCCCGGTGCGGTCAGCCATGGCCAGCCCATCGCCACGTGACCCGGCCGGATTGGTGGTGCGCAGGTAAATTTGCCCCAACCCTCCTGTTGCCAGAATGCTCTTTTTGGCCAGGATGCGGCTGATTTCGCCGCTCTCCTGGTTTAGCACGTATGCGCCCACACAGTGGCGTGGTTCATACACGGCCAGCCGATTACGGCCGTGATGGGCCGGGGTGAGCAGGTCTACGGCCGTGTGCCCCGCCAACAATTGCACATTTGCATGACTCTTCAGCACATTCAGCAGGGCCACTTCCACGGCCCGCCCGGTGGCGTCGGCGGCGTGGGCAATGCGTGGCTGCGAATGGGCAGCCTCAAACACCGTGTCTAGCTCACCTGTTGCCTTGCGGTCCAGCGGCACGCCCACCCGTTCCAACAAGATTTTTTCCACCAGCCCCGGCCCTTCGGCGGCCAGAATGCGCGCCGCCTGGGGGTAACTGTGCCCCGCACCCGCGTGCAAAATGTCGGCCACCAACTGCTCTGGCGAATCGGCCGGGCTTTTGTAGATGATGCCGCCCTGGGCGTACTTCGTATTCGACTCTTCTGGTTCCCGCGCCCGCGTCACCAGCGTCACCGGGATGCCCGCGTCCGCCAGTTGTAACGCGGCCGTGCCCCCAGCAATGCCGCTGCCAATGATGAGAACTTCCGTTTGAATCATAGGGAATGGGATCACGGATGACACGGATTTAACGGATGAACACGGATTTTATTGTCCGTGAAAAACCGTCTTATCCGTGTCATCCGCGTATCTATTATCCAATTGCTAACATACGCTCAACGGAACGGAGGGCACGTACCCGGATTTCTTCAGGCACATGCACTTCGTATTGGGTGTAGCGCAGGGCGTCGCGGGTGTCTTCCAGGCGAATCTGGTTCATGTGTGGGCAACGCACAGAGCAGAGGCGCAACATCTCCTTGTCCGGGTGGGCGGCCATGATGTTATCACCCATCGAACATTCGGTGAGCAGCAGGTAGCTGGGGGCGTTGCTTTGCTCCACAAAGCGGATGAGGGCGGTGGTGCTGCCGGAGAAGTCACTGGCGGAGACCACTTCGGGGCTACATTCGGGATGGGCCAGGATGAGAGTGTCCGGGTGGTCGTGGCGCACCGCTTCGATATCGGCGACGGTGAACTTTTCATGTACTTCACAACGGCCGTGCCAGCCAATCATCTGCACATCCAGCGTCGTCTCGCCATTGGGTTTGCCATTCCTGGAGGGGAAAATGATATGTTTGCCCGTCTCCAGCGCCACATTGCGCGCCAGATATTCGTCCGGCAGGAAGATGATGGTGTCCGCATGGAGTGATTCCACCACCGCTTTGGCATTACCGGAGGTGCAGCAAATGTCTGTCTCCGCTTTCACGTCGGCGTAGGTGTTGATGTAGGTGACGACGGGTACGCCAGGGTACCGTGCTTTCAGGTCGCGCACGTCCTGGGCGGTGATGCTGGCGGCCAGGGAGCAGCCCGCTTTTTGGGAGGGGATCAACACCGTCTTCGTCGGGTTCAGGATTTTGGCCGTCTCGGCCATAAATTCCACGCCGCAAAAGACGATGATGTCTGCGTCCGTTTGGGCGGCACGGCGGCTGAGTTCCAGCGAATCGCCGGTGAAGTCGGGCACGGAGTGGAACAGCGCTGGTTCCATATAGTTGTGTCCCAGGATGACGGCGTTGCGTTCCTTTTTTAGCTGGTTGATTTCGTCAGCAATTGCAGCTTTGTACTCAATCTCAAAGTCTGGGGCAATGCGCTGCAATTTGGTACGCATGTGGGTGAGTAATTGGTCGTAGGTCATGATCAGTTCCTTTCTATGCCAGTTCCAAACTTATATCCAACGCCCGCACCGAATGGGTGAGAGCGCCAATGGAAATGAAATCTACGCCTGTGTTGGCAATGGCGCGGATGGTATCTAAATTGACGTTGCCGGACGCTTCCAGAGGGATACGGCCGTCTGTCAAAACGACTGCCTCCCGCATCTGTGCCAGACTCATGTTGTCCAGCATGATGCGGTCTATGGGGAGCGTCACGGCCGTTGCCAGTTGCGCCAATGTCGTTACTTCAATTTCAATGGGCACGTCGGGCGCATAACGTTTGACACGATGGACTGCTTCGGCCAGATCGCCATTGACGGCGGCGATGTGGTTATCCTTGATCAGCGCCATGTCAAACAGGCCAAAGCGGTGGTTTTGGCCGCCGCCGATTTGCACGGCCAGCTTGTCGGCGGCGCGTAATCCGGGCGCGGTTTTGCGTGTGTCCAGGATAACGGCCTTCGTGCCGGACACGGCGTCTACAAACTGGCGCGTCAGGGTGGCGATGCCGGACATGCGCTGCAAAAAGTTAAGCGCGGTACGTTCGCCGCTAAGCAGGGCGCGGGCGGGGCCTTCGATAGTGGCGATGTGTTGGCCGGGAGCTACGGTATTACCGTCTTGCACGTGTGAGGTGAGCATGGCCCGCTCGTCCAGCAGGGTAAATACCAACTGCACCACTTCCAGGCCGGCAATGATACCGGGGGCCTTGGCTATGAAACGGCCGTTACCCCTGACTCCATCCTCCAGCACAATGGCCAGGGTGGTCACATCGCCACTGCCCATGTCTTCGGCCAGGGCGGCACGGACGGTTTGTTCAACATATGAATGAAATTTCAAATCTACCCATCTCCATTAAGTGTATTTATTACACTAAAAATTTTAGCGACTTTATCACAACGGTTTTTTATTGTCAATCATACACTTATGCGCCTTTTATGACTTGGAACTTTGCGTCGTCGCGGCCTTCTTATTAAACTCCCCCCATGCACCTCGCCATCAACGCTTATTTCTGGAACCGCCCGAATAGTGGCAGCGGCCAATACACACGTTCTCTGGTGACAACGCTACGACAGATGGTATCTGATTTACAAATCACGCTTATTTATCCGCAACGGGCCGATGACCCCGGTTTGCCTGATGTGCCTTTAGGAGTCGAAGTTTTTCCTGTGCCAACCCGTCCGGGCCATTTGGGCAAGGTGTGGTTTGAGCAGCGGGGATTTCCGGGGGCGTGTACGGCCGTACATGCCGACATCGCGCACATCCCTTACTGGGGCGGCCCGCTCCGTTCTCCCGTTCCCCAGGTGGTAACGGTGCATGACCTGACGACGATGCTCGTGCCCGAATACCGGCGCAAAGCCGGTGCCCGCCTCTACAATGCCCTGGTCGCCGCCAGTGCCCGTGGTGCAAACCACATCATCACCGATTCCCATGCCAGCAAAGAGGAAATTGTGACGCATTTGCACGTTCCGGTGGAAAAAGTCACCCCGATACATCTGGCGGTCACGGCCGTGTACCAACCCCAGCCCAATTCGCTGCTGGACATGGCCGTGTTACGCAAATACGACCTGCCCGATTTCTACGTGTTGTATTTGGGCGGTTATGAACTGCACAAAAACGTGACCACGCTGTTGCTGGCCTGGACATATGTGGGGCAGGCGTTGGGGGATGAGTACCCGCTGATTTTGGCCGGGAGAAAGCCGGAAACAACTTCAGACAGTTACCCGGATTACGACGACTATATCCAGAAATTGGGCATTGGCGACTATGTGCGCTGGATTGGGTATGTGGATGAAGCTGACAAACCGTCGCTGTACCGGAATGCGGAGACGTTTGTTTTTCCCAGCCGGCGCGAAGGGTTTGGGCTGCCGGTTTTAGAGGCGTTGGCCTGCGGTACGCCGGTGGTGACGACCACTGCCACCTCGCTGCCAGAGGTGGTGGGTGAGGCTGGTTTTGCCGTGGACCCGGACGACGCACGGGGTATGGCGGGGGCGATTATTGCTACCATTGTGCAGGATGATCTGGCGAAGGAGTTAAGGAGTACGGCCGTGACGCAAGCTGCCAAATTTTCATGGGTGGACACGGCCGTGCAAACCCTGCATGTGTATGATAAAGTGTTTGAGTGTTATAGTGTTTGAGTGTTCGAGTGTTTGAGTGTTCGAGTGATCTGCACACTAAAACACCAAAACACCAAATCACCAAAACACTAAATCACTAAATCACCAAATCACAAAGGCTCAAAGTATGGCAATTAAATCAGATAAATGGATACGGAAAATGGCGTTGGAACAGCAGATGATTACGCCATTTGTAGATGGACAGGTGCGGGAAGGGGTCATTTCTTATGGCTTGTCCTCCTATGGATATGACATTCGGGTAAGCAACGAGTTTAAGATATTTACCAATGTTCACTCGGCCATAGTGGACCCCAAACATTTCAATCCCAAGTCATTTATTGATTTTGAAGGGGATATTTGTGTGATACCGCCTAACTCTTTTGTGCTGGCGCAAACAGTGGAATACTTTCGCATCCCGCGCAACGTCCTGACCGTATGTTTGGGCAAATCTACCTATGCTCGTTGTGGCCTCATTGTCAACGTCACCCCATTTGAACCGGAATGGGAAGGGTATGTGACTCTGGAAATATCAAATACTACGCCACTACCGGCCCGTGTGTATGCCAACGAGGGCATTGCCCAGGTGTTGTTCTTTGAATCGGACGAGGTATGCGAGATTTCTTACGCCGACCGCAAAGGCAAATACCAGAAGCAGCAAAGCATTGTGTTACCGCGCATCTAAAATGATGCTGGTGGCTGGTACTAACAACCAGCCACCAGCTACCAGCCACTAGCAACTTTTGCCGCTTTGGGCACAATGGTTATAATTTGAGGTATCGTTAACAAGGGCGCTTAGCTCAGTTGGTTAGAGCGCTTCGTTTACACCGAAGAGGTCAGGAGTTCAAGTCTCTTAGCGCCCATCTTTCTCTTGTTATCCCAACATTGTTTGTTATAATCCCATTTGTGACAAATTGCACACAGTATGTCTGAACCCAAAACCCTGGCAGGTTCACACAGAACTCTGAAAAAAGATAGTTAGACAATATAGTAGGTCAGGAGAATAGCCATATGGCAGAGGCAGCAATTGGCGCTGACGCGCAAAGCGGCGGCATCTCACGACGTGAATTTTTGTATTACATTTGGGGCGCATCCATCGCCCTGTACCTGGCGCAGTTTGCCGGGTTACTGGTCTGGTTTTTGATTCCCCGGTTTCGGGAAGGGGAGTTTGGTGGCAAATTTGTCTTGCCTGTAGATTCAATTCCCGGAATCAATGCCGCACCGGGTAATTTCCCAGACGGCCGTTTCTGGCTGGTGCAGCTAGACTCCGATGAACCAAACGAACTGTTCGCGCTGGCTCCCGATGAAGATGGTGAAACGTTCAAAGGGGTATTAGCCATCTACAAGGTATGTACCCATTTGGGCTGCATTTATGCCTGGACGCCAGCCAACAACCGCTATGAGTGCCCCTGTCATGGGTCGAAGTATCGGCTGGACGGCCGTCGCATCGAATCCCCCGCCCCGCGTACCCTCGACCGCTTCCAACTAGAATTCCTGGACGCCGACCGTACCCCCATCCCCAACACCCTTTCCCCAGAAGTCAATGGCTTTTACCAGCCCGTACCTATCCCAGACAACGCCGTTTTTATCAGCGTTGACACCTCCGCCAAGAAAACCGGCCCGACACAAACCTTACTTTGTGATTTTGCCGGAGCCTGTCCATAATCGGTCAAGAGGCATAGGATATAACAGGTGTAAGGAGTAAGAATGGCTACCATTTTTGAACAAATTAGCGAGATGGGCCTCAAACAAGCCCTTGTGACCAAAACCGACGAAGTGGTAGAGCGCATCACCGCCGGTATGAATATCAGCGATATTCGCGGCGCACTGCGTGGCGACGAACCACGCCGCCCCAATCCGCGTCTGCGCCCCCACGCCGATGGCTTTTGGTTCCACATCCGCCCCAGCTTTTACCACACCGAAGTAACCCATATCTACCCCACTTTTCGTTTAGGCTGGCTTTCCACTTTCATGATGGTCTGGGAAACGATCACCGGCATCTTGCTGATGATTTTCTACACCCCCAGCCCACTCATTGCCTATGGCGATATGTGGAATATCCTCAGCAATGTGCCTCTGGGCCAGTTGATGCGCAATATGCACCGTCTGGGCGCGGAAGTGATGGTATTGGTGGTGGCGTTGCACATGTTGCGCACCTTTATCACCGGCAGCTACAAAAAACCGCGCCAGTTCACTTGGGCCACCGGTGTTATTTTGCTCACGCTCACCGCTCTCCTCAGTTTTAGCGGCTATTTGCTGCCCTGGGACCAACTGGCTTACTGGGCTTTGACCGTCTTCCTCTCTGGCGCGGAAGCTGCGCCGGCCCCTCCCCAGGTTAATCAGACCGTTCTCTTTATCTTGCAGGGTGGCCCGGCCTTGGGTGCTGGTGGGTTGTTGCGCTGGTATTTATTCCATGTCTTGCTAATGCCGCTGCTGTTGGGTGTCTTCTTCTTTGTCCACTATTACAAAGTTATTTTGCATGGCCTGTCGTTGCCGCCAGGGCGCGAAGAGATTGGTGAAGATACGGCCAAACGGGTACCCAAAGATGAACGTACCTACTTTACGCCCGATATTTTGACCAATGAATTGATGTGGACGGCGCTGTTAACCTTGTTCTTGATTGCCGGTTCGCTCTGGTTCTGGGATGCGCCGCTGGAAACCCATGCTGATCCGGTGGTAACGCCGCTGCACGTGGTGGCGCCCTGGTACCTTTCCTGGTCACAGGGCTGGCTGAAATTAGCGCCCAAAACCATTGTGGTTGGTTTTATTCCCTTGCTGCTGGTTTCATTCATCGTCATGCCTTATTTTGAGGTGGGTAAGAGCCGCCGTTATGCTGACCGTCGCTTTGGCCTCTCTGTTTCATTCCTGTTTATCGCCTTCATGTTGGTTTCTAACTGGATGGGAACACCGGAATTCCGCGTGGAAAGTTCGCCGGAACGGGAAGTGTCTCAGGGGGTGCTGCCGCAAGAAGGCCCAAGTGTATTGAAAGGCGTACCCTACGAATTCTTACCAGCAGGCGAAACATTTGTGCCGGGGCAGGAGGTACCAGGTAACCCGCATCTGACGCGGGCGTTGGCCGTCTTTTATAACTCTATGTACCGGCAAAGTTGCAAGCTAGGCGATGGCAACCCTGACCTGCCTTATGACTGGCATCCATGCGAAGAAGAAGTGCTGGAAAATGGCGAAGTGCGTTATGCCAATCACTTTACAGATAATGCGATGCCCAACCCCTACGCCGAACTGCGCATCACTCAGGAACAGGACAACATGGTGAAACTCACGCTGTACTACGAAGTGGTGAACCCACAAAATCCTGATGAGTTCCTGATCCGTTCCGATGAGGCTGTTGGTTATCGCCATGAAGATTCGTTGTATGAGGAAGAATGTCAGTTCCTGAATAAGAACTGTTAAGAACCGGTGATCGCTAATCGGTGAGCGGTAAACGGTAACATGGCCGATTACCGATTACTGATTATTGATGACCGTTTACTGAAAAACGGGGAAAGATAGATGCAAGTAAAAGTTGTAATCGGAACCGTTGCTTTTATGCTGACGATGATTGTGTTGGGGTATGCGGCGCTGCGTGAACCGACGCGGTTGGAAGATTTTACGGGGGCGGCGCACGGCCGTTCCATTGAAGAAGGCGCGGAATTGTTTGCCAATAACTGTGTCACCTGCCATGGCGTAGACGGGAAGGCAGAGTCTGGCCCGGAAAGCGGCTGCCGTGATGCCCAGGGTGAACCGAACTGCCTGGGATTGCCCCTGAACAATTACTTTTTGCTCTGCGGCAATCCCCCCCGCCGTTCGATTGATTTGGGCTGGCAGGGGACCACAGAGAATTTGATCCTGAAAACAGTAGCGGCCGGCCGGGGAGCTATTATGCCCGCCTGGTTAAGTGATTTTGGCGGCCCCATGCGCCCCGATCAGGTGCAGAACGTGACCAATTATGTCTTAAACTGGGGTAGCGAAGAGTTATGTGCCGAAGAGCCAGTTACATTCCCCTGGCCGGATTTGGCGCCGGGTGGAGCTGCCGCTTTCCAGAGCATAACTGATCCGGTAGAAATTGTAGCCGGTGATGCGGAATTGGGTGCGGCCGCTTACCTGAGCTACGGTTGTAATGCCTGCCATGGCCTGCCGGATGGCAGCGCGGCGGCCACCGTTGGCCCTTCTTTGACCGATATTGCGACCAATGGCGCAGAGCGGATTGAGGGCTTTTCGGCACAAGATTACATTTATTCATCCATTCTGGATCCCAACCTGTTTATTTCGCCGGAATGTCCGGCGGGGCCGTGTGCTACACCCAGCCTGATGCCAACGAGTTTCCCGTTGACGATCGGCCGTAACCCACAAGATATGGCGCATTTGTTGGCTTATCTGATGGGGGATGCGTATACATACCCGTAATCGGTAAACGGTCATCAGTAATCAGTAAAGAGAAGGCCCGGCATTTGCCGGGCTTTTTATTTGGTCAGATTTGTTTTATACTACTGCATACCAAAGGTTATACTTATAAGGGGAAGAATGGTATGAATTATGGCTAATACAAAAACAGCTATCTCCTTGCAAGAATCACTATTTGAACAAGTAGATGAGATCGCCCGTGAATTGAATATCTCCCGCAGTCACTTTTTTACACTGGCGGCCGAAGCTTTTATTGAGCAGTACCAGAATCAAAAATTGCTGGATGCCATCAATGAAGCGTACAAAGATGGCCCGGATCCGGCGGAGCAGGAGTTTTTAGTTCAATTACGTCCCCACTATCGCCGGTTATTGGAGGCGGAATGGTAATCCGGCAAGGGGATGTTTTTTGGGTAGAACTCGGGGATCCGGCGGGATCAGCGCCAGGATTTGTGCGGCCGATGGTGGTTATTCAGAACAACGTTTTTAACCAAAGCCGGATCAATACGGTGCTAGTTTGTGCGCTTACCTCCAATTTGCAACAAGCCAATTCTCCAGCTAATGTATTGTTGAATCAAGGTGAGGCCAATTTGCCGAAACAAAGTGTGGTCAATGTTTCCCAAATTATTACCGTAGACAAAATTCAACTGGTGGAGAAAATCGGTTCGCTTTCCACTCGTCGTATTCAGGAAGTGCTTGTTGGCCTTGATTTACTGATCACACCACGGGATGTTTAGCCTTGATAGAACTAACAGTTATGCAACAAGAAGCGATAGCCGCCATGCAGACCAGTTTTTTGCTGGGCGCGGCGGGCACGGGCAAGACGACGGCTTTGCAGCAGCGGTTGATCCGGCTGTTGACTATGGGGGAACCGGCCTATACGATTTTGGTGATGGTGGCGGAGCCGGACCATGCTAACCCGTACCTGGATACCGTGCATCAATCAGGGCTGGGGCCGTATGCCGACCTGAAAATTACGACCTATAACCAGATGGCGCAGGAGATGGTGGAGTTGTTTTGGCCGTTGGTGGCACGGCCGTCGGGCTTCACCACCCCGTATCGTCCGCCCACTTTTCTCAGCTATGACCTGGCGCAACTGCTGATGTGGCACGTCATTACGCCCATGCTGCACGAGGGGGCGTTTGCTGATTTACGCCTACGGCCGCAGCAAATTGTCAGCCAACTTTTGGATACACTCAACCGGGCGGCGTTGAATGGCCTGAGCCTGGAAGAGGCCATTGAACGACAAAAACGCACCTGGACGGGAGAGCCAGAGCGGCTGCTGCATCTGGATGACGCGGCCAAAGCCGCCCGTACTTTTCGCCAATCATGCCGGGACAATGGTTTACTAGACCTGTCGCTGGCGGTGCGGGTGTTTGACACACAACTGGTGCATCACGAGGTGTTCAAGAACTACTTTCGGGAGCGGTATCGCCATCTGATTGTGGATAACATGGAGGAGCAGACGCCCGCCGGGCAGAATTTTGTGAGCGAATTGATGGGTGTGACGCAGACAACGGCCGTCGCCTACGATGGCGGTGGCGGTTACAAACGTTTCCTGGCGGCCGACCCCGACGGGGCGCGCCGATTTTATCAGCGTAGTGTGTACCAGTTTCAATTCAGCGACAGTTTCACTACCACGCCCGGGTTGGAAAATGTGGCGAATCTCGTGGAGAACTTTTTGTTGTTTACAGACAAACCAACGGCGTTGGCAAAAGAGGTGATCAGTGGGGTGGTGTACGGCCGTTACCGCCGCGAAATGGTGCAAAACATGGCCCGTTTCCTGCCCGAATTGATGGCCGAACGGGGACTCGTTCCCGCCGACATCGCCATCATCACCCCGTACCTGGATGGGGCGCTGCGTTACCTGCTTGGCAACGCCCTGAAAGAAGCCGGGCTGCCCTACCGCGAACTACGCCGCCGTTCCAGCCCACGTGACGAGCCACGTGTGCGCGCCTGGCTCACCTGGCTGGCGCTGGCCCATCCCGATTGGGACGTGCATCCATCTGCCTATGACGTGGCCGAAGCGCTCACCCTCACCTTGCATGGGTTTGATCCCGCCCGCGCCGAACTGCTCACCGAACGGCTCTACCGCCCCGATGTGCCCGACTTGCTGCCCATCAGCGAACTGCCGCCGCGCCTGGTGGAGCGGGTTGGCTTTGATCTGGTGGGATTGGTTGAAGAATTACGCCTGTGGTTGGAAGCGGTAGACGCTAATTTGCCTTTAGATCACAGTTTGCATGACTTGTTCCAACTGCTATCGCAAAAACGTTTCCAGCCAGAGCCGGATATGGCGGGCGCGGCCGTGTGCGACTGGCTGGTGAAAGCGGCCACGCGCCTGCGCCAATCGGCTGAGGCGATAGGTTTCAAGACATCGGCGGAAATTGGCGCGGCTTTTATTGACGGCATCAACAATGGGTTGGTGACGGCCAATCCGCCTGACCTGGGCGACCCGCCCGACCCGGACGGCATCACCGTTTCCACGATGTATGGCTATTTGCTGGCGGGCGGCCCGGTGCGGGTGCAGGTGTGGCTGGAAACGGCCGCCACTGGCTGGTGGGACATCCCCAACCAACCCCTGAGCAACGCCTTTGTGCTGGCGCAGAGTTATGATGTGTCACGGCCGTGGACGGTGGAAGAAGATTACCGGATTCGCAATGAACTGCTGGCCCGCCTTATTCGCGGCCTCACTGCTCGCTGCGCCGAAAGCGTGGTGCTGGCCACCAGCGACCTGGATCGGCGTGGTGTGCGCCAGGACGGCCCCCTCTGGCGGGCTTTACAGCCGGTTCGGTAAACCTCATTATAATTTTGTGTTATGAATATCTATTTTGCGCCAACCCTGACATGCCGACGAAGATCAATCTCCATGAGGCACAAAAAACGGCCGTTACCTGGATAACGGCCGTGTCTGTTATCAATCAACCGTCAATGGTGGCAGGCTTCCCAACACTGGCAAAAAAGTGTTAGCCAGGTCGCTGCCCTCTGTTGGATAAAGGGGTGGCAAGGCATAGATCATTACTGGAATATGCCCGTGACTTTGTGTTATACTCCCGCCGCATTTTTTTTTGATTTCAAGGAGAGTTTTTTGATGGCTAAAAATAGAAAACGGCGCGAGCCACCTAAGCAGATGCCCAAACGCTCTGTGCATGACCGCATCTACAATCGCAAACGATCCAAAGCTGAAATAGTCATGATCGTGTTTGGTATTGTGATTGCCCTCAGCATGATTTTATCATTGGTCGTGAGCCTGGGCGGTAATGCTTTCTAAGTGATCGTTTGCAAATAAGTTAGCGATTGGGTAATTAAGTAATTAAGTAATTGAAGCGGCTAATTACCACATTACTCAATTACATAATGACTGCACGGTTACGAAGGGGCACAAACCGCATCTGCTTCAATTTCCACCAGTAGATCGGGGGAGATGAGCCGGTTCACTTCCACCATGGTCGCGGCCGGGCGGATGGTTGCAAAAAATTCACCATGCGCCCGGCCAACTTCCTGCCAATCCCCAATTTGGGTCACAAACATCCGGGTCCGTACCACGTCGTTCAGGCTGGCGCCCGCCTCTTTTAACGCCCGCTCAATCTTCTGCAAAATGTAGCGGGTCTGGCCGTAAGGGTCGCCAGGGCATACCGTCTGGCCGTTTTCGTCTACGGCCGTAGTGCCTGCCACCACCACCCATGGCCCCACCCGCACGGCCCGCGAATACCCTACCGTCCCTTCCCACGGCGCGCCGCTGGAAATGTTTTGTCGTTCCATCTTTTTCTCTTTGCTCCTTATTGCCTCTTTGCATCAAAATAAACTCACAACGGCCGTAAACCCCCACAACGCATCCGCCCCCGAACTATGCCCCGTCTCCAAAATTCGCCCTACCGTCTCCTCCCACTGATTACCGTTTACCGATAACCGATGACCCAGCTCATGCCACACCGCACCGGCCTCACCCCTCTCTGCCGCCCGCAGCCAGGCCGCCGAAAGGGTGGTGGTGCGGGGCACGGCCCCATGGGCAGGCTCAGGGCAAGCTGCCTCGACTATCGCATTTACTGACGGCCGTACCACCTCTGCCGCTCTAGTTGCCCACAGCCCATACATCACCCCCAGCAATACATCATCCCCGGCGGGCGTCAGCCCTGGCCCTAGCCCCGCTAATTGGGCCACGCCTGTCTGGATAACGGCCGTGTCTCCTGCCCGAATTCCCACCAACAACCGATCTAATCCTGCCTGTAGTAGCGGTTGCCACACGGCCGTGTCCAGCCCCAGTTGTGTTCGGTAGTGCTGCACGATTGTCTGCATATGCGGGATGTGGGGTTGCCAGACGGCCGTGTGCGCCCGCAGCCGCTCCCAATTCACACGCGGCTCCCAGCGCAATGCCTGGTTCATATCTATCTGCCACTCCCCTATTTCCAGGCTGTCAGGATAAACAACAGCGATCCAATCTTTGAGGACGATATGGAACGGGCCGGCTCCAATTTGTTCAGAGACTATAGAAAGGACACGGCCGTGTTCATTCACCAGATTACAGGCATGGTCAAACAGATGCAGTATCCGTGCCTGCCGCGTCGTTGCCAGCCATTCCCAGGCGGCCGGCGCGGCCAGTTTTGCCCGGATGACCTGGTTCAATTTGCTCCCTCCACCTCAGCCAGCACCGGCACAAAGCCCACCATACAAAGCTGCTGGATAGTCTCCGCCATATAGGTGGGTGAATAGGGCATATCCTGTTCCAGCCACCAGCCAATGAGCGCAAACAACGCCCCGGCAAAATGCCGCGCCAGGATCGCATGGGGTATGGGCAGCCCATCTTCGCCAAAAGCTGCCTGTAGCTCCTCTTCATCCACCTGGGAAATATAAGCCAAAACGCGGTACATCACGTAGCCTTGCCCTTGAGGTCCCAACAGCACTTTGAACAAGGCCGCATTTTCGGCCGCATATTCAAAAATAATGCGAATCGTAGCCGGATTTTCCCATAGGGGACGGCCGTTCTTCTCTGCTTCCATTTGCGCCACCAGGGCATCAAATTGGCTCTCCAGACTATCCATCAATAGCTCTTCTTTGTTAGCGTAATGCAGATAAAAGGTAGCCCGGTTCAAATCAGCCTGGTCGGTAATTTCTTGAATGGTGATGGTTTCATACGGTTTGGTCACAATCAGGTCACGTAATGCCTGGCCCAGCAGCGTGCGGGTACGGCGAATGCGGCGGTCTACTTTTTCCATGATGTTTCCTCTAAAGACCCGAGGGGTTTCAAAAACCCTTCGGGTCTTGTCTTTTTCAACACGTGTCGAGTTTGCAACAGACCGGAAAAATTCCCGGTTGACACATACAACGATTCGCATTATTTTATTGACGATTCATTGATAAATCAACACTCTGTCAATTATCTCTAAAAGGAGTAAATCGTATGGTCGTGAAACGTCCCCCTGGCCCCAAGGGGCACTTTTTATTGGGTAGCTTGCGCGAATTTGGCGCGGACCCACCTGGATTTTTGCTGCAACTGGCGCAAAACTACGGTGGCATGACCCATTTCCAGTTATTGCACTATCACACTTATTTGCTGGCCGATTCAGACTATGTGCGGGAAGTGCTGGTGACACAGGCAGATAAATTTGAAAAAGCGGCTCTGGACCGCCAGATTTTGGGGCAATTTTTGGGCAATGGACTGGTAACAAGCGAAGGGGCATTCCACGCCCGGCAGCGGCGGCTGGCGCAGCCCGCCTTTCACATGAAGCGCATCCGGGCTTATGCGGATGTGATGGTGGAATATACCGACCATCTGTTGGCGGATTGGCAGGATGGGCAGCGCCGCGATGTGGCCGAGGATATGATGCGGCTGACGATGCACATTGTTTCCAGAACGTTGTTTGATGCGGATGCGGTGACGGAAACGGAGGACACGGCCGTGACCGTTGGCCGCGCCATTCACGATTTACAGGCGGTCTCAAATGGGGACTACCGGCGTGGTTTTATGCTGCCTTCCTGGCTGCCGACGGCAGGCAACCGCAAACGCCAGCGGGCCATAGCCGACTACAGCCGAACGATAGAACGCATCATTGCTGAACGCCGGGCAACGGCCGTACACGGGGAAATTGCCGACAATGGCGACCTGCTTTCCATGCTCATGCTGGCGCGGGATGAAGATGGCGGTTTTATGGATGATCGCCAGTTAGGTGATGAAGTGGCGACGCTATTTGCCGCCGGGCATGAAACGACTTCTAATGCGCTGAGTTGGACGTGGTATTTGCTCTCTCAAAACCTGAACGCGGAAGCAAAATTACATGAAGAGTTGGACGGAGTTTTGCACGGCCGTACCCCCACGCTGGACGATCTGCCCCAGCTACCATACACGCTGCAAGTGATCAAAGAGGCGATGCGGCTGTACCCACCGGCCTGGATTTTGAACGGCCGTACCCCCCTGACCGATGTGGAAATTGGCGGTTACACCATCCCCCAGGGGAACACCATTTTCATTGCTCCCTACGTCATGCACCGGCTGCCGTACCACTTCCCCAACCCGGAACAATTCTCACCGGAACGGTGGACACCGGAGATGGAAAAAGCGCTGCCCAAATACGCCTACATGCCCTTTGGCGGCGGGCCGCGTGTGTGCATCGGCAATTCGTTTGCGATGATGGAAGCGCAGTTGATCCTGGCGACGATGGCCCAACGTTACCGGCTGCGTCTGGTGGAAGGCACGGCCGTACAGCCCGACGCCCTCATCACCATGTCCCCCGCCGGTGGCCTGCCTATGATTGTAGAAGCCCGCCAACCCAAACAACGCATCTGGGAAGATGTGGTATTGCCAGAGTTAGCGGTTCTATAGGATCACGGATGATGCGGATTGGTCGGATTCTCACGGTTTTATTTTGTCTTTCCGTGAAAATCCGTCACATCCGTTAAATCCGTGATCCTATTCCTGAATAATCACTTCCCGCAGAAAAGTATCTAGCACGATCAACCCGGTGAGGTTGAACGCGCCGTAACCGGTGTAGATGAACAGGTCGCTGTTATAGACGGGGCGCTGGTTGAAGGTCATATGGTGTTCGTCTTGTTCCAGGCCACGCCCCGGCAGCGTCTCTGCCACCACATCAAAATCCCACACCGGAATGTGGTATTCGGCCGCTAACTCGCGCAAGACGTTGTTGTGATAATTGCTCCCCTCAATGCGGTTGGCTTTGGTGATCAGGATGGGCACGATGCCTTCCGCCAGGGCATATTCCACAATCTCGCGCATGTTGCCTTCGTAAGAGCCAGAGTAGTCGTTGGTGCCAAAGTGGATGAGCAAAATGGCCGGGTTGTTCAGGCGGATTTCGCAAGCCAGCGGCGATTCGTTGGCATAACATAGCTCCTTATCCGCCCATGCCGGGTCGGTGACAGCGGCGCTGTTTAGCCCTACTTTGAGCGCCACCCCTTCACGGCCGTATGACCCCGCAAAATAATCAATCACCCCTTGCAAATAAGCATAGTCGCCCAAATCATAGTTGCCATCGTCAAACCAGGTGAAAAATTCATGGGTGTCCACAATGCTGTCGCCGATTTTGGAGAAGCGGTGAGGGTCACGTCCTAGCTCCTGGCCTTGCGCCCAGATTTCGCGTGACCGCTGCATCGTTTCCTCTGGCAGCAGCACAAACCAGCCCGGTGCGACCCCATTGACATACACTTCGGCGGGGACAGGTGGCAAAGTCGGCGTGGGCGTGGGCAGAGGTGTGGGGGTTTCGGTGGGGATGGGCGTGTGTGTGGGTGTGGGTGAGAGGGTGCGGGTGGGCACGGCCGTCGGTGTAGCCGGTGGTGCGTCTGTGGCTGGCAATGGTGTGGGTACGGCCGTAGATATGGCCGCCAGGGCCGGTGCAGCATCAGGCACGGCCGTCTCCCCTTCACCGTTTTGACCACACCCAACCAGACCACCACACAATAAAAAAGCCAGTACAACACTGGCTAAAAGATACCATCGTAAAATTGGCTTCCCAGGCATACTCTCGTCCCGTCATAAAATTTGGCGCTCACTCCATCTAAACGCCAGTTGACACGCCAAGTATACCGCAGCCCATTGGCAGTTGCACCTGGTAGATTCCTTAGGGATCCTTTGCAAATAAGTTAGCGATTGGGTAATTGGGTAATTAAGTAATTGAAGCGGCTAATTACCAAATTACTCAATTACATAATTACGGCATAGTTACTTACCTATCAGGTGCAATCGCCCTCACGCCAGCGCCACAATGCGGTAATGCAATTCCCCCATGGGCGCATTGACGACCACCTCATCGCCCACTTTGTGGTGTAACAAAGCGTGTCCCAACGGCGACTCATTAGAAATAAAACCTCTGCCGGGGTCAGCTTCAGCCACGCCCACAATGGTGTACTCTTCCATCTCACCATCCTCAGTCTGGATGATCACCGTTTCGCCCACATCTACCCGGTTATCTTCATTACCCGGCTCAATCAGTTGGGCATGGTCAAGCATATAGCTGATCTCTTGTATGCGAGCATCCACAAAAGCCAGCTCTTCCTCAATAAGCATATGCTCGGTGCTGTCCATCCAATCGCCCCCCCCTCTGGCTTCTTGCAAGCGGGCGATAGTTTCTATGCGCTTCTCATTTTGCAGGTAAGTCAGCTCTGTTTCCAGATCAGCTTTGCCTTTTTCCGTCAAATAAATAGGTTTATCTAAAGTAATCATATTTCACCTGTGGAGGCACAAAACGAGTATCTCCCTTCTGACTATAAATCTTTTACTCATGCCCGAATAGTGATAAATAGCATCCCCCCTCTTGAAGAAAGTCACCGGGAACGGCACACTTGAACAGTTACCTATCTGCTACTAAACTCCCCCTATGTACTTCCAATTGCACCGCCTTTGCATCCACCTGGAGAGTGACAATACGGCCGTAAACCAGGAATGGCAGCGGCTGTTTGCGGGCTGGTTGGTGGATGAACCGTCTCAGATAGACATACACCTGCAACTGGCCCTGGTGGATGAACTTCCCTCTTTGCCCGGCACCTCCCCTTTTTTCACCGACTTCCGGCCGCTGCCAGATGACATAGGCGTATTGTCTGTGTATACGGCCGATGCAGACACAGTCTGGCTGCATTACCACGATGGCGCTTTGGTGCAAACGCCGCTGGCTTTCAATTTCGCAGCAAAAGTCCAAAGTAGCAAGGAGCATGGGAACATGGAAACGCTACCTGCTTCTTTGCGGGCCAACACCATTTCCGGTGTTGTGACGGCTCCCGCGCTGGCCTACGGCCGTCTGGAGGATATCACCTTCACCAGCCTGGCCCCCGCTTTGCGGCGGCAGGGATATTACCTGGTTCATGCGTTTGCGGCCGCCCGGAACGGCCGTGCGGTTCTCCTTGTTGGCGCGTCGGGCAGCGGCAAAACCACGTCAGGACTCAGCCTGTTGTTGGGCGGCTGGCAATTATTAGCCAATGACATTTTACTTCTGGAAAAGCGGGCCGATGGCCTGTACGCCTTGCCCACGCCTGGCGGCGTCAGCATTCGCCCCCTTACCTTTGATTTATTGCCGCCATTGAAACAGTGGCTCCAGAGTGGCCCGTTTTCCGCCAAAGTCAACATTTCTGGCCAGCAGCTCACCAGAGGCCAGTGGGCAGAACCCGCCCTGGCGCACTGCATTTTGTTGCCAAAAATTGAAACGGCTCAACCATGCAGCCACCTGCAACCGGCCCACCGCGCTGTCGCTCTGGTGCGCCTGTTAGAAGAAAGTGCTGACCGGTGGGATACGGCCGCTCTGAACGCGCATGTGGATGTGATGGAGCAATTATCCCGGCAAACGGCCGTCTACCATTTGTATCTGGGCCAGGATGTGGAGCGCCTGCCCCGGCTCATCGAGGAGATCATTTGACACAACAGCGTGTTCTGGTTACGGGTGCTACAGGCTTTGTCGGGCGGGCGCTGCTCCCCTATTTGGTGGAGCAGGGGTATGTGGTAACCGCACTGGCGCGTGAGGGATATGCGGAATCGGGTTGGCCGCCAGCGCTCACGGCCGTGCGCCCTCAAATAGATGTGGTCTATGCCGATCTGCGCAACTGGCAACTGACGGTGCGGGCTATACGGGATGCCCGGCCCGATGTGGTCATTCATCTGGCGGCGGTGGGGGTGGCTGATCCCTTTTTGCCGGTGGAGACGGCCGTGCGCCACAACCTCACCGGCACCCTCAACCTGCTCCGTGCCTGTTTTGAAAAGACATTCACCACCCGGCAACTGATCATCGCCCGCACCCCCGGCGAACGGGCAAGCATGAACGTCTACGCTGCCAGCAAAGCGGCCGCCTGGAACTTTTGTGAGATGTACGGCCGTACTCAAAACTGGCCCATTCACGGCGCGATGATCTTCCAGGCTTACGGGCCAGGCCAATCGCCGCGCAACCTCATCCCCGCCGCCCTCGCCGCCGCCCGCGCCGGGCAGGACTTTCCCATGACCGCCGGCGCACAGCAGCGTGACTGGATTTACGTGACCGATGTCGCCGCCGGACTGACCGCTATGTCAGGCGCATCCCTCATGCCAGGGGAAACGGTGGAATTAGGCAGCGGTCAAACAGCCAGCCTGCTTGACGTGGTGCAGCTGGTGTACAAATTAGTGGGGCGGGGTGGACGGCCGTTGTCCGGCGCCCTCCCCTCCCGCCCCGGCGAAATTGAGGTACAAATTGCCAACGCTGCCCATGCGCGTGAACGGATTGGTTGGGGGACGGCGATCTCACTTGATGAAGGAATCAAGAAGATAATCAGGTAATTACCCAATTACCCAATTACCCAATTACCCAATTACCATGTTATCTATCAACCGCGTTTTGCCAAAAAAGACCGCCAGAGAAAACAAGGCACCGGATTCCACCCGTTCCAGTTCTTGCAGCGTCAGGGGGTGGGCGGCGCTGGCATAGTCCAGCCGGGCCAGCGGTTCGCTGGCGACGGTGGCGGCCATGATCTGGCGCAGGCGGTTGCCATCGCGTTCGCCCTGCATATAGGCATCGGAAACGGCCGTAAGCGCCCGGTACAACACAGTGGCTGCCTGCCGCTGCTCCGGCGAGAGGTAGGCATTGCGTGAACTCATCGCCAGACCATCGGCTTCGCGCACAGTGGGGCAAATGACCATTTCCAGGTTGAAATTGAGGTCGCGCACCATTTGGCGCAGCACCACCGTTTGTTGAGCGTCCTTTTGCCCAAAGTAGGCGCGGGTGGGCTGAATGATGTTGAACAGTTTGGCAACCACCGTCGCCACCCCTTGAAAATGGGTGGGGCGGGATGCCCCTTCCAATGGTTTGGCGACCTGACCGACGGTCACAGCCGTCTGGAAATCTGGCGGGTACATGGTGGCGTCGGTGGGCGTAAACACCAGGTCTACCCTTTCCGCTGCCAGCAGCGCCAGGTCCCGTTCCAGATTGCGCGGGTAGCTGCTCAGGTCTTCGGTGGGGGCAAATTGGGTGGGGTTGACGAAAATGGTCACGGCCGTGAACCCATTTTCCTCTTTCGCCCGCCGCACCAGCGACAGGTGCCCCTCATGCAAATACCCCATTGTCGGCACCAGCCCCCAGGTAGACCCCATTTCCTTTTCCCGAATCTGGCGAACTTCGCTAATATCTCCAGTGACTATCATACCGATTCCTTTACGGAGGGGAGGCTTTAGCCGAAACAATCGGCTAAAGCCTCCCCTCCTGGTTAGATATGTTGGCGATTTGCGATTGGAGATGAGAGATTATCGCCGGCACATCAATCGCCAATTGCCAATCGCCACTCTCCACTCTCTGTATCTCTCTCAACAACACTTCATTGGCCGGGGTGGGCACGTGGTAGGCACGGCCGTAAGCCACCACCGCGCCACAGATCGCCTCAATCTCCGTCCGCGCCCCGCGCAGGATGTCTTGCAGCATGGAGGATTGGTTGGTGGCCGTGCCCCGCGCCACGTCCAGGGCGCGTTGGGCGGCGTCGGCATAGGGCAGCTTGATGCCCTGTGCCTGGGCGACGGCGGCCGCTTCATTGGCCGCCTGAGCCATAATCGCCTGCGCTGCCGGGTTTTCGGCCAGATAGCCGTTGGGCACGCGCAGTAGCGCCGTCAGCGGATTGATCCCGGCGTTGATCGCCAGTTTGCCCCACACCAGGCTGATGGGATTATCCGTCAGGTAGGTGGGGAAACCGGCCTGTTGAAACAGGGCGGCGACTTCGGCCAGAGTGATGTGGGCGCCCGGCCCGGTGGGTGGAGCCAGGTAAGTGTGCCCCATCCCGGCCACACGCACATGCCCCGGCCCGGCCATAGCCGCCCCGGCCGAGGTGACGCCTAAAGCGGCCGGGTGAGGCGTCAGTTCGTGGGCGAGTGTTTCCAGATTGCCCAGGCCGTTTTGCAGCGTCAGCGTCAGCCCGTCATCGGCCAATAGCTGGCGGGCGACGTTGGCGGCGGCGGCCGTTTTGTGGCTTTTCACCAGGATGAGGGCCAGGTCGGCGGGGGCCACATCGGCGATGATGTTGGTGGCGCGGAGGGGGGTGTGGTAAGTACGGCCGTCGGTACGGCCGTCAGCCATTTCCACCAGCAGCCCATTTTCGCGCAGGGCCGCCAACTGCTCCGGCCATTCGCCGAGCAAGGTCACATCTGCATATGGCTGCAAATGTGCCCCAAACAGGCTGCCCATGGCGCCGATGCCGATGATGGCGATCTTCATGGTGTGGTGCGTGGTGGGTGATGGGTGATGCGTGATGGATTGGTTCACGGGTCACGCATCACGCATCACGAATTTTCCTCTAGCAACCGTTGGAAGGCCGCCACTTCCGCTTCCGCCATGGGGTAGGTGTGTTCGTTGGTGGGGAAACGGCCGTTGACCACATCGTCGCGGTAGGCAGTGAGGGCATTGACGATGACCTCGTTGACGCGGGCGTATTGCCTGACGAATTTGGGGGTGAAACGGTCGAACAGGCCCAGCAGGTCGTGGTAGACCAGCACCTGCCCATCGCAGCCCGCGCCCGCGCCAATGCCGATGGTGGGGATGTGCAGCCGTTGGCTGATGGCGGCGGCGACGGGGGCGGGCACGGCTTCCAGGACGATGGCAAAACAGCCTGCTTCTTCCAGGATGAGGGCGTCTTGCAGCAGGCGGTGGGCGGCGACGGCCGTTTTGCCCTGCGCTTTGAACCCCCCTAACTGCGAGATGGTTTGCGGCGTCAGGCCAATATGCCCCATCACGGGAATGCCCGCCCGGACGATGGCCTGTACCGCCGGGGCCACATCCCGCCCGCCTTCCAGTTTGATGGCGTCCATGCCTGCTTCTTTCAAGAAACGGCCGGCGTTGCGTACCGTTTCTGCCGGTTCAATCTGGTAAGACATAAAGGGCATGTCGCCCACCAGGAAGGGGTGTTTGGCGCCGCGAGCCACGGCGCGGCAGTGGTGCAGCATCTCATCCAGGGTGACGGCGACGGTGTTTTCATGCCCCAACATGACCATGGCCAGCGAGTCGCCCACCAGGATGATGTCAATTTCGGCCTGGTCTACCAACATGCCGCCGGAATAGTCGTAGGCGGTGAGCATGGTGAGGGGCACTTTTTGCTCTTTGCGTTTTTGTATGTCTAAGACGGTTACTTTCTTTCGGGCCATCTTGTTTTCTCCTTTCCGCTGCCAATTTCAGTGTGGTGTGATTATAACCGTACACGGGTTATAAGCTGACATTTTGTCGGGTTCTTTCCGGCAATCGCATACCCACCTAATTCCCGGCGATTGAAATGTCGCCCGCGCGACGCCCGCGCGACGCCCGCGCGACGCTCGTGCGACGCTTCGCCCTGCGGCTACAAATAGCAAAGCCCACCCTTCACGGAGTTCAGGGCAGGCACTTCGTGGGCTGGTTGTGGGCTGGTATCCACCGGGGATTAGTCGGCGAAGACCGACTTTTCGCTTGCAGGCACGATTTCAACCGCTATGAGTTGTCTTCACCTATCCAACTGTCATAGTTGTTAGAAGTTCTTCTCTTTCTGAGCAACAATTTCCAGAGCCTTTACCCAAGCGGCTAAAAATGAGTTGGCCGATTTAAGCGTTGGCTCAACTGGCTAAAAACTGTTATGCCCGTCCTTTCACAATGGCGATTTCGGCGGGGGTACGGCCGTAGAGAGCGTAAACGAGGCGGTCAATTTCTGCCTCGTAGTCGTGGGTGTCTGCCTGGGGGCAGACCTGTTTCAAGGGGTGACGGTTAGTTTGACACCCAGGCTGTGCAGAACTTTTAGAATGGTGTCATAGCGAGGTTTGGCGCCTGGTGCCAATGCTTTGTATAGGCTCTCCCGGCCCAGCCCGGCGCTTTGGGCAACAGCGCTCATGCCCCGCGCTTTGGCAACATCGGCAATTGCCGCCAGAAACACATCGGGGTTCTCATCTTCTAGCGCCGCGGTCAGGTATTCGGCAATCATTTCTTCGCTATCTAAATAATCGGCTGCATCAAATTTGGCAAAGTTTTCCATGATAAACTACTCCTTGAGCCTGCTTGCTAACGCTTTGGCTTTCACAATATCTCGTTTCTGAGAAGATTTATCTCCGCCCACCAACAGCAATATCAACAAACGGCCTCTTTGGGTGAAATAGACTCTGTAGCCGGGGCCATAATGAATTCGCATTTCGCTGACACCTTCACCAACAGGTTTTACGTCACCAAGATTGCCTAATTCGGCCGATTTGATGCGGGCCACAATACGCGCCTTGCCCTTGGCATCCTTTAACCCGGTCAGCCATTGGTCGAATTCATCAGATCGGAGGACGGTGTACACGATCATATTGTATCCATTCGGATACACAATAGCAAGGCCGTAGGGGTGTATGGCCATACGCCCCTACGGCCGTTC